>JAGZGX010000001.1:0-144583 GCA_018367075.1 Collinsella sp.
AATCAGAACCACCCTTAAAAAGGGTGGTTTGCTCTTAGGGTATAACCCACGGGCCCCGGGCTCGCGTCTAAAGGCGCGGGCCCGGACTTCGTCCAGGCCTAGTGCATCTTGACCCGTGGCGCGCCGGTCGAACCGGCAGCATCACCCCCTCTTGAAGGGGTCCTCGTACTCCTTCACGCTCAGCTTGTCCAGCGCGATGTCGTGGGGCTCCTGCTCCCTGATGTACTTGGCGATCGTCGCCTCGTTCAGGCCGACGGTGGACACGTAGTAGCCCTCCGCCCAGAACTTCCTGTTGCCGAACTTGTACTTGAGGTTGGCGTGCCTGTCGAATATCATCAGCGAGCTCTTCCCCTTCAGGTAGCCCATGACGCTCGCGACGCTGTACTTCGGCGGGATCGCCAGCAGCACGTGCACGTGGTCGGGCATCAGGTGCCCCTCGATTATCTCGATCCCCTTGTACTCGCACAGCTTCCTGAGGATCTCCCCTATGTCGCTCCTGATTTGGTTGTAGATCACTTTGCGCCTATACTTCGGCGTGAACACGATGTGGTACTTGCACATCCACTTCGTGTGGGAAAGGCTGTAGGCCTTCTGGGCCATGGCGACCACCCCTTCGACTCGAATTCTTGACGGCCTGAACAATCGTCAATATCGGTCGGAGGGGTGGCTTTGTAAAGCCGTTTGTCTCCACCCGCGTAGCGGGTGGTTTAAAGCTGGCCGCTGCGCGGCCAGCGGACTAAAGTCTTGAAACCAAACGGCGCCGCTCCCGCGACGCCGTCATATTCCCTGGTGCCCCCGGGCGGATTCGAACCGTCGACACCCGCTTTAGGAGAGCGGTGCTCTATCCCCTGAGCTACGGAGGCATGTTGTACTAGTGTAGCAGATTTACCCCTTTGCCATGTAGCGCATGGCCACTCATCGAGAAGGCTCTATAGCGAATAGTTTCCGAGGGCAATCCTCAATATCGGAAAGAATAACCCGGAATAACGCGAAATAATGGGACAAGCTTTCCCAACTGGCCCTCAAAAGGAAAATGCATCCCGGAATGAGAACAAATTCCGGAATGCATTTTCCGCCATCTATCGCCAACGATTAGCTGTCTCTGTGGAAAAGGCTCTTGATGGCAGCGGGGATGCTCTTGGCGCCCTTGGTCGTTACGTCGATAAAATCGGGCGAACGCACGAGCTTATCCTCATCGACGTACTTACGGACCGCACGAAGCGTCTCTTTGTCATCGCGCGTCGTAAACGTAAAGTGGCCGTTATCCTTGGTAAAGATGGCAAAACGCGTGATCTTCTTGGTGCCGCGCAAAACCTCGGCGGCAATATAGTCGACCTCGTCCCACGGGATTTGAATATAATCCTCGGGATTGCGCTCGTTATAGTACTCGAACGCCTTATTGCCCACCATCACGTTACCGTGGCTGGTAAGCCCCATCAGGCAGGTTGCCGGCGTTGCCAGATCGACCGTGCTGTTCTGAGATTGCGCCATACGCGCCTCGCCCTCCAATTAAAACAATCGGACCGCATCCAGTGTACCCACCGGGTGCGGTCCGTTTCAATGGCTCAAAAGCCCTTACCTAGCAACTCTCGGTCTTAAGCCGAAGCGTGCTTACATGAAGCCGCAGAAGCGACCGATGATGCCGACGGCGAAGAGAGCCAGGATGATGACGATCGGGCTAACCTTCTTCTTGAGGAGCTTGCAGACCAGCAGGGTCAGGCACACGGCGGCAAGGCCGGGGATGAGCTGATCGAGGTTGGCCTGAAGCGTGGTGACCTTCATCTGATCAAGGGCGGTAGCACCGACGGAGTTGTACATCGTCAGCGCTTCCTTGATACCCTCGGAACCGGAAGGCAGGCTAGCCCAGTCGATAAAGGCGCCAGCAGACTGCTTGACCGTGGAGACGATCGGGGTGAAGGAAATGGACACCCAGCGCTCGACCAGGGCGCCGATGATGAACATACCCAGGATGGAAGCGCCCTCGGTGACCTTGCCCATCAGACCGCCGGAGAGGTCCTTGGCGATAGAGGAGCCGACCTTGTAGCCAAACTCCTGCGTGTACCACAGGAAAGCGTAACGGATGATGTTCCACGCGAAGAAGAACAGCAGCGGACCGACGATGCTGCCGGACATGGCCAGGGAAGCGCCCAGAGCGCCCAGAATCGGGCGAAGGGTGAACCAGAAGACGGGGTCACCGACGCCGGCGAGCGGACCCATCATACCGACCTTGACGCCCTGGATGGCGACGTCATCGATCGGAGCACCGTTGGCGCGCTCCTCCTCGAGGGCGAGGGTAACGCCAATGACGGGGGCGGAAACATAGGGGTGGGTGTTATAGAACTCCAGGTGGCGCTTAAGCGCGGCAATCTGGTCATCCTTGCTGGTGTAGAGCTTCTTGATCGCAGGGATCATTGCGAAGCACCAGCCGCCGTTCTGCATACGCTCGTAGTTCCACGAGCCCTGAAGGAACTGATGACGGAAGCAAACCTTCTTACGGTCAGCCTTGGTGAGCTGAATCTTGTTCTCTGCCATATGTATCACTCCCCTCCTACTCGTAATCGTTCAGAATGTCGCCGAGCGGGTCGCCGGAGCCACCGCCCGTGCCGCCACCCTGCTTGGCCAGATCCTTAAGGCCAAGGTAGATGAGGGCAAGGGAGATGCCGATGAGGCCAAGGGCGATCAGCGTGAGCTGAGGGATGGCAGCAAGGACAAAGCCGAGGATGAAGAACGGCCAGGTCTCCTTGGTGGCCATCATGTTGATGACCATGGCGTAACCGACGGAAGCGACCATGCCGCCGCCGACGGCCATGCCGCCGGACAGCCAGTCGGGCATAGCGTTAAGCGCGTTGGTAACAGCCTCGGCCGGGATAACGCACAGAAGTACTGCCGGGATGGCGATACGAAGGCCCTGCATGAGGATGGCAGCGTACTGCCAGCGCTCGATGCCGGAGAAGTCGCCCTTCTCGGCGCAACCGTCCATGGCGTGAGCGATAGCGGTAGCAATGGTACGGCAGATCATGGTCAGGAACAGACCAGCGACCGACAGCGGGACGGCGACGGCGATGGCCGCGGTAACGGCCTTGGCCGAATCAGTGGCGCCACCGTTGAGGGCGAGCACCATGATGATCGAAGAAGCGACCGAGGCCAGAGCGGCGTCAGGCGCGACGGCGGCGCCGACGTTAGCCCAGCCAAGGGCCATCATCTGGAGCGAACCGCCCAGGAGGATGCCCTCCTGAAGGTGACCGGTTACGAGACCGATAAGCGTGCATGCCACGAGCGGCTGATGGAACTGGAACTCATCCAGAATGCCTTCCATACCGGCAAGCAACGCGACAATCGCAACAAGCAGAATAGTGATTGCAGACATGTATCGGACCCTCCTTTACTATGCTTGAGCGGCCAGTTCGGCCTTAGCTTTCTTCAACATGGCGTCGAGATCCTCGGAGGAATCCGAAGGAACCTTGCGGACCTCGAACTTGACGCCCTTGGCCTTGAGGGCCTCGAGAGTCTTAACGTCGTCATCGCCCATGGCGACGGCGTTGGTGACGACGACCTTGCCCTTGGAGTGAGCCATGGAACCGATGTTGACTTCCTTGATGTCGACGCCGGCCTCGATGGCCTTGAGCAGATCCTGCGGGTTCTCGAAGAGCAGCATGGCCTTGGTGTCACCAAAGCGCGTGTCCTTGACGACCTCGGCCATCTTCTTGATGGGCACGACGTTGGCATGGACTCCCGGAGGGGCAGCCTGCTCGATCATGGTCTTGCGGAGCTCGTCGTGAGCAACGCCGTCGGAAACCACGATGATGCGGTTGGGGTTGATCTGCTTGGTCCACGTGGTGGCCACCTGACCATGAAGCAGACGGGTGTCGATACGGACGTGGGCAATCTTGATGTGCCCGTCGCCGATGACCGTTCCCGGAGGGATGGCGCCTGCAGGAGCAGCGGCGGCCGCAGCCGGCTTCTTCTCCTCGGGCTCCAGAGACTCGGGCTTGACGCGCACGCCAGCCTTAGCCTCAGTCACGAGATGTTTTGCGATCGCATGTGCAGTGTTCTTTGCGTCAAAGCGCTGCGAATATGCCTCGATGAGCATAGGCAGGTTGACACCGGTGACGATAGCCCAGGAATCATGGCCCTCGATGAGCCCGCTGATCTGGTTGAACGGCGTGCCGCCCCACAGATCAACGAGGAAGAGCACCTGCTCCTGGTCCTCGAAGGAAGCGATTGCTTCCTCGACCTTGGCACGGAAGTCGTCGGGGCCCATGCTCGGCTCGAGCGAGACCACGGCAACAGACGGCTGATCGCCAAAGACCATCGAGCCCGTCTGCTTGATTCCAGCTGCCAAGTCCCCGTGGCTAGCAAGAACAATACTTACCATCACATAACCTCCTTTTTGTCTACGTATTTCCTACACGACATGAAGGAAGTATACCTGTTTGGTTTGTGGAATTATAGCTAAATTCGTAAAAGGTTGCATTATTTGTTTAAACGTCTAAGTTTGTTACAAGTTGATTACGTTACTGCTTTTTGACTCATTACCCGCCAAGGCGTCGCTCATCAAGCCACGCATTTTACAGATACAAGCAGACTGTTCATTAATATCGATTTTAAGCAAGTGCGAATGCACTTGTACTGCCGCTACTTTGTTCAAACAGGTATGACTTGACTATTTGCGCGACTTATGATCTACGAAACCACTCAAAAAAGTTGCGGTGGAATAGTTCTTGTTTAAGAGCCAGAAGGCTGGATTTAGGAACTATTTCACCGCAACTTATAGGGGATCCTAGACGATGTGGAGGGGGTTGGCGGCGTCGACGGCGTCGGGGACGTCGGAAGGGCCGTCGGGGGCAGCGTCTGCCGGTTCCTCGTCGGGGGTCTCAATCTGCTTGATCATGACC
The DNA here is from genome assembly GCA_018367075.1 of Collinsella sp. Taxonomy (GTDB): domain Bacteria; phylum Actinomycetota; class Coriobacteriia; order Coriobacteriales; family Coriobacteriaceae; genus Collinsella. Next base: position 4,896 of record JAGZGX010000001.1, read on the forward strand.
TCTTGGCCCTGGAGCAGATAGGTATCGCCGCTACCGCAATGGGGGCAGGTCTTGCCGTGCTCGACCGTCGCGTAGTCGCAGCCGCACGCCTCGCAATGCGTCACGGCCTCGACGGGCTCCACAATAAGCTCCGCGCCCTGCGCGATGGGCTTTTTATCTGCCGCCCAGCGCCAAGCGTCGAGCAGCAAGTCGGGAACGACGCCCGAGACCTCGCCCAGCAGCAGCGTGACGCTCGAAACGCGACTCACGCCATTGGCGCGCGCCACGTTCTCGACATCGCGAATGATGTGGTAAACGATTCCCAATTCATGCAAGGTAGAAACCTTTCAACAACGGTTGATGCGATGCAAACTCAAAGCAAGGGGACGGCAAAATCTAGCCTGCGCCGTCCCCTTACCCGCCATGGTTACCTATTTACGACCGAACTTGATTTTGATTGCACGCTTTAAAGCATACTTGCCAAGGCTCGGAAGCTTTTGCTCGTATTTGACCATCGTGGAGCACTCGGGGCGATCGCGATCCAGGTGGATGGCATCGAACGCGCACTTGGTGGTGCACAGACCGCAGCCGATGCACTTGTTGGGGTCGACGATCGAGGCACCGCAGCCCAGGCAGCGGGCGGTCTCGGCGCGCACCTGCTCCTCGGTAAAGGTCTCGACGTACTCGCTAAACGGCGCAGCCTTCTCGCGCTCGCGGTCCACGTGGGCAACCTCGCGGCTCGCGTTGTCGTAGCTCTCGATCACGACATCGTCGCGGTCGAGCGCGGTGTAACGACGCTGGTTGCGGCCGATGGTGAGCGTGGATCCCGGCTGCACAAAGCGATGGATGGACACGGCGGCCTCGTGACCGGCGGCGATGGCGTCGATGGCAAAGCTCGGACCGGTGTAGACGTCGCCGCCCACAAAGATGTCGGGCTCGGCAGTCTGATAGGTCTGGGGATCGGCAAGGGCGCCCTGGCCGCGGCCAAGCTCCACCTTGGAGCCAGCCAGCAGGTCGCCCCACACAATGGACTGGCCAATCGACATAACGACACGATCGGCATCGACACGGCGCAGATCGTTCTCGTCGTACTCGGGCGCAAAACGGCCCTCGTCGTCAAAGACACGCGTGCAGCGCTTGAAGGTGATGCCGCACACGCGACCGGCCTCGTCCAGGTGAATCTCCTTGGGGCCCCATCCGCAGCTGATGTGAGCGCCGTCCTCAACGGCCTCGCGACGCTCCTCCTCGCTGGCGGGCATCTGAGCCTCGCTCTCCAGGCAGAACATCTCAACATGCTCAGAGCCCAGACGGCAGGCGTTGCGGGCAACGTCGATGGCCACGTTGCCGCCGCCCACCACAATGGTGCGGCCGGACAGGGAATCGATCTTGCCGCTGTTAACCTCGCGAAGGAAGTCGACGGCCACGGTCACGTCCTCGGCACCCTCGCCCGGAATGCCCGCAAGGCGGCCGCCCTGGCAGCCAATGGCAACGTAGAAGGCCTTAAAGCCCTGCGCGCGCAGCTCGTCGAGCGTCACGTCGCGACCGACTTCCACGCCATAGCGGAACTCGGCACCCATCAGGCGAATGATCTCGACCTCGGCCTCGATGACATCCTTCTGCAGCTTAAAGCTGGGAATGCCGTAGGTGAGCATGCCGCCCGGGCGCTCGTTCTTCTCGAACACGACGGGCTTGTAGCCCTTCTCGGCCAGGTAGAAAGCGCAGGACAGGCCGGCCGGACCGGCACCGATGATGGCGATCTTCTGGTCGAAGCCGCCGGCACGCGTCGGGGTCACCACAGGTGGGACATAGCGGGTCGCGGCATCCAGATCGCGCTGGGCGATGAACTTCTTGACCTCGTCGATGGCCACGGCGGCGTCCACGCGGCCACGGGTGCAGGCATCCTCGCAGCGGCGATTGCACACGCGGCCGCAGATGGCGGGCAGCGGGTTCTCGCGCTTGATGAGCGCCAGCGCCTCGTCGTAGCGACCCTGGGCAGCAAGCTTAAGGTAGCCCTGAACGGCAACGTGCGCGGGACAGGCCGTCTTGCAGGGTGCGGTGCCGGACTCATACGTCTCGATGCGGTTGTCGTTGCGGTAGTTGGGCGACCACTTGGTGTGGTCCCACTTGGTGGCATCGGGCAGCTCTTGGCGCGGATACTCGGGCACCTGTCCGCCGGCCTTTTTGCTGCAGAGCTTCTGGCCGAGCTTGGCGGCACCGGCCGGGCACACCTCAACGCAGCGGCCGCAAGCCACGCACTTGTCCTTCTCGACCTTGGCGACATAGGCCGAGCGCGACAGGTTGGGCGTGTTGAACAGCTGCGAGGTGCGCAGGGCATAGCACACGTTGACGTTGCAGTTGCAGATGGCGAAGATCTTGTTCTCGCCATCGATATTGGTGATCTGGTGCACAAAGCCGTTGTCCTCGGCCTGGCGCAGGATGTCGTAGACCTCGTCGCGCGTCACGTAATGGCCGCGGTCGGTCTCAACCACATAGTCGGCCATATCGCCCACGGCAATGCACCAGTCGGCGGGGTCGTCGGCGCAGCCCTCACCCATCACGCGACGGCTCGCGCGGCAGCTGCAGGTGCTGGCGGCATATTTGCCATCGTATTTGTCGAGCCAGTGCTCGATATGCTCGATCGGCACCGAGGTGCTCGCGGCGTCGATGGCCTTCTCGACCGGAATGACGTGCATGCCGATGCCGGCGCCACCGGGCGGCACCATCGGCGTAGCCTTGGACAGCGGCCCCTTGGACGCCTGCTCAAAGAACTTGGCATAGACCGGGTGCTCGTCGAGCTGGCTCACGCGCATGTTGAGGAACTCGGCAGAGCCCGGCACCAGCATGGGCAGCACCCACTGCTTGGCGCGCTCGGGGTTTTCCCAGTTGTACTCGAGCAGACCCGTGTAGCTCATGTCGTCGAGCATCTTCTCGATATCGGCTTCGGGCATGCCGCATCTTCATCTTGCAGAGCACTTCGGCCTGCTCGTCGGTTGCGGCCTCGGCAAACGACCAGTACTCGTAGCCCAGCAGCTCATCGCGATGCAGCAGACGGTTGGTGCAGTGCTCGCACAGCTTGACGATGGCCTCACGCGGATGCTCCGGCAGCGGCGGCACGAACTCCGAACCGATGTCGGGCTCGGTGTAGCTAATCCCCGGTCCGTTGAGAATCATGGTTGTCCCTTCTCTTGCCACAGCCCGGCGGGACCGCGGCGCCCCTCTTTTTTGCAGGCTGGGCATGCCCCCATGCCGTTCACCCGCCATTGTTGACATTGTGTCAAAAATAGTATTGACGAACCGTCAACAATATTCAAGACTGTTAGGCGAACGGTCAGGCAAAAGAGGATGAAAGGCGGCAAAACATGGGCAACAACACAGCAGGTACCTCTGTGGTCGATGCCGTCCCCGCATCCGATAGCGCGGCAAAGCGCCTGACGGGCGACGAACGCCGTCGCGAGATCCTCGATGCCGTGCGCACCGTAAGCTCCGAGCTGGGCGTGTCCCACCTATCGGTATCGGCCGTGACCAAGCGAGCCGGCTGCACGCGTTCATTGTTCTACCACTACTTCGCCGACATGGACGCCGCCGTCACCGCCGTCATGGACGAGGCGATCGACGGTTTTATCTCCGAGCTCGAGCAGTGGAATGCCAACCGCATCGTCGGTGATATCGAGGGCGCACTCGACACCGTCGCCCCGCTCTTTAAGCGCCTGGTCGCCAGCGGCCACGAGCTGCCGAGTACGCTCACCTCAAGCAGCGGCGCGCTCTACGGCGGCTTTTTGCACAACGTGGTCCAGCGCGTGGCGCAATATATCTGCGACACCACCGTGGTGGACTTTGTCGCCCATCATGAGCTACGCATCGACCATGTCTACGAGACGTTCTACACCCTCATCATGGGGTTGTTGATGTATATCCGCACGCACCCCGATGTGCCCGACGAGACGGTCAAGGAAATCATCGCCTCGACACTCCACATCGAGGGCTATACCGCCAAGTATCCGGAGCGCAAGCCCCAGAACTGACGACATTTGGCCAAACTGCCCGCGATCAGAAGAGGGGCCGCGGGCGTGTGAAAGGAGAGCAACATGCTGTTCGATGTTTGGGGTAGCGATACCCTTATCCACTGGGCCGGCTGGGCCATAGTCTTTATTGGCCTGATCGTGCTCAACGAGGTCGGCCGCCGCACCAAGCTGGGCGCGGCAATCATCTTTGGCGTGGCTCCGCTGGCCATGACCATCTACTGCGCCGCCATCGCCATCGGCGTCTCGCAGGGTGCCGAGTGGGCGCTCACCAACCCCACCCATGTGTACCAGAACAGCTGGTTCCACTACGCCAAGGTATACGCTGCGCTGGCCGGTTGCTGGGGCTTCATTGCCATTAAGTACCAGTGGGGAAAGATCGGCAAGGCGCATTGGTTCCGTGCGTGGCCGTTTGTGATCGTCGCCATCAACATCATGATTGCCGTCGTGTCCGACTTCGAGAGCGCCTACCACTTCTTTGTCCTGGGCGAGTCCACCTGGGTCACCTCCGAAGGTGCTACGCAGCTGGCCGGCTGGAACAACGTGTTCAACGGCATCGCCGGTATCATCAACATCTTCTGCATGACCGGTTGGTGGAGCGTCTACGCCTCCGAGGATCAAACCGACATGCTGTGGCCCGACATGACCTGGGTCTACATCATCGCCTACGACATCTGGAACTTCTGCTACACCTACAACTGCCTGCCCACCCATTCCTGGTTCTGCGGCTTTGCGCTGCTGTTGGCGCCCACCGTCGCCGCCTTTATCTGGAACAAGGGCGGCTGGATCCAGAACCGCGCCTTTACGCTGGCCATTTGGTGCATGTTTGCCCAGGTGTTCCCGTACTTCCAGGAGGAGTCCGTCTTTGTGACCCACTCCACGCTCGACCCCGGCGCCGCTACCGCGGTCTCGATCGCCGCACTGATCGCCAACGTCGCCGCGATCATCTACATCGCCTACCGCGCCAAAAAGCTCGGCCGCAATCCCTACAAGCAGGATGTCTTTGAGGGCACCAGCGATTGGGAGAAGGCTACCGCTCGCCGCGCCAAGGTGGATTACGCACACGCCGAGTAACATGTTGGTCGCTGTTGACACCTGGGCATAGGCCCGCCTGCCAGATTTTCAATCCAATGTCTCGCAGAGCCCCCGGAAAGCGTTTCACTCGCTTTCCGGGGGCTTTTGTCGTTGCGTCTCTAATCATCATCTATTCAAAAACACGCGCACATATAAAATCGGATTTCAAATCATGCGGCGGCTCTATGGGGTCCCGTTTTTGGGTACAGTGTTGTCCCGATATTGAGCTTGGGGGATGTATGAATGATGAGACGATGGGCCAAGAGGATGCGGCCCAAGATGCAGAAGCGTGTGCCGAAGCCCTGGAGAGCCTAGACCGGATTTCACTTGATGAGATTGCGTTTGACGATTCGGGCGTTGATGTGCAGGATGAGTCGGAAGCCGAGGCGCAGTCCGATGATCAGGATGCAGACGACATTGAGCCTGCCGAAGATGAGGCAGGTCACGAAGACACCGAATGCGAGGCCGACGACCAGCCCGAATCCGACACGAGCGAGGAAACCATCTTGCTCGACAGCTTGCCGGCCGAAGATTCGCTGACCCGCGAGCTTCCCGGCCTGGGCTCTGCGCCTGCCGTGGACGAGACCATCGCCATGGGCGATATTCCCCTGCCGTCCGTTCCCTCGGCACGCGAGGCCGAGGTTCGCCATCGCAAGATGTCGCCCAAGCGCCGCAATCTGATGGTCGCCGGTGTCGTGGCCGTCGCGCTCGTCGCCGGCGGTGCAGGCTATGCTGCCTGGAACGGATATCAGCAAGAGCAGGCTGCCACTGTCGCCGCCAATGCCCACACGATGATGTCAGTGCAGATTGGCGTGCATGCCGCGGGCCTCGACTGTTCCACTGGCTCCAAGATTCCCGTACAGGTGAGCGGTCAGGATTCTGACGGCTCCTCCGTGAGCGAAACGCTCTATGTTGACGAGCACGGCCGCGGCATCAAACTGCTGCCCGGCGATTACACGCTCTCCATCGCTGCCTCCCCCATCGCGGCCGACGGCACCATCTATACCGTCCCGACCGCCAAGACGCAGGTCACCGTTAAGAGCGATGGACAGGATTTAAGTGCCCAGGCCACCTTTAAGCTCAAGGTGCCTTCGGCCGACACAGTGACTGACGACCAGATCGATGCCGCCGCCAAGTATGCCGAAGAGGGCGGTGCGAGCTCCGCCGCCACCGCCAAGGTACTCCAGCAGGCGGCAACCGCGCGGCGCGACGCCGCCGTCAATGCCGTGAGCGCGCAAAAGGCACAGGCGGCCCGTGATGCCGACGCCCGTCACAAGGCAACCGACCTTTACCAGCTCGATATCCCCGTCGAGTGGTACGGCAAGGTCGCAACTTGGCAAAACGGCAGCACGCTATGCATCTATCTGGGCGACGACGCCAATACGCCGCTCGTGACGCTCGTCGCGGTGCGCGAGGGCGAGAGCTTTACGCCCGATGAAGGCGATACGGTTTTGGGTGCGGCCAATCTAGGCAACGGTTATACCGTCTACGCCAGCGGCCCCGTCTATCCGTACGTGGTGCCCCAGACTATCAACGGGCGCACCCAGGATCCAGTGTCGACCTATCCCATGGACACGGCCATTGAGCTTGTCGAGCTGACGACCGGCAACCGCTATACGTATAGCCAGATCAAGAACGACCTGGTTGGCAAAGACGGCAACGCAGACGCCGCGACCAAACTCGAGACCGACTACCTCGCGCAGATCCTGCTGCCGAGTATCAAAGCCCAGGACTAGCCTGGCGCAGCAACGTGCTCCCCAACCGTGATGAAGGAGCCAGGAGGTCCTGACCCCACAGGCCCATAGATGATTAGGCAAGGAGCCACTTCCATGCGGGCATAACGTGTACCACACCGTGCTCGCATGGAATATCGGTCTGTTCATCCATGGTAACGATTGCCGACTCGCCAAGATCAAACTGGGCCATCGAGGCATCAAGCGCGGCAATTTCGCGCTCGCGCGTTTTCTCACTTGCCATATCCGCACTCACCTGAATCAGGCTATAAGCCCGCATGAGAAGCGCGTCCCCAGCCACAAAGTCTACCTCATGGCTTTTGCTCTTCTCTTTGATCAGCAGGCGGCAGACCGAGCCGGTCCTCACCGCGGGAGTCCTTCTTCTTAGCGCATTGAACACTGCGGTCTCGAGCCTCTGGCCCTGGTCCAATGCCGATGCGGGAGAGAATGCTCCAAACATCGCAGGGTCGACAGCGTAGACCTTAGACGCAGACCGCATGTTATTTGCCAGTGAACGCGTGAACTCCGGCACAGAAAATAACAGGTAGGCGTCCTCATAATACTCAAGTAAATCGCTGAGCGAATTACGACTGACGGGTATCTGTCTGCTCTTGAACTCGTTGTACACTTTGTTCACTGACAGCTCTCGTCCCGAAGATGCCATACACCGCGTCAAGAACAGCGATGCCAGGCGAGGGTTCTTGACGTCGTAACGTTCAACGACGTCCATGGCGACCATTCGCGAAGCATATTCCTGTAGCAGCTGAATCGCGTCTGCAGGCGTCTGCTCAAGTGTCGCGATGAATCCCCCTTGTTCAAGATACCCGATCAGATGATGTCGAAGCAGCGCTGCATCGCTCGGGGAAAAGGTCGCATCTGGCTCAGGGACGCTCCCCGTCTTATATCGAACGTATTCCGAAAAACTCAACGGAAAAAGCTCTCGCACAAGAGAACGACCCCTGAACTCGCTCTTAAGTTCTGAGGACAGCATCTTGGAAGAAGATCCCGTCACATAGACGGTCGCTTTCTCCGTATCGACTACACGCCGCAGAAACGCACCCCATTCGGGAATTTCCTGGATCTCGTCAAAGAAAATGTAAGCGCCCTCGGTTCGAGCAACAGGATACAGTGCATAGAACGTGTCGAGCACGTCCGCCAGCAGCGATGGCTCATACGGGCGCAAGCGCTCATCCTCAAAATTGAAGTAAAGCATCCGGTCAAGCTCGACGCCCCGGCTCTGAAGCCGCCGCATCTCCTGATACAGGCGATACGTCTTTCCACAACGGCGGGCCCCCACAATCACATTTACGATGTTGTCGCGCTTTGGCTCCTGTGGGTTTCCTAGATCAAGGTCTCGCTCAAAGACCTGCGGAACCCCCTGCTGTTCAAAGTCCTTTATTTTCTGGGCGATCAAGTCGTTGAATGCCATGATTCTCCAATCTTGCTCTCTAGCTAATCAAAATTATAGCGATTCTTGATTAATTAGAGAGCAAGATTATGTCTGACTTGATTAACACTTAAGCAAGTTTTTTCACTATTACTGCTCGAAGGATGCCGAGTGGCTGAGAGGACAACCAAGCCCGAATGCGACTCCCTGGACAGTCGATTTGGGACGGGGCTTTTTTGACTACCCTCCCCCTGTAGAAAAATCCCTAACGCAGTTGCGGTGAAATAGGGACTGTTTTTGCTGGTCAAACCGCAAAACAATCCCTATTTCACCGCAACTTATTGGTGGCCTTTTGGGTGGCACTCAGCGCCACGGGTCGGCTTCGAACATCGGCTCACGCTCGGGGCGTCGGTCGCTGTAGGGATCGTAGCCGTCGTCGTCCTCGTTCTCGGCACGGATGTAGGGGTCGCGCGGCTTGGGTGCCGGCTTAGGCACAGGCTTGGGTGCGGCGGGTGCGGCATCGGTCGCCGGCGCACTTGTCTTGATCTCGTCTTTCATCTGCATAGCTCCTTGCATCGCATCCGTTCGGCATCATCGATTGTCGCACGAAAAAGGGCGGCGGACCCAATCGGATCCGCCGCCCTTGGCGTTCGGCTCAAAAGGCAGATTTTAAGGCATGGCCCAAAACCTACTCGGCGTCGGGGACCTCGCAGGTGGCCGCCGGCGTGTTGTCGCACACGACGGTAAAGCCGCCGTCCTTGTCGACATCGACCGTCACCTGATCGCCCTCACGCACCGTGCCATCGATGATAGCGGCGGCGATGGCATCCACGACCTCGCGCTGCACCAGACGCTTGAGCGGACGGGCGCCAAAGACCGGGTCCAGGCCGCCCACGGCGAGCATCTGCTTGGCCGCCGGGGTGATGGCAAGCGTCATGCGCTCCTTGGCCAGACGCGCGCGGACGTCGGCGAGCTGGATGTCGACGATCTTCTCGATCTGCGCCATACCGAGCGGATGGAACACCACGATATCGTCGATACGGTTGAGGAACTCGGGGCGGAAGGTCTGAGCCATGGCCGCGTCGACCTGATGGCGCATCTCCTCCTCGTCCTTGCCGGACAGATCGGCGATGGCCTTGGAGCCCACGTTGGACGTCATGATGATAATCGTGTTCTTGAAGGACACCTGGCGACCCTGGCCATCGGTCAGACGACCGTCATCAAGCACCTGCAACAGCACGTTAAAGACATCCGGATGAGCCTTCTCCATCTCGTCGAGCAAGATCACAGAGTACGGACGACGGCGCACGGCCTCGGTGAGCTGACCGCCCTCGTCGTAGCCCACGTATCCCGGGGGCGCACCAATCAGACGCTGGACGCTGAACTTCTCCATATACTCGGACATGTCGATACGCACGAGCGCGCGCTCGTCATCGAACAGGCACTCGGCCAGCGCCTTGGCGAGCTCGGTCTTGCCCACGCCGGTGGGGCCCAGGAAGAAGAAGCTGCCGATGGGCTTGTCCGGATCGGAGAGGCCCGCACGGCTGCGGCGCACGGCCGCGGCAACGGCGGAGACGGCCTCATCCTGACCGATGACGCGCTTATGCAGCTCGCCCTCCAGGCCCTTGAGCTTGTCGAGCTCGCCCTGCATCATCTTGGACACGGGCACGCCGGTCCAGGCGCTCACGACCTCGGCGATTTCATCGGAGGTCACCTGCTCGTTGAGGCCCTCGCCGTCCTGCTGCTTTTGCGCCTCGAGCGCAGCCTCAGAATCCTGAATCTGCTGCTGCAGACCCGGAATCACGGAGTAGCGCAGCTCGGACGCACGGCCCAAATCGCCGTTGCGCGTCGCACGCTCCTCTTCGCTCTTGGCCTCGTCGAGCTGTCCCTTAAGCTCCTGCACGTGGTCGATGGCGTTCTTTTGGTTGAGCCAACCGGCCTTTTGCACGTTGAGCTTTTCTTGGACCTCGGCGATCTCTTGGCGCAGGGCCTCCAGACGCTCCTTGGAGGCGTCATCAGCCTCCTTCATGAGCGCCTGCTCCTCGATCTGCAGCTGGGTGAGCTGACGCGTGGTGGCGTCGATCTCGACCGGCATGCTGTCGAGCTCCATGCGCAGGCGGCTTGCCGCCTCATCGACCAGGTCGATGGCCTTGTCGGGCAGGAAACGGTCGGCGATGTAGCGATCGGAGAGGTCGGCGGCGGCCACGAGTGCGCTATCGGTGATATGCACGCCGTGGAAGATCTCGTACTTCTCCTTGAGGCCACGCAGGATCGAGATGGTGTCCTCGACGGTAGGCTCGCTCACCATCACGGTCTGGAAACGACGCGCGAGCGCCGCGTCCTTCTCGATGTACTTGCGGTATTCGTCGAGCGTAGTCGCGCCGATCGCGTGCAAGTCGCCACGGGCAAGCGCAGGCTTCAGGATGTTGCCGGCGTCCATGGAGCCCTCGGTGGCACCCGCGCCCACGATGGTGTGGAGCTCATCGATGAACAGGATGACCTTGCCTTCGGACTTTTGGACTTCCTTGAGTACAGCCTTCAAGCGGTCCTCGAACTCGCCGCGGTACTTGGCACCGGCGACCAGCGCGCTCATGTCGAGCTCGATGAGGTCGCGGTCGCGCAGGGTGCTCGGCACGTCGCCGGCCACGATACGCTGGGCAATGCCCTCGACGATGGCCGTCTTGCCGACGCCCGGCTCACCGATGAGCACGGGGTTGTTCTTGGTACGACGGGACAGGACCTGGATGGTGCGGCGAATCTCATCGGTACGGCCGATGACCGGGTCGAGCTTACCGGCGCGGGCAAGGTCGCAGATATTGCGGCCGTACTGCTCCAGCGCCTCAAACTGCGTCTTGTCCTCGGCGGACGTCACGCGGTCATCGCCGCGCAGCTCCTCGTAGACTTGCTCGATGCGCTCCTTGGTCACGCCGGCGTCGCGCAGAACGCGGCCGGCCTCGCCCTTGTCCTCGGCAAGTGCCATCAGCAGGTGCTCGGTCACCACAAAGCTGTCGCCCATCTTGGTGGCCTTCTTCTCGGCCTTCTCGATGACGCGGACGAGCTCGTTGGACAGGCCCATCTGCTGGCCCTCGCCCGAAACCTTGGGCGCGTGGTCGATGGCATCTTGTGTGGAGCGTGCGAGCTGGGCCGGGTCGGCGCCGATGCGCTCGATGATCACGGAGATATTGCGCTCGCCGGCACCGAGCAGGGCAGACAGCAGATGAATCGGCTCCACCGCGCCAGCCTGCGCGTCGGCAGCTGTGCTCATGGCGGTCTGCAACGCCTCGCGCGACGTCATTGCTAGCTTATCGATTCTCATGGAATCACCTCTCTTGGGGCGGCCGCCCTACGGGGCGGCTTCACGTTGTTCGAGAAGTATTGTTGCCAGCTTTGCGCGATCTTATACACAAATCTAAGTCTCTATATATAAGATTTTCTGAGTGATTGAAAGATAGGGAGCAGGTGCGCTCACCCGCTGCGGCCTCGTCCCCTCACTATCTCAATCTGTAACATCTATCGACCGTTTCCGGCTCCAGATGTTATAGATTGAGACGAACAGAAAACACCCGGATCAAAAATCTAAATCTGTAACACCAGGCCCACTTTTAGCGGCCAAGATGTTACAGATCGAGACAGACCGAAAACCATCACAAAGAGGACAGGCACCTTTGTGGTGGTCGCGGTCTCTACTCCTTCGCCGAACCCATACTTCCCGATTCGACGGTCCAGGGCATCTCATCCTCGAACAGCCATGTACGGGCAGACCCACTATCGCGTGCAGTCTGCGGGTCAGGCAAGCAGGTCTGTTCATAGGCATCTTGGATACACTGACCCATAAAATCGTTGAGCTCGGTCTGGTCGCCCTCCATGACATAGGCGACATCGCCGTCCATGATGTAGATGCCCGGACCCTCATTGCCCTCGTAGCCCGGATCGTACGAGACATCACATAACTTTGCGCCGTTTGCAGTGTCCAGCTCGATAGAAGAGTGGCATCCGCCAACCATGTCGTTCGCTTTTGCCCGATAGGACGCATATCCGTACCAGCGCTTAAATGTTTTGCCCTTGAGTAGCTCGGACGCCCTATCGATCAGGCTTGTATCCGTGGTATAGCGCATGGCCCCAAGCTGAATACGCGGATAATTGCTAATACCCAGCACAGCCGGCTGCTCATCAAAATCAACGGTAATGGTCTCGGGCTTGTCGTCGCCGGTCAGAAGTTCGACAGATTGAGTCACAGGCTTGACCACCGGCTCCGTCACCGCAGCAGGTAGAAATGCCATACCGACAGCACCCGCGCCAACCACAGCGATCGCAAGCGCCAAGACAATCAATCCAATACGGGCAGAACGGCTCACGGCAAAACACCCCACAATGCAAACCTTCGCCACCTGCACTAATGATACCGCCAGCTAACACTATTACCAAAAGAAGCCGCGCGCTCCTCACCATCACAAAGGGGACAGGCACCTTTGTGGTGGTTTTCGACGCTAACGGTCGACCATCTCGCGCCATGAGATTAAACTTGAATTGTTCTCTGAACATATCCATTTCTGCCTATCCTCAACAGATCTTTGTCTCGAGGAGCGCATATGAAGCCGTCTCATTCCACCGGTCGCAACGTCATTACCATTTTCGCCATACCCATCGTGATGCTCTTCCTTATCGTCATCACGCCCTTTTCTTTTGGTATCGCCTCGCCCTTCGATCTTTGCGGGATGATCGACGCCGGCTCGCGTGCCACCTCGCTCTCCTTTGTCTGCCGTGGCGTGTTCTACGAATATGCAATTCCCACCGGAAGTTGGCAGTCCAAGTTACCGTTGCTCGGCAAGGTCGACGGATGCTCCCCCTATTTCTGCCTTGAACCTCAGGCGCTAAACTATCTGATCGACGACCAGCCACTCGACTCCATCACCCTCGCCTACGACTACGCACCAAACACCGATGAGCGCCACATGAACCAAGTCCTCGACAAGCTGCTTGGACAGTGCGGGCTCACCGCGGAAGCCGGTCGAACCATCTATAGCAACCGGAAATTAAAGCGAACAGAACTCCGCCGTGTCGGAAAAATCAAAGGGCGAAACGGGGCCGCCTACTGGGATGCCTGGGCAACACGCGACAAGGGCGAATTCGGACACAGCACCTATATGGTCACTGTCTACACCAAAGACGGAATTAAGGACAATGTTGACGATTTCGCGTCATCCAAACTCGGCATCCCCAAAACAACCAAACCCGCCAGCCCGGATGAAATCCTGTAGGGACGCTCATTAAAATGCCGCCCAGCGATCACAATAACATCGAGCCCACCCCCACCACCACAAAGGTGCCTGTCCCCTTTGTGGTGATTTTCGGCTCCAGCGCTCAAAATCTCGATCTGTAACATCTAGCTGCCGTTTTTGACCCCAGATGTTACAGATTGAGATGAAATGCTCAGCGGCGCCCGTTTATCTAGATCTGTAACAACTACTCGGCAAATAAGGGTCTACCTGTTACAGGACAAGACAAACCGCGGACCGCCACAAAGGGGACAGGCACCTTTGTGGCGGTTTTCGACAAAAAGAAGCCGCCCCATTAACAGAGGCGGCATCAAGCAAGTCTATTTATTAGCGTCCCTCAAGACCCAACGAGAATGCAGAAATGTAGTCCGGGGCTCACCCTTTCCCGAACGCGACCCTCGCGAAGCGCGTGAGCGGGCGGGAAAGGGTAAGCCCCGGACGGACAATTAAGTGCGTTACTCGGCAGCGGCCTTGAACTTGTTGTAGTTGATCAGGCAGCCGGCCTTGACGATGGCACGCTCCTCTGCCGTCATATCGGCAATATAGAGCTCAATCTGCTCGACCGCACCATCGGCGCGCACTACGTACGCGGCGATGTTCTGCAGGTCGCCGTCGAGCGTGGTACGGATACCCGGCACAAAGACGTAGTCGCCCACCTCAAAGCTGGGCTCGGCCTCCATCTGGAAGGGCACCATGCCCCAGTTCATCACGTTGGAGCGATAGCGCTTGGTGGCGTACTCGTGGACGATGTTGGCCAGGCCGCCAATTACGCGCTGGCAGCTCGCGGCCTGCTCGCGGGCAGAACCGTCACCGGGCTTCTTGGCATAGAGCATGGAGCCGTACTCAGTCGCCTTGGCATCGGCCGCGACACCCGCGCCGGTCAGCGCCTCAAACACGCTGGCAAGCTCGGCATCGAGTGCCACCAGGTCGCCCGCTGCCTCGCCGGCAATGCGGCGCTTTTCCACCGCGTCGACCTCCTTGGAGCGGCCCACGTAGGCAGGGTCGCGACGGCTGAGCGTAAACTCGGCCAGACCCAGCGGGTTGGAGCGGAAGGAGCTCGTCTCGCCCGAGGGAATGAGCTCGTCGGTCGTAGTGACCGGGTCCATGATCTTGGAGCACACCTTGAGCAGGATGTCGTCGCCGAGAGGCTCCATCGCGGGCCACGGCTTGATGTTGGGGCCCTCGACCAGCTCGTCGGCCGGCTCAGCCTTGCCAAAGCCCCAGTACACGCGCTTCTTGTACGGCGCGTCGTCAAAGGTGTACTCGCAGGCCTCGTCCCAAGTCTCCTCGGGCAGGTCGGTCGCCGGCGTCAGGACGCCGCCGTTGGCAGCCGTCGCCGCAATGGAGCGGGCGTCCATCAGGGCCACGGCGCTCAGCTGACCGTTGCCCGGCTTGGAACCCTCGCGATTGGGGAAGTTGCGCGTGGTGTGGCGGATCGAAAGGCCGTTGTTGGCAGGCGTGTCGCCGGCGCCGAAGCACGGGCCGCAGAATGCCGTGCGCACAATCGCGCCGGCCTCCATAAGGTCGTAGATGTAGCCGCGGCGTGTAAGCTCGAGTGCCACGGGCTGGCTCGTGGGATAGACCGACAGCGAGAACTCGCCGCAGCCGGTGTTAGCGCCCTTGAGCACGCGAGCAGCCTGGACCACGGAGTCGTAGTTGCCGCCCGAGCAGCCGGCGATAACGCCCTGCTGCACGTGCAGCTTGCCGTCGACGATCTTGTCGAGCAGGCTAAAGTGCGTCTTGCCCTCGCCGATCTTGGCGGCCTCGAGCTCCACCTCATGCAGGATGTCCTCGAGGTTCTCGTTGAGCTCGTCGATCTCAAAGCCGTTAGAAGGATGGAACGGCAACGCGATCATGGGCTTGATACTCGACAGATCGACTTCGACGCAGCCGTCGTAGTAGGCAACATCGGCGGGCTTGAGCTCGCGGTAGTCCTCGCCGCGACCGTGCATGGTCAAAAACGCGTGCGTGTCCTCGTCGGTAGCCCAAATGGAGGAGAGGCAGGTGGTCTCGGTGGTCATGACATCGACGCCGTTGCGGTAGTCGGTCGTCATGCTCGCGATGCCGGGGCCTACGAACTCCATGACCCTGTTCTTAACGTAACCCTTGGCAAAGACGGCGCGGATGATGGCGAGCGCCACATCGTGTGGGCCAACGCCGGGGCGCGGGGCGCCCGTGAGGTAGATGGCAACGACGCCGGGATAGGCAACGTCGTAGGTGTCGCGCAGCAGCTGCTTTGCCAGCTCGCCACCGCCCTCGCCCACGGCCATGGTGCCCAGGGCGCCGTAGCGGGTGTGCGAGTCGGAACCCAAGATCATCTTGCCGCAGCCAGCGAAGTTCTCACGCATAAAGGAGTGGATGACGGCGATATGCGGCGGAACGAAGATGCCGCCGTACTTTTTGGCAGCCGAGAGACCAAAGACGTGGTCGTCCTCGTTGATGGTGCCGCCCACGGCGCACAGCGAGTTATGGCAGTTGGTGAGCACGTAGGGCAGCGGGAACTGCTCCATGCCCGAGGCACGCGCCGTCTGGATAATGCCGACAAAGGTGATGTCGTGGCTCGCCATGGCGTCGAAGCGAATCTTGAGCGCCTCGGGGTCGCCGGACGTATTGTGTGCCTGAAGGATCGAATACGCGATGGTGCCGCGCTTGGCATCCTCGGGTGTCTGCGTAATGCCGCGCTCAGCGGCCTCGGCCTCAGGCACAACCTCGCTGCCGTTACGCAGGTAGATGCCGTCCTCGTACAGCTTGACCATACTGTCTCCCACTCTGCCCAAAAGATTTGGGCGCATAGCATACATTCGTTCAATATCGTGCCATAGAACGGTTGCGAGCGGGTTACGAATCTACACGTTCACTTTATCTCGGTAAAGCATAGGACGAGCCCGGTGCAGGACCGGCGGATTTGGTGCAAGTGTGTCCCTTTCAACTAGTCATTTAAGAACGTCCCCAATGACTACCCATAACAACGCCGATGTTTTGGCGCGGACAGCGAAAGCCCACCAATTCGGAGCAAAACAACGCCGCAAGTAGAGGACGGACAGCGAGCGACGTCCAGAGCGAACAAGTTGGCATGAAAAAGGCAAGGCATAGACCTTCTGGTCATGCCTTGCCTTTTGAATGACAAATTGTCGCTCTGGACGTCGCGCAGCGTCGGCCCGTTACGCGGGTTGGTAAACCCGCGTAACTACAAATCCCCGCCGGCGCCCAGCAGCTTACGCATGACCTGTTCGGGGTTAACTGAGCCATCGCGCGGGGCCAGGGCAGTGATCTTCTTCTGCATCTTGTACTCGTGCAGCTCGTCCTCGAGCTGGCGCACGCGGGCGCGGAGCTTCTCGTTCTCGCGCTCGCGCTCCTCGGCACGCTCCTTCATATCGAGGATGCGCACCACGCCGGCAAGGTTGATGCCCTCGTCGGTCAGCTGGTTGATGAGCTCCAGGCGCTCGATATCGGCACGCGAATACAGACGCGTGTTGCCGCCCGAGCGCTGGGGGTTCACCAGGCCCTTGGACTCGTAGACGCGCAGAGTCTGCGGGTGCATGCCGGTCAACTCGGCCGCCACGCTGATCATGTACAGCGGTTTATTCCTATTGTCCTCGGCCATGCTACCTGACCCCTTTCCGTCTCGTTATCGTCCATCATAAGCCCGCGGGCGCGGGTGTGCGCCACGACCGCCCTAGTACGTCGCCTTGTAACGGTTGACCTTCTCGCGATAATCGCGCGTGTCGGCCTCGCGCAGCTTGGTCATAGCATCGCGCTCGTCATCGGACAGGTTCGTGGGGACCTGTACCTTGATTTCGACGAGCAGCGCGCCTGTGCGGCCACGGTGCTTAACGTCGGGCGCACCCATCTCCTTAAAGCGGAACTTCTTGCCCGTCTGGGTGCCAGCGGGCACCTTCAGACGAACCGTCGCGCCGCCGGGCGTGGGCACATCAACCGTGCAGCCGAGCGCCGCCTCGTAGACCGAGATCGGCACCTCCATGGTCACATCGGCACCCTTGCGCTTAAACAGCGGGTGCTCCTCCACATGCGTGGTCACGACCAGGTCGCCGCGCTCGCCGCCGGCAACGCCATACTCGCCGCGACGCTTGTAGCGTAGCTTGCCGCCGTCGACCGCGCCCGCGGGCACCGAGACCGTAATGGTCTGCTGCTCGCCTGTCGAGGGAATGCGATAGGTGACCTTGTGCGTCACGCCGCGAAACGCGTCCTCGGCCGTCACATCGACGGTCAGCGACAGGTCGCCGCCCTTGCGAGCACGGCTGCGACCCGCGCCGGCACCGGCAGCGCCCGCAGCCCCGGCAAAGCCCGAGCCCCAATCGCTGCCCCAGGCGCCGTTGCCGCTAAAGATGCTGTCGAAGATGTCGCCCCAGCCGCTGGCACCCGCGCCGGCACCGTAGCCGCCGCCATACGCGCCGCCCGCGCCCGGCATGCCGCCAAACATGAGCATCTGGTCGTACTCTTTGCGCTTCTTCTCGTCCGAAAGCGTCTCGTAGGCCTCGCTGATCTCCTTGAACTTGGCCTCGTCGCCGCCGGCATCGGGGTGATATTTTTGCGCGAGCTTGCGAAACGCGCTCTTGATCTCTTTGTCGGAGGCGCTCTTGGATACGCCCAGGATGTCATAGAAGGTTTTGCCTGCAGCCATCGTAGCTCCTCTCCTGTTTCATCCGCCGCCCAGCGGGCGGCGGCTCATGCTTTCATATGGCACTAGGCCAGAAAGGGCCCCGGGTGTTGCCCCGGGGCCCTTCTCAATTACTCCTCGGTGCTCTCGGCCGTATCGGCCGCAGCATCCTCGGGCGCCGCTTCGGGCTCCGGTGCGGGGCGTTTCTCGCCGCCGTAGGTCACCGTCACCATCGCGGAACGCAGGATGCGATCCGCCATGCGGTAGCCCTTCTGGTACACGTCGTTGACGGTCTCATCGTACTGCGACGCGTCCTCGACGCGACCAACGGCTTGGTGCTCGAGCGGATCGAACGCCTCGCCCTTGGGGTCGATGGGCTCAACGCCCTCGTGCGCAAACACATCGAGCAGCTTGGCATGCACCGCGTCGACACCGTCGACGAACTGCTTAAAGTCGTCGGCAAGCTCCTGGCTGCGGGCATGGTCGATCGCACGCTCGATATCGTCGACCACCGGCAGCAGCGCGGTGACGAGCTTCTCGGTCGCGCGCTCGCGCTCGGCGATACGCTCATTGGCGGTGCGGCGACGGAAGTTCTCCCAGTCGGCCTGCAGACGGGCGGTGCGCTCGGTGGCGTCCTTTGCCTTGTCCTCGGCGGCCTTCTGAGCCTCTGCCGCAGCATCGAGCTCGTTGCGCACGTCGGCAAGCTCTTTCTGAGCCTGCTCGAACTTGAGCTTAAAGTCGTTGTCGGCGGCTTCCTCACCGGCGCGGATAGCGGCTTCCACCATCTCGTCCTCGGTCATCGTCGCCTCCTTGTTGGAATCCTCTACCTGGTTCTCGGCAGCCTCGGCGGCCTCGGCCTCGTTGGCCTCGGTATCGTCGACGGCCTCTACGGGAATCTTCACGTCCTTCTCCTCAGAGTCAACGGGGGCGGCGCCAGCGGCAGCCGCCTTCGTGCGAGCTTTACGGGCGGACATGATTACTTGTCCTCGTCGTCCACAACCTCGTAGTCGGCGTCGACGACGTCATCGTCGGCAGGCTGGGCACCGGCGGCACCGTCGGTCTGCTGCTGAGCGTCGGCGTAGACAACCTGAGCCAGCTCGTAGGCCACAGACTGCAGGGACTCGCCGGCGGCCTTGATGGCCTCGACATCAGAGCCCTCGAGCGCCTTCTTGGCGTCGGCGATAGCGGCCTCGGCCTTGGACTTCACGTCGGCGGAAACCTTGTCGCCCAGCTCGTTGAGGGTCTGCTCGGTGGAGTAGCACAGGCTGTCGGTCTGGTTGCGGACCTCGACCTCTTCCTTCTGCTTCTTGTCCTCCTCGGCATGAGCCTCGGCGTCCTTGACCATACGATCGACTTCGTCGTCGGACAGAGCAGTGGAGCCGGAGATGGTGATCTGCTGCTCCTTGCCGGTGCCCTTGTCCTTAGCGGAGACCTTGACGATACCGTTGGCGTCGATGTCGAAGGTGACCTCGATCTGCGGCACGCCGCGGCGGGCAGCCGGGATACCGGTCAGCTGGAACTTACCGAGCGACTTGTTGTCGCGGGCAAGCTCGCGCTCGCCCTGGAGCACGTTGATCTCGACGCTGGTCTGGTTGTCGGCAGCGGTGGAGTAGACCTCGGTCTTGGAGGTCGGGATCGTGGTGTTGCGGTCGATCATCTTGGTCATGATGCCGCCCATGGTCTCGACGCCCAGCGACAGCGGGGTAACGTCGAGCAGCAGGATGCCCTCGACGTCGCCGGTGAGCACGCCGCCCTGGACGGCAGCGCCGTCGGCAACGACCTCGTCGGGGTTCACGGACATGTTGGGCTGCTTGCCGGTCATGGTCTTGACGAGCTCCTGGACGGCGGGCATACGGGTGGAGCCGCCGACGAGGATGACCTCGGTCAGATCGGAGAGCTTAAGCTTGGCGTCGCGCAGGGCGTTGGTGACAGGCTGCTTGCAGCGCTCGAGCAGGTCGCGGGTGATCTTCTCGAACTCGGCGCGGGTCAGCGTGTAGTTGAGGTGCAGCGGGCCGGACTGGTTCATGGTAATGAACGGCAGGTTGATGGTGGTCTGCTGGGCGGCGGAGAGCTCCTTCTTGGCGTTCTCGGCAGCCTCCTTCAGACGCTGCAGGGCCATGGGGTCCTGACGCAGGTCGACACCGTTCTCCTGCTGGAACTTATCGGCCATCCAGTCGATGACGCGCTGATCCCAGTCGTCGCCGCCCAGGTGGTTGTCGCCCGAGGTGGACAGAACCTCAAACACGCCGTCGGCGAGGTCGAGGATGGAGACATCGAAGGTGCCGCCGCCCAGATCGAAGACCAGGATGCGCTGGTCGGTGCCCTGCTTGTCCAGGCCATAGGCAAGAGCAGCAGCGGTCGGCTCGTTGACGATACGCTTGACGTTGAGGCCGGCGATCTTACCGGCGTCCTTGGTGGCCTGACGCTGGGCGTCGTTGAAGTAGGCCGGGACGGTGATGACGGCGTCGGTGACGGTCTCGCCCAGATACTTCTCGGCGTCGGCCTTCATCTTGGCGAGCGTCATGGCGCTCACCTGCTCGGCGGTGTAATCCTTGCCGTCGATGTCGACGACGGCACGGCCACCCTGGCCCTCCTTGACCTCATACGGCACGGTCTTGATCTCGGAGGTGCACTCGGAATACTTGCGGCCCATGAAGCGCTTGATGGAGAACACGGTGTTCTTGGGGTTGGTGACAGCCTGGTTCTTAGCGGCCTTGCCCACGACGCGGTCGCCGTCGGCACGGAAGCCCACGACAGACGGGGTGGTGCGGTCGCCCTCGGCGTTCACGATGATGGTCGGAGAACCGCCCTCGAGGACGGCCATAGCGGAGTTGGTAGTACCAAGGTCGATACCAAGAATCTTGCCCATTAGAAATTCCCTCTCTCTTGTGCGTTCGCGCCGCCTCGGCGGTCTGCCGCGCGGTGTTTCGGCTTGTCTTTCAGGATGTAGTGTATCCCCTTATGGGCCGGAATATACAAAATCTAAGTCAATTCATATAAGATTTCTTATTGCTAAGAGTTTAGGTTCTCAAATGCGCAGGTAGATGCGCTGATTGAGTTCTCGGCAAATCTATCGAGATCTATGTAGAGATGGCTGAGGTTTGCGTCCGGGGGTGCCTGGGGCTGCCTTGTGGAAAGCTTGTCCCGGTTTGAGCGTGGATTCCGGGCCGCAGTTTCCGATAGCGGGCCCAACCGGAAACTGCGGCCCGTTTTTCGGCAAAATAACGGGATGTCCTTTCCGCAGGCGCGCTCAATAGCTCAATATTTCAAGTCACCTTTAGCTAACATTTGCGCAGCTCAGCGGCCCCACCTGCGAATTGTTTAGTAAGCCGTGGCATACTCGGCGAACGGTATGAAGATGCCGGTCAGAGGGTATTGCAAACGGTCGCTCCCGTGGTATGTTTTTGCCCGAATCACACCGACGCGCATCGCCTGTAGCGTCGGTCAACAGAGAGGAAACTACCATGGCTCATCCCGTAATTGATGCCGACGAGTGCATCGCTTGTGGCGTTTGCGTCGACTCCTGCCCCGCTGGCGTTCTGGAGCTCCAGGACGTCGCTACCGTCGCTGACGAGGACTCCTGCGTCGCCTGTGGCGCTTGCCAGGACGCTTGCCCCGCTGGCGCGATCACCGAGATCGTCGAGGAGTAACAACTCCCCCACCTGCACACTCAAAAGTACACCGTGCACAAAAAAGGAGGCCTCCGCATCGCCGCGGAGGCCTCCTTTTGCATTCGTCGTTACTAGGACAGGTCATCTTCGTAGGGCATCAGATCTGCCAGATAGCCCTTCTCCTTGAGCATGGCCTCGATCTCGTCGAGGGTCTGTTCGTCCTCCGCCGCAATGCGATGGAAGTGATAGCCGCTCGTCACCGTTAGCAGCGGAAAGCTCTTGCCGCTCTCGATATCGCGCAGATAGCGCTCGACATCGCGGCGGTTGCGGATGTCCAGGTCGGCCGTAATCTTACCGTACACGCGGTGATTGACAATCACGTTGAGCACGGCGCCGCCGGCGTCGACGATACTCGTGAGCTCATCGCCTGCCTGCTCCACGCTGTGGCGAACCTTGACCAAGCGCGTAGGCACGGCGGGGCTGCTGGGGGCCTCCTGCAGCACGTAGCCGCGGTTGGTCGCCACGATATCGTGCCCATCGGCGCGCAGCAGGGCGATGTCCTGCACCACGATCTGGCGGCTCACACCCACCTCGCGGGCAAGCGCGCTGCCCGATACGGGCCCCTTGGCCCCCTCGAGCACGGCCATGATGGCACGGCGACGCTCGCGGGCGTTCATTATTTACCGTCCAGCAGACGCAGGTGCTTAAGCGAGAGGTCGAGGATCGGCGCGGAGTGCGTCAGGGCGCCCGAGCTAATAAAGTCAACGCCCAGGTCGGCAAGCGCGCGGATATTGCTGGCATCCACGTTGCCCGAGCACTCGGTCTTGGCGCGGCCGGCGATAAGTTCAATAGCGGCGGCCATGTCGTCATGGGTCATGTTGTCGAACATGATGATGTCGGCGCCGGCCTCCACGGCCTCGCGCACCATGTCCAGGTTCTCGCACTCGATCTCGACCGTCGTGGTAAACGACGCATGGGCGCGCGCCATCTCGATCGCGCGCGTCACGCCACCGGCGGCATCGATGTGGTTGTCCTTGAGCATGACGGCCGTCGACAGGTTGTAACGGTGGTTGCTGCCGCCGCCAATCTCAACCGCCGCCTTCTCAAACACGCGCATGCCCGGTGTGGTCTTGCGCGTGTCGACGAGCACGGTCTTGGTTCCCTCGAGCGCCGCGGCCATGCTGTGCGTATAGGTAGCGATGCCGCTCATGCGCTGCAGGTAGTTGAGCGCCACGCGCTCGCCCGAAAGCAGCACACGCGCATCGCCGCGCACCTGACCCACGTGGTCGCCGGCATGCACCTCGTCACCGTCGGCAACATCAAACAGCACCGAGCTCTGCGAATCCAGCAGCTCAAAGGTGCGAGCGAACACATCCAGGCCGGCAATGATGCCATCGGCTTTGGCGATAAGCTCCACCGTGGCGGGACGCGCCGTGGGGCACACGCTCGCCGTGCTCACGTCCTCAAACGTAATGTCCTCGCGCAGAGCTTGCAGAATCAGATCATCGACGACGAGCTTCATGGTAATGGGATTCATGGTCTACTCCTCCACGGCCTGCGTGCCGGCGGCACGGGCCAAATCATCGATTGCCAGAGGGTCGGCGCCCAGGGCGCGATGACGGCCATCGAGCGCGGGATCGCCCGCCTGCTCCACGGCCAGCGACTCGCCGGTACGCATATACCACGCGGCGCGACGACCCCAGACCAGCGCCTCGAGCAGGCTGTTTGAAGCAAGGCGGTTCTTGCCGTGAACGCCGTTGCAGGCCGTCTCGCCCGCGGCGTAGAGCTCGGGCATCGAGGTGCGGCCGTCCTTGTCGACCCACACGCCGCCCATAAAGTAGTGCTGCGTCGGCGTAACGGGAATGGGCTCATCCAGGATGTCGCGACCGTCCTCCAGGCAGCGCGCGCGGATGTTGGCGAAGTGCCCGGTCACCACGTCGCGCTCGACGGGGGCAAAGCTCAGCCACTCGTGCTCGGTGTCATCCTGCTTCATCTGCTCGCGAATGGCGGCGGCGACAACGTCGCGCGGCTGCAACTCGTCGGTAAAACGCTCGCCGGCGGCGTTGAGCAAAATCGCGCCCTCGCCGCGGCAGCTCTCGCTGATCAGGAACGTGCGACCCGGCTGCGGCGAGAACAGACCCGTGGGATGGATCTGCACGTAGTCCAGGTGCTCCATCTTAATGCCATGCTCCTGAGCGATGTAGCAGGCGTCGCCCGTGAGCTGCGGGTAGTTAGTCGAGTGGTCGTAGACGCCGCCAATGCCGCCCGTCGCCCACAGCGTGTGGCGGGCATGGATCTTAAACGGCTTACCGGCATGCACGCCCTCAGCGGCATTTGCCAGCTCGTCGGCGGGGCGAGCTGAATCGTTCTCGTCCACGGCGACGGCGACGACGCCGGTACACACCGTGGCGCCATCGCGCTCGGCGGTCAGGATGTCGGTCATGGCAACGTGTTCGAGAATCTGCACGTTGTCCAGCTTACGGACAGCCTGGAGCAGCTTGGTCGTAATCTCCTTGCCCGTAATATCGGCATGGAAGGCAATGCGCGGGCGGCTGTGCGCGCCCTCGCGGGTAAAGTCGAGGCTGCCGTCGGCCTTGCGCTCAAAATCCACGCCCATGGCCAGCAGGTCGTTGATGACCGAGCGGCTCGAGCGAATCATGATGTCAACGCTCTCGCGGCGGTTCTCGTAGTGGCCGGCATGCATGGTGTCCTCAAAGAAGGCATCGTAGTCAGAGCCCTCGGGCAGTACGCAGATGCCGCCCTGCGCGAGCATCGAATCGCACTCGTCGATGGCACCCTTGGAGAGCATGATTACGCGCGTGCTCGTCGGCAGATTGAGAGCCGCATACAGGCCCGCCACGCCGCAACCGGCAATGACGACGTCACACTCCATATCGGGGTATTGTTTGGTTTCCACAGGAATCCTCTCCCTTGTAATGTGGCATAAGGGACCGCCCCTCATGTCACATCGTTCTAGCGCGCCGCGTACTCGAGCATGCGGTCGAGCGTGAGCTTGGCCTGATCGGCTGCCTCGTCCGACACGCCAATCTGCACCTCGCCCTCGCCCGTCTCCAGGCAGTGCACGAGCTTTTCGAGCGTGATGAGATCCATGTTGACGCAGGTGGGCTGCACCGCAGGGAAGTAGAACTTCTTGCCGGTGCCCTGGCAGCGGCGCTCGAGCTCGTAGAGCACGCCGCGGACCGTCACGATGATGAACTCGCTGGCGTCCGACTCCTCGGCATACTTGATGATGCCGGCAGTGGAGCCGATGTAGTCGGTCTCGGCCAGGACGTCGGCCTTGCACTCGGGGTGCGCCAGTACGAGCGCATCGGGATGTGCCTCCTGCGCGTCAACGATCTGCTCGACGGTGATGATGTGATGACGCGGGCAGTAGCCGTTGTTGAGGATGACGTGCTTTTGGGGCACCTGCTCGGCCACAAAGCGGCCCAGGTTCTGGTCGGGAATGAACAAGATGTGCTGCTGCGGCAGCTCGGAGACGATCTTGACGGCGTTAGAGCTGGTAACGCACACATCACTCCAGCTCTTGATCTCGACCGTCGAGTTAACGTAGCACACCACGGCCAGGTCGTCGCCATACTCGGCGCGCGCCGCGTCGACCGTCTCGCGCTTGACCATGTGCGCCATGGGACAGTCCGCGCCCGGCTCGGGCAGCAGCACGGTCTTGGTGGGATTGAGCAGCTTGGCGCTCTCGCCCATAAACTCCACGCCGCACAGCACGATAGTCTGCTGCGGCAGACTCTTGGCGAGCTTTGCCAGGTAGAAGCTGTCGCCGACGTAATCGGCAACGGCTTGGACCTCGGGCGCCACATAATAGTGCGCCAGGATCACTGCGTCACGTTGGGTTTTTAGCTGATGAATGGCCTCGACGAGCTCTGCGGGTACCAGCGCCGCGCGCTCCGTTGCCGTCGTTGCCGATGCCAGGCCGGCCGCGATATCGCGTGCAAGCTCCGATGCATCCATGTTCGCGCTCTGTGCCATCAAGGCCCCTCTCTTTTGGCGAATCTTGGGGCTTTAGTATGACACCTGGCTTTACAGCTGACAAGACAGCTGTAAAGCCAGGTGTAAAGTTGGAATAAAGATTCAATCTTGGGGCGGGTCCATTTTCGAACTGGCAAGCTGAGGATAGTCGAGCCTTCGATAGCGCAGGAGGCATCTTTCGCCACCGCAATACCGCTCGGCGCGAGTTGCGCACCGTGGGGCGCAAACGGGGTGTTCCTCCGCGGGCGGCGCGCACCCAATGTGGCAAAATCGAACTACTAGGGGGGCCCGAATGCTCAAGATTATCGCCTGCGACGACGACGTCGCTTTTCTAGATAGACTGCACCGGATGATCGACCGCTGGTCGACCGAGACGGGTACGGCAGTCGACGTTGCGCTTGTCACGCGCGGCGAGGACTTGCTGGCCCGCCATGCTGCATCGCGTGCCGACATCATTCTGCTCGACATGATCATGCCGCTCGTCAACGGCATGGACACCGCGCGGGAGCTGCGCCAATCCGACACCGCCGTGCGACTGGTGTTCCTCACCTCATCGCCCGAGTTCGCGCTGGAGTCCTACGAGGTCCGCGCCTTCGACTACCTGCTCAAGCCCGTAGCGTACGAACGCCTGGCGCAACTGCTCGACGAGCTTTCGAGCATGCGACCCGCCGCGACCGATGAGCTCGTGACCAAAACGTCCTTTGGCTACCATGCCCTGCGCCTGTCCGATATCGAATACGCCGAGGCCCGCAACAAGCACGTGGTATTCCACCTGCGTGACGGGCGCGATATCGAGGCGCTCGAGCCGTTCCGCAACATCGAGGACCAGCTAGCCAAAAACGCGAGCTTCTTCAAATGCCACCGCAGCTACCAGGTCAACCTGCGCAATATCGACCACTTCAACCGCACGGATATCGTCATGCGCTCGGGCGCTTGCATCCCGCTGGCGCGCAGCTGCAAGCAGGGTTTCCAGGATGCCTACTTTGCGGCACGGTTCGAGGGCGGGAGGCGCTGATGCTCCCTGCGGTCGAGATGTTACTTTGGGCAATCCACCACGCAACGACCCTGCTTTTTGGCGTTTTTGCCTCGGCGGCGCTCTGCGGTATCGAGATCAACCGGCGTCATGCGCTTGAGCTGGTGATGGTCGGCGCCGTAACCGGATGCGCATTCAGCCTCGCCAATGCCGTCGGCGGCGAGCTTTTCGCCCGCCAGGCATATCCACTCGTCGTGCATTTGCCGCTCGTCATCTATCTGTGCGCGCGCTATTGCCTGAGCCCGCTGCTCGTTATGCTGGGCGTTACCAGTGCCTACCTGAGCTGCCAGTTCAGCAACTGGATGGGCATCGCCGCGCTCGCCGCCACCGACTCGCAAATCGCGTACTACGTGGCACGCATTATCACCACGGCCGTCGTCTTTGCGATCCTGCTGCATTGGGCCAGCGACATCGGTCCGCGCCTGGCGGTCAAAACCCCCACCGAGCTCGAAATTCTGCTCATCCTGCCGCTCGTCTACTACATCTTTGACTACGCCACCAACGTCTACACCACGCTCTTCCACTCGGGCTCCGTGGTGACGGTTGAGTTTTTGGCGTTTGCGCTTTGCGCGTTCTACCTTATGTTTCTTGCTGTGTATCTACGTGAATACGAGGCAAAGGAAACCGCCGAGCGCGAGCGCTGGATGCTCGCGACCCGCGATAGCGCAGCCATCAAAGAGCTCGAGGCTTGGCGCCAATCTGGACGCGAGCTTTCGGTCCTCCGCCATGACATGCGGCACTTCCTGCGCGGCCTTGCGGCTTTGATCGAGGAGGGCCACATCGACGAGGCGCTCGAGCGCATCGATGAGCTCTGTGAGACGAGCGACCGCACCGCCGTGCGCCGCTACTGCGCCAACGAGACCGTAAACATTGCGCTTTCGTCATTTAACTCGGAAATTAATAGAAACGGCATTACCGCCAACCTGCGCGCCGCCGTACCCGAAACCATCCATGTAGGTGACGCCGACCTGTTTAGCGTGCTCTCAAATGCCTTGGAAAACGCTATCACCGCCGCAAGCGCCGCGCCCCAAGGAAAGCGATTCGTCGACTTTGACCTGCGATTGGAGGACGGTCAGCTGCTGCTGTTAGTTTCCAACACGTTTGACCGCGCGCCGCGCATGGTCGACGGCATGCCTATAACCCAGCATGCGGGCCACGGCTTTGGCACCAAGAGCATCAAACTTGCCGTGGAGCGCATGAACGGCAACTGCCAGTTCCGCATTAACGGCGATCGGTTTGAGCTGCGCGCTGTGGTGTAGAAGTGCGGCGCCGATCTTGCGGCGTGGTTTGCCCGCCAGGCAATCGCTCGCCGACGCCAATCCGCTACAGCGGAGCGGCCGGCGGGGTCAGCTGCTTGATGTAGGCCCACATGCGCTGCTTGGCCGCCTTGTCGGTCAGCGCCGCCTCAAAGCCATCGAGCGCGAGCACGCGGCGGCCCTGCACATGGGCGACCAGGCCGGGCTTGAGCATGGCGGTGTCGAAGTCATCAATCGCCACGAGCATATCGGCGTAGGTT
Organism: Collinsella sp.; assembly: GCA_018367075.1. Taxonomy (GTDB): domain Bacteria; phylum Actinomycetota; class Coriobacteriia; order Coriobacteriales; family Coriobacteriaceae; genus Collinsella. The sequence goes on from JAGZGX010000001.1 coordinate 33,141, forward strand.
TCGCGCATGACATCGGCCGCGCTGTTATCGAGCAGCAGCACCGCCTCGGGATCCAGAGCCTCAAGCGCCTCGCGGAACAGGTCGCACGGCAGGGCATGGCCCACCGTCACAGTTCCGTCGCCCGCGCCGGCAACACTCGCCAGCACACAAAACTCTTCGGGCGCGTAACCGATTGCCCCGAGCGCCTTGCGCAATGCGGCACCATCCGCGCCGGCGGCAAGTTCTCCGCCCGAGCGCTCGGCATCATCCAAATCGCCTTTGACCAGCACGATCGGCGAGCACGCGTTGCCCGCGATGCGCACGCCACGGCCCACAAGCGATGCGAGCTCCTGCTCGGCGGCCTGAGCGATAGCTTCTTTTTTCTGGCTTTGTGACGTGGACATGTGCTCTCCAATCGTTTGCGTGCCCACCATTATATAAAAGAGCCGCCCGTGAGTGGTTGCTTTGCGGGCCGTTGGGTATAAGCACGGTCGTACTGAGTTTTACGCGGCCGAGCCGCGTCGCATTATGGAGGTCACCATGGCTGACATTAAGCAGATTACCCCCGAGAACTTCGATTCCGTCGTTAGCGACAACCTTCCCGTACTGGTTGATTTTTGGGCGCCCTGGTGCGGGCCCTGCCGATCGCTCTCGCCCATCGTGGACGAGGTAGCCGACGAGCTGGCCGGCAAGCTTGCCGTTGCCAAGTGCAACGTCGATGACAATCAGGACCTGGCCATGAAGTTTGGCGTCATGAGCATCCCCACGCTGATTGTCTTTAAGAACGGTGAGGAGGTCGACCGCTCGGTCGGCGCGCTGCCCAAGGCAAGGCTGCAGGCATTGCTGGAGAAGCACCTGTAATACGCTGGTTACATTTTGGCGTCCTGCCGCCGTCCATGAGCGCTTTTGCACCGCTCGCCGGACTTCTGGATGCACCGCGTGCGACCACGGATAGTATGGTAAATACAAACAGCCCCCAGTGAACGGGTGCGGGTCACACAGACTCGCACCCGTTTTCTTATGCGGTAGCGCCCCGCGCGGGCGTAGTAGAATCTGAACCACTGGATTGCCCCGAGCATAAGGAGATTTCCCATGCATGACGTCGGAATGAACATGAGCCAGCTTGCCATGAGCGTCAAGCAGGTCGACGACACCATCGAGCTCGCTCACGAATGGAGCCATCAGTTGCTGCATGCGACCGAGAATTTTGACATGGAGCGCATCGGCGCCAAGCTCGAGGCCGCCATGGCCGCGCTGCACGAGGCCCACGACGCACTCGAGGGCTACGAAGAGGCCATCGAGGCCGACCACAACTCTGTCGGCTCCGTGAAGCTGGTGTAAAGTGGCCGAACACGAGCACGGCTGCGGGTACGAGCACGAGCATCCGCACGGGGCGGACGGTGACGCAGGCTGCCACTGTAGTGGCTCCGGCTCCGAGCTGGTTCGCTTTTCGGTTACCGCACCGGACGACCTGCTGCGCCGTTTTGACGAACAGATCGCGCGCCGCGGCGACGTGGCCAACCGCTCCGAGGCCGTGCGCGACCTGATTCGCGCCTCGATTGCCAAGGAGCAGATGCGCACGCCCGATGAGCATGTTATCGGGTCGCTCACCATGATCTATGACCACCATACCGGCGACCTGACGCGCCGTCTGGACGAAGTGCAGCACGACTACACCGACGAGATCGTATCGACCATGCACGTGCATCTGGATCACCACAACTGCTTGGAGATCCTGGCGCTCAAGGGTCGCGGCGAGCGTGTCTACGAACTAGCTGACCGCCTGCTGGGCCTGCGCGGCGTTAAGCACGGCGAGCTCACGTGCGCCGCCACCAAGCAGAGCCTGGGGCTGTAGCTGGATTTCCCGCAGCGCACCTGCCAAAAAGGGACAGGTTTATTTTGGCAGGTTTAGAAGTTTTACCTACCAAAATAAACCTGTCCCTTTTTGGTCGGTTTTGATGAGGGGTGTCGCATGCGGCATGTGCATATTCATGTGACGGGCATTGTGCAGGGCGTTGGCATGCGACCGTTTGTGTATCGCGAGGCCATGGCGCATGGCATTTGCGGATGGGTGCTCAATGCGGGCGACGGCGTGCATATCGAGGCGCACGCTCCGGCCGATGCGCTCGATGCTTTTGTTGCCGCGCTTTCTGAGCATGCGCCTACGGCAGCCCGCGTAGAGCATGTCGAGGTTGTGGACCTGGTAGCCAACGGTTGGGATGCCGCCGATGAACAGGGCTTTCGCATCGTAGCATCGCAGGACCAGACCGCGCACACGACGCTCGTCTCGCCCGACATCGCTACCTGCGACGATTGCCTGCGCGAATTGTTCGATCCCGCCGACCGACGCTATCACTACCCTTTTATCAACTGCACTAACTGCGGCCCACGCTTTACCATCATTCGGTCGCTGCCTTATGACCGAGCGGCCACGTCGATGGATTGTTTTCCCATGTGTCCCAAGTGCGCCGCGGAGTATGCCGACCCACTCGACCGGCGTTTTCACGCGCAGCCCGATGCCTGCTTTGATTGCGGGCCGCATATTACGTGGCGCGAGGCTGTGAACGGCGATGCGTGCGGGAATTCGTCCGCGACACCGGCCGTCGGCACCACACGCGAGGCCAGCGACGCTATCATCGAGCGCTGCGTTGAGCTGCTGGCCAGCGGTGGCATCGTCGCCATCAAGGGCCTGGGCGGATTCCATCTATCCTGTGACGCTGCCAACGAGCAGGCGGTGGCCGAGCTGCGCCGTCGCAAGCGTCGCAGCAACAAGCCGCTTGCCGTCATGGTGCGCAGTCTTGCCGATGCCGGGCGCCTGTGCTATATCGACGATGCTGAACGCGATCTGCTCGCCGGCAGTATCCGCCCCATCGTGCTGCTGCGCCGGCGGGCTGTTTGCGGGAACGACGGCGATTCTTCCGACGCCCTCGTACTCGCACCGTCCGTCGCGCGCGACCTGCCCGAGCTTGGCGTTATGCTCCCCTACACCCCGCTTCAGCATCTTCTGCTTGCAGCTGCCGCGTCGCACGGTATGCACGCGCTCGTCATGACCAGCGGCAACCTGAGCGAAGAGCCCATCGAGACCGATGACGATCTTGCCTGGGAGCGCCTCGTTGCCGCCGGCATTGCCGACGCGCTGCTCGGCAACGATCGAGCGATTCTCTCGCGCTATGACGATTCCGTGGTGCGCGTGGTCAACGTCGCCGTTATGCCCGTTCGCCGCGCTCGCGGATATGCACCCCAGCCGCTGCCGTTGCCGGCGCTCGACCGCGCTCCGTCCTGCGTGCTCGCCTGCGGGCCACAACAAAAGGCCACGATTGCGCTCACGCGTGAAGGGACGAACGGCGAGGCAACCTGTTTTGTGTCGCAGCATATCGGCGATGTTGAAAACGGCGGGACCTTCGATGCCTGGAACGCTGCGCGCACGCGCTTGGAAGATCTCTTTGATTTGGCGCCCGCCGCCTTGGCTTGCGATGTACACCCCAGTTATCTATCGGGCCAGTGGGCGCGCGAGCAGGCGCGAAAATGCAATCTGCCGCTCGTCGAGGTGCAGCACCATCATGCGCATATCGCGAGCGTAATGGCCGAGGCCATCGCCGCGGGCCAGCTTACAACCGACGCGCGCGTCCTTGGCATCGCCTTTGACGGCACCGGCGCCGGCACCGATGGGACCATTTGGGGCGGCGAGTTTCTTGTTGCCAGCCTTGGCGGCTTTGAGCGCGCCGCGCATTTGCGCACCTGGGCGCTCCCCGGTGGGGCGGCCTCCGTGCGCGACGCCCGCCGCAACGCCTTCGCCCTGCTCAGTGAGCTCGGCCTGCTCGAGCACCCAGGTGCCGCTCGGCTTTTGGACAGCCTCGACGAACAAACGCGCAGCGTGACAGCCACCATGATCGAGCGCGGCATCAACAGCCCGCGTACCAGCAGCATGGGGCGTCTCTTTGATGCCGCGGCAGCAATTCTGGGCATCTGCGACAAGGCAACCTACGAGGGCGAACCCGCCATAGAACTCGAAGCCGCCGCCTGGCGCGCGCTCGACAACGAAATCGCCCATTTTCCCGACGACAACGCCGGCCATTTCGCATCTGGCCCATCGTGGCTGAACGGCCCCCATGTTCTGGATCAGAAAGCACTCTTTGAGGCACTTTTGGGAGGAACTGAAGCCGGAGCGCCCGCCGACAGGCTCGCACTCGACTTCCATGTCGCCATCGCGCGCTCTTCGGCACGAATCGCACGCGAAATCTGCGCGCACGAAGGCATCGATACCGTCGCGCTCTCGGGCGGCGTGTTCATGAACCGACTTTTGCTTCAGCTCCTCACCCGCAAGCTTAAAGACGCAGGCCTTACTGTCCTTGTCCCCCACACCGTACCCGTCAATGACGGCTGCATCGCCTACGGTCAGGCGGCGGTTGCGCGCGCTCGTCTTGCGCAGATTGCATCGCAGTAGCTCGCTCTCGCACGCCGCTGTGCCCAGCCGTCTCACAGGCGTAACGCGTTTGCCCGCGAACCCCGCGAGCGCTACCATCAACTGATGGATTATTAAGCGCCCGTCCAGCGCAAAGCGTATAAAAGGGGAACAATATGTGCCTTGCCGTTCCCGGTAAAGTAGTCAAACGCGACGACGACCTCAAGGCCACCGTCGACATGATGGGCATCGAGCGCCCTGTGTCGCTGCGACTCGTACCGACGGCGCAGGTTGGCGACTATATTCTCGTACACGCCGGCTTTGGCATCCAGATTGTCGACGAGCAGGAAGCGCAGGAAACGCTCGAGCTTGTTAATGCTATGTCCGAGCTGGTCGAAGAAGACCAGCTTGCCACCAACCCGGCGGAGGCTTACTAGTGGCGCCCGAGCAGCCGGCTCGCTCCGGTATCGACTTCTCGGCATTCCGCAATCCCAAGCTGGCTCGCGAGCTCATCGAGCGCATTCATGAGCTTGTCGGCGACCGCGCCATCAACCTTATGGAAGTCTGCGGCACGCATACCGTGAGCATCGGGCGCTATGGCTTTCGCTCCATTATGCCGGCCGGGCTCAAGCTGCTGAGCGGCCCGGGCTGCCCCGTCTGCGTCACCGCCAACCGCGACATCGACCACGCAATCGCACTCGCCAACATAGACGGCGCCATCATCACCACCTTTGGCGACATGATGCGCGTGCCCGGATCGTCCACCTCACTTTCTGCGCAAAAGGCGGCGGGGCGCGATATTCGCATTGTGTACTCCCCGCTCGACGCGCTCGACATTGCCGAGCAAAACCCCGATCGCCCGGTCATCTTTATGGGCGTCGGCTTTGAGACCACAACGCCCACCATCGCCGCCGCCATTTTGGAGGCCGATGCACGCGGACTCCAGAACTTCTCGGTCTATTGCGCCCACAAGACCACGCCGCCGGCGTTGCGCGCGATTGCCAACGATCCCGAGACCACCATCGACGGCTTTATCCTGCCGGGACACGTCGCCACCATCACGGGCTTGGCGCCCTTTAGCTTTTTGGTCGACGAGTTCAATACCCCGGGCGTGGTCACGGGATTTGAACCGGTCGATATCCTGCAGGGCATCTGCATGCTGGTCCAGATGGTTGTTGAGGACAGGCCCGCGATCGACAACGCCTACCGCCGTGGCGTCAACGCAGACGGCAACCCCGTGGCGCGCCAGCTGGTCGAGCAGGTGTTTGAGCCATGCGACACCACGTGGCGCGGACTGGGGCCGATTGCCAACTCGGGCCTTTCCATCCGCCCCGAGTTCTCGCGCTTTGATGCCCGCACTCGCTTTGACGTGCCCGTTGAGGCGACGGTCGAGCCGCGTGGGTGCCGCTGCGGCGACGTGCTGCGCGGGGCCATTACGCCGAGCGACTGCCCGCTCTTTGGCCGCACCTGCACGCCCGAGCACCCCGTCGGCCCGTGTATGGTGAGCTCCGAAGGCAGCTGCGCGGCACACTACCGTTATCGCGACTAGCCCGGACGAACCCGCACACCGGCACCACCCACGATTGGAGTTTTGGATATGTCCCATAGCGTTACCGATAGCACCGTCCTGCTGGGCCACGGCTCTGGCGGACAGATGATGAAGCGCATCATCGATGAGGTCTTTCTGGATGCCTTTGGGTCGCCCGAGCTGCTCGAGGGCAACGATGCCGGCGTCGCCGCGCTACCCGCGAGCGGGCGCATCGCCATGTCGACCGACGGCTTTGTAGTCTCGCCGCAGTTCTTCCCCGGTGGCAACATCGGCCGCCTCGCCGTGTGCGGAACCGTCAACGACGTCGCGACCTCGGGCGCCAACGTGCGCTACCTATCGTGCGGCTTTATCCTCGAAGAGGGCTATCCCATGGATAAGCTCCACCAGATTGTGCAGACGATGGCCGAAACGGCGCACGAGGCGGGCGTGTCCATAATCACGGGCGACACTAAGGTGGTCGAGCGCGGCGGGGCCGACGGCGTCTATATCAATACCGCCGGCGTGGGCGAGGTACCCGCGGGCGTAGCGCTCAGCGGCGCCAACTGTCAGCCCGGCGATGTCATTCTGGTATCGGGTACACTGGGCGACCACGGTATCGCCATCATGAGCCAACGCGAGGGCCTGGCGTTTTCGAGCACGATCGAAAGCGACGCCGCGCCGCTCAACCACCTGATTGCCGATGTGCTTGCTGCAGCACCCGACACACGCTGCTTTCGCGACCCCACGCGCGGTGGCTTGGCCTCGACGCTCAACGAGTTTGCGCAGGCCAGCGGCGTTACCATGGAGATCGACGAGGACGATGTGCCCGTGCGCCCAGACGTGCAGGCAGCCTGCGAGATGCTCGGCTACGATGTGCTGCAGGTGGCAAACGAGGGGAAGATGGTTGCCGTCGTGCCGGCCGAGCAAGCCGATGCCGCGCTGAGCGCCATGCGCGCCGCCCGCTACGGCGAGAATGCCGCCGTCATCGGTCGCGTGCTGCCTCTTGCCGAGGGCGCCCGCCCCGCCGTGCGCGTGCGCACCGGCTGGGGTTCGACCCGCATCCTCGACATGCTCGTAGGAGAGCAGCTGCCGAGAATTTGCTAACGACAAAGGCTCAGGGCTATTAAAGATATTCAGATTCCAAACATGCCCGGCACGCATGCCCAGTATCATGGGGTGCGTTTTACAACTCAAGCGGCAGGAGCACCCATGGCAGCAGCTTTTTCCCATGTGATCTTTGACCTGGACGGCACCATCCTCAACACGCTCGAGGACCTGGCGGCCGCCGGCAACCATACCTGCGAGGCGCACGGCTGGCCCACGTTTGCCGTTGACGAGTACCGCTACAAGGTGGGAAACGGCATGCTCAAGCTGGTCGAACGCTTTATGCCTGCCGAGTATGCGGGCGACGGCCGTATGTTTGAGCAAACGCTTGCCGAGTTTAGGGCTTACTACGGCGAGCACAAGGAGGACCACACCGCCCCCTATGCCGGTACGATCGAGATGCTCGACCGCCTGCGCGCCGCGGGCGTGCAGCTTGCCGTGCTCACTAACAAGGACCACGTCTCGGCGGCTCCGCTTATCGAGAAGTATTTTGGTTCCGAGCGCTTTGCGCTGGTGCAGGGCCGCATCGATGCGTTTCCCCCCAAGCCCGAGGCGCCTGTTACGCTGCATGTGATGGAAGAGCTGGGCGCCAATCCGGCGACCACGCTCTATGTGGGCGATTCCAATGTCGATGTTCTGACCGGTCACAACGCCGGCCTTAAGAGCGCGGGCGTCAGCTGGGGCTTCCGCGGCCGTGCAGAGCTGGAGGCCGCCGGCGCCGACTACGTGGTGGACACCCAGAACGAGCTAGCGGCGCTGATTCTGGGCGAGTAACGAGCGACACTGCTTAACGCAGCTGCGACAATTCTTCCGCGCGGAAAGCGCATCCCGTTTTGGAGCTCCGGAATGGGATGCGCTTTCCGTTTGAGGCGCATCAGGGAAACCGCATCCCGTTTCAGAGCAATATTCCGGGTCGCACTTTCCGCAACCAACCCCATCCGGAAACCGCGACCCACTATTCGGCCAAAAACCGGGTCGCGGTTTCCCAAGCACTCGATGCAACGCTGCCACAAGGAGTGTCCCCAACTGCCGCCTGGTCATTTAAGAACGTCCCCAATGACTACAAGTGCCGCACCATGGGGACGACGCAGGTAGAGGATGGACAGCGAGCGACGTCCAGGACGAACAAGTTGGCATGAAAAAGGCGAGGCATAGACCTTCTGGTCATGCCTCGCCTTTTGAATGACAAATTGTCGTCCTGGGCGGCGCGCAGCGTCAACTGGTTACGCGGTTCGTAGAACCGCGTAACCCCCTAGCTCAGCATTGCATCCATCATCTCGGAGTTGACGGAGTCGTCGGCAGACCACTCGCCGTCGTCGTTGCAGGTGTACTTGAAGATAACCGTGGTCTTCCTGGGCTCGGTGGCCTTGGTCACATCGACCATAACCTGACCGGCCATCTTGTACAGCTCGTCATCGGAAGGAACCGTATCAAGCGCGGCGACCTTCTCCTGATACTGGGTGGAGAAGTCCTCGACGATCTTGTTCATAGACTTGCAGGTGATAGAGACCTCGGCGGTCGCGACACCCTTGTCCTCGTCGACCGTCACGTCGCCGATCTTGTAGTCAAAGCCCTCGAGATAGGTCTTGGCATACTCCTTGGGATCGATACCCAGCTGCTCGAACTCGTCGCCCGAAGCCTCCTCCAGACCAGAGAGGAAGTCGTCGCCACCGTTCTTGACCTCGTCAAACTGCGTCGTAAGATCCTCGGTGATGAGCTCCTCAACCGAAGGACCTCCACAGCCGGAAAGCACGACCACGCATGCAACCAAGACGGCCATGAGGGGCGCAAGCAGCAGCTTCTTTTTCATGTTGTTCCTCCCAATGAGCGGCACCGCGCTTCCCGGACGCGGCACACGTTGTAATAAGTAAGCCCATACTATCCACTTATGAACACCCTCGGCAACGCGAAGGCGTGGTCGGTTCGTTTTAGCGTCCGAACGGTTTGCAAGCCCGCCCAACGTGCAATAAAACGCTTCCCCACGGTGCAATAAAAAAGGTGGCCGGATAACCCGACCACCCTTGCACATCCTTTGGATGCCGCAGCTTACTTGCGGACGACCTTGACGATGGCATCACCGGCAGCGACGGCGGACTCTGCCTCAACGGCAAGCTCGACGTCGGCGAACTCGGCGGTGTTGGACACGGCCACGACGACACAGTCCTTGTAACCGGCGGCAGCGATCTTGGCGCGGTCGATCTTGAGTATGGGCTGGCCGGCCTTCACGACGTCGTCGGCCTTGACGAAGCCCTCGAAGCCGTCACCGTTCATGTTGACGGTATCGACACCAACGTGCACCAGAACCTCGATGCCGCTATCGGACTGCAGACCCACGGCGTGACCCATGGTGACGGTCACCTTACCGTCGCAGGGAGCGTAGACCAGATCGTCCTCGGGCCACACGGCACAGCCCTTGCCCAGAACCTCGCCACCAAAGACGGGATCGGGCACGTCGGCCATCTTGATGACCTTGCCCTTGACGGGCGAGCACAGCACGTCGGCGCCAGCAGAAGCAGAGATGGAGGCCGGAGCAGCGACAGCCGCGGGCTCAGCCTTCTTCTTGAACATGTCAAACAGACCCATACGTTTTCTCCTCTTGATTAAGCGCAACGTTGTGCGCATGCCTACAGTAATTATAGTGCCAAATGGTTCAAATGCTAAGGTGGGGACTCGAATCGCGAGCCCTTCCCGGTAGTGCTCGTGGGACGAGCATCTCCTTTGCATTGCGGGTCGATAAGCCGAGTATCGTCTGCGCACGGGACGGGCAGAAGCGGGCGCACCAAACCCGATACTTCTTTTCGCTCTCGAGTCCTGCCGCCGCCCCGTCCCTGGCACTTCCTGATACCGACCGAAACGTGCCAAAATAAACCTATCCCTTTTTGGTAGGTTTGGCGAGTGTGGATTTTTGGACGCTTAACTAGCGAACGTGGATAATCTCCCACTTTGAGGCCGTCACCGAGCCAAAACGGGAGATTATCCGCTCTCATTTTGGATAACCCCCCCCCTGTACCAAGCCGAGCTCCATGGTCAAGTAATAACGACTTCTCGTCATTAGATTGTTTACATCAATTCTAATAACTATTTAATTCTTAAACTCGTTATTAGAATTGATATGATTAGCCTAATAACGAGTTTCCGGCACTAAAGATATGGAGGGCGCGATGCAAATCGAAGAGAACGGCCAGGGAACGCTCCGCAATAATCTATCGGGGAAATTGGCTTACTATTCGTTTTTTCCAACGCCCTTGCAATCATTGAGGCAGCTAAACCTCACCGAGGAAACCTATCGCACGCTTTCCGCATGCTCACGAAAGCTTGGAGAGCTTGAAGGCATGCTCTACTTTGTTCCCAACGCCGACATGTATCTGACAATGTACGTGCGCAAAGAAGCACTCCTTTCTTCGCAAATTGAAGGAACCCAGTGCACGTTTGACGACCTACTTAGTCCATCGCAAACACAACTCCATCATAAAGATGTCGCAGACGTCGTGAATTACGTCCGTGCTGTCGACCGCGGCGTAGAACTGCTCAAAAAGATGCCCTTGTGCACGAGACTTCTTAGGCAAGTTCATGCGGTCCTGCTGGACGGAGTGCGCGGAACGGAGAAGAATCCAGGCGAGCTGCGCTCCTCACAAAACTGGATTGGCCCCTCAGGCTGCACCATTGCAACCGCATCGTTTGTCCCTCCAAACATTGAAGATTTGAGTAACACGCTCCAGGACCTCGAACGCTTTATCAATGAGCCTCAAGTCGAAATGGATCCGATTGTGCGGGCGGCGCTCGTCCATTACCAATTTGAAACTGCCCATCCATTCCTAGACGGAAACGGTCGCCTGGGCAGGCTTCTCATTACACTTATGCTCATCAATGATGGCGTTCTTCATTCTTGCTTGTTCTATCCATCGTTCCAGTTCAAGAAAAACCGAAGCGAGTACTACCGGCAACTCACATCCGTAAGGGAGAGAGGCACTTACGAGGAATGGATAGAGTTTTTCTGCAACAGTCTTCTCGAGAGTGCGAAGGACTCGGTAGGGTCTTTAAAAAACCTTGTTGACCTCCATAACCGTTCCACAGCAACCATTACCGAAAATCTCGGAAGGACTGCTGCAAACGGGCAAAGGCTGTTGGGCATTCTTGAAGAGCACCCCATCGTCGACACCGCATTCATCGCTGCCCAACTCGATATCGGCAGGAGTACCGCGAGCTCGCTCGTCAAATCATTTGAAGAATTGGGTATCCTCCGTCCGCTCGACGAGTCAAGACAGAGATACCGGCAGTACGGGTATGAAGAGTATCTTTCGATTCTCAGGGAAGACGCCGAGCCGATTAGATAGGCATCGCAGCCCAGGCAAATTAAAGCGAGCGTGGATAATCTCCCACTTTGAGCCCGCACACAGGCCAAAAACGGGAGATTATCCACGCTCATTCCTGAGTAGTCATTTATGAACGTCCCCAATGACTAGTCCGGCAACGCCGATGTTTCGGCAACGACAGCGAGCGAGCCGCATTCGGAGCAAGACGACGCCGCAGGTAGAGAACGGACAGCGAGCGGGTCGCATTTGAGGCAAGGTGACGTGAAACGAAAGGGCGCTGACCTTCTGGTCGCGCCCTTGAAGTTGAACGTCAGATTGTCCAAATGCGGCCCGCGCAGCGTCGAGCAGTTACGGCGTTTGGTAAAACGCCGTAACTAACGTGCTCCGTACTGCTCGTAGTAGGCGTCGATGGCGGTCTTGAGCTCGTCATCGATGACGACCTTGCCGTCGATCTCGTGGTTATAGAGGGTCTCGACGACCTCGGCCATGGAGACGATGCTCGCGACGGGGAAACCGTACTTGGCCTCGATCTCCTTCTGGGCGGTGGTCACGCCACCCTTGCCGACCTCCATGCGGTTGAGGGACACGATCAGGCCCTTAATCTCGACATCGGCAGCAGCCTTGACCTTGGGATAGGTCTCGTCGATGGACTTACCGCTGGTGGTGACGTCCTCGACCATGACCACGCGGTCGCCGTCCTGGGGCTCATAGCCCAGCAGGTTACCCTTGTCGGCGCCGTGGTCCTTGGCCTCCTTGCGGTCGCAGCAGTACTTGACCTCCTTGCCGTACAGCTCGTGGTAGGCAATTGCGGTCACGACGGCCAGCGGAATACCCTTGTAGGCCGGTCCAAACAGCACATCAAAGTCGTCGCCAAAGTTATCGTGGATGGCTTGGGCGTAATACTCGCCCAGCTTCTTGAGCTGATAGCCCGTCACGTAAGCGCCGGCGTTCATAAAGAACGGGGACTGACGGCCGCTCTTGAGCGTAAAGCTGCCGAACTTAAGAACGTCGGACTCGACCATAAACTTGATGAACTCTTGCTTGTAAGCCTCCATGCGGGCTCCTCTCGTAATCGCGTACGTGCCTTCCAGTTTAGCGCAGGCGAAGCGTCGATGCGGGCGCGCTTTGGGGCCACGGCATTCTGTAAAGGCTTTGTCAGGGGAAATGGTTTTCCGAACAATGGGGTTGACATGTCAAACCCCCTCATCAAGAATACGGGCGGATTAAAAAGGGGTACGAGATACCCAAAGCGCGCTGCGCTCAGCCTTTAGGAGGTGTGCCATGGAAGGCAGTCCTAGTCGAAAAACCTGCATGTCGCCCTCGGCACGCCGCGAGGACTCCGCACACGCATAAACGCCACCGGCAGATCGCCAAAACCACCACAAAGGCGCGCTGCACCCTTTGTGGGCTCAAGAGCTTGACGTGAGCGACATCTAGGTTTTTTGAAGCAAATACGACACGTACGCTAACTCCCCTCAACAAGGAGGACCCTATGCTGATGCTCAAAACCGTCACGGTACTCGAAGCCATCTCCAAGCGCCGCCGCACGGCGCGCCCTGCCGCTCATACCGGCCTATCCAAGAACACCATATTCGCCGCCACCCATAGTGCCGAGGACGCCCTCGTACTGCTTGACGCCACGGCAAACGGCCTCACCGTCGAGCAGGCAACTGAGCGCCTGAACGCCGTCGGCCCCAACACCATCGAGGCAACGACCAAAACGCTCGCCCGCCGCATCGCCGACGCGTTCATCGATCCCTTCGCCGGCATCCTCGCCGCGCTCGCGCTGGTCTCGCTCTACATCGACGTGCTCGCCGTACCCGAGCCGCAGCGCGACCCCTCCACGGTCATCGTCATCGGCATCATGCTGCTGGTATCGGGCGGTATGAAGTTTATCCAGGAAGCCCGCAGCGGCAATGCGGCCGAGGCCCTCAAGGACCTGGTCTCCAACACTTGCACCGCCCTGCGCGACGGCGAGCGCATCGAGATCCCCTTCGACGAGCTCGTCCCCGGCGATGTAATCCGTCTCTCTGCCGGCGATATGGTGCCAGCAGACGCCCGCATCATCACCGCGCGCGACCTGTTTGTAATCGAGTCCGCACTCACCGGCGAGAGCGAGGCCGTCGAGAAGACCACCGCCGTCACCGTCGTCGAGGGCGCCGACGGCTCCGCACTGCCACTCTCTGCCTGCAAGAACATCGTCTTTACCGGCACCTCCGTGCAAAACGGCGCCGCCATGGCGCTTGTCGTTGCCACCGGCTCGGACACCTACCTGGGCGGCATCGCCAAGATGCTCAACGGGCGCGGCGAAAAAAGCGCGTTTGACCGCGGCGTCTCGAGCGTCTCCATGCTGCTGGTGCGCCTGATGCTCGTTATGGCGCCGGCCGTCTTTGCCATCAACGCCGCCACCAAGGGCAACGTCATCGACGCGCTGCTGTTCGCCACGAGCGTGGCCGTGGGCATCACGCCGCAGATGCTTCCCGTCATCGTGACCACGAGCCTGTCGCAGGGCGCCAAGGACCTCGCCCGTCGCCAGGTTATCGTCAAGGAGCTGCCGGCGATTCAAAACCTCGGAGCGATGGACGTCCTGTGCTGCGACAAGACCGGCACCCTCACCGAAGACCGCATCGTGCTCGAGCGCTACCTCAACACCGATGGCAACGAGGACGCGCGCGTGCTGCGCCATGCGTTTTTGAATAGCTTCTTCCAAACCGGCCTCAAAAACCTTATCGACCTGGCCGTAATCGACCGTGCCGATGTGACGCCCTCGACCGTCGTGCCCGATTCTATGCTGGACCAGAGTCTGCGCGACCGCTATACCAAGGTCGACGAGGTTCCCTTCGATTTCTCGCGCCGTCGCCTGAGCGTAGTTGTCGCCGACGCCCAAGGCAAAACCCAGATGGTTACCAAGGGCGCTGCCGAGGAAATGCTCGAGATCTGCTCCTTTGTCGAGATCGATGGCATCGCTCAGCCGCTCACCGACGAGAAGCTCGCCCAGATTCGCAAGCAGGTCGCCGGACTTAACGCCGAGGGCCTACGCGTAATTGCCGTGGCGCAGAAGACCAATCCGCGCTGCGTGGGCGAGTTTGGCATCGCCGACGAGTGCGACATGGTGCTGATGGGCTTTTTGGCCTTCCTCGACCCGCCCAAAGCAAGTGCCGCGGGCGCCGTCGCCACCCTCGAGGCCAAGGGCGTGGCGGTCAAGGTCCTAACCGGCGACAACGACCGCGTCGCCGCCACCGTCTGCGAGCAGATTGGTATCGATGCGAGCAACGTCTTGCTCGGCTCCGAGATCGATGCGCTCGATGACGCCGAACTTGCCAAGCGCGCCGAGAAAACCCACCTCTTCGCCAAGCTCTCGCCGCTGCAGAAGGCGCGCCTGGTACGTGTCATGCGCGAGATGCTCGGCCACACCGTGGGCTTTATGGGCGACGGCATCAACGACGCCGCCGCCATGCGTGCGAGCGATTGCGGCATCTCGGTCGATTCGGCCGTCGATATTGCCAAGGAATCCGCCGATATCATCTTGCTTCAGAAGGACCTGGGCGTGCTCGAGCGCGGCATCATCGAAGGCCGCCGCACTTACGGCAACCTGCTCAAGTACCTCAAGACCACGGTGAGCTCCAACTTTGGCAATGTGCTGTCCGTGACCGTCGCGAGCCTGTTCTTGCCGTTTTTGCCCATGAGCGCCCTGCAGCTGGTACTGCTGTCGCTGGTCTACGAGATCGTGTGCATCGCACTGCCGTGGGACACCGTCGATGACGCCTGGACTGCCCGCCCGCGTGCCTGGGACGCCGCATCCATCAAGGGCTTTATGCTCGAGCTGGGCCCCGTGAGCTCGCTGTTTGACATCGTGACCTTCGCCGCGCTCTTCTTTGTCGTGTGCCCCGCCGCCGTGGACGCAAGCTGGTCCGAGCTTGCCGCCGCGGGCGACGTCGCGGGTATGGCGACCTTTGCTGCGCTCTTCCAGAGCGGCTGGTTTGTCGAGTCCATGTGGTCGCAGACACTCGTGGTCCACATGTTGCGCTCCCCGCATCTGCCGAGCCCGCGCGACCACGCCGCGCCCGCATTGTGCGTTCTTACCGTGCTGGGCCTGGCGCTCGTCACCTGGCTGCCGGCAAGCCCCATCGCCGATGTGCTCGGCCTCATGCCGCTGCCCACGAGCTTTTTTGGGCTGCTCATTGGCATCGTTATCGCCTATATCGCGCTCACCCAGCTGGCAAAGTGCCGCTACATTGCCCGCCACGGCGAGCTGCTGTAGCAAGTAGACGGAAAACACCCTGCCAGCTGCCGTTGCCACTACCACAGCTGCCAACGCCGCTGCCGCTGCCTCTGCCGCCGCCGCAGTCTATCCCCCCAGCAGTTGCGGTGAAATAGTCCCTAAATTAAAGCCCCGTGACTTTAATTTAGGGACTATTCCACCGCAACTTATTGGGAGGTTAGCTAGTCCTTGGGTGTCCAGGACCAGAAGAAGTTGATAAGGGCCACACGCGAGGCGGTACCGGCCTTTTTGTTGATCGAGGAAATGTGGCGATAGAGCGTGGAGCGCGAAAGAAAGAGCGTTGTGGCGATGTCCTGAACGCTCTGGTCCGAAACGACCAAGACCTCAAGAATATCGCGCTCGCGCTCTGTAAGCCCAAAGGTGGCGACGAAGGCATCAAGGCGTTCATCGGACGTGAGCTCCGCTGCCTCCACGGGCTCGGGGTCGGAGCATGTGGGCGCAAGATCCCCACCAAGATCGTCGGTGGCAAGCGGCAGTCCGTCCCGCATCGCGGCATCATCGGCCCGTTGCCCCAACTGCCCCAGCAGCGTAATCGCAATGCCCACAAACATCACGAGCGCCGCACCGACCGCAGCCAGCACATTTTGACTCGAGATAATCGCCACTGCCGGCGCCGTCACGAACATCGAGCACACGTTGTTGACGACGCGACCCATGCACGGCCAAAAATATGACCAGCGCGCATAGAGCGAGACGGCGGCATATTTTGTGGTAAAGAACACCACGAAAAAGCCCAAGCCCAGATAAAAGATGATCGTGGCAGCAAGCTCGTTGCCGCCATTGCCATCGACGATGAGCACAAAGAACGAAAGCGTGGACAGTATGGCGGCACATGTCATGCCGATATTCATATACGAGCGGCCGTGCAGGTCAAATAGTGCGCCAGCGACCAACGAGCTCACGACAAGCAGCAGGCGCGGCCAATCGCCCAAATCGACGGCTCCGACAGCATGCAGGGTCGTGAAGCCCGCGTTGAGAGCGGCGAATACGCTGGAAAGATACGCCGTCGCCACGGTCAGGCGAACTACGGCGCGACGGAATGCCGCCTTTGCCTCGGGATCGTCATGCCACTTGGCGCCATATTCCAGAGCATCTACCGAAAGCCCGGCAGCACTGGGTTCAAAGTTGGGATCGGACTCGTCGCGCAGCTTGGCGCGTCGGGCACCGTGGAGCAACGCCACCTGCGCGATCGCACAGACGACCAGAACAGCCTGCTGAGGAATGCCGACAGGCACCACCATGTGGTTGAGAACCTGCACCAGAACGCCCATGGCGTAAGAAAGTGCGGCGGCGCGCGCCAAGCAGGGCGTTCGCGCAAAGCGCCTCGCAAAATTTGCATGAGCAGTCGATCCGCAGTAGCCCAGCGCGCAGCACGCCACCAAACCGCCGGTAATTACCACCTCAACCTGAACCGCCATAATCAACAGCAGCAATGCCGCCACCAGCAAAACGCCCGTGACGTCACTCGTCGCGTCAATGGCATGGGGACGGCGATAGTACAGAATGGGACGCACAAAAAAGCCAATCACGCTCGCGCCGATGACAAGGCTCTCATAAATAACGACCTCGTTCGGAGACACGAACTCGGCCATGCGCACATCAAAAAGATACTCGCACGCCAAAACGTGAAGAAGAACAGCACCAGGCATATAATCTCCCGAATGCCCCGACGCAAATATGCGATTGTGTCTCCCATGCCCCTCATGGTTAACCCCCAGCCGCTCAATTGTCTGGAAATCTATTTTAATAAAGAACCAGTCTCAATATCGAAGCCAGGCTTGAAATGCTGCAAATTTGACCCCAGCCGTTCACGTCACACCGCGGTTTTGAGCCTCATGGACCAGAAGGGGCACGCGCGGCCTCTAGCTCGGCAAGGAGTGTCTCCAACTGCCACTCATTTAAGTACGTCCCCAATGAGTGCCCAATGACTACCCGCGGCAAGGAGTGTCCCTATGTGTCGGATGAAAAATGGGCCATGTGTCCCAGTTGTGGAGACTCCTTGAGCCGTCTGGGTATCGCGAAGGATCGCGCACTCCCCCATCATCAAAAGTGACACACGCTACCAGTTGGTGGGAGGCAACCATGGGCTTCTTTGACAAGATGTTCGAGAAGAAAGAGTGCGCGATTTGCGGTACCGAGCTGGGACTTCTAGGTAAGACAAAAATCAATGAAGGCTACCTGTGCAAAGAGTGCGCCGGCAAGCTCTCCCCCTACTTTCACGGCTATCGCTCCAGCACCGCGGACGACATCCGCGAGCAACTCGCCTACCGCGAGGCCAACGCCGAGCGCCTGGCCTCGTTCAACCCCACGCGCACGCTTTCTGCCGGGCGCACCAATATTATGCTCGATGAGGACGCGGGCCTGTTGATCATCACTTCGCAGAGCCGCTGGCGCGACGCCAATCCCGACATCATCGAGTTCTCGCAGGTACTCGGCTGCGATATGGATATCGACGAGCATCGCACCGAGATCTATCGCGAGACCAAGGACGGCGAGCGCGAGAGCTACAATCCGCCGCGCTATGACCTGGATTACGACTTTAACCTGACCATTCACGTCAACACGCCGTACTTTACCGAGATCAACCTGCGCGTGAACGACTCCACCATCGATCAGCGCGGCTCCATCGAATACCGCGAGGCCAAGCGCCAGGCAACCGAGGTCCGCGACGCGCTGGTGCAGCTGCGCCAGGAGACGCGCGATAGCGTCGTGGCCGCCAAGGCCCCCAAGACCGCGGTCACCTGCCCCTTCTGCGGAGCCACCACCATTCCCGATGCCAGCGGGCGCTGCGAATACTGCGGCGGCGCCATCGGCGCATAGCCTCCGGCAGCGAAAGGACCGATCATGGCCTTCGAGAGCGTCAACTATCAATGCCCCGCGTGTGGCGGCCCCCTTCACTTTGCCAGTGCCGAGCAAAAGCTCGTCTGCGACTACTGTGACTCGCGCTTTGAAGTCGAAGAAGTCGAGGCCCTCTATCGCGAGCGCCAGGACAAGGCCGACGCCAAAGCCGATGCGGCAGCCGCAACGCCCAAGCCCGTCGCCGACGACGCGGTGCAGGAGCTCGCCCAAAACGCCGGCTACATCTGCTCGTCGTGCGGCGCCGAGCTCGTGTCCGACGGCACCGTCGCCGTCACCACCTGCCCGTACTGCGGCAACTCCGCCGTGGCGCCCGGCCAGCTCTCGGGCGACTTCTCGCCCGACCTAGTAATTCCGTTTAAGCTCGGGCGCGATGACGTCACGGCCGCACTCAAGGAACACTACAAGGGCAAGATCTTGCTGCCCAAGAGCTTTGTCACCGGCAGCCACATCGACGAAGTCCAAGGCGTCTACGTGCCGTTTTGGCTTTACGGCGCCCGCGTGGACGGCGAGGTGTGCTTTGATGCGACCAACGAGACCGTAACCGAGGAATCCGACCGCACCGTCACGACCACCGACCACTACGATGCCTACCGCAAGGGAAATATCTCGTTTAAGCGCGTGCCCGTCGACGGATCGTCCAAGATGCCCGACGGCCATATGGACGCCATCGAGCCGTTTGACTACGACGCGCTACGCCCGTTCTCGGTCGCGTATATGCCCGGCTACATCGCCAACCGCTACGACGAGGATTGTGAAACCTGCAAGGCGCGCGCCGAGCGCCGCATGGAGGAGAGCACGATCTCGGCCCTGCGCGAGACTGTTGTCGACGAATATGACGATGCCACGGTCGAAAGCAAGCAGCTCGACTACACCTGGGAAGACAGCGACTACGCCCTATTCCCCGTGTGGATGCTCTCTACCTCGTGGAACGGCAAGAGTTACCTGTTTGCTATGAACGGTCAAACCGGCCGCATGGTCGGCGAGCTTCCCTGCTCCAAGCCCAAGCTCGCCATCGCCTCGATGCTGTTCTTTGTGATTGGGTTTGTCCTCTCCCAGATTCTCTTTATGGGTGGGAATGCCTTCGATCCGGACTACCTCACCTTTGATGTCGAGGGCGTCCTCATCAACATCGTCGCGCCGCTGATCATCGTAATCATCGCAGACGTGCTGCTGGTGGGCCAGCTCAAGACGGCCAACGAGGCCACCCACGCCGATTGCTACTGCGGCGGGCTCGACCTGACCGAGAAGCACGACACCTTCAGCCACACCGAGACCACCGTTGTCATGAAGGGCAACAAGGACGATTAGCCATTCTGACCAATACCACCCGGCCTTTGACGAGAAAGGAAGATCACCATGGGACTCTTGAGAGCTGGATTGGGAGCTGCCGGCGGCGTCATGGCCGACCAGTGGAAAGAATTTATCTATTGCGAATCGATGCCCGCTGACGTCTTGGCTTGCAAAGGCAGCAAACGCACCGGCGGCCGCAGCTCCAACACGCGCGGCGAGGACAACGTCATCTCCAACGGCTCGGTCATCGCCGTCAACGACGGCCAGGGCATGCTCGTGGTGCAAAACGGCAAGATCATCGAGGTTGCGCTGGAGCCCGGCGAGTTTGTCTTTGACACCGGCAGCGAGCCGAGCGTCTTTAGCGGCAACCTGGGCGACTCCATCAAGGAGACGTTCGCCAATATCGGCAGCCGTTTTACCTTTGGCGGCGACGCGGGCAAGGACCAGCGCGTCTACTTTATCAACACCAAGGAGATCATCGGCAACAAGTACGGCACCGCCTCGCCTGTGCCCTTCCGCGTGGTCGACAACAACATTGGTCTGGACGTCGACATCTCCGTGCGCTGCAACGGCGAGTATTCGTACCGCATCACCAACCCGCTGCTGTTCTACACCAATGTGTGCGGCAACGTGACCGATAGCTACACGCGCGATAAGATCGACAGCCAGCTTAAGTCCGAGCTGCTCACCGCCCTGCAGCCCGCCTTTGCCAAGATCTCGGAGATGGGCATTCGCTACAGCGCCATCCCCGGTCACACCACCGAGCTCGCCCGCGCGCTCAACGAGGTCCTCTCGGCCGACTGGCGCGACCTGCGTGGTGTCGAGATCGTGAGCTTTGGCGTCAACTCCATCGCCGCCTCGCAAGAAGACGAGCAGATGATCAAGGACCTGCAGAAGGCCGCGGTCATGCGCGATCCCACCATGGCAGCCGCCAACATCGCCAGCGCCCAGAGCGATGCGATGCGCGCAGCAGCCGCCAACCCCAACGGCGCGATGGCAGGCTTCATGGGCATGGGCATGGCGGGCGGCATGGGCGGCATGAACGCCAGCCAGCTGTTCGCCGCCGGCCAGGCACAGCAGCAGGCCGCCCCGCAGCCGGCTCCGGCGTCCGCGCCCGCCCCGGCTCCCGCCGCCGCACCTGCGGCCGGCGCATGGACCTGCAGCTGCGGCGCCACCAACACCGGCAAGTTCTGCTCCGAGTGCGGCAGTCCCGCGCCCGCCCCGGCACCGGCCAAGTGGTTCTGCCCCAACTGCGGTAGCGAAAACGGTGGCAAGTTCTGCAGCAATTGCGGAACACCCAGGCCCTAGCCCCTCTACCTGGTAATTAGCGGGGGATCCGCCACCCCCGCATTTGCTTCTATGGGTTTCGTTCGATAAAGGAGGACACCATGAAGACAACGTTCAAAAAGTCCGTACTCGCATTTCTGACATGCGTTCTGGCGCTCGCCTTTGCCCTGACGGGCTGCAGCGGCGGCGGCAAAGACCCCAAGGCCAACTTCGTCGGCAGCTGGCAGTACTCGGGTGGAACCTTGGACGGCGAAGAGCTCACCGATGAGTACATGGATATGCTCAAGGAGTGGGGCCTCAACTGTATCCTGATCCTCGACGAAGACGGTACGGGCGTCCTCGACATGTTCCTTGAGGTCGCCGACCTGAAATGGGAGGCCAAGGACGCCACCACCGTAACGATTACCGCCGAAGATGAGTCGCACGACCTGAAGCTCAAAGACGACAAGCTCGTCCTTGAGGTGGACGGCGACAAGCTCATCTTTACCAAGTCCGACAAGGACCTGTCCGGCACGGTGAAGAAGGATCGCGAGGCGGCCGAGAAGGAAGAAGAGATCGATGAGGCAGTCGAAGACGACGACGTCCAGAGCATCGAAATCTCCCCCGCCGTCACCGTCGCCGATGACGACCTGTGCACCATCACCATCACCGAGAAGTTCAAGGACGACTGGGGCGACATCGGCTTTGTTGTTAACATCACCAACAAGAGCGACAAGGACCTGACCTTCTACGCTCCCTCCGGCAAGACCAATGTCAACGGCACCATGAAGGACCCCTGGTTCTCGGCTCACCTGATGCCCGGCACCAACGCCACTGAGGAATTCACATTCTCGAGCGGCGAGCTTGACAGCCTTGACGACCTGGTCAACACGACCATCGGCATCGACGCCTACCTGACCGATTCCTACGAGGACGTCGCCTCTTACAGCGCAACCATCGCGTAGCGGCATGTAACATCAGCCGCGGATTGGCGGACACATCCGCGCACACCAGGCGGGGCCGCAGGAGTTAATCCTGCGACCCCGCCGTTTTTATGCCGATGCGCGACGAGCTTTAGCGCTCCATGTTGGGAACGATGCTGCCCTCGGTCACCGCGTGCACGGCCAGGCGCATGATGTTGTCGTAGCCGGTCTTGCTCAGGATCTCCGAGATGCGACGCTTGATGGTGCCCTCACTCATAAACAGCTCGGCCGCGATCTCGCGACGGCTTTTGCCCTCGCAGGCAAGGCGCAAAATCGATAGCTCGACATCATCGAGTGCCGCCGTACCCGAAAAAATGCTCTCGGGCGGCTTGGGAAACGTGCAATAGCCCGCCAACGTGGAGCGCATCACGGCGAACAGCTCGTCGATACCGACATTCTTGTACACAAAGCTATCGACGCCCGCCTCGCGAGCCTGATCGACAAAGGTGATCTCGGGCATGCCGGTCATGATAATGATGCGGCACTCGGGCAGCTGCTCCTTGATGCGCGCCGCCGCCACGATGCCGTTGGAATCATGCTCGGTGCATACGTCCATCAGTATCATGTCCGGACGCTCCTTGAGCGCGACACCCAAGGCCTCGGAGGCATCGGCGATGGCGGAAACAACGGTCATATCGGGCTGGTCGCCAACGGAGCGCGCCAGGCTCTCGCGCAGGATGGCCTGGTCTTCGACGATTAACACGCGGATCATGAGCTTCTCCTTTGGGACGTGTCGTTGGCGTTAAGCGGGATGGACACCGCAAGCGTAAAGGGCGGGGCGGCGTGGACCTCCAGGCTACCACCCAGATCTTGCGCGACATGCCTCATACCTGGGATACCCGTTCCCTCGCGATACGATACGGGGGCCGGCGCGCCGTCATTAGAGATGGTCATGCGCGCAATGTCGCATCCGTTCGACTCCTCCTGCCACAGGTGCACATGGACCTGGTGGGCCTGCGCGTGCTTGGTGGCGTTGGTCGAGGCCTCGCGGATAATCTGCAAAAAGGCCGCCGCGACACGCGTGTCCTCGGGAAGCGACCCCTCTACATCAATCTGCACGCTCACCAGACCAAAGGCATGAATGATATCGCCAAGCTGCTCCGCCGGCTCGCTGTCGCCGCCGCTGCGTAAGTCGTCGGAGATTGTGCGCAGCAGCGGATCGATCTGCTCGAGCGATTCGTCGTCAAGGCGACCCTCCTCCAGATAGCGATGGAGGATGGACAGGCGCTGACCGATTACATCGTGCACGCGGGCGCGCATGCGCAGGTAGGCAGCATTGTCGGCGACCTTTTTGACCTCTTCGATCTGGGCTTGGAGCTCTTGGCCCGCAAGCTCAAGCAGGTGGTTGGCTTGCGCCAAGCGGTCATGAGCATGCGCGTACTCTGTCACATCAAGACCGATAATGCGCTCGAACGAACGGCCCGAAACCATAACACGATCGCACACAAATAGGCGAATCTCGGCGGGAGAGACCTCGACCACCGCCCGCGCCTCACCAAAGCGGTCCAGATTAATCCGCACACGGTTCCTGCTGCTTTCGGGCATTTGCATGCTAAGTTTGCGCAGGTCGTTCCATGTGCTGCCCATGTCGCGTAGATCGGTTGGCATATGAAGTTCCACCAGGTTTTTGCGCATGCAGCGGTTCATGAGCAGCGGACGGCCCCTCGGGTCTAGATACAGGATGCCTACGGGGATCACGTTGATGGTCTCGATCGTCGAGAACGTGGTGATATCCTCCTGGCGGTTACGGACGTCCATCAAGAGCGCCGCGATGGACCGGAACAGGAAGAACGCCCCCTCTGCGATAAGGACAACGGTCCACGCCGAGCCCATGGCAAAAACCACCGGCGGTGTAACGGCGACAACAAGCAGCAGCTCGACCAGCATGACGGGGCGACGATAGTGCACCATAAGTACCACGCCACAGGCAAAGATCGCGGCATTGAGCCACAACGCTCCGCCCATTGCCCTGGCGCAAACGCCAAGCGGCGCCACCAGATACGAGCCAGACGACGCGAATAAGATGAGCGCCGAAACCACCAGGTGAACCACGAGACTCGCCTCGTAGGCGCAAATCACCTTACGGTTATAGGACGAGCGGCGCGATGCGATGAGCGGGACGTGGATCGTCTGCAGACACGCAGCCAGGGCAAAGACAACATCGAGCGCAACGATTTGGGGAAGAACGAGCGAAATCTGCATCGTCACTCACCCGCCCTCGGCATCAAGACAATCATGTGCAGCTGGCCGGGCTCGCCCTCAAGGCGGTATGCCACGTTGCGCCCTTGCAGAGCGCTTTCGAGCTCTTGCGCAGCGAGCGTCTGCGAAAGATCTTCATCATCGTTGGAAAAAAGCGTGGCGCGCAGCTCGACACTGCATCGGTCATGGTCGCCCAAGTGATACATAAGCGCCGGATGGTCGGTGGTGTAGGCAAAAAACGCAAAGTCATACACGCAATCGTACAGGGCGCTTACCGTACTGGCGTGCAACGGGCGCCGTATGGCGATAATCGAGGCGCAATCGATATCGATGGTGCGCAGGTCACTTGCGAGCTCGTTGGCAATGAGCTGAATGCGGTCGCGGTCAAAACCGCTCTCCCCGTGCTGTGCCAACGTGAGCGACCCCTTGCGCTTGCAATAGGCGACGAGCACCTTGGCGCGTTGCAGCATGCGGTAACGCTCGTGCGAAGACGCTTCGTCGGTCAACGGCGGCAGCGAGCTCAGCAGGTCGTACATCCCTTCGAGCGCGCGGGCAAGCGCCTGGTCCACGTCTTGGACCAGCAAGGTCTCGGCCTCTTGATCTGCCAAATGCGTCTTAAGGTCGTAGTCGGCGGCGAGCAGCTCGTTTTGACGCTGCAGCTCCATACGACGATGTGCCAGTTCACGGTTAAGCTCGTTGAGCTCCGACACGTCTTGGGCAAGCAGGGCCGATCCGCCCAGCAGTGGAAAGGCGCGATACATTACATCGGGATCGGACGCCACGGTAAAGGCATGGGCGCGCCCGTGCTCCTGGGTCCGCAACTCCTCGCGCACGCCTACCGGCATTGGCTTTGACACCGGCGTGGCATAGACCTCCTGCAGATCGCGCGTTAGAACTTTGAGGTCAAGCGGCAAGGTGTCGAAGATGCCAGCGATGTCGTGATACGACGGAATGACACCGCAATCGAGACAGATTTCCATCGCCACCACGCACAGGACGCAATAGACGAGCGAAAAGTTGAGTCTCCATGCCCAAGGCACGCGCAACGCATACGAGATGGCAAAGAATGCGCCACCCAGCAGTACGAGCGCCGCCGTGCCCGAAAAACGCTGGATGCGAAAGGATGAGGACCGACCAACCAGGATAAAAAAGGCCACAAAGTTAAAGGCCGTCCACACAAGGACGGCGAAATAGCCCCAGCCGTAGGTGTAGTCGTTGCTCCAGGTGTCGCTTGTGCGGTCAAAGTGGAAGACCTGCTGGTGAAAATCGTTGGTGAGCACAAATCCGATAAGCAGGATGGCCACAATCCACAGCGCGGCGCAGTAGCGGCGACCCAGGCGGTGTTGCTCCAGGCCCGCAAGGCGCAGACCACACAACTGGTAGAGCAGTGGAATGAGCGTCATGGGCACGTAGTACAGGTACCACAGCACGGTGGCATAGAACGGCGTGAACGACTTGTACTTGAGAATGACTTCGATCATCCACAGGGCGCAGATGGTGGCGATGGCAACAAGACGGCGGCGCAACACATAGTCCAAACAGCGCAGATAGACCGATACGCCCCAAATCGAAAATGCAATTGCGGCGACAAGCAGCGGGAGAGAGCTCGAATGGACGAGCACATCCACGACCTCTTCGGACACCTCGCTATAGGCGGGCACGACGTTAGAAAGTTTGGGGTCGGAGGCGAACAGCGCCGGCAAGACTGCCAAAAGCATGAGGAACAGTGCGGTGATGGCGCCGGCGATAGCAAAGACGCGGTGACGATACGCCTGATGTGTTATGCCAACAAGGAATCGCGGCATGGCAAAGAGCGTGCCGCCCCTGGGATCCGCCACGGGAGCGGATCGGGCGGCCGCGTGGCCGATATGTCGCTCGCGGGTACCCATAGTGCTTTTAGTGTACCGACAGTTGGGTCGAAAAAGCGGGCCACATGTCCCAAAATCCGCAGACGGCAAGGCGCCCGGTGAGCACATACTCGCCGGGCGCCTTGGTTAGGAGGCTATGAAGTTGAGTGTCTCAGCTTCCTTAGGAAAGGTCCTCACCATTCGTTTCAATGACGTGCTTGTACCAGTCGAAGCTCTTCTTCTTGGAGCGCTTGAGGGTGCCGTTGCCGGCATCGTCGCGGTCGACGTAGATAAAGCCGTAGCGCTTGGACATCTCGCCCGTGCCGGCAGACACCAGGTCAATCGGGCCCCAGGTGGTGTAGCCCAGCAGGTCAACGCCGTCCTCGGTCACCGCATCACGCATTGCGGCAATATGCTGACGCAGGTAGTCGATACGGTAGTCGTCGTTGATGGAGCCATCCTCCTCGACAACGTCCCTGGCGCCCAGGCCGTTCTCAACCACAAACAGCGGCTTCTGATAACGGTCGTACAGGTCGTTGAGCGTAATACGGAAGCCCAGCGGATCGATGACCCAGCCCCACTGGCTCTCCTGCAGGTAGGGATTCTTGGCGCCGGCGAAGGCGTTGCCCTGGGTGCGCTCGACATCGGGGTTATCGGCACCGGCGGAGCAACGGGTGCTGTAATAACTAAAGCTGATGAAGTCGACGGTGTTGGCGGCCAGGATCTCGCGGTCCTCGTCGGTCATGCCCACATCGATACCCAGACGCTCGAGCTTCTTGACGGCATAGGCCGGGTAGTAGCCGCGGCTCTGGACGTCGACGAAGAAGTAGTTGTCCTGATTGTCGAGCTGCGCCTGGCGCACATCGCCCGGACGGCAGCTGTAGGGGTAGTAGCTACCTGCAGCGAGCATGCAGCCAATCTTGACCTCGGGGTCGATCTCGTGGGCGATCTTGGTTGCCCAAGCGCTGGCGACGAGCTCGTTGTGGGCGGCCAGGTACTCGACGGCCTCCTTGTTCTCACCCTCCTCAAAGACCAGTCAGGCGCCCATAAACGGCAGGTGCAAGATCATATTGATCTCGTTGAAGGTAAGCCAGTACTTCACCAGGCCCTTGTAGCGGGTAAAGATCGTGGCCGCGAGGTTCTTGTAGAAGTCGATGAGCTTGCGGTTGCGCCAGCCGCCGTACTCCTTGATGAGGTGAATCGGGCAGTCGAAGTGCGTGATGGTCACGAGCGGCTCGATGCCGTGCGCCTGGCACTCGCGGAACACGTCCTCATAGAAGGCCAGGCCGGCCTCGTTGGGCTCGGTCTCGTCACCGTTGGGGAAGATGCGGGTCCACGCCAGACTCATACGGAAGGTCTTAAAGCCCATCTCGGCAAAGAGGGCGATGTCTTCCTTGTAGTGGTGGTAGAAATCGATGCCAGTCTGCGCGGGATAGTAATAGCCGTCCTCGAAGTCGAGCATCTTGCGCTGGCCGGAGACCACCGCGTAGCGCTCGGGGCCGTGCGGAGCCACATCCACGTTGGCCAAGCCGCGGCCGTCCACGTCGTAGGCGCCCTCGCACTGGTTAGCAGCCGTCGCGCCGCCCCACAGGAAGTCATTACGGAAAGCCATGCATCGATCCTTTCATACGCTGTTGTCATAGGCTCAGTATCCCTACAAACAACGCGTCGCTCAACGGCAACGACGCAGGCCGATACTTCTTTTCACGCGCGGGTGCTCGGCAGCCGCCCCGTCTGACACTTTTTGATACCCGCTGCACGCCTAACCGCCACAAAGGGGCACCTTTGTGGCGGTTAGGGGCGCTTTGTCTCGATCTGTAACAGTTAGGCCGCCAAAACCGGGCCTGGTGTTACAGACCGAGATTTTCGGGCAGGCCCTGCAGTTTGTCTAAATCTGTAACAGGTAGAAACGATTTAGCCCGCTAGATGTTACAGATCGAGACGGAAGATTCTAGTCGCAGGCGATGTCGAGGTTCTTGCCGATGAGGCCTACGTAGCCGCCCTCTCCGGCGGGATATTTGACTGAATAGGAAAAAAAGGAAAAAATAGGAAAAAAAGGAAAGGAGACTTATGACTGAAACCATCTTCTCCCCCTCATTTGGAAATCGCCCGTCCTATCTGGTGGGGCGCGGGAACGTGATTTCGACATTCATCTCCGGTCTTGAGCAGGAGCCGGGCAATCGCGACCGAGCCATGCTCATGCTTGGACAGCGAGGCAGCGGCAAGACGGTTCTTCTGTGGGAACTTGCCGACCGCGCACGCAAGCTCGGCTTTGTTGTCGCCACGCCCACCGTGGCCTCCGAGGATATGCTCGAGCGCATTGTTGAGAAAATCCAGGAAGCAGGCGAGCCGTACGTCAATAAACGCCGCCTTCCCAAACTCACGAGCGGCAGTCTAAGTGTTTTTGGGTTCTCGGCAGGCCTCGAGTTCACACGAGACGTGCAGGAGACCAAGAGCTTTCAGTTCAAACTCACACAGCTCGCGCGCAAACTGACCGAGCAGGGACACGGCACCCTCATCCTCATCGACGAGCTCCAAGCAAATTCACCCGAGATCAGACAGCTCGTCACCGCCTATCAAGAGCTCGTCGGCGAGGGACTCAACGTCGCGCTCGTCATGGCGGGCCTCCCGGGAGCAGTCTCCGCGACACTCAACGACCGCGTACTGACATTTCTCAACCGCGCATGCAAAGTCACGCTCGAACCGCTTTCAGTCGGAGATGTCGATGCATATTATCAACGGGCTTTCGAAGAGCTCAACCTTGATATTCCAGGCGATCTTCGCCTCCGTGCCGCTCGTGCAACCCAAGGTTCGCCCTATATGCTGCAGCTCATCGGCTACAACATCGCCAATCGCTGCGAGGCCGGAAAACGCGTAACGCCAGAGCAAGTCGACGGAGCTATCGAAGCGTCAAAGGCCGATTTCGAAAACGATGTTTGTGAAACGACGCTCGCCGCGCTATCGGACCAAGACGTCGCGTTTCTCGACGCAATGATTGATGACGAAGACGCCGTTTCGCGCATTTCCGATGTTGCGAAGCGCATGTCAGTCACACCCGACTATGCGCAAAAGTATCGCCGTCGCCTCATCGACGCCGGCGTTATCGAACAAGCGCGCCGCGGTTACGTGCGTTTCGCTGTTCCATATATGGCTGACTATCTGCGCAGCCAGCTCTAGGCAGCCACCACAATGGGGACAGGCGCCTTTGTGGTGGATTGGGCCCGGTTTGTCTCGATCTGTAACAGTTAGGCCGCCAAAATCGGGCCTGGTGTTACAGATCGAGATTTTCGGGCGGCCTCTACGGTATGTCTCGATCTGTAACAGGTAGAAACGATTTAGCCCGCTAGATGTTACAGATCGAGACGAAAGGTTCTAGTCCACGGCGATGTCGAGGTTCTTGCCGATGAGACCTACGTAGCCGCCCTCGGCAGCCTTGGGGCTGTCAGCATGGCAGAGAACCCACTTGTCGGCCTTCCAGTAGCAGTAGCTGTCGCCAGCCGTGGGCATGTCGGCTGCAGCCTCGGGGCGCGGGCCGTTGGTGCCGGCGGGCAGCGCCACTATCACCTGGAAGCCGCCGTCGTCGACCATGCAGGGCGTGTAGTGAAGCGTGGTGTTGAAAACCTCAACAAGCGTGCCGGCCGGCACGCGGAACGCCTTGACGCACGCGGTATCGAGCTTGCCGTCCTCGATCTCCCAGCGATGCGCCACGAGCAGGATAAAGTCGCGAGCGCCCAGGTTAAACTCGCTGGCGCGGTGATACTCCAGGCAGTTGAGCTGCGTGTTGTGGCCGTTGCACCAGCCCAGCTGGAAGGGGCGGCCGCCAAACATGAGAAAGCCCAGCTTATCGGCATCCTTAACGCCCTCGAGCTCGGGCGCGGAGGCCACATACTTGCTGCCATCGGGGATGGGCGTGGAGGCAAGCGCCTCGAGCACGGGCGACGTAAGCTCGGACGGAACGTTATCCCAAACGTTGCCATAGGACTTGAACTCGGGATCAGAGACAGAGTAGATATGCATGTTCGCTCCTGTTCGTTTGTGTGACAGTATGAACATTCTAGAACAATCTCATTCTGTTTTGAGCACTCGGTATAAAAAAGCGCTCCGCAAAGAGCGGGAGCGCTTCTGGCACAAACGTTATTCCTGCAAGCGGCCTTACGCCTGTTGATAGTGCAGGTGATTCTCGTCGATATCGGCCAGGTCGCGGTCGAGGTAGCGGCGCGCGAGCCAGTTTGCCATGGGGAGGTTCTGGTCCAGGTAGTTACCGCACTCCTCGGGAGCGGCACCGGGGACATCGCCCTCAAAGCCGGCGACAAACTCGAACAGCTCACGCACGAGCGGCAGAATCTCCTCACTCGTCAGCTCACCAAACACGACGAGGTAAAAGCCCGTGCGGCAGCCCATGGGGCCAAAGTAGACAATGCGGCTCGACCACTCGGCATGATTGCGAAGGAACGTCGCGCCCAAGTGCTCGGTGGTGTGGCACTCGGCCGTGTTCATAACCGGCTCCTTATTGGGCGTGGTCAGGCGCAGGTCAAAGGTGGTGACGGCGGCGCCGGTCGCCGGATCGCGGTCGATGCGGCTCACATACACGCCGGGCTCAAGCAGCAGATGGTCAACGGAAAAACTCGCGATGCGCTCCATGGCAGGTCCTCTCGATAGTCAATTTGGGACGGGGCTCTTTTAGCTGGTTTGAATGGTCGCACCAATCATACCAGTCAAAAAAGCCCCGTCCCAGAAAAATCATTCTAGGTAATCTAGAAGGACTTTTCCGCTCTGGGGTCTGGCGCCGTTCCGACTAGATCTCGCGCACGCTTTGGCGCTCGACAAAATAGGTCGATACGGCCGTCTTGCAGGTATAGCTCTTGGGATTGCGGATGTTGCCCACCAGGCGGCGCACCGCGATCTCGCCCACCTCGTGCTTGGGAACGTGCACCGTGGTGAGCGGCGGGTTGGAAAAGGCGCCCAACGACAGGTCGTCAAAGCCGATGATCGAGACATCCTCGGGCACGCGAATACCGTGCTCGTTGAGCGCGCGCATGGCACCCACGGCGAGCACGTCGTTTTCGGCAAAGAAAGCCGTCGGCAGGTCGTTGTGCGAGACGCTGTCGAGCCACGCGCCCATATCGCGATAAGCGCCCTCGAGCGTGGTGCCCAGCGTGACACGCCATGCCGGATTGGCCTCGAGGCCCGCATCCTCAAGCGCTTGGCGATAGCCGCGCTCGCGGTCCTTAAAGTTGCGGATGCGAAGGTCGCCCGCCAGATAGCCGATTTGCTTGTGACCTTTCTCGATAAGGTAGTCCACGGCACGCAGCACCGAATCGGTGTTGGCGATGACTACGGCATCGAAGTACTGGCGATCGCTCCAGCCGTCGAGCACAATCAGGTGGGCGGCAGCGTCGGCGAACAGGGCGTAGTCCTCCTCGCCCAGCTCGGTACCCATCAGCACGATGGCGGCCGACGGGTCGGCGATCAGGCCCTCGACCTGCGGGCGCACGGCGTCCAGGTCGCTAAAGTCGAGCGAGACAAAGCTCGTGCTCATGCCGTGGCGACGCGCCTGGCGCTCCACGCCCTCGATGACCGCGGGATGGAAGGTGCTCTCGTCCAGGATGGCGCCCGTCTTGCGCGCAAGCACAAACTGGATGCTCTCGAGCTGCGTCGACTGCTGATAGCCAAGCGACTGCGCGCACTCCAGGATGACCTTGGCGGTCTCCTCGCTCACGCTGCGCTTGCGGTTGAGCGCGTTGGACACGGTTGCGGGCGAAAAGCCGGTAATGCGGCTGATCTCGCGGACGCTTGCTTTAGCCATCGTTCCCCCTAGCATCGGTCGCGGCCGAGCATCGTGGCTTGACCGCCCCGTGGCTCGGCAACTAAACGACCGCAAATTCAATCTAAACAGAAGAGTAAATGTTTATTAGCTAGTTTAGCCTGTTGTCAAGCAAAGTGGCGCGACTATTCCCCCAACGGGCGCATTTGTCCATCTTAACGTTATTACGCAAGGTCTTCGCCATTGCTTGCTATTACGCGTCGGTACCATTCGAAGCTTTTCTTTTTACGTCTCTCAAACGAGCCCGCACCGCTATCGTCTCGATCGACATAGATAAACCCGTAGCGCTTACGCATCTGTCCTGTGGCGACCGAAACCAAATCGATCGGGCCCCAACAGGTATATCCCATGAGTTCCACCCCGTCGAGCTCGACGGTCTCCCTCATCGCCTCGATGTGGGCCCGCAGGTATTCAACTCGATAGTCGTCTTCTATTTCACCCGAATCTTCCGGCACATCAGGAGCACCCAAACCGTTTTCGACGATGAACAGCGGCTTTTGATAGCGATCCCAGATTTCATTCATGGTGACGCGCAGCCCTTTGGGGTCGATAAACCTCCCCCAAGGCTCCTGTTTTAGATACGGATTAGGCGCCGAGCGAAGAAGGTTCGAATCGAACTGACCTTCCGCATGCGCTTTTGCGACGCGCGTCGAGTAATACGAAAACGAGACGAAATCGACCAGGTTTGCAGCCAGTACTTCGCGGTCATCATCCCGATAGGGCACCTCAAAACCATGGCGGGCGTATTCCTTGAGAACATAGCTCGGGTACGCACCGCGCACCTGGACGTCGGTAAACATGTAATGGCTGCGATTCTCAGCCTGCGCAGCCAGCACATCGTCCGGATCACATGTAGCCGGATAGAAGACACCTGCGTTGAGCATGCAACCGATCTTCGCCCCGGGGCACAGTTCATGACACGCCCCGACCGCACGGGCACTCGCAACCAATACATGGTGCACGGCCGTGTGAACCGTTGCATAGCGATTCTCCCCTTGCTCAAAGATGATCCCCGCCGCCATAAAGCACGCCTGCGTCATGATGTTGATCTCGTTAAAGGTCAGCCAATAATTGACCAATCCCCGATAGCGCTCGAACACGGTACGCGAATATCGATCGAACAGGTCGACCAACCTGCGATCGCGCCATCCGCCATACGCATCGACGAGATGCATGGGGACATCATAGTGGTTGAGCGTCACCAAAGGCTCAATGCCATGCGCGCGGCACGTCCTAAAAACATCCTCGTAAAAGGCAAGGCCTTCTTCATTGGGCTCGGCTTCGTCTCCTTTGGGAAAAATGCGGCTCCAGGCGATCGATAAGCGCAGGCATTTAAAACCCATCTGGGCAAACAGTTCAATATCCTGCTTGTACCTATGGTAAAAATCAATGCCTTTGCGAGCGGGATAGAAGCTGTCGGGTGCCAACGCACGCGGATCAAGGTCTCCCCGCATGACGTCCATGCGTTGATCGCCAAACGGCAGCATGTCGGAATTGGCTAAACCGCGACCGCCTTCGTTCCATCCTCCCTCGCACTGGTTTGCAGCCAGAGCCCCGCCCCATAAAAAATCTTCTCTAAACATTATGGTGTCGTCCTTTCTATCAAATTCCCGGCCCACGCTGTCGAACGCAACGGACTCGGCAAGTGCCGCGCAACAGCACAGTACCGTTGCGCGGCCAAGGGGTCGGACCGCGCAACGGCTGGGGAGCATATTTGTGCAGTAGCCTCTTATGCCTCGACGGATTCAACAGCCTCAGAATCGCCGCTCTTGGACTTCAACGGCATCTTCTCCTGTCCTTCAAATCCAAAAACCATCGCCAACGCAAACGTCACGGCACCGCCAGCAAGACACCCGATGGTGCCGGGGATGATATCCTGAGCAAACATGAGCACGTTCATCCATGGGAAACCAACGCCAGTGAAGATATAGACGTTGGCATGAAGAAGGCTTACCAGCAGACCACCGACAGCACCACCAATCATGTTCCAGGCAAGAGCTTTCTTGTCGCGAAACAGGATGCCGTAGATGATGGGCTCACTCACGCGACCGAAGGCATAGGTGATGAACAAGTTCCAGCCCGTGGCTCGATTCTCCTTGTCCTTAGCGCGCAGGCCATAGGCGAGCGCGATGGCAAGCGTGGTGTAGGCTACAACCGCGGCGCCGGGGTATAAGATGGCGTCGTAACCGTTCTGGAGCGCGGCGGGCAATATGGCGGTATAGATCGGCACGTGCATGCCGGTGGCGATGATCAGATTCCAGAATGCGCCGATAACCGCGGTCGCAGCGGGACCGGCAACAGAGGCGAGCCAAATGATGAAATCGGCCACAAGGCCCATGACAAATTGGACGGCAGGGCCGCAGAGGCACAGCGCGACCGGCAACATCACGAGCACCGTACCCACGGGTACGATCAGAACGCGCAACATATCAGGCGAGATCTTCTTAAAGAAGCGCTCAACATAGGACTGGGCCCAGGTGATCAAGATGACCGGAAGAACAGCCTGGGTGTAGTTGACGAGCTGCATGGGGATGCCGAAGACGCTGAAAGGCTTTCCGTCCTCAACAATAGCGAGCATGTCGGGGTAAATCATCACAACGGCGATGAGCAGTGCCAGCACAGGGCTCGTTTTGAACTTCTTAGCCGAACTGTAGGCAGCAAATACCGGGAAGTAATAGTACGCCGCATCGCCCACCAGGGAAAGGATCCGATACAGGTCGCTCGTTTCGGACATAAAACCGGCGCCTTCGGGCCCAAACAGAATGACGAGCATCTTGAAGATACCGGCGACACAAAAGATCGGAAGGATCGGGGTGATAGCGCCGCTCACGGCATCGAGCAGCTGATTGAAGAGGTGCTTGGGTGCCAAGCGCTCCTTCCAGCTAAGCTGAGGGCCATCGAGTTCCTCGTCAATCGATACCGTGACCTCGAATCCGCCCTGCTTACAAACCTCGTCGTAGACCTTGTCGACCGTGGGCCCGATCACCAGCTGCACCTGCCCTCCGGCGTGCACGACGCTGATGATAGACGAGATGTCCTCAAGCTTCTCATCATTCGAGAGGCTTTCATCCTTGAGGCTGAAGCGCAGGCGCGTCATGCAATGCGTAACCGAAGCCACGTTTTCCGCCCCGCCCACAGTGGAGAGAATCTGTTCTGCCACCTTTTTGTAATTTGCCATCATTGGCTCCTTTGCACAATCTTGGCTTACTGTTCGAATCGGCAAAGGTCATGCCCCGAATGGCTACGGGTTACAATCCTTTTTTGGAGATGATCCGGTTGAGATGGATCATCAGATAGAGTTCCTCCTCCTCGGAGAGCGTGGCGTCCCACGTTTCACGACAATAGGAACCGAT
The DNA here is from genome assembly GCA_018367075.1 of Collinsella sp. Taxonomy (GTDB): domain Bacteria; phylum Actinomycetota; class Coriobacteriia; order Coriobacteriales; family Coriobacteriaceae; genus Collinsella. The sequence goes on from JAGZGX010000001.1 coordinate 68,370, forward strand.
ATGCTTCACGCACTCTGCCAACTGCGGAAACTCCTCACGAAAGTTCTTGTACATCTGCATGTTGGCGCTGTTCAGCGACTCGCCGGCTTGAATACGCTTGAACAGGTACCGCAGATGCGTGGCGAAGCGGGTGAAATCAAAGGAATCGCGGTCGACAATAATGCGGAAATCGCTTTCGAGAATCTCGATAACGTCCTCGAGCATATCGTCGAACTGCTTTGCGGGCTCGGCCGTGGCTTTGACGGCTTCAACAACCCGTGCGTTCACGAGATTCATCGCAATACTGGCAATCTCATCCTTGGGAAGCCGCTCTCCGAGCTCCTTCTCGAGTCGCATGACGATAAACTGGGCAGCCTTGTATTCCTTCGGATACGTCTCCCGCACTTCATAGGCAAGAGGCATCGCGATGCGGACCCCCTTTTGGGCTCGCGCAACGGCAAACGACAGGTGATCAGCCATGAACAGCGTCGCATTGGTCGAGAGGTCGTAGGGCAGTTCGTTGGCAACGATGTCCATAACTTTCGCCGCAAACATCACGATATCCGAGGGAAGATCCCTCATGACATCTTGTCCTTTAGGATCAATGTCGTAAAACGTATGCTCGATTTTAGAAAGAGGGAGCTCTCGAGGAAAATCTCCGCCGAAACCGACGCCCCTGCCCATGGCGATGACATCTCGCCCCTGTCCGTCACGGCAAAGAACCGCGTTGTTGTTAAGCTTTTTAATTGCAAGCATGGTGAACCTCCTTTCAAGAACACTCACAGAAAAAGGCATGATAGCCAATAGCAGTGCTATTGCGGTCATGCCTTACGTAACAATCCGTGTTGTATTGCTCTTGGGCATGCCTCCACACAGGAGTAACAATCCAAGATGCAGAATGCATTATAGCGCTCTCCCCGCCCCGGGGACCATCGGGCTGGCGAACGGTAGATGTCGGCCCGCCAGCGGCCACATCGAGCAGATGGGCGTGCTTCGATCCCGAGCCTAGCCAAGGACACGGGCCATACGTGTCTTGAACTCAGACAGGAAGCGCGGGGCATCCACGGTCAGTGCGACAAGCGCGCTCTTGTCCGGATCGGCCACGCGGCGTTCGTCGCAAATGGTGCGGCCGCGATACTCGCCCAGCAGATCAACACGCAGATTGCAGCCGAGCGCACCCACGAGCGTGGGGTCGATCGCCACGGCGACGGCCAGCGGATCGTGCAGCGCGCAGCCGCCCAGGTAGGGGGCGTTCATCTCGTACGAGCCAATGTAGTGTTCCGCCATGCTCGCAAACGCGCAACCGGCCATGGTGCCCGAGCCCGTCCAGCCGGCAATGTCGCGACGCGTGAGCACCACGCGATGCGTCACATCCAGACCTACCATAGTGAGCTTGCGGCCCGAACGCAGCACGGCATCGGCCGCTTCGGGATCACTTGCCATGTTGGCCTCGGCACCCGCACTCACGTTACCGGGCACGGTCAGGGCGCCGCCCATCACAACCACGCGACCGATAGACATCATCGCCGCCGCATCGCGCTCCAAGGCAAGCGCCAGGTTGGAGAGCGGACCGGTCGCCACGTAGACCAGATCGGGGCCATAGGTGCGCGCGGCATCAATCAGATAATCGACCGCCGCGTTACCGTCGGCCGACGTCGCCCCCACCGGCTCGTACGGCGACGCGGGCACGCTCGCCCCGCCAATGCCGTTCTTGCCGTGGATGAGCGTGGTGGACGCCGGCGGTGTATAGGACTCAGTCGCCTTAATGGGACGATCGGCGCCCAGGTACACCGGAACCTCGGGACGACCCAACAGGTCGAGCACCGCCAGGCAGTTATGCGCCGACTGGTCGACGCGCACGTTGCCAAAGCACGTGGTGATGCCCACGAGCTCCACCTCGGGGCTCGCGATGGCATAGGCCAGCGCCATCGCATCGTCCACGCCCATATCCAGATCAAGGATCAGCTTCTTGGTTGCCATTGTTCTACTCCGCTTCTCCGTCTTTATCGTTTAACCAAACCAATGTTCAACTTCGGCGCGCATGGGAATCGATTGCTGAGCGCCCAGGCGCGACACCGTCACCGCCGAGGCGCGAGCACCCGCGGCCATGCACTCAAAGAGCGGCAAGCCCTCCAGGCGAGCCGCCGCCAACGCGCCGATAAACGTATCGCCGGCGGCCGTGGTATCGACTACCGTGCTCGAAAGTGCCGGCATACGCAGCAGCCCACCGCCATCGCCGAGCGTAACCGACCCGGCGCCGCCCAACGTGATGACCGCAGCTCCGGCACCCTTGGCGAGCAGGGCATTGAGCGCCGCGACGCAGCTCGCATCATCCGCGGGCAAGATGCCCGTCAGCACCTGGCACTCGGTCTCGTTGGGGCAGACCAGGTCGACCGCAGGCCAGGCCTCCGCAGGCAACTCGCAGGCAGGCGCTGGATTAAAGACCGTATAGAACCCCAGCCCGTGAGCGCAAAAAAGCGCCTCGGCAGTCGCTGCAAGGTCACATTCGCCCTGGGCGATAAAGACGCTTCCGGCAGCCGGGGCAATCTCGCTGGTGTCGCCGTCGAGCTCCTCGGCCACCAAACGTCTCAGCGCGCAGGCAACGTCCTCGCCCGCAAGCGCATGGTTGGCGCCCGGTGACAGCACGATACGGCTGTCGCCCTCGCAGCGAATGATAGTCGCCGTTCCCGTCTCCACGTCATCGCGACGCGCCACAAAGTCACAGTCCACGCCAGCATCTTGGAGCCCCGCCACGAGCGATGCACCGAACGCGTCGCGGCCGACCGCGCCAATCATGCACGTGCGCGCACCCATGCGCGCGGCGGCGACGGCCTGGTTAGCGCCCTTGCCACCGGCGTTGGTGATAAAACCGCTGCCACCGACGGTCTCGCCCGCGCGCGGCATGCGCTCGCACGCCACCGAAAGGTCCATGTTCATGCTGCCGAACACCGCAACGATGCCGCAATCTGCCATGGGAACCTCCTCATCTGCGGGCCTTATGCCCACCGTCGGCCGTCGATCGTGCGCCCTCGCACCTCTATAACTTTAGTTCACTTTGATGTGAACGCGCCCTTGAGGTTGCGCCAGCAGCAAGCATTCACAGGAGCAGGCAGCTACAATGAATATGTGCTGATTATTCTCGTCATTGGATGATGTTTTATGGAGCAATTCCCACCATCGAGCCCACGCGGACCGCGCCGCGCGCCCGATAACCAGGCGCCGCACGAACGCCCGCGCGCCGACCGCCGCACCGGCGAGTCGCGACGCGGCCCGAGCCCGCATCGAACGCCCACCAACAAGGGCGCCCACACCAACAGCGCCGCAAAAGAACAGGCGCCCGCTCGTCCCAAGTCCCGCTACATTCCTGCGCTCGACGGCCTACGCACGCTTGCCGTCGTCGCGGTGGTGCTCTATCACCTCAACCTCACGTGGGCTCAGGGCGGCCTGCTCGGCGTCACGATCTTCTTTGTGCTTTCGGGCTATCTGATCACGCGCTTGCTGCTCAACGAAGTCGCCAAGACCGGCCGCATCGACCTTAAGAGCTTCTGGATTCGCCGTATCCGTCGCCTGGTCCCCGCCGTGGTAACGGTAGTGTTCGTGACCTGCGCGCTGTGCGCCATCTTTAACCACGTGATGCTCACCAAGATGCGCCCCGACATCTTGCCGTCGCTGCTGTTCTTCAACAACTGGTGGCAGATTGCCCAAAACGTCTCGTACTTCAATGCCCTGGGCGACCCCTCGCCGCTTACGCACTTTTGGTCGCTTGCCATCGAGGAACAGTTCTACCTGATTTGGCCGCCGCTGCTGTTTGCCATGGTATCCATGCATGTGAGCAAGCCCAACACGCGCCGCGTGGTTCTGGGCCTTGCCGCGGTTTCTGCCCTTGCCATGATGGTGCTTTACAACCCTGCCGCCGACCCCAGCCGCGTGTACTACGGCACCGACACCCGCGTGTTCTCGCTGCTGCTGGGTGCCTGGATGGCCTTTATCCCCGATCGCGACCTGGCGCCGGTGCGTCTCGCACATCGTTTGGGGCTCAATCGCCTGGCTGGCGCCGCCAAGCACGGCAAGAACGCCGAGGGCAAGCCTGGCGAGAAGGCCGACGAATCAGCCGAGGCCGCCCCGGCACAGCCGAGCGCCCTCGTGCGCTTTTGGTCCTCGCCCGCATCCATCGATGTGTTGGGCGTCGTGGGTCTGGTTGGCCTTGCCGCCATGGTCGCGCTCACCAACGGCTACACCGCGTTCCAGTATCGCGGCGGCACGCTGTTATGCTCCATCCTCACGCTCATGGTCATCGCGGCCTGCGTGCAGCCCCAGGGAATGGTTGCCCGTGCGCTGTCCGCCGAGCCGCTCGTGTGGGTTGGCAAGCGCTCGTACAGCATCTACCTGTGGCACTATCCGCTGCTGTTGCTCATGAACCCGGTCGCCAACATCAACGATACGCCCTGGTGGCAGTACATCTTGCAGGTGCTGCTGGTGGTCGCCGTAGCCGAGTGCTCCTATCGCTTTATCGAAACGCCGTTTAGGAAGGGTGCCTTCGGCCGCACCGTCGCCGAATTCCGCGATGGCACCACCACGCCCGCCAACTGGGCACGCGCGCACGTCCCTGTCTGCGCAGCCTGCGCTGTCGTGTTGGTCGTTGCACTGGGCGGTCTGATTTTTGTGCCCGAGACGTCTGCGCTGAGCGGCGAGGGCGCCGAAGTTCTGAACAAGGAAGCCAAAAACACCGCGCCCACCGACCAGCAGGCGGCCGACGACACCGACAAGAACAACGACGGCTTCCCCGATGGCTCCTACGACCTGTTGATGATCGGTGACTCCGTGTCGCTGCGCGCCGTTGATTCCTTTGACGGCGTGTTCCCGCACAGCCATATCGATGCCGAAAAGGGCCGCCAGTTTGATGCGGGCCGCGCGACATTTGAGGGCTATATCCAGCAGAACCTTGCCGGCAAGATCGTGGTCTTTGCCCTGGGCACCAACGGTTTGGTAACGGACGCCCAGGTCGACGCGATCATGGCCGACGCCGGCGAGCAGCGCATTGTCGTGTTTGTAAACACGCGTAGCCCGCAGCCGTGGGTCGGGTCCACAAACCAGGCCATCGCCAACGCCGCCACGCGCTACAAGAATGTACGCGTTATCGACTGGTACGGGCACAGCGCCAACCGCAACGACCTGTTCGACGGCGACGGCACGCATCTGTCGGCCACCGGCGTGACCGAGTACCTCAGCCTGATCCACGATGCGGTCAAGAAAGACCTGCCTGTGCACCCCGAGGACCACGTCAACGATCCGCAGCCGGCAGCCGTCAAGTCCGCCGGCGACGCACTCGTCAATGCCCTCGCCTACAAGCCACACAAGCTCGGTGACGACAAGTAACGCACAGCCAAATCTGCTTACACCCGCAGGGGGCGTCGGCCGTGGCCGACGCCCCCTGCGGCAGTTAGGGATGCTCCCTTTGTACCAGCACCTGGAAGCACTCCTGGCGCAACCAATGAAGACCCCTACGGATGAATTCCAAGCCGCTCCGCCCCTCCAGACATCGTTTCCGTGCCTCGCGCCTGCCCCAAACAATCAAAACAAGCCCTTTTCGCCGCGACCTCAAAGGTCTGTGGGCAAAAAAGGGCAAATATGAGTACTGTTACCATTTTAGTAGCAGGCAAAACCACCCAAAATGACGTTCGGGCGACCCCTACAGCCCCCTAAAGCAGCCAACCTGACTGGTTTAAGGCATATTGGAGCCAATTTTAATGAACATACTATAGGTTATGCTCATTATCTTCTTGGATGTAAATGCTATTCACTTAGCAACAGTACTCATATTTGGCATTTTTTGACCACTGCCATATAACTAACGCCCTATAGCAGACGAAAAACAGGCCGCAGCCCATCGCTGCGGCCTGTTCGAAACCCAAAAGAGGCGCTACGCGCTGTAGCCCATCGCTTGCAGCACAAACATGACAACCGTCAGCACCGTAATCACGCCAATGGTCGCCCAAGTGAGCACGTTCCATACGCGGCCGTTGCGGTTGGCGCCCATAATGTGGCGATCTGCCGCGATAACCACCTGGAATACCAAGACTACGGGCAGCAGCACGCCGTTGATGACCTGCGAGGTCATCATAATCTGGAACAAATCGACGCCAGGCATGAGCACCAACACGGCAGAAATGCCGATGATGGCCGTAATGATGCCGCGGTAAACCGGAGCCTCGTCCCAGCTGCGGTCGGCGCCGCGCTCCCAACCAAAAGCCTCGCAGATGGCACTCGACGTAACGCCCGGCAGCACGCAGGCAGCCAAAAAGCTCGCTGCGACCAGGCCTGAGGCAAACAGCACCGTGGACCACTGGCCCGCGATGGGCTCCAGCGCGCGGGCAGCATCGGCGGCATCGCTAATCTGAATACCCGCCGGGAACAGCACCGTACCGGTCGTGATGATAATGAAGCCCGCAATGATATCAGCAGCGATCGAGCCGCTCACGGTATCAATACGCTGCAGCACGATGTCGTCCTCGCCCGCATTCTTATCGACCACGTTGTTCTGAGCCAAGAAGATCATCCACGGTGCGATGGTGGTACCGATCGTTGCGACCACAAGCGACACGTAGCTGGGATCGTTCTGAATATTGGGGACGACCAAGTCGACCGCGACCTCGCCCCAGTTGGGGCCGGCCATAAACGCGGCGACAATATAGGTCACGAACACGCAGCTTACCAGCAGCAAAATCTTCTCGATACGCTGGAAACTGCCCGACATGGTAAGCATCCACACCAGCAGCGCCACGAGCGGCACCGAGATGCTCGCCGGAACGCCAAACAGAGCAAGGCCACTCGCGATACCCGCGAACTCCGAGATGGTCACCGCCGTATTGGCGATCAACAGCGCCGCCATGGCCAGCACGCTCCTGCGCACGCCAAAGCGCTCACGGATGAGCGAGGCCAAGCCCTTGCCCGTGACGCAACCGCAGCGCGCCGCGGTCTCTTGCGTCACGATGAGCAGCACGGTCATGACGGGAAGCATCCAGAGCATCTTATAGCCATAGCTGGCGCCCGCGCTGGAATACGTGGCGATGCCGCCGGCATCGTTACCCGAAAGCGCCGCCAACAGACCGGGGCCCATGGCGCCAAAGATGGCGGCGATGGTCAGCTTTTGCTTGGTGCTCGCCTTTTGCTTCGTGTTTTGCACGCGACCACCTAACCCATGACTGACATGGTGAGCAGCACCGCGGCGATGCAGTACGCCACACACGAGATCATGACGGCGATGACGTTCATGGCGGTACCCGACGTGTTAAGGTCGTGCTCATCGCGCCAGAACAGCACCATCAGATAAATCACGGCGCTCATGTTGCCAACCAGGCAGATGATGGCGGCAATGTTAAAGCAGCCGGTAAAGAGCTGCTCCTCAAACATAGTGGCATCGGGGAACGCGGCGGTGCGTACCAGCTGCGCGCACAGGTAGGTCACGAGCGAAAGGATCAGGCCCATGCCCGTGCTCTGGAAGAAGAATCCCAGGTACGGCTTGGGCTCGTCGTCGTGACCGTCGTACTCGAGGAAGTAGTTCTTGACGAACGACACCATGCGCGAGGCAGCCAGCAGCACGAGCGGCATGGCGCACATGGGGAACACCACCAGATGCGCGGAGCCCAGCGCCGTCCCCAGCACCGTCGCCATAATGCACGAGGCGATGCCCCACACGACGACCCAGTACTGACGATGCACGAACCAGCTGAGCACGTTCGTCGAGTCGTCCGACGCGCTGTCGCCCGAGCCGACGCCTGCGATCTGCAGGTCCTCCTGGTGCTCCTCGGCGATAACGTCCATGGCGTCGTCGAAAGTTACGATACCCAGGATATGACGGTTCTCGTCGCAGACGGGGATGGCAACCAGGTCGTACTTGGTCATCTCGTCCGTCACGTCTTCCTGGTCCTCGTCGGGCGACACGTAGACCAGATCGCGATAGGCGAGCTGGCCCAGCGTGGCGTCGCGATCGGCCACGATCAGCGTGCGCAGCGAAAGCACGCCCGTCAGCATGCCGCTCGGATCCTCGGTATAGACGTAGTAGACGCTCTCAAAGTCCTCGTCGAGTTTGCGAATCGCCTCGATGGCATCGCCGACCGTCGCCGTGGCGGGCAGCGAGACAAACTCCGAGGTCATGATGCGGCCGGCGGTGTTGTCCTCGTAGCCCAGCAGATTACGAATCGCCTTCTCCTCCTTGACGCCCATTAGGCGCAGAAGCTTCTCGGCCTTCTCGTAATCGAGCTCGTCGATCAGGTCGGCAGCGTCGTCCGGGTCCATCATGGCCAGCATCGACGATGCGTCGGTATCGGACAGGCCCTCGAGCATCTCGGTCATGAGCTCGTCGTCATCGAACTCCGAGATGGCCTCGGCGGCCTGTGCCGTATCGAGCTGCGCGAACACCTGCGCGCGCAGGCGCGGGTCGAGCTGCTCGATGATGTCAGCGATGTCGGCAGGATGCAGCTCGCCAAGCGTCTTGTGCGACACCGAGAGTTGGATGTTCTTAGTCGAGCGATCGAGCAGGTCCATGTAAGACCAGGCGATAATGTCCTCGCTGAGCGGCTTGCCCAGGTGCTTCATAAAGCCCTCGACGACATGCTCGAGCGCGGGGCTGATCGCGCGCAGCAGACCGCGGGCGCCGACCTCGGCACCCAGCAGGCGCAGCTGATTTTCGCCCGACATGGAAAACTTGATGTCGTTTACGCGCACGACTTTCATGCCCTGCGTGTCGACAATCTGCTTGTTAAGCACGTCGCGGGCAAGCAAGAGTTCGGTCGGCTGCAGGTACGAAAAACGGATTTCGGTGGCCGATGTCTTAAGGTGTACACCCGTCTCGTCGATACGGTCGACCCATTTGCGCCAGCTGATCATAAACGGCGTCTTGCCGGGACCACGGAACGCGAGCGACGTCACGTGCGGAAAAACTTCGCCGGTTGCAATGCCAAAATCGTTAACCACGCCGAGCTTTTCGCCGTCGACGTCCAAGACCGGCAATTTGAGCATCTCACTCAGATAATTCAATGGTGCTCCCCATCATTATTCCTGCGGACCGCGCGACCATGCCGGCACGCAATCCGTGGACTTTTAGATATGTATACGCATGCGCGGGCGGCACGCCGCTCGGCGCTCACACCCCGTGCACGCGCAGAAAGCACCTGCATGGGGTCATCGACTGTATGGTCGAGGTTTGGATTTCACCTGTAACCTTTCTCTTGACCCTCATTAACCGCAGTAACTATAGCATCAGTATCGCGTTGCGGCACCGAATTTATGCGCTGCACATTGCAGGCATACCAAACGCTGACGTATCCGTGACATAGAGCCGGATGAGCACAGTGGGACAAAGCGATTAAGACCGCCCTAAACGACCAGTCGTTTAAGCACGTCCCCAATGACTACTCTGTGGTGTCGTCGTCCTCGGAGAGTTGGGGGAACACGGCGTTTTTGGGCATGGAGACCTTGGTGAGCGAGGTGAGCTTTTTGCTCAACGCCGTGTCCGTCTTGACCAGGTCGCTGAGCGTCACGATCTTGTAGCCGTCGGCGACAAGGCCATCGATAATCTGCGGCAGCGCCTCGAGCGTCTGCTCGGCGCACTCATCGCTATCGGTGAGCAGCACAATATTGCCCGGCGTCATCGAGTCGAGCACGGTCGATACTTGCTCGTCGGCGCCGTTGAGCAGCCAGTCGCCCGAATCGATATTCCACGAAACCACAGCGGATACCAGGTCCATCGAGTCGATCCAGTTTTGCTCGTCAAACGCGGCGTAGGGGGCACGCAGCAACATCGTCTCGACGCCGGTCGCCGACTTAATCGCCTCGGTGCCCTTCGCAATCTGCTTGCGCACCGTCTCGCGATCCTCGCCCTTGAGCGAATCATCGCTGTAGCTGTTGGAGCCGACCTCGCACCCGGCATCGACAATCGCTTTGGCAGTAGCGGGCGAGGCCTCAGCCGCATCGCCCGAAAGGAAGAATGTCGCCGTGACGCCCTTTTCCTTGAGCACCTGCAAGATCTGCTTGGTCGCGCCGCTCGGACCCTCGTCAAATGTCAGGGCCACGTACTTTTCGTTGCCCTTGGGCGCTACGCTTGCGCACTCGACTACGCAGTCGGTGGCGGGCACGACCTCGCCGCGGTCCTGCGTCTTGCCCGACTGCTCGCCGACCCATACCTCGGAGCGGCCCTGAACGCCCCAGGTTTTGACATACTCAATGGCACCCGCGCCCTCGACCTTAAGCTTTGGCTCGATAGTCGTGGCCTGGACCTCGTGCTTTTCGTACACGTTGCGGCCGTCCTTGACCGTCACCTTCTCGCCACCCGTAAGCTCGCGACTATCCCATTTGCCTTGTTTCACGCGCTTGCCGTCGACCTTCACCGACAGCTTTTCGCCGCCATGGCGCTTAAGCACGCTGTCGTCGACGGCCAGCAGATCGCCGGCGTCGTACGTTTCGGTCAGGCTTTGATCGTCGATAAGATTCTGCAACGTAGAGCCCACGCGCACCGCGGTCTTTTGCCCGTTGAGCTCCACGTCCACGCTGCGGTTGACGTAGCCCACGACGGCAGCGATAAACAGCACGAGCGCGCAACCCACGGCGATGAGCGCATAGGGCAGGCGGGACGGTCGACGCGGCGAGCGCCCGTTGCCGATGCGCGCGCTGCGATCGCTAAACCCACGGCTATGGTTGAGGTACATCGCGCCGGGCTTACGGCGACGTCGACGCTGACCGCTGGGCAGCTGCCCCAGGTCGCGGCGCGCCGTCGGACGCGCACCCGAGCGCCCGTTTAAGTTAGATCCGTTTTGGCGCATATGCCCTCCCCCATAAACACAGCGAGCCGGAGCAACATGTCTCCGGCTCGCCTCCCATCATTTGGTACGTCGCTATTTGCTAGCTTTTGACGAGCCCCCGCTCGCCTTTTGATATTCGTCCTTAAAGGCCTTGAACATACCGCGCGTTTTGCCGAGCTGCTTGCCCAGTGCGCGGCTGCCCTTGTCCACGGCGACCGATCCCTTGTCATCGAGCACCTTGGCGCCCTTCTTGACCTTATCGCCCACCACGACACTGGCCTCGGCAGCCTTAGCGGCCGCGCCGCCCGAATACCCGAGCGACTTGACCTCGTCCGAGACAATCATCGCGCCGTTCTCGTAGCCGCGCAGCATCGTCGGCGGCACCTGCGTGTCGCCCACCAACATGCTCGATGCGGCGCTGGCGGTCACATAGAACGTCTGCACAATGCCCGAGCGCGGCTTGAACTCAACGTCCGAGCAGTAGCCCACGACATCGCCCGATTCCGTGCGCACGTCCATGCCAACCCAGATGATGCAATCGTCCAGGTTGATATCGAGGCGCTTGGCCGCGGCGGCATCGTAGGTGCCCTTGACGTCGTCGACCGCGACAGCGCCCTCATAGACGCCGATGGCATCGAGCGCCACAAACCGGTCGGGGCGCTCGATCATACCCGCGATATCGGACTGGCGAACCATAAAGCCCACCACGCGCGTACCGCCCGGGGTAAAGACGGGAAAGTGAATCTTGCCGAGCTTTTTAGGGCTGCGCGGCGTGCCGTCCTTTTTGGTGCGCTTGTCTTCGGCAGGCTTACGATAAACCTTGACGCCGACAAAATCCCCTGCGCGCATTATGCCTCGGTCGAGGACTCCGTGGCCTCGGTGCCGGCCTCGGTGACGTTCTCGACCACGACGTCGGCAGCGGGCGTCACGTTGCCGCCCGAGATGGCGTCATTGAGCTGCTCGCGAAGCTGGTCCATGCGCTCGCGGGCCAGGTCGACCTTGGCGCGCAGGTCATCGGTCTTGGCGTCGACCATCGGACCAAAGTCGTTGACCGCGGCACGAGCCTCCTCGGCACTGTGCTCGTAGGTGTCACGCATGTTGTCCCAGGCGTCGTTGGCGATATCGGCGGCCATGGCGCGGGTCTCGGCACCCGAACGCGGGGCCAGAGCAACGCCGATGATAGCGCCGGCGGCAGCACCAAAGAGCGCACCGGAGACAAAGCTGAAAGTCTTTCCCATGATCATTCCTCTCCTGCGGGCACCTCGATGCCCACCGTTTGAATGCTGTCCATTATACCCGCAGCGCAACACTTGCCGTCGCGCTCATCTGCGTACGGTAAAAGCGCAGGTACATGATGGTGATAAGCGAGTGAGCCTACTCCTGCGGCATAGCCGGCATGGCGACTGTGGCGGCCGGGTTCTCGCCGGCGCCATCGACGAGCGGCAGGTTGCCCTCGTGCGCCGAGCCGGACGGGGCCGTTGCCGCACCGCCAAAGACGGCCGCGGGGGCCTCGTGGTTCTCGGCGACCGCACCCTCGGTATCGATTGGCATCTGCGGCTCGTCGTCAAAGCTCGGAACGCCTTGGGGCTCCGCAGACTTGGGCTCAGCAGGCGCCTCGGCAACGGGCTCAGTGTCGGCGTCGGCAGGAGCGTCGCCCTCGGGCGCATCCTCGGCCACGTCCTCGCCGTTCGCAGCGGCGACGGCCTCGTGAGGATCCTTGCCCTCGGCCTCGGCGCGCATGCCCAGCACCAGGTTGCGCAGGCCCGCGACCGTGCCTTCCACGTCGGGGGCAGGCTGGTCGGCGTGCAGGTACGCCCAGTCCATCATAAAGGTGGCCGAAGACAGCGCACCGATGGCCAGCGCGTCGTCGGGGCACGAAAGCTCAACCTCAAAGACGCGCTCGTCGTGCTCGCTTACGCGCGTGCGGCCGCACGAGATGCTGCCGGCAAGACCGGTCTCGTTCATGAGCTCGACCGTCACGTGCTCCAGCAGGTGGCAGAGCTCCGTCTGACCCATGCAGTCCTGGAACTCGCGGCCGGAATCGCCCAGGCACAGGTGCTTGGCAATCGCGGGCACCAGGTAGTACACGCGCGCCGTGGCCTCGATGTCCTCCGAGGTCATGAGCGGCATGCCGGGGTTCACCAGCACATGCGCGCAGATCTTGTCCTCACTGACGGTGACCTTAAGGATGTTGAACAGGCCTGCCATAACTCTCCCCTACTCTTCCTTGTCCTACTCGTCGCCGTCGTGTGGATTCACGGAACCCGCACCCGACGCCGCCGGCTTCTCTGCCGAAGACTCGGAATCCTTCTTATCGGTTTCGGCCGGAGCGATCACGCGGATGAGCGAGATGCGCTGGCCACGCATCGACTGCACTTTAAACTTGTACCCGGCAACCTCAAACACCTCTCCGATGTCGGGCACCGAGTCGCAAAGCTCCAAAATCCAGCCGGCGATGGTCTCATAATCATCGCTTTCCTCGAGCGGCCAACCAAGCTCAATCGCGTCATCGCACGAAAAACGCCCATCGACGAGCCACTCACGGCGCGAAAGGCGCGTGAGGTACTTGTTGTCGGGGTCGAATTCATCCTCGATCTCGCCGACGATCTCCTCGACGATGTCCTCGATGGTGATGATGCCGGCCGTGCCGCCGTACTCGTCCACGACCACTACGATCTGGTCGTGCGAAGTCTGCATCTCGGACAGCAGCGGCAGGATGTCCTTGGTGTCGGGCACAAAGGTGGCGTCGCGCAAAAAACCGGCGATGGGCTGGTCGCCCTTGCCGTCGAGCGCGGGCTGGATCAGGTCCTTGATGTGCGCAATGCCGGCGACGTTGTCGGGATCCTCGTGATAGACGGGGATGCGGCTAAAGCCGGTCTGGCGCATGGTGGACAGCACGTCGGCGACCGTCTCGTCGTCCTCGCACATGGTGGTGTCCACGCGCGGCACCATGACCTCGCGGGCAACGGTGTCGCCCAGGTCGAAGATCTCGTGGATCATGCGCTTTTCCTCGTCGAGCAGGTCGTCCTGCTCCGAGACCATGTACTTGATCTCTTCTTCCGAGACGTTCTGGCGATCGTCGGCGCTCTTGATGCGCAGGATGCGAGCCAGACCATCGGAGCAGGCGCCGGTCAGCCACACGAGCGGGCGGGCGATCTTCTGGAACACGGAAAGCGGGCCCACGACCTGCTTGGATACGCCCTCGGCGTTGGCCAGACCAATGCGCTTGGGCACAAGCTCACCAATCACGATGGACACGAAGGCGACCGCGACGGTGATGATGACCGGCGCCAGGCCGCGCGCGATGGCGGAGAGCGGCGCGATGCCAAAGCTCGTGAGCCAAGCGGCGAGTGGGTCGGACAGGCTCGTCGAGGCGACGGCGGACGAGGCGAAGCCCACGAGCGTGATGGCAACCTGGATGGTGGCCAGCAGCTCGTCAGAATCGGCGGCCAGCTTAACGGCGCGTTCGGCGCGTTTGTCGCCTTCCTCGGCCTCGTGCTCCAGCACGGCGCGCTTGGCCGTGGTGAGCGCCATCTCGGACATAGAGAAGTAGCCGTTGATAAGCGTTAAAACGAGCGTGGTAATAAGGGAGATGGTTATGTCCATCGGGAGTTTCTCGAACCTCCAAGATTCGGGACGTCGGATTAAAACGTTGACGGCGGATACGGCAATTGCACCGGCGCCCAAACAAGGACGCGAGCGCGCAGGCGTGGTCGCTAGATTACGAAGAGGATCACCGCCATGAACTGGAAAATACTGCCGGCGAGCACCCACAGGTGGAACACGCTGTGCAGGTAGCGCACGTTTTTGGCGATATAGAACGGCACGCCCGCGGTGTAGCACACGCCGCCGACGGCGAGCAGGGCAAGTGCCACGGGGTTGAGCAGCGACACGAGCTCGGGCAGCTTAAAGACGACGAGCCAGCCCATCAGCAGGTAGACCAGGCCGCTTACCCAGTGCGGTTGACGCTCGCGCATAAAGCACTCGAGGGCGATGCCGATAATGGCGATGGCCCATACGGCAAAGAACAGCGCAGGGCCGCCGTCGTTTGCGAGCGTGATAAGGCAAAACGGCGTATAGCTGCCCGCAATGAGCAGGTAGATGCAGCTGTGGTCGATGATGCGAAACACGCGCTTGGCGCGCGCGGGCTGAATCGCGTGGTAGAGCGTGGAGGCTAGGTATTCGAGGATAATGCTGACGCCATAGACAATCGCCGCGGCCATGTGGGCCGGGCCTCCGCCGCGCAGGGCGGCGAATACGATCAGGAGCACCAGGCCCGCGATACCCAGCAGGCAGCCGACACCATGGGTGACGGAGTTCATGATCTCCTCACCCACCGTGTAGTGTGGAACGGCCGCGGTCTTGGGTCGCGGCTTAGAACTGTCGCTCGAATCGGACATGCCGGTTACATCCTCCAACGTAAAGAGTTCTCAACACTATATCAAAGCGTCTAGGTACGTGCGAAATTTGCACCATACGTGACCCTTTGTTTACCCATTCTTTGCCTGTTGACGCATCAACGGCGAACGTCCATAATGCGCTTGCATTAAATGTTGATGTATTAACATCTTATAGGAAAGCTTCTTATGTCTCAAAACGCACGTTCCCATCGAAAGCTCAAGATAGCTGGCGTCGTTGCGCTGGTGCTCGTTGTCGCGCTGCTGGGGTTTGCCGGCAACTTTCTGTTTGACTTCGCGCTGAATCCCCGCGCGCCATACACCATGAAGATGATGCAGGACGGCAAGGACGCCGAAAAGGGCGAGCAGATGGATGCCGAGGAGGGCGAGGCGCGGGCGTGGTTTAAAGAGAACCGCGAGAGCAGCAGCCTCACCGCGGACGACGGGACTGAGCTCGCCGCCTGGTATTTTGCTGCGTCAGAGAGCACACACGACTACGCCGTCTGCCTGCATGGATATACCAACGAGCCTATCGGTATGGCCCGATACGTCAAGCGATTCCACGACCGCGGCATGAACGTACTCGCACCCGCCGCCCGCGCCCACGAGCGCTCCGGCGGCGACTATATCGGCATGGGCTGGCCCGAGCGCCTCGATGTCGTTGCATGGATTGGACGGATCGTTGCAGCCGACCCCGAGGCGCGCATCCTGGTCTTTGGTGAGTCGATGGGTGCGGCAACCGCTATGAACGTCGCGGGGGAATCTCTGCCCGCAAACGTGAAATGCATTATCGAGGACTGTGGTTATACGAGTGTTTGGGACGAGTTTTCTCTGCAGCTCAAGGACGTGTTCGGCCTGCCCAGCTTTCCCTTGCTCGATGTAGCAAACTTGGTGTGCAACGTGCGCGCGGGCTACGACTTTCATAAGGCGAGCAGTGTGGAGCAACTCAAACACGCGACAGTTCCCATGCTGTTTATCCACGGCGACCAGGACACCTTTGTGCCGTACAGCATGCTCGACCAAAACTACGACGCGTGCGCCAGCAAGGTTAAACAGAAGCTCACTATCCACGGCGCCACCCACGCCAAGAGCGCGCAAGTCGACCCCGAGCTCTACTGGAACACGGTCAACAACTTCCTCGACGAGTATTTTTAGGCAAATAGTACGGTTTACTGGTCTATCTGACCCCTAGCACTTCCAAAAAGCCGCCCGTGGGTACTGTACTCACGGGCGGCTTTTGCTAACGTTGCGCTACAAAAGCGCTTGATTTGTCCAATAGCTAGGCGCTACTTGACCTCGATGAGCTCGTACTTGCTCGTGCCTAGGCCGATCTTCTCGGCATGCGCGATGCACGCGCGCCAGTCGGTGTCGGGATGCGTGATGCAGAAGGGGTCCTTGGCCTGCTCGCCCTCCAGATGCTCGTGGTTATGCTCCATCTTGGCCGCGCTGTCGGTAAGCTCGGTGTTGGGCAGCGGCTCGGATGCCATGACAGCATCGGCGCAGGCCTGGTCGATGGCGACCGGGTCGAAGCTCGCGAACATGCCGATATCGTTGACGATAGGCGTGTCGTTTTCGGGATGGCAATCGCAGTTGGGGCTGATATCCATGGCAAGCGAGATGTGGAAGCTCGGGCGGCCGTCGACAACGGCCTTCGTATACTCGGCGATCTTGCAGTTGAGCACGTCGGCCGCGGCGTCATAGCCGGGCTTGATGCAGTCCTGGTTGCATGCCGCAATGCAGCGTCCGCAGCCCACGCAGCGATCGTGGTCGATAGCGGCCACGTGCACCGTGCGAGTAGCGCCGCTGGCAAGCTCGCGCTCGCGGGTGTCGTTGAACGAGACGGCGTTGTGCGCGCAGATCTTTTCGCAGGCACGGCAGCCAACGCAGTGCTCGGTCGAGACGTTCGGCTTGCCGGCGGCATGCTGCTCCATCTTGCCGGCACGGCTGCCGCCTCCCATACCCAGGTTCTTCATGGCGCCGCCAAAGCCGGCCTGCTCATGGCCCTTAAAGTGGGTGAGGCTAATCACGATATCGGCATCCATGAGCGCCTGACCGATCTTAGCCTCGTGCACGTACTCGCCGCCCTCGACCGGGACAAGCTCCTCGTCGGTGCCCTTGAGGCCGTCGGCGATGATGATCTGGCAACCCGTGGCATACGGGGTAAAGCCGTTCTGGTAGGCGGTGTCGATGTGCTCGAGCGCGTTTTTGCGGCTACCGACATAGAGCGTGTTGCAGTCAGTGAGGAAGGGCTTGCCGCCCAGCTCCTTCACCACGTCCGCGACGGCGCGGGCGTAGTTGGGGCGCAAAAAGCTCAGGTTGCCCAGCTCGCCAAAGTGAATCTTGATGGCGACGAACTTGTTCTCAAAGTCGATCTGCTCAATACCGGCGTGACGAATGAGGCGCTTGAGCTTGTCGAGCTGGCTCTCGCGAGCATGCGTGCGCAGGTTGGTGAAGTACACCTTGGCGGGTGCTGCGGGTGCAGTTGCGGTCATAGATATATCCCCTCGGTCTATATGGCGTTACAGACATAGAGGATGGTACCAGTTAAAGCAGAGTTAAAGTCAAGTACGGCACCTAGTCATTGGGGACAGACTTAAATGACTGAAACCACTCATTGGGGACGGACTTAAATGAGTGCCTCGCCACCTGGCAGCTAGGGACGTTCCTTTCCTGCTGGATGGCGAAAGAGCGTCCCCAGCGACTAGTCATTTAAGAACGTCCCCGATGACTACTCTTGCTTCGGTTCGTGCCCCCCGCGTGCGGGCGGTTCTCTATTCCTGGACCTTCAGCGCCTCGGCCAGGCTCACGCGCTTGATGGAGCGCGTGTGCAGCAGCGCCACGACCAGGTAGGTCACAAAGCCAATGCCCACGCACGCCGCCATGGACCAAGCGGGCACGTAGATCTCGATATTGCCGTTGTAGGCGAGCAGCATCGAGCGGAAGATGGCCGTGAGCGAGCCAATAATGACCGGCAGGCTCAGCACGAGCGACGCCGCCACGCACAGCGTGATCGAGCGGATGTACAGATGCGAGATCTCGCTATCGCGATAGCCAAAGACTTTCATGTAGCTGATCGAACGGGCGCTGTGGTCGATCACCGCCTTGGTCAGCAGGTACATAAACAGCAGGAAGATAAACACCGCGAGCCCGATCATCATTCCGATCATTTTGCTCATCATGCCGATGAACTGGTCGCCCACGGCCCGCATGTCGTCGGGCGTGGTGTCGCCGGCAAAGTAACGAGCATCGAGGTCGAGCTTCTCGTCGCTCACATAGCCGTTAAAGTAGGCGGCGTCGTTGCCGAACAGCTCGTTAAAGTCGTCGATACTCATATAGATATTCATGTCCGACTTGGAGCCCCAAGCACAGTCCTTGCCCGCGTACTCAAGGGAATAATGCTCCCCCTCGTACTTGTCGATGAGCGTGACCTTCTGGCCCTCGCTCCAGCCAAACTTGTCGAGCAGGCCGCCGCCAAAGACGACGCGCCCATCGCCGACGTTGAGGTCTTTCCAATAGCGCGAGTTGGGCGAGATGCCGTAGACGGAAATCGTCTCCTCGCCATTTCCGTCGCCGCGATCGTATTGCAGCTGGTAAACAGCGTATTTCTCGGCCTGTGCGATTGCGCCCGCGCCGTTGTCGATCGTGTTGACCGGGTGGATGTCGTCGTTGTCGGTGTCGATCTTAGAGGCCTTGTCGATCAGGTCGATAGCCTCGTCGCGGTCGCAGCCGAGGGCATCGGCAAGATCGTCAAGGCACGCGTAGAGCGCATCCTTCTTATCCTGGACCTTGGCAAGCGCGTCCTGCGCCGCGGCCAGGCTCTCGGCAGACGGAGCGCTAGTCGCGGCATCGGCTGCTGTCTGCGCCGCATCGGCCGCGTCGTCAAGCTCGTCATCGGCATCCTGAGCGGCGGAAAGCAGCGCGCCGTCAACCGACTGTAAGCGCCCGAGTGCCGACCACTGCTCGCGCTCCTCGGCAGTACCCTCGAGCTCCAGCGGCGCCTTGAGCGTGTACTGGTGCTCGGCAACCAGGCCTGTCTCGAGGTTGTCCGCATAGTGCGTCATCGTGGGCAGAATCGCCAGGCCAAAGAGCAGCAGCAGCGACGCAAACGCAATGCCCACGAAGAGCGTGGCGAAGTTGCCCAGATTGCGCAGGAAGATACGCAGGCGGAAGCGGGAAACAAAACCCATGCGCTCCGGCAGCTGCAGGCCGCGCTTGGTGCCCGATTTGCCACTCGTCTCGTGACGAAGGAACTGCAACGGCGTCTTGCCCATCTTGCGAAGCAGACCCACCAGCGTGATGAGGATGAGCGCGGCGGCGGGAACCACGGCGCACTTCACAAAGATCTCCCAGCTCCAGTACACCTGGAAGGGCGGCAGGCTGTACGAACCGTAATAGAGGCTGCGCATGGGCTCGGTAAAGAACACAACGCCGAGCGCAGTGCCCAATAGCGCCGCGACCACGCCCACGATGGCGGGAAGCGCAAGGTAGTACAGCACGATCTCGCGTCGACGATAGCCGCTGGCGAGCAGCGTGCCGATGATGGCGCTCTCCTCCTCAATGGTGGCGTCGGTGAGGACCACAAAGACGAACGCCATGATCACGATGATGATGTCGAGCAGCGTCATCCACATCATGGAGTCGCCGTCCACGTCATCGCGCGCATAGCCAATGCCCTGATTGGAATCGGCATCGACCAGATCGTCCACGCGCGCATCGGCATCGGTCAGCGCCTCGACCATATCCTGCTCCGCATCGATGCGATCCGCGGTGGGGAGGTCGCGATCGGTAAAGGTAAAGGAGTAGGTGTAGGCAGGCGCGCCGCCGGCATCCTCGAGCGCGGCAAAGCCGGCGTCGGTGACCTCGGCCACGCCATAGGTGATGGTGTTCACCGTAAAGTCCGAATTGTTGAGGAACAGCGCCTGGCTATCGGGCTGGGTCATGATGCCGCAGATGGTATAGGTGCGGCCCTCAAGCTCGACCTTATCGCCCACGGACAGGTTGTTATTGGTGGCAAAGACACGGTCGATGGCCACCTCGTCGTCCGCCTTGGGTTCCCTGCCCTCACAGTAGGACGCGATATCGACCTTGGTGCGGTGCGCATAGGTGCGCAGCGTGCGCTTGGTGCCGTCGTCGCCGGCGGTCTTTTTGATGATGGCGTCGATGGAAAAATTCTTGTAGAGCGTGACGCCGCCGACGTCGTCGGCCGCGTCCTCGGCGGCCTTGAGCTGGTCTTTGGTGACCTCGAAGGAGGTGGTCACGCGGCCGTCCTCAATCGTGTACGCATCGCGCATGTCGTCGATAAGGCAGCCGATGGAATGCGCTGCGAGCAAAAAGCCCGAGGTGAGAGCGATGCTTCCGCACATAAGCAAAAAGATGCCCAGGTACTTGCCGATATTGCGGCGCAGCTCGCGCGGGAGACGTTTTGCGAGAGGTGTCATGGCGCCGCCTACCAATCGAGTTCGGCGGCCGCGACGGGCGACTCGTTGAGCTCATCCTCGACGATGTGCCCGTCGCGCAGGCGCAGCACGCGATTGGCCATGCGCGCGATGGCGGCATTGTGGGTGACAATGATGATGGTACAGCCGTAGGTGCGGTTGACATCCTCCATGAGCTGCAAGATTTCCTTGGACGTCTTATAGTCAAGCGCGCCCGTGGGCTCGTCGCACAGCAGCAGGCCCGGGTTTTTGACGAGCGCACGGCCGATGGCGCAGCGCTGCTGTTGGCCGCCCGAGACCTGGCGCGGGAACTTGTTGCGGTGCTCGTAAAGGCCCAGCGAACGCAGCAGGTTGTCGACATTGAGCGGGTTTTTGGACAGGTGCGCCGTGACCTCGATGTTCTCCTTGATGGTGAGGTCGGGCACCAGGTTGTAGAACTGGAAGACAAAGCCCAGCTCACGGCGGCGATACTCGCCCAGGTCGGCAGGCTTGAGCACCGTGAGGTCGCAGCCGTCCACCATGATGGAGCCGCCGTCGGCATCCTCCAGGCCGCCGATCAGGTTGAGAAAGGTCGACTTGCCCGAGCCCGAGGGTCCCAGCATGACGCAGATCTCGCCGCGATTGATGGACGTGTCGATGCCATCGAGTACCGTCAGGCGCGCATCACCGTCGCCGTAGTGCTTTTTGAGATCCTTGACCTGGACATAGGCTTCCTGCGTTGCCATGGTATCCCCCGTTGTTAGCCTCGTACTACTTTATGAACGTAATAGTAAACCTTGGCGAACTATTTTGGGGCGAGGCCTAGGATTTATTTCAGACTAGGCGCGGGATTTGGCGCGTGAGAGGGCCAGGCCTACGGCGGCAATGGCGGCGGCGAAGAGCACGGTGACGCCCAGGTCGCAAGCGATGTCACCCAACACGGTGGACGTCAGATCCGAAGCGAGCGCCTTGCCAATCGCGTCGTTCACCCAATACGTCGGCACAAAGTGCGCCACCGTCTGCACGGCCGAGCCCATCAGCGACAGCGGCATCCAAGCGCCGCCCAAAAACGTCATGAGCATGCCAAGCAGGTTGCCCACACCGTTAAGCAGCTCCTCGCGCGCACCCAGGCTCGACAGCGCAAAGCCAACGGCCAGAGGCGTGCACGCCAGGGCAAACGTCGCCGCCAGCGCCAGGCACACACGACCCACGCCGACCTCGGCAACCGCGCCGGCAAAGCCCACGACGCCCATCATGCTCGACACGAACCAGATGCAGACGGTGAGCACGGCGGCGGCCGCAAACACGGCAAGCGAGCGCTGGCGCTCGGAGACCGGGCCGGCCTCCATGCGGCGCACACGCTCGGGCTCGTTCATGCCCGAGAACACCAGTCCCACCGACACGATGACCGACGAGATGATCGCGTACGCGCCAAAGTTAAAGTACGACTCGAGCGTGGCGGCGGCAGTCGAGTCGACCTTGACCTGCTCGATCTCGACCTTGGCGCGCTTCGCGGCCGCATGTTCAGCGGCCTTGGCAACGTCGCCGTTAGAAGCAGCGGGCTCAAGCGCCGCCGCAGCGCCCGCGAGCGAGATCCAGCGCGAGGCCTCGGCAGACGAAAGCGCCGCCGCCATGGTGCCAGCACCGTAGGTCACATCGAGCTTGGGCAGGGACTCCCCCGCGCGGGCGGCTGCAACAAGATCGCCCTCAAACCCCTCCGGGATAAAGAACACGCAGTCGGCGCTACCTTTGGCGCTGTTGCTCTTGGAGAGCGCGTCCGCAAGGTCGTAGGTGTCGTCGCCGACGCCCGTGACCAGCTCAAAGCGCGAACCCAGATGCTTGGTAAGCGCACGCGAAAGGTCGCTGTCGTCGCGGTCGACCACAATCACGTTGGCATCGTAGGGCTTGTACTCGGTGAGCTGCGACGAGTTCCAGCTCACCGATGCCGCGATGAATACGCCCATCAGCGAAATGAACACCGTGTAGATAAGCAGGTAGAACGGGTGCGCGAGCGCCATGCGAAGCGCGGTCTTAAAGGTGCTCATAGCGGCTCCTTCCAAAGATCAGCGTGGCGGCGGCAACGAACAGCAGCGCCATAAGGACCAGTGCGCCGGCGCGAACGGCAAAGGGGCCCAGGTCCTCAAAGAAATACAGGCGGTTGAACATGTCGCAGATAAGCTTGACGGGGTTGAGCCAGCACTCGGCCGGGCAGGCGCGGGCGACGTCGTCGGCAAGCGCCATCGCCGGCTCGCCGTAGAGGCCGGCGAACAGGGCGCACGTGGTAGCAAAGCCCGTAAGGATGCCGGACTTGGACGCCTTGCCGCCCTTAACGGGAAGCGTACCCACAAAGAGCCCCAGGCCCGTGGCGGCAAGCGCGGAAGCGGCGCCGCCCACCAGACACAGCCCCTCGCGCCCGCCAAAGTCGACGCCCACGACCAGGCGCACGTAGCCGATTGCGATCGCCATCGAGGCGAAGGAAACCAGCCACGAGCCGACAAAGATGCCGGCCAGCGACGCCGTCTTGGAAAGACCGCCCACGCAGCGACGCGCGCCAAGGCCCGACAGATTGGGCTGCAAATCGACGACGCTCAAGGCGGCAAACTCGGCAGACATCATCGCGACCAGGCCAAAAAGCGCGTAATAGTAGATGACCGTGCCGTCGGGCGTGGTGCGCGTAAGGCTCACGCGACGGGTGCCGCCCTCGAGCGACAGGGCGCGCGCAACCGCCTCGGGGTCGGCAAGTGCCGCCGGGTTGTCCTGGGCAATCTGGGGCATGAGCTCGGCATTTTGTGTATACGAGCTTGCCACCGTCTCCAGGATGCTGCGATCGGTGAGCACCGATGATGCGCGCGAGCTGTCGTAGCTCGATAGCAGTGTGAGCTTGGGTACGCCTGCGTCGTCGACCGTATAGATGCCCGCAACCTCGCCGGCCTTAAGCGCACGGTTCGCATCGGCTGCGTCGTCGAGCTCGTGGATCTCGAGCAGCTGATCGTTGTCTTCCTTGGCAAGCGACGTCGCCACGCCCTTAAAGGTCGAAGCGTCCCAAGCCTCGTCCGCCACGACGGCAACCGGCACCGGGTCGATCTTGCCGTCGGAGCTGAGGTTCGCAAACATAAACATGAACATCGTGGAAAGTGCGATGGGAAAGAGAGCGCCCCAGACCCACGTGCTCGGCCGGCGCAGCAGCGTCTTGACCGTGGTGATGATGGTGTTGAACATGACTGCCCCCTAGTCGCGCAGCTCGCAGCCGGTGATCTCGAGGAACACGTCGTTGAGGGTCGGCGGTTCGCTCCACACGCGGCCGAGTGCCACGTCGGCAGCGCGCAGCGTGTCGAGGATGTCCACCAGGTTGTGCGGGCTCGCCTCGCAGGTGCAGACGAGCTCGCCGCCGGACAGCTCGACGCTGAGCACGTGCTCGAGGGCGCGCAGGCGCTCGACCGTGGCGGTCTCGACGGCGCCGACCTCGACGGTCACGCGCTCGCCCATCTGGATCATGCGCTTGAGCTCGTCGTTGGTGCCCTGCGCCAGCACGCGCCCGCCGTCCATGATCATGATGCGGCTGCAGATTTGCTCGACTTCCTCCATGTAATGGCTGGTATACACCACCGTGGCGCCCTCGTCGCGCAGGCGGCAGATGCCCTCCAGGATGGCGTTGCGGCTCTGCGGGTCGACCGCCACCGTGGGCTCGTCAAAGAAGATGAGCTCGGGCTTGTGCGCGATACCGCAGGCGATGTTGAGGCGACGCGCCAGGCCGCCCGAGAGCTTGCCGGGGCGAAACTTGGTAAAGTCGCCCAGCCCGACAAAGTCGATCGCCTCGTCCACCAGCGCGCGGCGGCGCTTGCGGTCGTTGACGTAAAGGCTGCAGAAATAGTCGATGTTCTCGCGCACCGTAAGCTCGTCAAACACCGCCACCTGCTGCGGCACCACACCGATGCGGCGCTTGAGGTCGTAGCGGGCGGGCGTCATGGGCTCGCCGAACAGCTCGATGGTGCCTTTGTCGTAGGCGAGCAGCTGCAGAATGCAGTTGATGGACGTGGTCTTGCCCGAGCCGTTGGGGCCCAGCAGGCCAAAGATCTCGCCGGGGGCGATGCTCAGGCTAAAGTGGTCGAGCGCGATAAGGTCGTCGTAGCGCTTGACGAGGTTTTCGACGTGGACGATGTCTGTCATGAGGCGGCCCTTCTGTTGATTGCGGCCCGGTACGATTGCATCATCGCAGGAGCGAGCGGCGCGCGCCAGTGAGCTTTGTCACGAGTGCGGAGCTTGGCCGTGCGGCCTGCCGACGTCCCCGCTTTGCCGCGTGGGAGGAATGTCACGGTTGCGCAGGCGGTCCCTCCACCACGCGCGGCTTCGCGTACAATACCCGTATGAACAGGCTTTTCGACAAATCGATCGTGCTGGCGTGCTGTATTGCGGCCGCCATGGGTCTTGCTGTGGACGCTCGCCTGGTCGCGGCGTTTTGCCTTGGCGTTATTGCCACCTCGCTGGCCGAGGTCGTACAGGGAAACCGCGCCCGCCGTGTGAGCGAGGCCGCGAGCTACGCCTGCATCATCGCGGCTGTCTTCGTGCCGCCGTTTGTGCCGTTTGCGCCTCTCGCTCTCTATGACATCGCGCGACGCGTTCGCCGTGAACGAATCTGGCCCGCGCTGGCGATTGGCGCCGTGTTTGTCTGCGCGCTTGTCGCGGACCTTCGTGGTGGCGTGCTCACCACCCGAACGCTGCTGTTAACCGCCATCCTTTCGGTTGCCGCCACCTTGCTATCGCTACGCACCGCCCAGTTGGAGCGCGAGCAGCGGCGCATGCGCCGCACCCGCGACGAGCTGCAGGAACGAGCCCTCGCGCTCGAAGCGCGCAACCGCGACCTTGCCGATCGCCAGGACTACGAAGTCGAGCTCGCGACGCTCGCCGAACGCGCCCGCATCGCGCGCGAGATCCACGATAACGTCGGGCACCAGCTCACGCGCGCCTCACTGCAGGCCGAAGCCCTACGCGTGGTCCACGCCGACGAGCCTGGCGTCGCCGCCGATTTCGCCGACGTTAAACGCACGGTTGACGAGGCGCTCCAGCTTGTGCGCACCAGCGTCCACGCGCTCAACGACAACGCCGTCGACCTTTCCGTGCAGCTCGAACGCATTGTCGAAGGCACACGCTCGGACGGCGGCCCGCAGATTGAGCTTGAAGTTATGGCCGAACATGCGCCCGCAAACGTCGCCAACTGCTTTGCAGCGGTCCTGCGCGAAGCGCTCTCCAATACCATGCGCCACGCTTGCGCCCAGACCGTCACCGTACGGTGCATGGAGCATCCGTCGTTTTACCAGCTCATCGTTACCGACGATGGCGTGGGTGAGGTCCAAGCAAGCGGCCGCGGCACCGCGGAGGGCATGGGGCTCGCCTCCATGCGCGAGCGCATCGAGGCGCTTGGCGGCACCTTCACCGCCGGCCCGCGTGCCGGCGCCGGCGGCTGGCGTGTGTTTGCCACCGTTCCCAAACAGCAAGGAGATGAGGGCCGATGAGGCTCATCGTTGTCGACGACGACCGCTTGGTGGTCGATTCGCTCAAGATTATCTTGGGCGCCCAGCCGCAGATCGAAGTGGTGGGCACCGGTGCCAACGGCAACGATGCGGTGGCGCTCTACGCCGAGCACGCACCCGATATTGCGCTGCTCGACATCCAGATGCCGGGACGCGACGGCCTTTCGGCCGCGCGCGAGATCCTTGAGCACGACCCTGCGGCGCGCGTGGTGTTTCTGACGACGTTCTCGGATGACGAGTACATTGTGTCGGCGCTCAAGCTGGGCGCCCGCGGCTACCTGATCAAGACCGATGTCGCTGCCATTCCGCCGGCGTTGGCGCAGGTCATGGACGGCAAACGCGTGCTCGAGGGCAAGGCGATCGAAGATATCAACTTTGATGGGGCGGACGTCGAGGCCGGCGCGACCCGCCGGCCCGCCGCCTTTGCCGGCCTGACCGACCGCGAGTTCGAAGTCGCCGAGCTCATCGCCCGCGGCCTCGACAACAAGGAGATCGCTGCCACCGCCTATATGGGCGAAGGCACCGTGCGCAACCACATCAGCTCGATCCTAGCCAAAATGGGGCTACGCAACCGCACCCAAATCGCCATCGCCTATCTGCGAGGCTAGCCGCTGGCTGCCGCCAATTTGATGCCATTTCAAAACTATGCCGGTTTACTACGATGAACCGCATATCTCCGACCACGGCAAATTGCGCACTTACAAAACCGCAGGTAGAACACTTGCGATATTTGCAAAAATGCGGGTGTGGTCAGGAATCTCGGATTCATCGTAGTAAACCGGCATAGTTTTGTTCGGGCGGCCCTGCACGAGTGTCTCCGCCAGCCTCGCGGGACCAAAATGAGCCGTTTTCCTCCGTCCCCAATGGATCAGCCGAAACCGCCCGCCACGAAATCGGCCCATCTACTACGTTTGACTCGATACCCCTGACCATACCTTCGTTTTGAACAAAACCGCAGGCGTTCTACCTGCGGTTTTGTTTTTGCGCTTTTCGGCATGGTTGGGGGTAAGGGGCTAAACGTAGTAGATGGGCCGGTTTCGTGGCGAACCCTTCTCGCCTACGCACAAAAGCGCCGCCACGGAGGAGGGAGATACCTCCGTGGCGGCTGGGGCTGGGGGTGGGGCTATGTTCTGGCTCCCCGCCGGCCGCCCGGGGCCTTCTGGCCCCGGGCGCTGCCAGCGTGCCTAGCGCTTACGGATACCCCAGACCAGGGCTCCGACGCCGGCCATGGCGATGACAAATGCCATAAGCAGAGCGGCAGCCTGCTGGTCGCCCGTGGTGGGCAGGAAACCCTTGACCGTCTTGACGATGTTCGTCACGGTCTTGGGCGTGCCGGGATCGGGTGTCGGCGTAGGAGTCTCGGGCTTCTTGTACGTGTTGTTGAACACGATACCCTCGACGCTCCTGTCGCCCTTGGTAAAGGCGACGTTCGCCTTGAGGTTGCCCTCGCCGTCATCGACCACGTTGACGGTCGCGGTAAAGACGGACTTGTCGTAGGTCATACCGGCCTCGTCGCCCTTGACTTCGCTGATGGTGTAGACGTACGTACCGGGCTCGTCGTACTCGAACTTGTCGAAGTTGATCTTGCCGTCGGCATCGTTGGTAACCGTAGACTCGATGTCCTCGCCAACGAGCTTAAAGCTAAACTCGTCCTTCTTGAGCTCGCGTCCCTCGAGCACCTTGATGGCGCCGATGGAAACCTGCGTGGGCATGGCGTGATACTTGTTGGTAAAGCCAGCCGACTCGGTGGTTCCCTCGAGCTTGTGCGTCGCGGTCAGCGTGCCGTCGCCGTTGTCGGAGACGGTGGTCACGACGGTGTAGGTCGTGCCGTCATAGGTGACGCCCTTGTACAGGCCGAGCGCGTTGGGGCAAGCCTCGCGCAGCGTGTACGTGTGCGTACCGGGCGCCTCGTAGCGGATCGGGCTCAGCGTAACGTTACCGTTGGCGTCGTTGGTGCCACTAGCGACAGTCACGCCGTCCTCGAGCAGCTCAAACGTGAACTCGCCAGCTGCAAGGTCGCGGCCGGTCAGACGCTTAACCGTCTTGACCTGATCGGTCACGGAAGAATCGGTAGGTGCCACGCCGTACGTGTTGGTGAACGTAAAGGCCGCACCGTCGCCGCCGTCGCGCTTGACGATCAGATGTCCGGCACCGTCATCGGTCACGGTGTAGGAAACCTTGCGCGTGGCGTTGGTGTCGTTGGTCACGCCAGGGGCGCTACCGGACTCGGCCACCGTGTAGGTAAAGGTGTGCGAGCGCGGGGCAGCGGGATCTGCGGGCTCGGACTCGTCGCTGGGCTCGTCGGCGTTGGCATCAGCGTCGGCGTCGGCCTCTTCAGCCTCTGCCTCGTCGGCCTCAGCCTCGTCAGCTTCGTCTGCCTCGGCCTTATCGGTCGCATCGTCCGTCACGCCCAGGGCGCGGTTGAGGTCCTCGAGCGTAAAGTGGATCTTGCCAAAGTCCACGTTGCCGGCCGCGTCGTTGGTTGCGGTCGTGCGCTCGGGCATCGGGGCACCCGCCTCGTCAGCGGTCACGGTAAAGGTAAACTTACCCGCGATGTCGGCCGGGGCCAGGCCCTCGGCTGCCTGGAGCTTCTTGGTGCCGATGAGTGCGGCATCCACGGCCTCGGCGCCGTAGACGTTTTCGAACAAGGGCTCGACGCCACCGTAGTCGACCGTTGCCGTCAGGGTACCGTCACCGTTGTCGACAACGATAACCTTAAAGCCAAAGCTCCACGTTGTAGCGGAAACGCCATTCGGCAGCCCGAATAAATCTTCGTAGGCCGTGTAGTTAATGGTCCAAGCGAGCTTACCGTCCTTGTCGGTACGATGGGCAAGCCCAGCCGCCTCAAGATTGGCAAGCATCTCGGTGTCGTAGTGCAGCGCATCAAAGCTCACATGCCCGCCGATATTAGGCTTGAGGTTTTCGTAGCCCACAAGCTCGCCCTGATAGGCAATGCCGAACCAGAACTCGCCGTCGGCCATCGGACGACCGGTCAGGGTCTTGGTGGCGACAACCTGAGCAGCGGTACCACCAGGCGTATTGGTCGTAGCGCTGTAGCTGTTGTGGAACGGAACCAGGGCACTCTCGACCTTGTTCTCACCGCTCTTGTGGACCGTCGTATGCGTACCCTCGGGACCGCCGGAGACGGTCGTCGTGGCGGTAAGCGTACCGGCACCGTCATCGGCGACGGCGATCGTCACGGTACGCACGGCGTCGTCGTAGGTGTAACCGGGCTTGCCATCATTCTTCTCGGCTACGGTGTACGTGAAGGTCTTGCCGGCGTCAGCCTGCGTAAACTTGACCTCATGGCCAGCCAGGATGTCGATCAGGCCGACCGTTGCCTCTGCCGTCGCAGGGGACTTGAAGTTGTTGGCTCCGGGCAGCAGGCCAAGCGCGTTGGCCGAGGCCTCGTCGGCAGGCGTCACGGTAAACGTGAACTGGCCCTCGGTCATGGGGCGGCCGTCCAGATACTTGCTGAGCCACAGACCGCCGGCCGCGGTGTAGTTAAGCTCAGTGCGGTACGTGTTGGTAAAGCGTCCGTTTTCCTTCTTGGTGACATTGGCGGTCAGCTTGCCCTCGCCGTCCTCGGTCACGGTTACTTCGGCGGTCGCGACGTGGGAGTCATACGTCATGCCGACCGTATTACCCGCGTTCTCGCGGATCTCGTACTTGTAGGTTCCGGCAGCCGTGTAGCGAATCTTGCCGAACTTGATGGCGGCAATGCCGTCCTTCGCATCGTGCTTGCTCACGGTTACGGTTGCAGGATCGGGTAGCGGAGCGCCATCGGGGGCGGTAATGGTAAAGCCGAACTCGTCCCCATCCGTCCACTCGCGACCGTCGATGGCCTTGCTCAGGTCAAAGTCGAGGTCTGCATCGGTCGGGGTCACGCTGTAAGTGTTCTTGAAGGTTGCGGTCTTGGCGTCCTTCAGGACATGCTCGGCCTTGAGGGTGCCGTCGCCGTTGTCCGTGATGGTGGTCTCGATGGTGTACTCGGCGTCACTGTAGGTGATGCCCTTGCTGGTGGTTCCGCCGTTGGCCTCGCGCAGCGTGTAGGTGTGCTTGCCGGCCTTGTCGTACTTCACGGCGCCCATCGTGATCTTGCCCTCGGCGTCGTTCTTGCCGGTGGCGACGACCTTGTCGCCCTCGACGAGCTCGAAGGAGAACTCGCTGTCCATGAGATTGCGGCCAGTCAGGACCTTGTTCGCGGTGATCTGGTCGGTAACGCTCGTCTCGACAGGCGTCACGTTATAGGTATTGGTGAACGTAAATGCCACATCGCCGTCCGGCTTGCGGGATACGCTCAGATTGCCCTTGCCGTCATCAGTCACGGTGAAGGAAACCTTGCGCGACAGCTTGGCGTCGTTGGTCACGCCAGCCACTTCGCCGGACTCGGTCACGGTGTAGGTAAAGGTGTGCTCGCGCTTCTCGGGCTTCTCGCCCAGAGCCTTGTTAAGGTCGTCGAGCGTAAAGGCGATCTTGCCAAAGTCGACCTTGCCGTCAACGTCGTTGTGCACGCTCGTGCTCGCAGGCATAGGCGCGCCCTCTTCACCGGTCACGGTAAAGGTGAACTTGCCGGTGATATCAGCCGGGGTCAGAGCGTCGTCAACCTGCAGATTCTTGATACCCGCAAGCGATGCCTCGGTAGCATTCGTGGTGTAGGCGTTCTTGAACTCGATGCTCTTGACGTCCTTGGCGTCCTTCAGCTCGTGCGTGGCAACCAGCTGGCCCTTGCCGTTATCGGCGATGGTCGTCACGATGGTGTAGACCGCGTCATCGTAGTCAATACCGCCGGCGTTGCCCTTAACCTCATGCAGCTTGTAGGTGTGCTGGCCGATCTCGGTGTACTTGATGGCACTGAACGTCACCTTGCCGTCGGCGGCGTTCTTAACGGTCTCGACAGGCTTAACTTCCTTGTCAATGATTTCGAGCAGCTCAAAGCTGAACTCGTCGGCCGTAAGGTCACGCCCGGTCAGAGACTTGGTCACGGTAATCTGGTCGGTGACGCTGGACTCAACAGGATTCGTGGCGTAAACGTTCTTGAACTCGGTCTCGCCCGAGGTCACCTTCACGCCAGCGCTCAGCTCACCCTTCTTGTCGGGCGCTACCGTCACGGTGATCTCCGCGACGTTCTTGCTGTAGGCGATGCCGTCAATCGTGGTCCCGGCATGCTTTTCACTGACCTTGTAGACGTACG
Organism: Collinsella sp.; assembly: GCA_018367075.1. Classification (GTDB taxonomy): domain Bacteria; phylum Actinomycetota; class Coriobacteriia; order Coriobacteriales; family Coriobacteriaceae; genus Collinsella. The sequence continues at coordinate 99,678 of JAGZGX010000001.1, forward strand.
TGCCAGGTTCGGTGTATTCGATCGTGCCGAAGTCGATGGCAGCCTTGCCCTGGTCCAGGTCAGCCTTGCGCACGGTCGCAGTCCTAGCCGCAGGCATCGGGGCGCCGCTCTCGGATGTCAGGCCAAACTCAAACGCGTCAGCATTCGTCCAGTCGCGACCCTTGAGCACCTTGGTCAGGCCAAAGCTGGCCTTGGTGTTCACCATTGCCGGCGTCATGTCATACGCAAAGCTGATCTTGCCGTTGTTGCCCAGGTAGGAATTGACATGCGTCGCGGTCGCCTTGGCAGACACGTTGTTCCACTTGGGGTTGAGAACGTCGGTCGCGGTACCAGTGCTGTTGCCGCCCACGCTGCCCTTGGTAGTGTGGAGCTCATCGATAAAGGCCAAACGCGCGGTTCCCACGCTAAACGAAAGGTTGCCGTCCTCGTCGGCAACAAGAGCGCCGTCAAACTTCGCTGCGTCGCCGCCGACAAACTCGATGACAGCAGTGGCGGGCTTGGCCTCGCCGTTCGAGCCCCGCTCCTCAAACTCATCCTTGTAGTAATAGGTGCCAGTATCTGCCAGCGAATTCTTTGCAGGCTGCGTGCAGTCCTTATCCGCGTAAATGGGAGTCTGCTTCTGGAAGTAGTAGTAGCGGTTGGTGTCGGCCGGCTCAAAGGTCGCAACCGTATCACCCAGCGCACCACCGCTCCACTTGTTCGCGTAGAAGCTCACGGTCTTGGTGCCGTCAACGACAGTCGTATTATGCTCGATGTAGTTCTTGAGCCCTGCTACCTTCTCGGGCGTAAACAGGTTGTCAAGTGCGGCGCTCTTCACGCTCGAGGCATACTTCACCTGAATGGGCTTAACGTTGTCGACCGAAAGCTTGCCGTCTACGGTCTTAAAGTGACTCAGCGGAATCAACGACGCAGGAATGTTAACCGTTACGATATCGCCCTTCCGGGGATTGTCATCGCCAGCACGCTGCACGGTGATGAGCAGGTCTTTTGCCTTGCCGGAAAACTCGTAGGTGTCGGTATTGGTTTCTTTGTTGACCGTCTTGCTCGCCTTGGTAAACGACATGCCGTTGATGACGACTTCGGTAAATCCGTCGACCTGCATAAAGTCGCCCAGCTCGTCGGTAAACGTGATGTAGCCGGACTTGGTCTCGTCGTAGCCCTTATGGATTTCGGTCGGATAAGGCGGCTCCGATGTGATGGCCTGTGAGATGTCGTCGAAGACCTTCTTGAGCTCTTCAGCATTGGTCGCCGACTTGTAGTAGTCGGAGTTTTCCGCGCGTGTGCCAAGCTCGTCGCTCGCATACGACGTGGCATCGGGATAATTACTCGACACGGCGTGCATAAACTTGTTGACGTCGCTTGTCCCCTTTTTCGAGGGATCGGCAGCGGGGTCCGCTCCACTAAAGATGCCGATGGTATAAACGGTGGCCTTGCTGTCCTTCATGTTCTTGGCAGCCGTCACGGCAGCATCGGCGACGCCAGAATCAAACTCGCTGTAGCTCGTTGGCTTGCCGTCGGTAAAGAACACAACGATCTTCTTGGCATCTGCGCGACCAGAAGTGATATCCCCGGCCAGTTCCAGACCATAGTCGGCACGCGTAGCACCGCTTGGCTTGATTCCAGCAACTGTATCCTTAAGAGCTTTCACGTTGCCGCCGGAGCAATCGGTCAAACCCTTCATTACCTGCGAGTGGTTGTACTTGTATTGGCCTTGATAGTACGTGTCATTGCCGACCTTATCAGTCTTATCACCCGCAAACTTAACAATGGCAACCCTATGCTGCCTATCAACGCCCTCGATAGCCTCGTTTTGTTTGGCGATGGTATTGATAAAGCTGTTCGCAGCGCTCTTCAGTGCATCGATACGCTTGGTGCGATCTCCGCCACCCATAGGATCATCCATCGAGCCGGAGGCATCCAACACCATCACGATGTCAAGTGGCGTGGTGACTGTCACGGTTGAATTAGACGTCGAGGACATCGCCGAAAGCGTGGTCAAAAAGTCCGACTCTTCGTTTTCCCCGGTTGCCTTGACCGTCTTATCGGTCCAGATTCGGCCGACGTTTTGGGTCGTTACCTTATTGCCGCCGTGGCCTGCCGCCCAGATTTCCCAGCGTCCGCTGGTATCGGGGTCGACGACCTTTCCGGTCATTATCGGTCCGTCCATTCCCGTGCTGGACCTGGCGTTGGCCTCGGGCAGCATGGCGAATGCTGCGGCTGGCAACACCAGCACTACGGCCAGTATCACCGCCAAGAGACCCCTCGTGTACTTACTCATCGCGTCTCCCTTCTCACTGTCTCAAACCTTGCATCAGCCTAAAGTTACGAAATGAGACACAATTAGGGCAGGTGACACACGTTCCAGATTTGATTTTGGGCGTGAGACAAATGTCTCACCGAAGTTGAGACACGAAAGTTTTCGCAGGAAAACGGGTGCGACTCGGAGCCAACAGGTCAAAATGATCCGTTTTCCTCCGTCCCCGGGGGATCAGTTGGTAACGCTCGCCACGAAATCGGGCCATCTACTACGTTTGACTCGATACCCCGACCATAGCCGCTTTTCATGAAAAACCGCAAGCGTTCTACCTGCGGTTTTCATTTCGCATTACTTGACGTGGTCGAGGACTGCCGCCTAAACGTAGTAGATAGGCCCATTTCGTGGCAGACGGGTCACGCGGCAGCCCTCGTGAGGCAAAAATGATCCGTTTCCCTCTGTCCACGGGAGATCAAGGGCTGCTACGGATATGGTGCTATTTCAAAACTATGCCGGATTACGGGGCTAAAGTCGGAGTCCTCATCCATACAGCCTTTTTTTGAAAAACGGCAGGCTATCTACCTGCGGTTTTGTTTTTCGATTTTCTGTATGGTTGGGGATTCGCAATCCAGCCCCGTAATCCGGCATAGTTTTGTTCGTGGCAGCCCAACCGCGCGTTTAAGCGCGGGGCCGGTGGGGCATTTTTGCCCCACCGGCCCCTATTCCAGCGCTATACCAGCCCCATCCCAACGCTATTCCGGCTTGGTTTCTACTGTGGGAGTCTTGTCCGCCGCGACTGGAGTGCGCGCGGTGTCCATGCTCAGGCAGTGTTTAGGACAGCTTTCGATGCACTCGCCGCACACCACACAGGCATACGGGTCGATCGACCACGTTCCGCCCTTGCGATCGACCGCGAGTGCGCCCGCCGGGCAGCGGCGCGCGCACATGCCACAGCAGATGCACACGTTCATGTCGTTAACGATATGCCCGCGCAGGCGCTCGGGTGCCGCGAGCTTCTCCTGCGGATAGCACACCGTTACCGGCTGCTTGACCATAGAGCCCAAGGCCGTCTTGGCAAATGTCAGTAAACTCATGCCGCGCCTACCTTTCCGTGCAGCTAATGCAGGGGTCGATGGTCAGGATAATCATGGGCACGTTAGCAAGGAGCACGCCCTGCAGCGCATGCGTCAGACCCGCCAGGTTCTGCGACGTCGGCGTGCGCACGCGGAAACGGTCCAGGTTCTTGGTGCCGTTACCGCGCACATAGTAATATGCCTCGCCGCGCGGCTGTTCAATCACAACCTCGCCGCGCGCGCCGTCGGCCGGCGTGAGCTTGGTACGCCCGCCGATACCGTCGTGCGGAATCTTGCCGACAAGCTCCTTGATAATGTCCATGGCCTGCGTAACCTCGGCACAACGCACCTGGCAGCGGGCATAACAGTCGCCATCGGTGGCAACAATCGGCTCAAACGCAGCCAAGTCCGCATAGGCACCGTCACCGAACATGCGCACGTCATAATCCACGCCCGAGGCGCGACCGAACGGGCCGACCATCGACAGATCCAGCGCGTCCTTCTTGCTGATCACGCCCACGCTATGCAGGCGCTCGCCGCAGCTATTGTCGTCCAAAAATGTATGCACCACGGCCTCGTAGTCAGGGCGCATAGCGTCGAGCGTCTGGACAATACCCGCCAGCTCGGAATCCTCAATGTCGTGTTTAAGGCCGCCAATCTCGTTAATCGACAGAATCACGCGACCGCCGCAAGTGCTCTCAAAGATCTTGAGAATCTGCTCGCGCAGCGTCCACGAACGATAGAACAGCGCCTCAAAGCCAAAGGCATCGGCGAGCAGGCCCAGCCACAGCAGGTGCGAGTGAATGCGCGAAAGCTCATGCAGAATGGTGCGGATATACTGCACGCGACCAGGCACCTCGATGCCGAGCATGCGCTCGCAGGCGCTGGCGTAGCCACAGCTATGGCCCACGGCGCAGATGCCGCAGATGCGCTCGGCGATGTAGCCAAACTGATGCATATCGCGCTTTTCGGTGAGCTTCTCGAGTCCGCGGTGCACAAAGCCGATCTGCGGAATTGCTTCGATGACGCGGTCGTCCTCGATCACTAGGTCCAGATGAAGCGGCTCGGGCAGCACCGGGTGCTGCGGGCCAAACGGAATTACGGAGCGATGAGCCATGGACCTTACGCCTCCTTTTTCTGCTTGTCGCGGGCGGCCTTGGCGGCAAGCGCCGCGCGGACCTTGGCCGCTTTCTCGGGATCCATGGCAGCGAGCTTTGCCTCCATCTCGGCAGCCTTGAGCGCGGCCTTGGCAGCGGCATCGTCATGCTGGGCATCGGAGCCGGCAGTCGCAGCGGGCTGAGCAGCGACGCCCGCGGCATCGCCGGCGCTCGCAGCGCCTTCCCCTGCAGCAGCCGCAGCCGCGGCGGACTTCTCGGCAGCGGCCTTGCGCGCCTTGGCCTCGGCGGCGGCACGCACCTTCATGGCCTTCTCGCGCGCGGCCTTCACCTCGGGCGTGATAACGCTCATGGGTTCGGCAGTCGAGACCTGGTAGAAAAAGCCCTTAAAGTCGATCTGCATGTCGGTGATGGCAAGACCAAACAGGTCGTGCGCCTCGTTTTCAAACGGGAATACCGCCGGATAGTACGAGCTGATGGACGGAATCTCCTGGTACTGGTCGATACCCTCGACCACCAGATTCTCAATCGCATAGTTTCCGTCCCGCGCGGTCTGCTCCTGAGCAGCACGAACGTTGATAAACGTATAGACCAAGCGATACGTGCCGTCGTCGACGTTGCGCTCGGCGTGCATTTGCACAAAGCGCGCGCCGACGCCCTTGAGCACCTGAACATGCGGCAGGAGCTCGTCGATCCCGACGGTGGTATAGATAGCCTTTTGCATTACTTGGCCTCCTTTGCAGCGGCGGGCGCACCGTCAGCCGCGCCTGCGTCGACACCGGCCCCGGCCCCCGCAGCAGCTACAAACCCGTCCTCGCCTAGCTCAACGCCACCATCCCAGGTAGCGGCGCCGCCCACGGTAAGCGGGTCACCGCCAGCGCGCATCACGGCCTCCTTCTGGTCCAGAATGCCGCACGCCTCCACAATGGCGTCGATCACCGTCTCGGGGCGAATGGCGCACCCGGGCGCGTACACGTCCACGGGAATCGCGCGGTCCACGCCGCCGATCACGTTATAGGCATCGCGGAACACGCCGCCCGAACACGCGCAGATGCCGCAGGCCACCACGCACTTGGGCTCGAGCATCTGGTTGTAGATCTGGCGCACGACGGGCAGGTTCTGGGCATTGACCGACCCCGTCACCAAAAAGATATCCGCATGCTTGGGGTTGCCAGTGTTGACCACGCCAAAGCGCTCCGCATCGAACAGCGGCGTGAGCGAGGCCAGCACCTCGATATCGCATCCGTTGCAACTCGAGCCGTCGTAATGAATAACCCACGGCGAGCGCGACATTTTATGATCCATGGATGCTGCCTCCTAAATAAACACATCGACGAGTATGGGCATAAGGTTGAGCAGGCCAAACACCAGCGCCACGCCCCATCCGAGCCTAAAGCAGCTGCGCCAGGTGCTGCGTGCGAAGGTGTTGTCGATCAGGACCTCGACAAAAAACGTCGCGACCATCACGACCAGGGCTACAACCCAGCTCACGGGGTTGTCCCAGACAAAGAACATGCCCACCCACATCAAAAACAGCACGGTCTCGCACCAGTGCATAAGGGTCATCTTGGCCAGCGTGCCGCCGCTCATCTCGGTGGCGACGCCCTGGACGATCTCCTGATGCGCATGATGCGAGTACGAAAGGTCAAACGGCGACTTGCGCAGCTTGATGGTGAGCACCGCGAGCAGCGCAAGGAAAATGGGCGCGCTGTACACGATGATGGGGACCGACTGCCCCGTCACGGCGATGGAATCAAAGCTGTCGGTGGCAAGGTACAGGCCCACGCTCATCAGCAAAACGGCGGGCTCGTAACTCATAACCTGCAGTAACTCACGATCGGCGCCAACCTGGGCAAACGGGCTTTGCGTCGAGGCGGACGCCAGCACCACAAAGATCGCGGCGAGCGTCACCATAAAAGCGCACAGTAGCGTGTTAGAGCCCGACACAAAGATGCCGCCGCCCACCACGGTAAAGATGAGCGCGCACGCCATATAGGTATCGTCCATGGTGTTTACGCTGGCGGGGGCCTTGCGCAGCAGCTTGGCAACGTCGTAGAAGGGCTGCAGCAGGCGCGGGCCCACGCGGCCCTGCATTCGGGCGGACAGCTTGCGGTCAATGCCGTCGATCATGCCACCCACAAGCGGCGCCAGCAGGGCAAACGCCACGGTGCCAATAAAAATGCCCACGACACCCGAACCTTCAAAATACTTGCCGCGCAGCACCGAGGGCGCACTCATGGCAAGTCTCTCGGGCCCAATCCATGCGCAACACAGCAGCGCAAACAAGATAATGCTGCAGCACACGACGCTACCCGCGGGGCCAATACGCTTCTCGCCAAGGGCGTCCTCCGAGTACCAATTGCGCTTTTCGGCCTTTACCTCGTGTCCCATCGAGCCGCGGAAATGGCGATATTTGTCGGTTCCCACACCCGAAAGATATACGTTTACATGCGGTTTGTTGCTCACGCGGAATGAAGTCAGCAACACCACGGCAATAAAAGCCACGATAACCACCATCAGATACATGGCGTCCTTGCCAATAACGTACGGCACGCGGCCAAACACCATGGCCAAGTAAGGCGACACCAGACCGCTCGAGATAACCGGGAACGCCACGCAGCACAGAATAAGCAGCGCGGCGATGGTGTTGAGGGCCATCCATTCGGTCTTATGGACATTGACCTCAACGTTTTGAGCCGTGGGGTCGACGCCCGAAAGCTTGGCAAGCCACTTGCCCCAGAAGAAGAACGTCGCGGCCGAGCCAAAGGCAAGCACCATGATCATGAGCACGTTGCCGGTCTGCGCGAACGCCACCAGGGCGCCCCACTTGGACACGAGCATGCCAAACGGCGCCACAAACATGCCCATGATGCCCAGCATCATCAGGCGCGTCAGGTGCGGCATGCGGCTGAACATGCCGTCCATGTCCTCGATATCGCGGCTGCCGATATGATGCTCGGCCGTGCCCACGCACAGGAACAGCAGCGACTTGGCCACCGTGTGGAACAGGATCAGGAAGATGGCCGCCCATACGGCCTCGGGCGCTCCGACACCCAAGCAGGCACTAATGAGGCCCAAGTTGGAAATGGTGGAGTACGCGAGCACGCGTTTGGCGTTGCTCTGCGAGATGGCCATGAGGGCAGCGAGCAAAAACGTGATGGCACCCACACTCGTGACCATAAAGCCGGTCACAGGATAGATGGCATAGAGCGGGCTCAGCTTGACCATCAGGAATACGCCGGCTTTGACCATGGTTGACGAGTGCAGCAGGGCGCTCGTGGGCGTGGGGGCAACCATGGCACCCAGCAGCCAAGTGTGGAACGGCATCTGTGCGGCCTTGGTGAGCGCGGCGAGCGACAGCAGAACGACCGGCATCACCAGCAGCGCGGACTGCGCGGTTCCGGCGCCGGAAAGCTCGATCATGCCCGAGATGGTCAGCGGCATGCCATTGACGTGCAGAAACATAAGGCCCGCCAAAAACGCGATGCCGCCCAGCATGTTGAGGATGATCTGGGTGAAGGCGTTTTTGATGGCCTCGGGCGTGCGCGTGTAGCCAATCATAAGGAACGAGCACACGGTGGTGATTTCCCAGCCGCAGAACAGCCACTCAAGGTTGTCACTCGTCACGATGACGAACATGGCCGAGAGGAATAGAAACATAAGCGCCAGGAACTGCGGGCGACGGTCGGGCGCGGTCTGCCCGCGCAGCGCAGCCTCGTGCTCGTCATGGGCCTGGAAGTCCTTCATGTAGCCCAGGGCATACACGCAGATTAGGCTACCGACGATGCCGACGGCGAGGACCATGATCACACTCATGTAGTCCAGGTAGAGCGGCGTCGCCGTGACGGCTTCGACCGCGGGCAGCGTCATGGCTGCAAAGGCGAACGAGCCCACCAGCTGGACTATGCCGAGCACCGTGGCGAGCGCGTTCCTATATTTGTACGCGTTGTACAGGATTACGGCGCACAGGATGACGTCGATGACGGAGCTGATGATCGAGAGCACATGCGAGGTGCCGGAGGCAACCTCAAAGCTCTGCGGACCCATGCCAAAAAACATGACGGCGACTACAACTGTCACCGCCATAATAATGCCGGAACCTATGAGCCCCACCGCATCGCGGGCGCGGTCACCGCGCGCGAGCAGCATGCCCAGCGCCGGTACCAGCGGAAACAGGGTAAGGAAATACAGTAGCGTCATACCATCACTCCCCCATGCAAAAACGCTGCAATTGTTTAACGTTATAGCTCAATTACGGGGTTGCGGTGGCAGGTTTTCGGTCAACTGGGGAGTTTTAGGCGTACGGGGTAAGGGCACGTCCGCTTTGGAGCAGTGGGGCGACGCTCCCCTATCGCAGCGACAGGCGCGCGGGCCACTGCGCGCGGTTTATTGGCCACTTTGGAGGATGTCCCGACAGGCTCGCGCCGGTCCAAAAAGTTGGCGCGGCAAGAAAAATGCGCCCCTATGGGCGCACCATCCCGTTTGCTATTCCGCCTTTTTAACGCGCGGCTTGCGACCGCGCGGCTTATCGACCAGTGCGGCCTCACCGCTCTCGCGGTACTGACGGCACCAAGCCTTGACCGAAGACTCGCTGGGAATCTTGTGCTTGATCATGGCCTCGCGAACCGTCAAGCCGTTTTCCAGACGGTCCTTAACCACAGCGAGCTTTACGTCGTACGAATAGGTGTGATGATGCGAACCGGCATTGAGAACGGCGTCGGCACCGCCCACGGCATACGCGCGGGCCCACTGACGAGCCGTGGCCTGGGGAATGCCAAGCTCCGCGGCGAGGGCGCGATGACCGACCCCCTCTTGAAGGATCTCGACGGCGCGCTGCCTAACCTCGGGCGCATGCGTGCGAGTCCTAGTTGCTTCCGACATACCTGCCACTTCTTAGCCTTAACCGTTAATATGCTTTCTTACGTGCAAGTTAGATAGTAGCATTTTAGCGTTTGCTCAAAGCAGTTAATTAAAATAGACGCGGCGTTATCTGGGCATTTGGCACCAAATTACGACATTTCTTTATCGATTATTTACGCTGGTAGCTGACTCGCAGCTAATCGTCATTCGCTTGTCAACAAAATTGGCATCTCTTTATGTCCTTTGGTATAGAGGATATAGTTATTAACCCCTCCCCCAATAATTTTGAGTGATCTGCAGGACAGTAGACGTCCTCACTTCTCATGATTACCGCGCATTGCCATCCACCGAAGCAAAACAAAAAGGGCGGGACCTGCTGCCCTTGCAGGCCCCGCACCGGTTGACACCCGACGGGACACAGCCGGGCGAGACGGATCCGTGCTACCGCCCCGCCTGGCCGCGATGTTCAACTACAGCTCGTTGGCCGCGTGATACGCCGTGCGAATGGCGCTCGCGATGTCGGCGGTGCGCTCACCCGAGCAGTCGCCCACGCAGGTCACGGGCACCGTCACGCCATCCAGGTCAAACGCGTTGGCCTTGGAGCCCACGGCCATCACCACGTAATCGCAGGCGATCTTCACCGGCTCCTCGGCGCCGTCCTCGGTGGTGCGAACAGCCTCCACGCCCTCGTCGGTAATGGCGGTCAGGCGGGTCTTCACGTGCTGCTCCACGTTGTGCTCTGCAAAGTCGCTCATAATCAGCGGCAGAATGGTCTCGGACTCGCCCGCGGCAATCTTGTCGAGCATCTCCACGATCGCCACCTCGCAGCCGTGCTGCAGCAGATACTCGGCAGTCTCGGTGCCCACCAGGCCACCGCCAATGACGGCGACGCGGCCCGTAAGCTCCACCTTGCCGGCCAGCACGTCCCAGCTCGAGACGACCTTCTCCGAATCGGCACCCGGAACGGGGATGACCACGTCGTGTGCGCCCACGGCCACAATCGCAGCGTCGGCGGCGTTGAGGTCCTCAGCGGTAGCGGCATGGTTGAGCTCGACCTTCACGCCCAGGCCGGGCAGAATCTTCTCGTAGTACTCGACCGAGCGCATGATCTCGTCCTTGCGCGGAGGCGCGGCCGCCAGCACAATCTGGCCGCCCAGATGATCGCTCGCCTCGTAGACGGTCACGTCGTAGCCGCGCTTGGCCGCCACGCGCGCGGCCTCCAGGCCGGCGATGCCGCCGCCCACCACGGCGATCTTCTTGTCGCCCTCGCCCGGCTTGATGGCGATGGTCGCCTCGTCGCCGTTCTCGGCATTGAGCACGCACGAAATGTACTTGCGGTTTTGAATCGCATCGACGCAACCCTTGTTGCAGTTGAGGCACTCGCGGATGGGCTCACCCGTGGCGGCCTTCAGCGCAATGTCGGGGTCGCACATGAGCGAGCGGCCATAGGCGATGATGTCGGCGACGCCGTCTTCCAGAATCTTCTCGCCGGCCTCGACCGAAACCACGCGGCCCACGGTTGCCACCGGCACGGAGACCAGGGCCTTGACGCGCTCGGCCACGGGCAGCGTCCAGTTGTAGGGCATGGCGCCCATGGGCGGAATGGTGTCGCCCATGTTGCCGGTGTGGTTGGCCTGTGCGACCTGGATCATATCGATGCCCGCGCCCTCGAGCAGCTTGGCGAACTCGCAGGCCTCGTCGGGCTGCAGGCCGCCCTTGCCGCGCGGCGTGCCGTCGGGGTTCTCCATGATCACGGGGAGCTTGTACTCCACCATCAGCTGCGGCGCGGCTTCCTTAATGGCAGCGACGACCTCCAGCGCGTAGCGAACGCGGTTCTCGAACGAGCCGCCGTACTCGTCGGTGCGCTGGTTGAGGATGGCCGAGCACAGCGAACCCACCAGACGATCGCCGTGGACCTCGATGGCGTCGATGCCGGCCTGCTGCGCACGGGCGGCCGAGGCAGCGATGGCCTCCTTGATCTGGGTGAGTTGCTCTACGCTCGCCTCGTTCACAAAGTGCTGCATGTCGTGATGCAGCTTGGCGTAGGCCTGGTTGCGGATCTCGTTGGACTCGGCCATCTTGGCGGCAAAGGTCTCCTCGTCGCCGGCGGCCTTGGCCTCCTGCGCGGCCTTGGCGGCAGCCATGGAGCCCATGACCATGCGGCCGACACCGGGCACATCGTACTCGGGGTGGAACAGCTGCAGCGCGACCTTGGCGCCGTGCTTGTGGACGGCATCGGCCAGCGCCTTAAACGTGGGGATCTGGGCGTCGGTTGCCAGCTTGGGCGTGGGGCTTGCGGTCATGACGGGAGCGACGTCGCCGATGACGATGTAGCTCACGCCGCCACGGGCCAAGCGCTCGTAAAAAGCCAGGCTGCGCTCGCCGATGGAACCGTCACGCTCCTCGTAGCCGGTGGTCAGCGGCGGAAACATAATGCGGTTTTTGAGCTCAAGGGGGCCAACCGTAATGGGCTGAAGCAGCTTGGATGCAGGTGCGGTCATGGACATTCCTCTCTTGTAGGCGCGGCGGCGATGATGCCGCGTAGTTGTCTAGAGGATATGGCATGGGAATACAGCAGCGCAACGGAAATCGGCGGACAGCAGGTAGCGGCAGGTGGATGGGGGTGGAACGTCTGCCGGTTTGTCTCAATCTGTAACAGCTACTCGGTAAAACCGGGTCTTACTGTTACAGTTCGAGACATTCCTCTCGACCCATCCTCGACAATCTAGATCTGTAACATCTAAACCCATTTTTGACCCCTACCTGTTACAGATCGAGACAAACGGGACCCGCCTGCTAGAAAATCTCAATCTATAACAACAACTCGGCAAAATCCGTCCCTCGTGTTACAGATTTAGACAAACACGACCCAACCCACCGGTATATCTCGATCTGTAACACCCAGCCGCCTAAATCGGGTCTAGATGTTGCAGATCGAGATTTTGTTTGAGAGGCCAAGAATTGGACCGAAAACACGGTCCCGGAATAACAAAAAAGCTCGCCGGCTAGGCCGACGAGCTGCAAGTTCTTGGTCGCGGGGGCAGGATTTGAACCTACGACCTCCGGGTTATGAGCCCGGCGAGCTACCAGACTGCTCCACCCCGCAATGTCTGGGCGCCTCATGTGCGCAAGAAAGAATATTACGCGGGAGTTCGGTAAACGGCAAGGAAAAACTCGTGGAGCATAATTCCTTCATATTTAAACCCCTCAGCCCCTATCACCGTAAACGAATCGCAGCCGAGTGCCGTCGGCGGCGCGTATACAATGGTGCGCGTCCTTTTATGCCAACACTGGGAGTAGACATGCTGCTCGCTATCGATATGGGAAACACGCAGACGGCCATGGGCCTGTTTGACGGAGACGAGCTGGTGCAGTCGTGGCGCATGCCCACCGACCGCTCCTATACCGCCGACGAGATCCATGTGCGCCTGATGGGTTTCTTTAAGATGTACGGCCTTTCGCTCGATGCGGTCGACGCGATCGCCTTTGCGGGCGTGGTGCCGCAGCTCTCGCGCGAGTGGCACGCCGTGGCCGACCGCATTGCCGCGGACGCCATCGTCATCGGGCCGCAGACGGCCGCCGTAACCAAGCTGCGGGCGGCGCGCCCCCAGGCCGTTGGTGCCGACCGCATCGCCAACGCCGTCGCTGCCGAGACCTTCTACGGCGCGCCGGCGATCGTGGTGGACTTTGGCACCGCAACCAATATCGACGTCATCGATGAGGACGGTTATTACATTGGCGGAGCGATCGCGCCGGGCATTCGCATCTCCATGGACGCGCTTGCCGCCCGTGCCGCCAAGCTCGCCAGCGTGCCGCTCGAGGCGCCCGAGCATGCCATCGGCCGCGATACCGAGGAGTGCATTAAGGTCGGCGCCGTGGTGGGCGCTGCCGCCATGGCCGAGGGCCTGGTCACACGCATGAAGCGCGAGCTGGGTCGTGAGGACGCCACCGTTATCGCCACGGGCGGTCTCGCCGGCATCGTCGCCGATTCGACCGATGCCTTCGACGTGGTCGACGGACAACTCACCATCAAAGGCATCTGCGAAATCTACCGCCGCATGCAGGAGCTGGGATAGGACAGGGGCTTAAGTCGAGCACAAGCGCGAGCGGCGAACTAGGCAACGCATCGGCCCTATTCCTCAAAATCGAAAGATTTTCAGTTTTGAGGAATAGGGCTTTCTGCTAGGCCTCGTCGCACAGCCACCTCGCCAGGTCCACGATCTGCACCCCATTGCGGTCCGTGGCCTCGTGATGCGTGCGGGCGAGAATCATCTTGGGGTACGCGTCGCCAATGCTCAGCAGTGGTGAAATCTCGCGTTCAAATGTCTTATCCGAGCTGATGTCGTCGCTCACCTGAATGTAGAGCTTCTCGCTTCGCTTGATTGCTACAAAGTCTATTTCCTTTTTATAGAGCACGCCGACGTATACCTCGTATCCGCGGCGCAGCAGCTCGATTGCCACCATGTTCTCGTATACGCGTCCCCAATCCATATCACGTGTACCGAGCAGCGCGTATTTGAACGCGTGGTCTGCCAGGTAATACTTCTCGCCGCTCTTAAGGTATTTTTTGCCGCGGATGTCGTACCGACGAACTTTATAGAAGGCAAACGCATCGCACAGGTACCCCATGTACGTGCCGACCGTCTTGTTCGTTATCTTTAGCCCATCCGCGTTCAAAATATCCGTAATGTTACGTGCCGACGTTATGTTGGATACGTTGTCCATCATGTAATCGGCAATGCGCAGCAGCGCCGATTCGTTTCTCACGTTATGCCGCTGCACGATATCTCTCACGATGAGCGTTTTGAAGACATTGGAGAGATATTGATAACGCTGCTCCTGCAGTGGATAAGGGTAGGAGCCGGACATACCGCCGGTTCTCGCGTACTCATCGAAGTCGCGGTCGACCTCGCCCTCGTCGCCATAGAGTCGATACTCCTCAAACGAGAATGGGAAAACCTCGATCTCAAACGTACGCCCCGTAAAGAGCGTCGACAGATCGCTCGACAGCAAAATGGCATTCGATCCGGTAATGAATATGTCGTACTGCTCGGATGCGTGGAGGCTGTTGATCGCACGCTCAAAACCGTCGCACATCTGAACTTCATCGATAAGCAGAAAGTTTTGTTTGCCGGACACTCGATGCTCTTTTACATAGGCGAGCAGCGCGTGATACTCGAGCAGATTCTCGAACTCATCGAGGTTGTAGTTGATATGGATGACATTCGAATTGGACAGATTTGCCTCCACGTAATCGCGGAGGGCCTCGAGCAATTTTGATTTACCGCTACGACGGATGCCCGTGATGACCTTGATGTCCGGCACGCCAATAAGGCTTGTCAACGTGTCCATATATGACGTTCTATTGATGAGTTTCATTGGGGCCTCCTCGCGGTCTTTTATCGCTATTCCTCAAAATTGAAAAATTTTCAGTTTTGAGGAATAGGCTCTATAGCGAATATACCTCGCGAAAGACCGAGCTGCCTTAATCCTATTCCTCAAAAACGAAAATTTTTCAGTTTTGAGGAATAGGGCGCTGGCAACCCATTCCCCAGATAGGCGAAACCCTCCCCGGCACAGGCCGAGGAGGGTCTTGTTGTCATCGTTATCTTTGAGCGCGGACGTCTCTCGTTACAGTCCGCGAATCCGTACGGCCTCGGGCGGAAACTCTTGCTCGCCGGCATCGGTCTTGATGGTCGCGCGACCCCAGATGTCCAGACCCGCAAACACACCGACCGCAAGCGGCAAGCCGTTGGGCGACACCGCCGCAACTTGGCGACCGAGCAGCGGCACCATGTCGAAGTACTCGCCCAGCACGGGAGCCAGCGGCCCTGCGGCGCCTTGCGGCGTGTTGGCAACAACCGCCCAGGTGTCCACACGGGTCAGCACGGCGGCGGCCAGCGCCTCGACCAGCGCTTCGTCAGCCACGTCCACACCAAGCTCGCTCAGCGCCGAACGCTCAATATCCACCGTCACCGCGGCAAACATGCCCGCAGCACCGGCACCGCCGTTCACGGCAACACGCGCGAGCGACGTCTCAAACGCAGGCGCGCCGCACACGATGTCACTCGGCCACTGGATGCCCACCTTGCCAGCAAGGCCCAGGCCCGGCGTCGACGCCGTGCCCACGAGCGCGTCCATCATACCCATCGCCGCCACAAACGGCAGGCCGTGGAAGGCATGCATGTTCACGTCCGGGCGCACGACCAGCGAAAACGTCAACGACGCCTCGCCCGCACTCCACGCGCACCAGCCCGCGGACACGCCCTCGCGGCCCGCGTCGCGCGCCGCGTCGAGCTCGGTGCCGGCGGCAACAGCATTCATCTCGATCATCTACATACGCCCCAATTCGCCCACGATATGGCCCACGCGGTCCTCGGGCTCCTTGACCTCGACGCCGTTGTAGCGGAAGAACCGCGCCGGGTCGTGCATCAAGTCCTCGAGCGGCACCAGCACAAAATCGCGCTCGCCGATCAGTGGATGCGGCAGGCGCAGCTTTTTGCCGCCGTGGGTCTCGCCGTCCATCCACAGCAGGTCCAGGTCGATGGTGCGCGGGCCGTTGGCCTTGGCCTTCTTGGAGCGGTCACGCCCCAGCTCGGCCTCGATCTTCATGAGCTCATCGAGCAGCACCAACGGCGCCAGCTCGGTCTTGATCTCGATGACGGCGTTGGCAAACGCGTCCTGGCGCGTCTCGTAGGCCGGCTCGCTCTCGTAAATCTTGGAGGAGTTGGACACGCAGGTGAGTGGAATCTCGGCGATCATCTCGCGTGCGGCGCGGATGTTGTCGCAGCGATGCCCCAGGTTGGAGCCCACGGCCACAAACGCGCGGCGCGGCTGCGGCTTGGCAACCGCCCAGTAGCCGTTCAGGAACTGCGCGAAACCCGCGGCGTCGTGCACGCGCACGATGTTGGCACCGGCCTGGATGGCGCCCAGGCACACGCCAAACGTAGCGGCATCGCGCTCGGCGGCCTCGGTCACGCCCGAGACGGCGCCCACAAAGCGCTTGCGCGACACGGCGCACATGAGCGGATAGCCCAGTGACGCCATCTTGGCAGTCTCGCGCTGGATGACGATGTCCTCGTTAGCCGACTTACCAAAGCCCGGGCCAGGATCGATGCAGATGCGGTCGCGCGACACGCCGGCATGGATGAGCGTGCGGGCCTGGTCAGACAGAAAGCCCATGACGCGGCGCATGATGGGCGCCGAATCGGGCAGGGTGAAGCGGCGGAGCTGCGAGGTGGGCACGTAGGCTTCCTCGCGGCGGGCGCTGCGGCGCATCATGGCGGCCAGACGGTCATTGGACTCCGATGCGGCCTCGGTGGCTGCGGGCGCGGCCTCGGGCGCGGGCGCGACGGTCTGGGCGGCGGCAGCCTGCTCGGCGGCGGGCGTCTCCTGCTCGCTTGCAGGCTCGGACGTGGGCTCCGGTTCGCCAAACGGCAACGAGGGCTGCACCACGCCGCCCGGAAGCTTGGCCTCCGACTTAGGCTCACCCAGCAACTTGCCGCGACGGCGGCGAGCCGGCTTCTCGGCCTCACGCGCGGCCTCGGCAGCCGCCTCGCGCGCCTTCTCGGCAACAAACGCCGCTGCCGAGGTATCGAGCTGCACCGTTGCGTGCGTGCGGGTGGGCGCGGCGACCTCGCCGGCATGCATCACGATGACGCCGCAGGTGCTCGTCTTAACAAACTCGACCATCTTGGGATCGGTGAAGCCGGTCACGTCGTTGACGATCGAGGCGCCGCAGCGCACGGCCGCCTTGGCAACCGCCACATGACGCGTGTCGATCGAGACGATGGCGCCCTCCTTGGCCAGCGCGCGCACCACGGGCAGCACGCGGCGAGCCTCCTCGTCGGGGTTGACCGGGGTAAAGCCGGGGCGCGTGGACTCGCCGCCCACGTCGATGATGTCGGCGCCGGCGTCGAGCATCGCCAAGCCGTACTCGATGGCGGCATCCGGGTCGAAGTGCTCCCCGCCATCGCTAAACGAATCGGGCGTCACGTTGAGGACGCCCATGATGCGCGGACGGTCAAAGCTGAGCTCGTACTTTCCGCACCGCCATGTCTTGCTGTCGTTCGCCATGAACATCCTCCTAAAATGCCCACGCCGCCGAGCTTGGGGAGCTGGCGGCGGGGTCGCTTTGCACTCAGTCTTTCTATTGTATCCGCGCGCGCGGGCTAGAACGCAAACGCGGCCGCGATGTCGCAAGAAATCAGCAGGTCGGCATTTGCATCCTGATCGGTGGGAGCAAGATTGCAAATGGCCAGCGTATCGCCGGTAAAGTAACGCGTAAGGCCCGCCGCCGGATACACCACGAGCGAGGTCCCGCCCACAATGAGGGCATCGGCCGCGGCGATGGCAGCAACGGCGCCGGTCAGCACATGCTCATCGAGCGGCTCCTCGTAGAGCACCACATCGGGCTTAATGCGCCCGCCGCACGCGGGGCACACGGGCACGCCCGCGGCGTCCTCGTGCTCGCGCGAGCAAATCCACTCGGCGCTATAGACCGCGCCGCACGACTGGCAAATGTTGCGATGGACCGATCCGTGCAGCTCGAACACGCGCTGTGAGCCGGCCATCTGATGCAGGCCGTCAATGTTTTGCGTCACCACGGCATTTAGCTTGCCGGCGCGCTCCAGCTCGGCCAGCTTGGTGTGGCAGCGGTTGGGCTTGGCGCCAAGCGCGATCATCTTGGTGCGGTAGAAGTCGAAGAACTCGGCCGGGTGCACCTCGTAAAAGCGATGCGAGAGCATGGTCTCGGGCGGGTAGACAAACTGTTGGTGATATAGGCCGTCCACGCTGCGGAAATCGGGGATGCCACTCGCCGTGGAAACGCCCGCGCCGCCAAAGAAGACCACGCGCTTGTGGGTGCCGAACAGCTCCGCCAGCGCGGCGGAGGCCTGTTTGGAGTCCGTTATCGCCTGCGTCATATGAGTCCTCCGTCCTTGTTGGTCGGGCAGCGTCGGGCGATGTCCCAGCATGCGGCCTTTATGTCAGCATGCGCGAAGCCCGCCACGCCCTTGTTGCGTTAATCTTAAGCCTGCCAACCCCGTCGAAAGGACACCATGCCTCAGACTTACACCTTTGCCTCGTGGAACGTCAACGGCCTGCGCGCCGTGCTCAAAAAGGACCCGAGCTTTATCCAGATCGCGCAAGAACTCGGCGTCGATATCTTGGCGCTGCAAGAGACCAAGCTGCAGGAGGGCCAGGTCGATATTGACCTGCCCGGCTATCACCAAACCTGGAGCTACGCCGAGCGTAAAGGCTATTCGGGCACTGCGGTCTTTAGCCGCCAGGAACCGCTGCGCGTGCTGCACGCCGACGCACTGCTACCCTACGCCGGCGAGGCGGCCGGGCTCGTCGCCCAAGCCGCAACCGAGGGCCGCGTCTGCGCGCTCGAGTTCGACAAGTTTTGGTTTGTGGATGTCTACACGCCTAACGCCCAAAATGAGCTCGCGCGCATCGATGTACGCATGGCCTGGGACGATGCCTATCGCGACTTTTTGAGCGCGCTTGAACGCGAGACCGGTAAGCCCGTCGTAACCTGCGGCGACTTTAACGTGGCGCATGAGGAGATCGACCTTAAGAACCCCAAGTCCAACCGTGGCAACGCGGGCTTTTCGGACGAGGAGCGCGGCAAGTTTACCGAGCTGCTCAACGCCGGGTTTACCGATACCTGGCGCGCGGCAAATCCGGACGTCGAGGGCGTCTACAGCTGGTGGAGCTATCGCTTTAATGCCCGCAAGAACAACGCCGGCTGGCGCATCGACTACTTCCTGGTAAGCGACGCAATCGCCGACAACGTACGCGACACCGGCATCCGCGGCGACATCTTCGGCAGCGACCACTGCCCCGTCACCCTCACGCTAGAACTCTAGCCCCAATTGATCCCCTGGGGACGGAGGAAAAGGGATCATTTTCACCTCGCGAGGGAACCCACGCGGCCCTCCCGCCACGGAACTGACCCATCTACTACGTTTAAGCCACTACCCTCAACCACAGCGAACAACGCAAAAAGAAAACCGCAGGTAGAAAGCCTGCGGTTTTTCGTAAAACGCGGTCATGGTCGGGGGTATCAAGCTAAACGTAGTAGATGGGCCAGTTTCGTGGCAAGCGCCGCCAACTGATTCCCCGGGGACGTCTGGGGACGGAGGAAAACGGATCGATTTGGCTCTCTGAGGGCCACGATGCCCGTCATATCAGCCGGCCATTCCAAAACTATGCCGGTTTACGGGGCTGAATCGCGAACCCCCAACCATACGCAATTCCGAAATAATAAAACCTCAGGTAAACGGCTTGCTCTATTTTGAAAAAAGCCGGTATGGTCGGCCTACGCTAATCTAGCCCCGTAAACCGGCATAGTTTTGAAATGGTACTTCGGAAGTATTGATTCACGCCCCGGCGCAACCAGCCCTACAGCCCGTATTTCACGACAACGCGGTTGATCCGTCGACACCAAGGCTTGTAGAGGGCGGCCAAGAACACGCAGGTCGCGAGGCCGTGTGTGATATCGAACGGCACTGCCGTGGCAAGACGCGCCACGACGCCCGCCCACGTGAGCGGTTGTACAAAACCGATAATGTCGTACGCGTTGATCACCACGCCGTACAGCAGACCCGAAGCAAAGCCGTACGCCATCAGCGCCGGCATGCGCACGGTTCCATCCGCACGGTCGAACGCACCGGCATGCGCCAGCGCACCGCCAACATAGCCAACCAGGCCCCAGGCATACATCTGCCATGGCGTCCACATGCCCTGCCCAAAAAAGAAATTGCTGGTCAGCGCCGCCAGCGCGCCAACCATAAAACCATTGCGGCGACCAAGCGTCGCCCCCGCGATAATGGCGATGGCGCTCACCGGTTTAAAGTCGGGAATGGGCCCAAACAGGATGCGCCCCGCCGCCGCCAGCGCCGCCAGCACCAGCGTGGGCATAATCTGGCGCAAACCCGGACGAGATGCCTCGTAACCCGCAAAGAACAGTGCAAGCACCAGCGCCACCACGACAAGCATGGCAAGCGCCGCCTGCTCAACGCCCGCCAGCAACGCCGCTGCCATCACCGCCGGCACCGCCAACAACAGCGGGATCTCCAGTTTTGTGAGTAAACGCGAGAAACGACAGTCCGTCATCCCATCACGCCCTATAGAACACGTTGTCGGCAAAGAAGTCGGCCGGGGGCTCCATGCAGGCAATCTCGCCGTCAAACATCATGGCGACGTCGTCGGCTACCTGCTCGGCAAAGTCCAAATCGTGCGTAGCCATGATGACGGTGCCGCCAGCCTTCGCATGGTCACGCAGGGCGCGGGCGATGATGCGGCGGCTCTCCAGGTCAAGGCCCTTCGTGGGCTCGTCAAGCAGCAGCAGCTCGGGGCCGATCAGCAGCAGCTTTGCCAGCGCAAGCAGCTGGCGCTGTCCGCCCGAGAGGTCGTAAGGGTGGCGCGTCTCCAGGCCGTCCAATCCCAGTTGCGCCGCACGCTCCCGCGCCAAGTTCTCGTCATATCCGCAGGTCGAGGCCCATTCCATCAGCTCGTCGCGCACCGTCTCGGCAACCAGCAATGCTTTGGGATTCTGAGGCAGCAGCGCCGCCGAGGCCGCTCCGCGCACCATGCGGCCGCGCTGCAGCTTGGCGGTCTTCGCCAGCACCGAGAGCATCGTCGACTTACCGCATCCGTTGCCGCCCACGATCGCATGCACCGCACTGGCCGAAAACGCAACGTCGAGCCCGCGCAGCACCCAACCGCCCGCGCGATCGTAGCGAAACCAGCCTTCCGACAGGGTGGTAGCCGACCCGCCGTGCATTTTTTGGAGTATTCTGCTTCCATCCGTGCGCGGGAAGGCTTCCGAGCCGTTCTCGAGCGACGTTTGCGCCACAAATTCGGACGATTTGTCCAATTCTGAACTTTTTTTCGCGCTCGATACGTCCCCGGGCGGCTCCAGAGAGCCCAAATTGTCCTCACGCCTGCTGAATACTCCGTTTTTTGCACATCGGATGGCACCCCACCCCAACATCTCATCGGAAAACAGCGATTCTCGGCGTCCCAAAGAAGCCATATCCGCCACCTCGCGCACGCGACCGCCCTCAATCCGGTACGCACGCGTCGCATACTCGAGCATCGGCCGCGGTTGATGCGTAGCCACAACAACCGTGCAGCCCAGCTCACGGTTCACGCGAAACAGCGCGTGCAGAAAATTCTTCTCGGCAACGGGATCGAGCTGAGACGTGGGCTCGTCGAGTAGCAGCACACGCGGACGCAGCGCCAGGACGGCGGTAAGCGACAGCAGCTGCTTGCGGCCACCCGAAAGCGTGTCGGTATCGCGATGAAGCCAGTCCTCCAGACCAAAGAAATAGCTGGTCTCGGCAACACGGCGGCGCATCTCGTCGCGCGACACGCCCAGATTCTCTAGGCCAAACGCCATCTCATGCCACACGGTCTCGCACACAATCTGGTTCTCGGGATCCTGGAACACATAGCCCACGCGCTCCGCCGATGCCCGCACGTCCATGTCGGCAACGTTCTCGCCCAGCACGCGCAGTTCGCCAGTGCGCTCGCCCGCCGGCGCGATCTCGGGCTTGAGCAGCGACAGCAGCGTCGACTTACCCGATCCGGTACCGCCAACAAGCAACGCAAATGCACCTTGGGGAACAGACCAGTCGAGCCCCTCGAGCACCGCAGCATCAGCATCGGGGTAGGCAAAACTAAGGCCTCGCACCTCAATCGCCGGCGCGGCCGAGCCATATGCCACACCCGCCGCCGGGCCCCTATCCAACCGAGCCATCAGCCAAACCTCTTCTCATCAATCGCGTGCAACACGCAAGGCAGCACCATCCAGGCAGCGTACACGACATAGCCCGGCCACGGCGCCGGCACCGAGAGCTGCGGATAAAACGAATACTGCGTCGTCGCGGTCCACGCCACTGTCACCGTGACCACGCCAAACAGCGCAAGCCCAGCCAGCGCGGCAACGTCGCTGCGCCCCAGCCGATACCGCGCATACGTCGTTCGACGCGTCGCGGCGCCCCACCCACGGGAGCGCATGGCGTCCGCGCGCTCCAGCGAATCTTCCATGCCCCAGCCCATCAACACACTCGATGCCCGCAAGCGCGAGCGCACGGGGTCGGCCGGCGCGCGGCCCGGCACATCAATCGCATCCTGCACCGCCAGTACCGTACGACCGCGACGCAAAAACTGCGGGATAAGCCGCATGCACATCGAAATCATGAGCGCGATCACCGGCGCGGCGTTGCCCAAAAGCGCAAGCACCTTGTCGTATTCGAGCATCGACGCCGCCGCCTCAAACCACAGCACGCTCGCCACAAACAGCCCGCCCATGCACAGGCCGTATACCATGCTTTCCAGATACACCGCGCGCATGCCAATACGGAACAGCTCCGTCGAGCCCGAGGCGCTAAACAGCGGATTGACCAGCGCGATAATCAAAATCACCGGCAACTGCCAGCGGAGTGCGCCCAGCGTGCGGGCAGCCCCACGCGTCGCAAATCCATACGCCAGCCCGCCCGCAAGCGACAGCGCAATCAGCACCGGCTGCATCGAGAACATGGTGAGCCCCAGCGTCAGCACTATATAGAGCGCCGGCACAGCCGGATGCGACATCGAGAACGCCGCGACGGGCTCGCCGCCAAACTCCTCTTGTATGTTGTCCACGGGCACCCCCGTCCCCTCGCTCAAACGACAGCTCCGCAGCACCGCCAACGCCGCACGCAAGCAGCGCAAACGCCACGCCGGCGGCGCAAGCCTCAACCGCCGCAAACCAATCGCTACGCGCTCAACATATGCCTGCGGTATCATATTGCGCCGTGTATCGTTTCCAAACACACGTCTCTATAACGTAACAGGAGATCACATGGACGCAACCGCAATTATCCTCGCTGCCGGCGAGGGCACCCGCATGAAGTCGAACCACTGCAAGGTTTCGCACAAGATCCTGGGCAAGCCTATGGTCCAGTGGATCGTCGACGCCACCATCAAGGCCGGCTGCAGCCGCGTCGTGGTCGTCATCGGCAGCCACGCCGACGAGATGCGCGCCCTCATCGACGGCGCCTACGCCAGCAGCGCCACCAAGGTCGAGTGCGTCGAGCAGACCGAGCGCCTAGGCACCGGTCACGCCGTGAAGGTCGCGCTCGAGGCCTGCGGCATCACGCAAGGCCCCGTCGTCGTGCTCAACGGCGACCTGCCGCTCATCACCGCCGACACCGTCGCCAAGTTCGCACAGACCGTCGCTACCGGCGAGCTCGCCTGCACCGTCATGACCATGACCCCGCCCGACCCCTTCGGCTACGGCCGCATCAAGCTGGGCGCCGACGGCCAGATCGAGCGCATCATCGAGCAGAAGGACTGCACGCCCGAGCAGGCCGCCACGCTGCTGGAGTGCAACGCCGGCTGCTACGCCTTCGACGGCGCGCAGCTCGCCGCCCACATCAACGAGATCGGCAACGACAACGCGCAGTCCGAGTACTATCTGCCCGACATGCTCGAAATCCTCAAGGGTCACGGCCAGGCGGTCTCCATCTTCCACTGCGATGACTACCGCGACGGCCTGGGCGTCAACAGCCGCATCCAGCTCGCGCAGCTCACCGCCATTGCGCGCGACCGCATCAACGAGCACTGGATGGCCGAGGGCGTCACGTTCATCGATCCCACGCAGGCCTGGATCGGCCCCGATGCCGTTATCGGCCGCGACACTGTCGTGTGGCCGCAGACGCACCTGATCGGCCACGTCACCGTGGGCGAGGAGTGCCAGCTCGGCCCCAACAGCCGCCTCACCGACACCACCGTCGGCAGCGGCTGCACCATCGATGAAACCATCGCCATCGAGGCCGTCATCGAGAACGGCGTCGACTGCGGCCCGCGCGCCTACCTGCGCCCGGGCACCCACATGCTCGACGGTTCCAAGGCCGGCACGCACGTGGAGATCAAGAAGTCCACGATCGGCGAGGGCTCCAAGGTGCCGCACCTGTCCTACATCGGCGATACCACCATGGGCTCCGGCGTCAACGTGGGCGCGGGCTCCATCACCTGCAACTACGATGGCGTGCACAAGCACAAGACCGTCATCGGCAAGGATGCCTTCATCGGCTCCGACACCATGATGGTCGCGCCCGCCCAGATTGGCGACGGCGCGCTCGTGGCCGCCGGCTCCGTCATCACCGAGCCGGTCCCGGCAGACGCACTTGGCCTGGGTCGTGCCCGCCAGGTAAACATTGAGGGCTGGGCCGCCGATTACCGCCGCCGTCTGCACGAGGACGACGAGGTATAACGTTTTACCAAGCATCTAAGGAGCTGTTCCCATGGGGGCGGCTCCTTTTCTATCGTGACCTGCGCAACCGGATGAGTGGTCGGTTCGTGTCCGTTGACGGTAAAGACGTTATCAAGACCCGATTAACCCCGTCGCGCGGTTACAATGCAACAAGGCATCTATATGGCATTCGATATAAAGGAGAAGGGTAATGCCGATTAATGATCCCGAGAAGTCGGAGAATATGCGCAAGTCCATCCGCGTGTATTCCGGTTCCTCCAACCGTCCCCTCGCTCAGAAGATTGCTGAGTACCTTGGGGTCGAGCTTTCGGGCCTTACGCTAAAGCAGTTCGCCAATGGTGAGATTTACGCCCGCTACGACGAGACCGTCCGCGGCGCCGACGTCTTCCTGATTCAGTCCGTGGCCGGCGGCAACGTCAACGACATGCTCATGGAGCTGCTCATCGCCACCGACGCTGCCAAGCGCGCATCCGCCCGCTCCATCACCGCCGTCATCACCCACTACGGCTATGCCCGCCAGGACCGCAAGGCCGGCCCGCGCGAGCCCATCACCGCCCGCCTCGTCGCCAACCTGCTCGAGCGCGCCGGCGTCAACCGCATCATCACCCTCGACCTGCACCAGGGCCAGATCCAGGGCTTCTTCGATATCCCGGTTAACCACTTGTCCGCGCTGCCGCTGTTTGGCCAGTACTACAACGACATGCACTTCGACACCGACAACCTGGTTGTCGTCTCCCCCGACGTGGGCCGCGCCAAGGCCGCCAAGAAGCTGTCCGACATGCTCGGCTGCGACCTGGCCATCGCCCACAAGGGCCGTCCGCGCCACAACGCCGCCGAGGTCATGGGCATCATCGGTGACATCAAGGGCAAGACCTGCATCATCAACGACGACATGATCGACACCGCTGGCACCCTGTGCGCCAACGTCAAGGAGCTCAAGGCTATGGGCGCTGGCGACATCTACGTCTGCGCCACCCACGGCATCTTCTCCGGTCCGGCCATCGAGCGTCTGAACGACGCCCCGATCGTCGAGTGCCTCGTCACCGACGCCATTCCCGTCGAGGTCGGCGGCAAAATCAAGACCATCTCGGTCGCCGAGGAGTTCGCTCAGGCCATCTCCGCCGTTTACCACGAGGAGCCCGTCTCCACGCTCGTCGGCGGCGACTTCGCGCTGTAATCCAGCGTGCATCTCATCATCTTTGGTGTTTTTAAAGGGTCGGAAGCTCGCTTCCGACCCTTTTTCTACCCCTCGACAACCTTCCCTGGACAATTAGTTCAGATACGTATTTTTTTAAAGCTCCAAAGGCCGTTCTGAGCCTTCTGAGCTCCCCGGCGAACGCCATACTGCCCAAAGCTCATCGCTTTCGAGTACGACCGCCGCATATTTACCCTCAAATCGCCCTCGAAAGCCCTTAGAAACGCCTCGAACGCCCGCCGTCTTATACGTATCTGAACTAACTGTCCAGTAGCTATCGTCAACCTTCGCGGCAGAGCTCAATTTCCTGCAATCCCCTCAACCGATTCCACCGATTTCATAACACCCAGCCGTTCATGGCGCGCAGCGCCCCGCTGAGCGAAAAGAACGGTATGGCGGTCGCATTCTGCCGCCAACTTAGTACGTTATAGCTATGACGACCGTGATTTCACATCTCTCCGCCCTCCGCGCAATTCGTCGCGCACGACGGGCGTACTCTGCCCTACCCTGGGACTCCGTTGATAGCGAACAGCAAGCACAGGCCTTGGCTGGCTGCATTCCCAACAATGACGCGATAGACTTTGGCGCACTTTCGATACTCGACGCCTGGAATGAAGATGATTCCGAACTGCTCGATCTTCTCGTTTCAAACGAAGACAACAGGCGCCCCGACAAGCGACTTCTTCAGCATATTCTCTCCACTCCTCTTCCTGAAGGTGCAATTATGCACGTCGAGGCCGACATCTACGCAACGTCTCCTGCCATGACAGCCATGCTTTGTTCCAAAAATGAATCAGTCGCCAAAACCTTGATGCTCCTTATGGAGCTGCTCGGAACCTACTCCCTTCCTCCCGGGGCAACATACCCCATTGCCTATGACGACATCTGGCCCAAGGGCGATGACTACGAAGCGATGGACGACCTCGATTGCCGGGGCGACCAGTCGGCGACCGAACAGCAGAACGAAACCCGCTACGAACAGGCACACTACAAATGCGAGCCCGCCACGACCATCGAAGATCTCGAGACTGTTGCACAGCTTGCCAAAAGCAGCTCATACACCTCGTTTCGCACGGCAGTCAAGCTCGCCCGACCCGGATCTGCATCCCCAGCCGAATCCCTAATGTTTGCCGTTCTCGGAGCGCCCATGCGCTTTGGCGGATTCGGATGTTGCAGCCTGCCCATGGGAGGCCTGCTACTCAACTATCGAATCGACTTCGACACTCTTGCGGTCAACATGTCCTCCGGCATCCCTTACGCCATCTGCGACCTATATTGCCCGGCCGCCGGAGTCGACAACGAATACAACGGAATTGGGCATGAGCTTCAAAACGCTCGCATCCACGATGGCAATCGAAATAATGGCCTCAAGGCAATGGGCATCCACGTCCTGGTTATCAATCGCGACCAAATGAAAGACCTTGTTGCACTCGAAGCCTTCGCCCAAACGATGCATCGACTCGCGGGAGTCCGATTCCGATACCGTATCAAGGGCTATCGCAAGCGTCAGGCCGCTTGGCTCAACGCCCTGCGGGCCGGAATCGGCCTTGCGCCGGTCTAAACGGCGAATCACCCGTGCACCGTCGAGCAGGGCTGGACAGTTAGTTCAAATACGTATAAATGGACACATTGAATTAGGCTGTTTTGCAGTTATCTCTATACCATTCGCCCGATTTGAAGGCAGGGTAGACTTCAAAACAGCGTCATATGGACTAACTAAAGCTCCAAAACAACGTATCGGCATTGAATTGAGCACTTCGAGTCCTCAGAACTTATACGTATCTGAACTAACTGTCCACCTCGATTTCGACGGCCGTCCAAACGCCCTCAAATAACCTCAATTGCCCTCCATTTGACAGCGGCAACAGGGTCGCTCACCATAGCAGGCGACAAATCAACGAAAGGATGAACATGGCAGCTGCACAGCCGCTTAAGATTCGCATGGTTGCCGGACTTGGCAACCCTGGCGATGAGTATGCCGAGACCCGCCACAACGCTGGCTTCAAAGCGATCGACGAGTTGGCCCGTCAGGCCGGCGTCACGTACTGGAAAAACCAGGCCGGCGCCGAGGTCGCGCTCATCAACATCAACGATCCCGAGGAAGAGGGCGGTAAGCGCCAGATTGTACTGGTCAAGCCGCAGTCGTATATGAATACCTCGGGTGGCCCCATCTCCAAGCTCTGCCGCGAGTACAAGATCAAGGCCGAGGAGCTGCTCGTAATCCACGACGAGCTCGACATTCCCGCCGGCGACGTACGTGTTAAGGTGGGCGGTGGCCACGCCGGTCACAACGGCCTGCGCTCCATCATCGACAAGATGGGCAGCCGCGACTTCAGCCGCATCCGCACCGGCATCGGCAACCCTCCCGGCAAGATGGCCGTCGCCGACTACGTGCTTAAGCAGCTGCGCGCCCGCGAGGCCGAGGATTTCCAGGACACCTGCGCCCGCGCCGCAGATGCCGCCGGTCTGGCAATCGTGCACGGCGTGATCTATGCCCGCGACCACGTCAACGGCGCCGCCTCCGCCAACGGCAAGCACTAAAACCTATCATTTAGGGATAGGTTTATTTTGGCAGGTTTTAACTGCGGAAACGCCGCAGCGGCCGCATCGCAATAAACCGCGCACCGCCATACACACATAGCACCCCAAAGGGGGCCGACCTCATTGCAACCCGAGGCTGGCCCCTTTGCCGTTTTACCCGATAAAACCTGCCAAAATAAACCTCTCCCCCTTTGGTAGGCCAAAGTGGATAAACCCTGCTCCCAACCGCCGAAGACACACGTAAGTGACATGTCCATGAGGGTATAATTTGCACCGTATGTCTGCACAACGCCTGTGCACGTACGGTTTTATTCGGGCTACCGTCCATTTCCGTGGAGGCACGGTTCGGCGGCCCTAACAAGAGAGGGGTTCTATGTATAAGATCCTGGAGAAGACGCAGTTCTCGGAGAAGGTGTTCAAGTTCCGCATCGAAGCGCCTGCAATCGCCAAGCATGCGCACGCTGGACAGTTCCTCATGGTTCGCGCCAACGAGACGGGCGAGCGTGTCCCGTTTACCCTGGCCGGCTGGAACGGTGACGAGGGCTGGGTCGAGTTCATCTTCATGGTGATCGGCAAGACCACCGAGATGCTTTCCACCTACGAGGCCGGCGAGTCGCTGCGCGACGTCGTGGGCCCGCTGGGCGTTCCCACCGAGATGGCTGAGGGCCCCTGCGCCGTCATTGGCGGCGGCGTCGGCCTGGCAATTGCCTTCCCGGTCGCCAAGCACCTGGTCGAGACCGGCCACGAGGTGCACGCCATCATGGGCGCCCGCACCAAGGACCTCCTGCTTATGGAGGACCAGTTCCGCGAGCTCCTCGACGAGGACCACATCCACATCACCACTGACGACGGCTCCTACGGCGAGCAGGGCGTTGTCACCGCTCCGCTGGAGCGCCTGCTGCAGGACAAGGCCGTGAGCCAGGTCTTCTGCGTCGGCCCCGTTCCGATGATGAAGTTCTCGACCCTCACCGCCCAGAAGTACGACACCCCCATCACCGCGTCCCTCAACCCCATCATGGTTGACGGCACCGGTATGTGCGGCTGCTGCCGCGTCGAGGTGGGCGGCGTGACCAAGTTCGCTTGCGTCGACGGCCCCGACTTCGATGCCACCCTGGTCGACTGGGATGACCTTCGTGCCCGCCAGGCCGCTTACCGTTCCGAAGAGGGCGAGTCCCTCAAGGCCTATGAGGAAAAGAGCTGCGCATGCCACTAGTTAACGGTCGTTTCGTTGCCGATATGAAGTCGCCCCGCACCCCCGATAACGAGGAGCCGGCTGCCGAGCGCGCCTGCGACTTCCGCCCCGTCGACAAGGGCTTCACCGAGGAGATGGCGCTGGCCGAGGCCGAGCGCTGCCTCAACTGCAAGAAGCCGTTCTGTGTTGAGGGCTGCCCCGTCAACATCAACATCCCCCGCTTTATCGAGCAGATCCGCGCGAAGGACTTCGGCGGCGCTCTCGATACCATCCGCGAGGACTCCATGCTTCCCGCCATCTGCGGCCGTGTCTGCCCGCAGGAGAACCAGTGCGAGGGCAAGTGCATCCGTGGTAAAAAGTCCGAGCCCGTGGCCATCGGCCAGCTCGAGCGCTTCCTGGGCGACCGCCCCGAGCTCGCCTCCACGCCCAAGATGGCTCCCAAGAACGGCAAGAAGGTCGCCGTCGTCGGCTCCGGCCCGTCCGGCATCACCTGCGCCGGCGAGCTCGCCCGTAACGGTTTTGACGTCACCGTCTTTGAGGCCTTCTTTACCGGCGGCGGCGTGCTGGTCTACGGCATCCCCGAGTTCCGTCTGCCCAAGGCGGTCGTCAAGCGCGAGATTGACGGCCTGGAGGACATGGGCGTCAAGTTTGAGTACAACTCCGTCGTGGGCAATATGGCCACGGCCGAGGAGCTGTTCGAGCAGGGCTTCGACGCCATCTATGTGGCGACCGGCGCTGGCCTGCCCAAGTTCCTCAACGTCCCCGGCGAGAACCTGCCCAACGTCTTCTTCGCGAACGAGTACCTCACCCGCGTGAACCTGATGAAGGCCAACAAGTTCCCCGAGTACGACACCCCCACCAAGCACGGCAAGAACGTCGTTGTCTTTGGTGGCGGCAACGTGGCTATGGACGCCGTCCGTACCGCCAAGCGCCTGGGCGCCGAGCACGCCATCATCGCCTACCGTCGTACCGAGGACGAGATGCCCTGCCGTCGCGCCGAGCTGCACCATGCCAAGGCCGAGGGCGTCGAGGTTCTGCCGCTCGTCTCCCCGCTCGAGTTTGTCGCTGGCGAGGACGGCTCCGTGTGCGCCGTCAAGGTCCAGAAGATGGAGCTCGGCGAGCCCGACGAGTCCGGCCGTCGTCGCCCGGTGCCCATCGAGGGCGCCATCGAGGAGATCCCCTGCGACGTCGCGATCTCGGCTATCGGCACCAACGCCAACCCCTTCGCTGCCAAGATCGGCGGCAAGATGGAGCTCAACAAGTGGGGCTACATCGTCGCTGACGAGGAGACCGGCCAGACCACCGATCCCCGCATCTGGGCCGGCGGCGACATCGTCACCGGTGCCGCTACGGTCATTCTGGCGATGGGCGCCGGCAAGAAGGCCGCCGCTTCCATCACCAAGAGCCTGCTGGGCGAGTAATCACCTACAGCACTAGCCACCAAACGGCAAAGTCCCCGTCGAGCACACGCCCGGCGGGGACTTTTTTCTATGCCGGTCGACCGACCACCACAAAGGTGTCTGTCCCCTTTGCGGTAGTTTTGATCGGCTAGCCTTCGAGCTGCGCCACTTTGTAGCGGTAGGCAGCGGCGATAACGTCTTTGCAACCCTCGCGGCCCAGCTTGGCGCGGTTGACGACGATGTCCTTGCCGCTCGTCATCTTCCACTTTCCGGCGCTATAGCGCTTATAGAACGCCTCGCGCGCCTTCTGCTGCTGCTTGACCAGCTTGGCGCCCTTCTTTTTGTTGAGGCCGCGCTTTTTGCGCACGATCTCGACGCGGTCCTCAAAGGGTGCGGTCACCAGCACGGCAATGTGATTGGGGTTGTTGCGCAGCAGGTAATCGGACAGACGGCCTTCGATAATGCAGCTCTCGGTCTCGCCCAAATCCAAAATCACCTGGCTCATCTTTTGGAACAACTTGTCCGAGTACGAACGCGCATCGTAGCGGTCGGGCAGAAACGCCATATTCTCCACGGCCAGGCGCTCGTCGTAGGCAGCCATCTTGTCGAGCGACTCGCCCGCGCGCAGCGACGCACGCACCAGCAGCTCGTTATCGTACAGCGGAATCCCCAGCTCATCGGCAAGGATACGTCCAATCTCGTGGCCCTCGGCACCAAAGTCGCGCGCGATGGTAATGACCACAGGACTCTTCTTGTTCTCCAGATCGCTCATCGCGACTCCTTTCTCTATGTGACAAAGGGGCTGTCCCTTTGCCACATTCTACGCTGCCACCATTCGCCTCTGATATGTGCGAACCAGCAGCGAGATACCAAAGTTGAGCACAAAGTACATCGCAAACACCAGGCCGTAGAGCATAAGCACCTGCGACAGGTCGATCGCGTGGGCCATCACGACATTTGCCGTGTACATGAGCTCGGCCACGTTAATACCCGAAAGATACGAGCTGTCCTTGATGACGGTCGTGCACTGGCTAAACAGCGCCGGAATGATCGTCTTAAACGTCTGCGGCAGAATGATGTAGCGCATGGTGGCAAAGAAGCCGAAGCCCTGGCTCTGCGCTGCCTCAAACTGGCCGCGCGGAATCGAGTTGAGGCCGCCGCGCACAATCTCGGCCATAACAGCGCTGGTAAACAGCGTAAAGGCAATGGTCGAAATCACAATGTCCAAACCCTGCACCGTAAAGTAGATGAACAGGATCCACAGCAGGTTTGGCGTGCAACGGAACAGCTCGATATAGGCGCTCACCAAAATACGGAATGGACGGGGCGCATAGCTCTTAACGAGCGCCAGCACCGTGCCAAAGATGAGCGAGAAAAAGATCGACAGCGCCGAGATCTCGATCGTCTTAACAAAGCCGCCCCAAATGTAGAGCAGGTTGGTCGCGTTGAAGATTTCCATGCGCTAGGCCTCCTCTACGTTGTCGAGCCCCAGCTCGGCCAGGCTCACGCCGCGCGGACGCTCCTTGGAGCGGCGCTCGAGCCACTGCACCAGCATGGCGAGCGGAAAGCAGATGATGAAGTACATAAGGCAGCAGACGATGTATCCCTGCAGGTAACCGTACAGACTCACAAAGTTGTCGGAACGGTACATAAGGTCGCCGCCGGCCACAAGCGCCAGCACCGACGTGTTCTTGACCAGGTTGAGCGCCTGGTTACACAGCGGCGGCAGAATGATCTTGAATGTCTGAGGCAGCACGATGTACCAGTATGCCTGCGCACGGGTGAAGCCCTGACTCTGGGCCGCCTCCATCTGACCGCGCGGAACCGCCTCGATACCAGTGCGGATGACCTCCGAAATGTAGGCCGCATGATACAGGCCCACGCCCAAGAAGCCCAGCACGAACGGCGCGATGCGCACCGGCTGGTCGGCACCGGTTATGGCCTGCAAAAACTGCGGTCCGGCCATGTACATAAAGAGCACCTGCACGGGCAACGGGGTGTTCTGGTAAAACTCCACGTACACGCGGCTTATGGCACGCAGCACACGCGAACGGGTGGTAGAGAACACACCCAGCAGCGTGCCCAGTACCAGAGACAGCAACAGGCCGGCAACGACCACCTGCAGCGTCACGCCAAAGCCCTCCCAGAAGGGTCCCATGTTTTGAAATGTCGTCGACCAACGGTCGGCGTCAAATAATCCTTCGAGCATTTGATTCCTTCCTTGGACGATGCGCCTATACAAGACCCCAGGTCTTGACCTCTTGGTCGAGCCAGCCATCGGCCAGGCGATCGCAAATCACCTGATCGACCACGGCCGAAAGGTCGCAGCCCTTCTTGGTCGCCACGCCGTAGCCCTGCTCGCCAAACTTGACCTCGGGCTGCAGCAACTCAACGGTCTCGTTCATATAGCCGGCCAGCGTGGAGCGGTCCATGGCAAAGACGTCGATATTGCCGGCGTCGAGCGAACTCTTGATGATGGGGTAGCCGCTAAAGGCCCTAAACTCGGGCTTGCAGCTAAAGCCGTTGTCCTTGATCATCTGCTCAATCAGGCCCTGCGTGGTAGCACCCTGACTCACGCCGATGACCTTGCCGTCCAGGTCCTCAATCGAGGTAAAGCCCGAACGCTTCTTGACCATGAGTCCCACGTAGTCGGTGCGGTACGGCGTCGAGAAATCCCAGCTCTTCTTGCGCTCGTCGGTGATGGTGTAGGTCGCCGCGACCACGTCGAGTTGGCCGTTATCGATCAGCGGTCCGCGCGTCTTGGGCGTTACATCGGTAAACTCGACAAGCTCCTTGGCGCGGGCCTCCTTGTAGCTCACGCCAAAGACGGCAGCAGCGATCTGGTAGCACAAATCGACTTCCATGCCCTCAAAGCGACCCTTGGCGGTGTCGTAATAGCCATAGCCGGGAACGTCCTTCTTAACGCCGGCATTCAGATGGCCACGCGACTTGATGGCCGCAAGCTTGGACCCCTTGTCGGAGCCCTCGCCGCTGGTGGAGTTGCCGCAACCGGTAAGCGCGGTCCCCGTCAGCGCAAGCATGCCGGCGCCAGCCAGCTGCAAAAAGTGACGGCGCGACACGGCCGCCCTCGTCCTATCCGTCATGTACATCACCGCGCCTAGTGCAGAATCTTGGACAGGAACTCGCGGCAGCGCGGGTTCTCGGGGTTATCGAAGAAGTGCTCGGGCGTGCCCTCCTCCAGGATGCGGCCGTCCTCCATAAAGATGACGCGGTCGGCCACCTGGCGCGCAAAGCCCATCTCGTGCGTCACGCAGATCATGGTGATATCCTCCTGCGCGAGCTCAATCATAACGTCCAGGACTTCCTGGACCATCTCGGGGTCGAGCGCCGAGGTCGGCTCGTCAAACAGGATGATGGGCTGCTTGGTGCACAGGGCACGGGCGATGGCGATGCGCTGTTGCTGGCCACCCGAAAGATTCTGCGGATACTCGCCGGCCTTATGCGCCATGCCGACGCGCTTGAGCGCGGCGATGGCGATCTCGGTCGCCTCCTCCTTGCTCTTCTTTTGCAGCTTGATGGGCGCGAGCGTCAGGTTGCCGAGCACCGTCATGTTGGGATACAGGTTGAACTGCTGAAACACCATAGAGCTATACTTGCGAGCCATCTCCAGGTGATTCTTTTTGGTGAGCGGCGTACCGTCGATGACGACCTCGCCCGACGTGGGCTCCTCCAGATAATCGACGCAACGGATAAGCGTCGACTTACCCGAGCCGGAAGGCCCGATCATTACGAGCTTCTCGCCGCGCTTGACGGTGAGATTGATATCTTTGAGCACATGCAGGTCGCCAAAGTACTTGTTGAGATGCTTGATCTCGATCATGTCTGCCATGAATGTCCCTTCCCTGCGTTTACACGAGTTGAACTATTGTACGGAAAGAACCACGTTTCCGCAGCCCACACTACATTCCCGTAAAGAACCCGCAACCTTTAACCCATTCATTGGGGACAGACTTAAATGAGTACCCGCTCATTGGGCACTCATTTAAGTCTGTCCCCAATGAATGCCGCCCAGCAAAAAGGGGCGCGACCGCAATGGTCACGTCCCCTCAACATCAACTATGTACCGCTCGGCCCCTACGCGAGTTTGGCACCGACGATCTTTGCCGCGGCCGGCTTGTCGAAGTTGCCGCCGGTGGCCTTGCCGAGCGCGCCCATGACCTGGCCCATCTGCTTCTTGGACGTGGCGCCCAGCTCGGCGATAACCTGCTCGATCAGGGCCTCGAGCTCCTCGCCCGAAACCTGCGCGGGCAGCAGGCTCTCCAGGATCTTGACCTGCTCGGTCAGGTTGTCGGTACGCTCCTGGTCGGTGCCGGCCTTGATGGACATCTCCAGCGTCTCGCTCGTCTGCTTAATCAGACGCTTGATCATGCTGTTGACGTCTTCCTCGGTCACATCGCGGCGCTCATTGACCTCGATATTCTTCACCTCGGCCTTAACCTGGCGAATGATGGACAGGCGAACCTTGTCCTTGGCCTTCATGGCCGCGATCATTTCTTTCTGCAGCTCTTCGTTGGTCATCTGCAAATCCTCTCTAATAGCGTGGGCGGCACTCACGCGAGCACCGCCCCATGGTTACTCAGTCTTCGACGAATCGTCGGTCGAACTCTTGGTGACGCCCTTCAGACTCACGTTATAGGGTACGTCCTTGGGCATGGGGTTGACGGTGATGTCGGCATCCTTCTTGTACTGCTCCAGCCACTCGCTGTACGCGGTGCTGGCCGCTTGCGTCTTCACCACGTTGGAGACGTACTTTTTGATGTCCTTGGGCACCTGGTTGATGTCATCAACCTGATTATCGACATGGAAGTAGTCGGTGCACTTGATGATGTGGTAGCCATAGGTCGACTCGACGACTTCGCTCACGTCGCCCTTGTTGAGTCCCTCGAGCGCCGTCTGGTAGCTGTCGACGAAAGTGGTGAGCTTATCCCAGCCCACATCGCCCTTCTTCTCCTTGGAACCGGTGTCCTCGGAGTACTGCTCAACGGCGTCCTCAAAGCTCAGCTCACCGGAGTTGATCTTGTCCAGGCACTCCTGCGCCTTGGCCTTGGCGGCAGCCTTGTCCTCGTCGGAAGCGTCAGAATCAACCTTGATCAGGATGTTCGACGAGCGGCGGGCGTCGTTGTAGCTGGACAGGTTTTCGTTGATGTAATCGACAATCTCGCTGTCCTTGGGCTTGCTCGTGGGCGCGACGGCATCCTTGAGTTTCTGCTGCGCCAGACTCTCCTTGAGTGAGTCCTTGTAGGTGTCCTCGGTATAGCCGTAGGTCTTGAGGGTCTTCTTAAAGGCCTTGGCGCCGCCCGCGCTCTTGCACGCGTCCTTCCAAGCCTTCTCGACCTCCTCGTCCGACACCGTCACGCCGTTCTCCTTCTGTGCCTGTTGAAGCAGAATCTGCTGCGTGTAGGAGTCGATGAGTTGCTTGCGGTACTTCTTGGGCGTGAGGTCGTTGTCAACCAGATACTGCGCCCAATCCTTATCCTTGGTGTAGCCGTAGGACGTGCGCATGCTCATGATCTGCTTGGTCACGGTGTCCTCGGTGAGGTTGGTGCCGTTGATAGTTGCAGCAACACCGCCGGTCAGCTTGTAGCCCGAGGTGTCCTCGGCCTGCGACATAAGGCCGGAGCACGCCATCGCCGAGACGGAAAGCAGCATCGCCAGCACGCCGATGACCACCAGGACGATCTTGACGGTCTTAGACACGTACGTCTTGCGCTGCTTCTTGCGAGAGCTGGAGGCAGCGCGAGCCTGCTGCTCGGGCGTCGGCTCGGGCGCAGGGTTCTTTTTCTTATTTGCCATAGTTGGCCTTTCGCATAACGAATCGAACAAACGCCATTGTGTCACAACGCGGCCCCCGCGGCACGCTTGGTGCATTGGGGACAGGTTAATCTGCACCATTTTGGTGCAAAGGGGGCTGTTCTGGCTGTCGGCAGTTAGGGACATTCCTTTTCTGCCGGCAGTTAGGAACAATCCCCAAGTGCCGGCCCTAAAAGTGGCGACGGATGGCGTCGACCATGCCCTGGCATATGGTCTGGCCGAGCACATCGGCTGCGGCGTCGGCATCCATAAAGATATTCATAAGCGATTGCAGGGCCTCGACCTGGCCGCCCGGCTCGGCGATGCCCAGATTGATGATGATCTGCGCCGGCACGGGGGCACCCATGCCCGCCATTGCGCTGAACACCACGGGCGCCGCGGGCTTTACCACCGCGATATAGGGCTTAGCCACAAATCCGGGATCGGTGTGCGGGATGGCGATGTTGGCCGCCGGCATGGCAAGACCCGTGGGATAGGCGTCCTCGCGCGTGCGGACGGCATCGAGCCAACCGGGCGCAATGTAGCCGCGAGGTGCAAGCTCGTCCTCGAGCCGCGCAAACACCTCATCCGGCGTCGCGCACTCCCAATCAAAAAACACCAGCTCAGGCGTAAACAATGCTTCGTTATCCGCCATGGGCCCACCTCTCTCACCTTGTCACCCGCGACGTTCTTTAACGACTAGTCATTGAAGAGCGTCGCAGGTGATTACCTAAAACAAAGGATGGCCACTTGCGCCTTGGCGCCAATGACCACCCTGACTACTCGGCTAAATTGTACTGTGCGCCACTAGCCGCGCGGCGCATCAATTGCGACCTTGCCGCTCTCCAACACGTGGACGCGGCCGTCGGCGAGCATCTGCACGACCTCGGGATACAGCACGTGCTCAATCGCGTGGATGTGCTCCTCGAGCGTATCGACATCCCAGCCTTCCTCAACGGCCAGCGCGCGCTGGGCGATGATGGGGCCGTTGTCGTAGATCTCGTTGGCAAAATGCACGGTCACACCGGTTACCTTGACGCCGCGCGCAAAGGCATCGTCGATCGCATGCGCGCCGGTAAAGCTCGGCAGCAGCGCCGGATGCAAGTTGACCACGCGGTTGGGAAACGCCGCCAGCAGCGGCGTATGCACCATGCGCATGTAGCCGGCCATGACCACATACTCGCAGCCGCGCTCGAGCAGCTCGTGCGCGATGATCTCGTCGGCGGCGATGGGGTCGGCATAGACATCCTTGGACAGCGTAAGCGTCTGGATACCCGCACGCTCGGCACGCTGCAGACCCTTGGCCGAAGGACGGCTCGACACCACGAGCTCAATCGAGGCATTGAGCTTATCCGCGGCGATCAGGTCGATCAGCGCCTGCAGATTGGTGCCGGAGCCGCTGATAAGCACACCGATCTTGAGCGGCTCAGCCGTATCGGTGCCAGTCGGGCGGGTATAGGGCACAAAGTCCAGGCCCTCGGCGGCAGCCATCTGCTCGTTAGCGCTCATCGGAGTACACGACCTTACCGGAACCCTCGACACACTCGCCCACGCGGAACGGCTTCTCGCCCAGCGCAACCAGGGCCTCGGTCACGGCAGCCTCGTCCTCGGGGGCGACGATCAGGCACAGGCCGACGCCCATGTTGAAGGTCTTGCATGCCTCGTTGGGCGCGAGCTCGGCCTGACGCGACACGTAGGTGATGACGGGCGGAACATCCCAGCCCATCTCGGCGCCGTTGCGGGTGACCACAGCGTCGACGTCGTCGGCAAGCGCGCGGTTGAGGTTCTCGGTAATACCGCCGCCGGTGATGTGGGCAATGGCATGAACGTTGGCGCCATTGCGCAGCAGCTCCAGAATCGGCTTGACGTAGATGCGCGTGGGGGCCAGCAGGGCGTCGGCCAGCGAAGCACCGCCGAGCTCCTCGAGCGGGCGGCTCAGCTCCTCGGCCTTAGCGGCGGCCTCGGGCGTGCCCGGCTTGATGCCGTCAACACCGATGACCTTACGCACGAGCGAGTAGCCGTTGGAATGCACGCCGGTGGAGGGCAGGCCCAGGATGACATCGCCGGGGCGGACGTTCGCGGGGTCGAGCATCTTGGGACGGTCGACGACGCCCACGGTAAACCCGGCAAGGTCGTAGTCGGCAGGAGCCATGACGCCGGGATGCTCGGCCATCTCGCCGCCCACGAGCGCGCAGCCCGCGAGCTTGCAGCCATCGGCCACGCCCTTGATGATCTTTGCCATGTGCTCGGCCTCAATGTGGCCGATGGCAACGTAGTCCAGGAAGAACAGCGGCTCGGCGCCCGAAGCCAAAATGTCGTTAACGCACATGGCGACCAGGTCCTGGCCCACCGTCTCGTGACGGTCCATGATCTGGGCGAGCACGAGCTTGGTGCCTACGCCGTCGGTACCGCTGATCAGGATCGGGTCTTCCATATCCTTAAGTGCGGCGGCCGAGAACAGGCCACCAAAGCCACCGATACCGCCGATGACCTCGGGGCGGTTGGTGTCCTTAACCATTTGCTTAATAGCGTCGACGGCGCGACCGCCCTCGGCGGTATCGACGCCGGCATCCTCATACGTCACATGCTTGCTGTTGCTCATCTGAGCCTTCCTCTCCCACTACCGTCTGCCGCCCGGGCGCCAAACGGTGCTCATAGTTGCGTTCATTTCGGCGCGCATTCTGGCAACGCGCGCCGCTCAATCAACAAAACAGCAGGTAAAACCTACCAAAATAAACCTGTCCCCAAATGGCAGGTTTTAAGCCTCGCCGTGCTTCTCTTCCCAGCTGCGGTCGTCGTATTTCTCGACCACGGCGTCATCGTCAAAGTGCAGCGGCTTATCCAGGTTGCGGGGCTTAAAGCCCTCCATGAACTTGTCGCGGCCAAAGCTCTCGGGAATCGCCACGGGATAACGGCCGGTAAAGCACGCATCGCAGTAGCCGCCCTTGGGCATGACCTTCAGCAGGCCCTCAACCGAAAGGAAGGCCAGCGAATCGGCGCCGATATACTCGCAGATCTCCTCGACCGTCTTGTTGGCGCTGATGAGCTGCGACTGCACGTCGGTATCGATACCGTAGAAGCACGGCCAGATGACCTCGGGCGAGTTGATGCGGATGTGAATCTCCTTGGCGCCGGCATTGCGTAGCATCTTGACGAGCTGCACCATGGTGGTGCCGCGTACGATGGAGTCGTCGATCACGACCAGGCGCTTGCCCTCGATGTTGTCACGCAGCGGGTTGAGCTTCATGCGCACGCCCATGGCGCGCAGCTCCTGCGTAGGCTCGATAAACGTACGGCCCACGTAGCGGTTCTTGATAAGACCCTCGCCAAAGGGAATACCGCTCTCGTGCGAATACCCCTCCGCGGGCGGCAGGCCGGAGTCGGGCACGCCGATGACCAGATCGGCCTCGACGGGCTCTTCGTGTGCCAGCTGACGACCCATGTCGTAACGACAGGCGTAGACGCTCTTGCCGTTCATGATGGAGTCGGGACGGGCGAAGTAGACCTGCTCAAAGATGCAGTTGGCGGGCTCTTCGGCTGCAGGCACGCCCTGCTCGGATACCAGACCCTCGGCGCTGATGCGCAAAATCTCACCGGGACGGACGTCGCGGACGTACTCGGCGCCCACGATATCGAGCGCGCAGGTCTCGGAGGCAACGACCCAGCCGCCGGCGCGCGTGACATGGGTGGTGGCGTCGACCGTCGCGGCGCCGTCCTGCGACGGCAGCTGCGAAACGGATGCGGCATCGGCCTGGTCCAGGCCCTCATCCACCAGCTTGCCCAGCACGAGCGGGCGAATGCCGTGCGGATCGCGGAATGCGTAGAGCGCCTGCTCGTTGATGAGCGTCATGGCGTAGCCGCCGCGCACGAGCTCCATGGTCTTGCGAATGCCCTCGCGCAGATGGCCAGTACGCTGAGTAAAGTAGCCGATGAGTTTGGTCGCGACCTCGGAATCCGAGTTGGAGAGGAACGGTACGCCCAGCTCGATCAGCTGGCGACGCAGCTCGTCGGTGTTGACGAGGGTGCCGTTGTGCGCGAGCGCGATAATGACGCTATTGATGGTAGAGAGGTGCGGCTGAGAGGCTTCCCAGCTCTTGGCGCCGGCGGTGCCGTAGCGCACATGACCCACGGCCAGCTGACCGGAGAGCGTCGACAAGTCGGCATTGGAGAACACGCGGTCGAGCAGGCCCAGATCCTTGCGGACCATAACCGTACCGCCGTCACCAACGGCGATTCCCGCCGATTCTTGGCCGCGATGCTGCAGTGCACGCAGGCCAAAGTACGTCAGTCGAGCCACGTCGCGATCGGGCGCCCAGACACCAAAAACGCCGCATTCCTCATGCAGCTGGTCAGAGTCCGGATCATACGTCGACATGGCGTTCACCTGTCCCGCGGCACGCTCGGCCGCGCGGATGGTTTCTTGAGACATGGCATCCCCTCAGAGCCTCGTATTTTGGCGTTACCCGCCTTATTATACGCACGGCGCGACGCGCTCCCCCGCGCATGAGCAGCGCTTTTTAAAAGCCCACCGAGCTTATTATCCGTTTTGCGACCAAACATTTTATTGGGTAGTCCACTCTCAGGGGCAACGGCCTCGAAGACTTCCCGTGCGCCGTGTCTCGCCCGCGCTAGGGGCTACATTGTTGCAATTGGGACGTTCGTCCTGTCTTTTAGCTGGTCGTCGGCGTATCCTTGTAGGCTACTACAAGACGAGAAAGGTAGCGTATGGATCGAAATCAACTCGACCCCAGTGTCCCCAGCACCACGGAGGCCAAGAAGATCCCCCTTATCATCAAGGTCTACGCAGTCCTGTGCACCCTATCTGGCGTGGGCACGCTCCCGTCAGTCGCCGTCTTTATGTGGCAGGTCATCACCGCACTCATTAACGGCAACGTCGCCGCTAAGCTCGGTGATAACACCCTAGTCGCGGTTGGCCTTATCGTCGCCGGCATTATGCTCTCGGCGGCAAGCGCGATCATCTTGATCGTCTTTGGCCTGGACCTCATCAAGGACCAGCGGCGCAATGCCGCCCGCCTGTCTTACGTCCTCATCGCATTTACCGTCGTGGAGCTTTTAGTTGACGTGATGCTCCAGGGCATCGGACCCTTCCTGCTGCGCCCCGCCGTCCAGCTTGTCATCCTCATTGCGCTGTCGGCCACCGTCGACCCCACGCTACGCCAGGAGCGCGAACTGCAGCGCCGTCTGCAAGAGATGCTCGACCGCGATGCCGCCGCCGAGGGGATGCTCGGCCGCGACGAAACCGGCGAGGGCTACATCAAGCTCAACTACTTCAACCTGTTCTGGGTATTCTTCGTCTGCAGCGTGTTAGGTCTCATTCTCGAGGAAGTCTGGCATATGGTCGTCGTCGATCCCGGCGTCTATCAGGACCGTGCCGGTATGCTATTTGGCCCCTTTAGCCCCATCTACGGATTTGGCGCGGTGCTCATGACCATGGCGCTCAACCGCTTCTATAAAAAGAATCCTCTGATCATTTTCCTGGTAAGTGCCCTGATCGGCGGCGCTTTCGAGGTGTTTGTAGGCTGGTTTATGCAGACCTCATTTGGCGTGGTGTCGTGGAGCTATTCACACATTAGGCTATTCGGCATGCCCGATCCCATCGCGGTATTGACCGGGGGACGCACATGCACGCCGTTTGCCTGCATGTGGGGCCTGGGTGGCCTCATCTGGATCAAGGTCTTGCTGCCGCGCCTGCTTAAGCTCATCAATATGATTCCATGGAAACGCCGCTACTCTGCTACCGTCATCCTGACCGCCGTCATGTTGATCGACGGCGTCATGACGTTGCAATCGCTCGACTATTGGTATCAGCGCGTCAACGGAACCGTTCGAAATATTCCCGTCGCACAGTTCTATGACAAGCATTTCGATAACGAATATATGGAGAACCGTTTTCAGAGTATGACCATGAGCCCCAAGGACGCCACACGCGTGTAGCAAACGCCAGAGCAAAATAGCTCCAACACATCAAAGCCCGCTGGCAGATCTACATGAACTGCCGGCGGGCTTTCGCTATAGACAGACTCGGATTGCCGACGAGGCCTTACGCCTCGCGCTCGACCTCACTCACGCATTCGTTCTTGATGGTGCCAACGAGCGCCTGCAGCGCATCGACCACGTGCGGGCGAATGTCCCCGCCGATGAGCACGAGCATGATGTCGTCACCTACGGCAAGTTCGCCGCTTGCCAGCCACACGCGCACATAGCCGATACCCGGCATCGCGCGCGTGGCCTCGATAGCAGCCTGCACCTTGCTGGCGTCGTAGCCAAACACCATGCCGCCCACCTTGTGGCCCGGCGCCACGCCATCGGTCTCGACACCGCGCGCCTCGGCCTTGGGCGTCGCGCGCACCACACCGTTATGTGTCAGATACATACCGCACGCAGGTGCCGACGAATCGGCCTTGGCCTCGCGCAGCCAAGCATCAACCGAAGGCATCGTTTTGCCATTCTCGAGCATCATTTCTCCCTTACCGTCGTCGAGTAGCCAATTTGGAACGGGGCTTTTTAGCTACTCTCGAACAACTTATTCCTCGACCGGCGTGAGCACCATGACAGCACGCGTGTTGCTCAGCGATAACGAACGACAGGTCACAAGCGTTACGACCTTGGTTGCCGAAGCGGCACGATCGCCCGCATCGCTCGCCACGGCAGAGGCACCGTCGAGCATCTCGGACAGGTAGTTCTTGAGCCCGTCGTCGCCCTCAAAATTGGGTGTGCGCGCCTTGGCATACGTGTCCTCGACAACTTTGGTCGCCAGTGGTCGCAGCTTATACGTAGCATCCCGTGTGATGTAATACACAAACTCAATGCTGTCGAACGTCGCCTGGTCGGTGGTGTCCGAAATCACATTGAACATCGATCCGTCGTTCATATGGTGGCCGTAAATCGTGGTCTGCTGGTCGACCATTCCCGGCGCGGTGTCATCACTATCCAAGAAAATGGCACCGGACGCGTTAGATGTACCGTCAAACAGCGTGTTGAGGTATTTGGAGTTGTTGTTGGCCTGCACCACGGGGTAGTTGATGTTGGTGCCGGGCGCGTAAATCCAACCCACAACCTCGGGATTTGTCTGGGCAAGCGCATTAAAGTCGATAATTGGCACGCCACTGGCGTCCTTGTCGCTCACATATTGTTTTTCGATCTTTTGGTACGACTCGCTCGCCTGCTTGTAACCAATCTGCGCATTGATAAAGATGGCAGCGGCGGCAACGATTAGGCCGATGCCAATAATGATGAGCAAGATGGGGATAACGGAGCGGCGCTTTTTGCGCGGCGGCTCGGTATAGCTCGACGGAGCAGCGCCCGACTGTTTCGTAGAACGCGATTCTTTCTTGGCCGTATCATACGACGAAGGGCGATATGCAGCCGGCGTATCCTGGCGATGATGGGACATCGGCGTTACGGGACG
This sequence comes from Collinsella sp., assembly GCA_018367075.1. Lineage (GTDB taxonomy): Bacteria > Actinomycetota > Coriobacteriia > Coriobacteriales > Coriobacteriaceae > Collinsella. Next base: position 143,816 of record JAGZGX010000001.1, read on the forward strand.
CGGCGCGCGCGGCTGCTGAGGAGAGGATGTCCGACCCTGCTGTGCTGCACGGGCAGCACCAGGCTTCGACGGATCGGGAATCTGAGAAGCCTTGAATCGTTTTCCCTGATAGTCGGACATGGCTCTCCTTATACTGCGGTGAAACGGCGGAACGCCTAGGCGTCGGCCATCTCCTGCTTCATCTTCTCGATAACCTTGCGGTACTCTGGGTCGCAAGCACCCAGAATCTGTGTGGCATAGATGGCGGCGTTCTTGGCGCCGTTGATGGCAACGCAGGCCACGGGCACGCCCGAAGGCATCTGCACCATCGACAGCAGCGAATCCATGCCGCCCAGGTCACTCGTCTTCATAGGCACGCCGATGACCGGCAGCGGCGTAAAGGCAGCCACGACACCACCCAGGTGAGCGGCCTTGCCGGCGGCGGCGATAATCACTTTGATACCGCGATCGGCGGCAGTCGAAGCCCACTCGTGGACCTTCGCCGGTGTGCGGTGTGCGCTCGCAATGACAAGCTCATAGGGCACGCCCAGCGCCTCGAGCTCGGCGGTGCAACCTTCCATAACGCCCAGGTCGGACTTGGAACCCATGATGATCCCGACAACCGGCTTTTGATCTGCCATAAACAAAGACCTCCTGTTGAGAACGGCGACGCGGCGGATCCGCGACCCTTAACTACTGAGAGTAGTATAGCTGCTCCCGTCCCTGCGGTCTTTGTGGCGCTTCGCGGGCGGGCCAGGCTTTATCTTCACTCCGGTTGCTTCGCAAAGT
>JAGZGX010000044.1:0-6990 GCA_018367075.1 Collinsella sp.
CCGTGCGCGGGCGCCCGGTCGGCGGCCCGTTCTGGGCGCGCCTCAATCGTAGCCCGAGACGGGCCCGGGCTGACAATTTCGACTGTAATGGACGTTCTTAAACGACTAGTCAAACAAGAACGTCCTCAATGACTACTAATTTAAATCTGTCCCCAATGACTGCGGAAAGCGCATCTCACACCGACGCATTGCTTTCGGGCCCTCTCTCCGTGCCCCCTATAAGTTCAGCTGGACTCCCCGCAACCTGTTCCGCGTTGGCGGAACGAGAGCGACGTGGAGTGTCATTCTTTACCGCGTTAGACTAGACGCAGGGAAAGGAGGAGGACATGGATGCTCGCGTCAAGCAGCTTGTAAATATGATCGAGGACGCTCAGCCTGTCGCTGTCGCGGTGCTTGCCAAGCGTCTCGAGGTAAGCGAGCGCGCCGTGAGAAACTATATCCATCGCGCAAACGACAATCTTGCGGGGGTTGCACGCATCGTTGGCAGCAAAGGGCAATATCGTATCGATGTTGCACATGCAGATGAGCTTGCTCGCTTGCTAGACGGTGCGGCTCTGGCCCATCCGGGCATTCCTGATACGCGCGACGGCCGTGTGTCCTTCCTTCTTAACGACCTCCTCATGCGGTCCCAGTGGGTGACGATTGAGGAGTATGCGGATTTACTCTACGTTTCGGCGCGAACTCTGTCCAATGACATGCGTCTGGTAGAGCAGAAACTCGCCCAATTTGACTTGACGCTCGAAAAGCGCCCTCGCTACGGAATCCGCGTTGCGGGTGGGGAGTCGCAACGGCGTCTGTGTCTGGCCTCGCTGGTGAGGCCCGTGTTGCCCGACACCGACGATGCAGAGCTCGCCGAGCGCCTGCGGGCCATCGCCGCATGTGTGGACGATGCCCTGACTGCCTCGCCCGTCACGGTGAGCTCGCTGGCATCCCGCAATCTCATCATGCATCTTTACATCGCTCTTGGCCGCATCGAGCAGGGCTGCTATGTCCCGGCTGCAGAATCGGACGTTTTAAAGCTGGAGGGAACGCGCGAATACGCCGCGGCTTTCCAGATTGCCGCAAACATCAAGGATGCCCTGGGCGTGAGCATGCCCCGAGAAGAGGTTGCCTTTATCGCAATCCATTTGCTCGGCAGGGGCACGGGCGTGCCCGAGAAGGGCTCTGCCGTTATCTCGGACGAGATGTGGGAGATTGCTTCCGAGATGGTACGTGCGGTCAACGATGAGTTTAGGTTTGACTTTAGCGGCGATCTTGAACTTCGCATGAACCTTGCTCGGCATATCGGCCCTCTGGGCTATCGCCTTGAATATCACATGCATATGGATAACCCCATGCTGCCCGATATCAAGACGAGGTTTCCGTTGGCCTATTCGATGGCAGCTGGCACCTCGCAGGTACTCGAGCGTCATTTTGGCAGCCAGCCCTCTGATGAAGAGCTCGGCTACATCGCCATGGCATTTGCCCTGGCCCTCGAGCAGCAAGCCGACCAGCCGCGTCGCAAGCGCATCCTGATCGTGTGCGCCTCGGGAGCGGGAAGCGCCCGTATGCTCGAGCACCAGTACCGCAAGCAGTTTGGCATGTATATCGATTCGATTGAGACATGCGATGTCGCCCGCGTGGGAACGTTCGATTTTTCGCACATCGACTACGTGTTCACAACGGTGCCGCTCAACGTCAAGTTGCCCGTGCCCGTCCGCGAGGCCGATTTCTTCTTGGAGACGAGCGATGTCAACGCTATCCGCAAGGTGCTGAGCGACGACACTGCGCAATCGGACTCCGTAAGCTCTTTCTTTAGCCGTGCCCTGTTCTTCAACCGCGTTGAGGCGTCGTCGAAGCAGGCCGTTCTCCGATATCTCTCCGAGCGCGCCGTCGAGAGCGGCCGTGTCGATGCCCAGTTTGCCCAAGAGGTCGCCGAGCGCGAGAGCGCGAGTGCCACCTCGTTTGGCAATGGGGTAGCCATGCCCCATGGGATGCATCCCTTGAGCGCCGAGGCCTTTGTTACCGTGGGCCTGCTCGAACATCCCATTCTTTGGGACGAATACGGCCATGAGGTCGATATCGTCTTTATGGTGTCGTTTGCCCGGTCGGGCGGCGATGAGGCGCGGATCTTGAGCTCACTGCTCGCCGAGATCTTTATGGACCGCCAGGGGGTCGAGCGCCTACGCGAGCGCCGGTCCTGGCATGAGCTGATGGCGCTTGTGCAAGCGCATACGGCTTAAGACTTCTTTTGTCGATAACCCTGTCTGTCTACCTGCAATAAACCTCGAGGATTGCGGGCGGGAGATAGGCGTTTCGAATATTCAAGTACAAACCAAACATCACGGGAGAGGAGACCGTTATGGACGATCAGGGAACCGAGATGGTTTCGTTTCAGCTGGTCGCTGCAGCGGGAGAGGCGCGCAGCCTTGCCTTCGAAGCCCTTGAAAAGGCAAAAGCGGGGGATTTTGACGCCGCCGCCAAACTCATGAAGCAGTCAACGGATGCGGGAATCAAGGCTCACCACATCCAAACGCAGCTGCTTTCGACTGAGGCAGCGGGCGAGCATCTGTCGGTGGATGTGTTGCTGGTCCATGCTCAGGACCACCTCATGTGCTCCATGCTTGCTCAGGAGCTCGTGCAGGAGCTGATCTGCCTGTATGAGTGCACTGCAACCAAGAACGCCTAGCGGCGTGCGGTGACTATCCAACCAATCAATGCGAAGGGAATCCCTTATGAAGATCCTTCTTGTTTGCGCAGCTGGTCTGTCTACAAGCATTCTGATGAAGAAACTCGAGAAATATGCGGAGCAAAACGGCATCGAGCTCGATATCGATGCGGTGGGTATCGGCGAGTATCAGGAGACGTGCGCCAATTATGACGTGCTGCTCTTGGGGCCGCAGGTGTCCTACCAGCTCAACACCGTCAAGCAGGGGAGCGGTAAGCCGACCGCGGTCATCCCCGCACAGGACTACGGCATGGGCAACGCCGCCAACGTGCTGGCACTCGCCCAGTCGCTGTTGGGTTAGGAGGCGACCATGGAGAAGTTCATGACCCTGCTTCAGGAAAAACTGACCCCTATCGCCAATTTCTGCGGCACCGAGCGCCACTTTGCCTCCATGCAAAAGGGCTTTATGAGCGCGATCAGCTTCATCTTGGTATCTGCCGTCTTTATGATCCTCGCCAACCCGCCGGTCACGGCCGACCTGGTGGCGCAGGGCGGGTTCTGGTCCGTCTTTGGCCCTTGGCTCGATTTTGCGACGGCCAATAAGCTCACGCTGCTCATCCCCTTCAATATGACGATGGGCATACTGTCGGTGATCGTGACGTTCGCAATCGCCTATAACCTGGCGGGCACCTACAAGATGCCCAAGCTTAACGCCGGCATGACCTCGCTGGTGATGTTCCTGATCGCCGCGGCGCCGTCGTCCTACTACCAGCTTGCTGACGAGTCCGTGCTCCAGGCGGTCCCCTGCACCTATCTGGGTGCGCAGGGCCTGTTTACCGCCATCATCGTTGCCTTGGTCTCCGTCGAGGTCACGCGCTTCTGCCAGACCAAGGGCATCACCATCAAGATGCCCGATGGCGTGCCGCCGTTTTTGTCCGAAACCTTTGGCGCCATCGTACCTATGCTCGCCAACATCCTCATCTTCTTTGGCGGCAACCTGCTGATCCAGATGATCGATCCCGCGCTGTCCATCCCCTCGGTTATCGAGAAGCTGCTCGCTGCCCCGCTTTCCGTCGCAGTTGACTCTGTGCCCGGCGCACTGCTTATCTGCTTCATGACGCTGCTGTTTTGGTGCTTTGGCGTCCACGGCAACATGATCGTAATGCCCATCACCGCCCCGGTCTCGCTTGCCGCCTTTGCCGCCAACGCCTCGCTCTATGCTGCCGGGCAGCCGCTTGAGTTCCACCCGGTGCTCATGTCGTTGGCCATCAACCTCATCGGCGGCACGGGTAATACGTTCTCTTTTGTGGCGCTCTGCGCGTTTAGGGCAAAGTCGCAGCAGCTCAAGGCATTTGGCAGGGCATCGATCGTGCCGAGCTTCTTCCGTATCTCCGAGCCCGCGATCTTCGGCGCGCCCATCATCTTCAACCCGATCCTCATGATTCCGTTTGTGCTAGGCGGCATGATCTCGGCCCTGCTGTATTGGGGTGCGGTCTCACTGGGTCTTGTCTCTAACTTCTACATCTTGGTGAGCGGCACGTTCCCCATCTTCGTTCAGGGCTTTGTCCAGTGCCTCGACCCGCGCATCTGGGTGTTTACGATCGTTTTGATCGTGGTCATGGCTGTGGTCTGGTACCCGTTCTTTAAGGTGTACGATAACCAGCTCCTGGCTCAGGAGCAGGAGAACGCCGCGGCAGCTTCTGCCGAGGATGCTGAGTAGCATGAGTTACTTTGATAGAACGTCTGCCGCCGGTATGCCCGAGGGCTTTTTGTGGGGTGGTGCCCTCGCCGCCAACCAGGCCGAAGGGGGCTGGAACGAGGGCGGCCGCGGCATGTCGCACTCCGACCTGATCCCACAGGGTTCCGACCGCTGGGATGTAATGTTTGGCAGGCAAAAGCCCGTGGACGATCCGGACAGGCTGTATCCATGCCGCTGGGGCAACGACTTCTTCCATCATTGGCACGAGGATGTCGAGCTCTTTGCCGAGATGGGCTTTAAGTGCCTGCGTCTTTCAATTTGCTGGAGCCGTATTTTTCCCACAGGGATGGAGGCCGAGCCCAACGGCGAGGGCTTGGAGTTTTACCGTCAGGTATTCGAGGCGCTGCGCGAGCATGGAATCGAGCCGCTTGTGACGCTGTCGCACTACGACTATCCGTTGGCTCTGGTCGAGCGCTATGGTGGCTGGCAAAGCCGAGAGATGATCGAGCGGTATGCGCACTACGTCGAGACCGTCGGACGCGCGTACCAGGGCCTCGTGCGTTATTGGCTTACGTTCAACGAGATCAACAGCGTGGCGCTGTCCTATCTCAACGCGGGTGTCACGCTCGAGGATGAGCGTGACCGTGCAGCCGTGACTGCGGCGTTCTCGCACCATATGTTTATGGCGAGCGCTCGCGCTGTCGAGATTCTGCACAAGATCGATCCCGCAAACAAGGTGGGTTGCATGGTCGCTGCCGGTGCGACCTATCCGTACCGTTGTGCGCCCGAGGACGTATGGCTTGCGTATGAGGAGGACCGCGGCCGCTACTTCTACACAGACGTGATGGCTGCGGGCGCCTATCCTGCTTGGAAGCTGCGTGCACTCGAGAAAGAGGGCGTTCACGTGCCCTTTGAGCCGGGCGATACGGAGTATCTGGCAGAGCATACGGTCGACTTCATCTCGTTCTCGTACTATTGCTCGCGCTTGGTGTGCGCCGATGATCAGGTGATCGCCGAGAAGGCGGAGGGCAACGTGTTCCCGACGTTGCGCAATCCGTACCTCAAGGATAAAGAGACTGCCTGGAAGTGGCAGATCGATGCGCTGGGTTTGCGCGTGACGCTTGCCGGCTACCACGATCGTTACCATCTTCCGCTCTTTATCGCCGAGAACGGTGTGGGCGGACTCGATGCGCTGGAAGACGGCAAAGTCCACGATGCGTATCATATTGATTACCTGCGAAGGCATATTCTTGCGCTGCGCGATGCAATTGTCGAGGACGGTGTTGACCTGATGGGATACACGCCGTGGGGCTGTATCGATTTGGTGTCGGCCTCGACGGGGCAGATGAAGAAGCGCTATGGCTTTGTTTATGTCGATGCCGATGATACGGGCAAAGGCACGTTCGATCGCTACCGAAAGGACAGCTTCTGCTGGTATCAAAAGGTCATTGCATCAAATGGCGAGGACTTGAGTTAACCCTTGCAAGCCTGCTGCCCCCGCGGCCCGTTTCGGCCGCGGGGGCTTTTGCTATTTACCTAGTCCCCGATGAGACCCTCATTCTGTGGGTAGTCATTGGGGACGTTCTTAAACGACTAGTCATTTAAGTCTGTCCCCAATGACTGCGGAAACCCGGCACTTGGGGACGTTCCTTTTAATATGAGCAGGACATTGTCAAGAGGCAAAATCGGGCCTGGCCCCAACGATATGGGGTCAGGCCCTCTCCCTATATCAGCCCGTCCCGTCCGCGGCGACCTCGGCGTGTCTTACCGACGCTCGTCTTTGCAGTTTAATATCCGCCCGCGGCGATCTCTCGCTGGGCAATCCGTTGCTACGGCTGAGGCTTCTACGTCGAACCGACAGTCTGTGCACGCGTGTGGCGCCCTGGGCGCTCGCAGAAAAGGGACCTGAGGTTCGCCTCAACGGCTTCGGATCGAACCGCTTCCGGGGTGATCGGCTTATGTGCGGGGGACCGCCCCCCTACGCCTCCTCGGCCATGAGGCCGACCGCCCATACCCAGCAGGCGAGCTCGCGCGCCGTGGCCACGTTCGCCTTGTTGCCGTGGACCCCGCGCGCGAGCAGCGCCTCCCGCCTCTCGACCAGCCTCCGCACGCCCTTGGCGGCATGCCTCCGGGCGCCCCGGTCCGGGGCCTGGCCCCTGGCGAGGTCCTTCGGCCGCCCCGAGCACGTCAGGTAGTGCCACCTGCGGTCGCTCTCCCCGCTGGAGTGCTCGGAGGGCGTCAGACCGACCCACGCCGCGAACGAGCGGGCATTCCTGAACCTCGAGAACTCGCCGGCCTCGAACACGAGGTCGGCGGCGGACGCGGTGTCTACGCCCTTGAGGCAGCGGAGGGAGTCGACCCTCTTCCTCCACCTGGGCTTGCGGGCCTCGGCCTCGACGAGCCCCTCGAGCCTCGCCTTCTCCTCCGCCGCCCGCCTGACCGCGTCGACGTAGTAGGCGAGCACGTCGTTGTGGATTGGCTACACTGATGTGGACAGTTCCGGGAGGGGCGCGAGAGACGGGAGGGCCGTATATGAGGGACCCCAGGTGTTAGCGCTACTGTAAAAACAACCAATTTCGCCATCGCACTTTAGCCGATTCCGCCAACGCAATTTCCCCAATCGCGCCAACGCATTTTCACCATT
>JAGZGX010000017.1:0-47025 GCA_018367075.1 Collinsella sp.
GTCGGAGGGGTGGCTTTGTAAAGCCGTTTGTCTCCACCCGCGTAGCGGGTGGTTTAAAGCTGGCCGCTGCGCGGCCAGCGGACTAAAGTCTTGAAACCAAACAGCCCCGCGACCGACACCGATCGCGGGGCTGCTTCTTTAGCTACCCAAGTTTCCTAATGAGTTGCGGTGAAATAAGGACTGTTTGGCGGGCAGAAGCCGCTATTCAATCCCTATTTCACCGCAACTTAGTCGTTACTTGCGGACCAGCCTGGCGCAGAAGTGGCCGTCGTAGGAGTCGGCGTTTACCGGCACGCTTTGGAAGAGGCCTCGTTCGTTCTGGCGTACGGATACGAGCTTCTTAGCCTGATCGAACTCCGGGAGTTGCAAAATCTGCGCCTCGGAGAGCAGTGCCACGCTAAAGCAGGCGCCCTCGGGAGAGGCTAGGAAGGCATCCACGACCTGCGTGTTCTCTTCATCAAAAACCGAGCAGGTGGCATAGATGAGCTCTCCGCCGGCGGCCACGCGCGCAGAAGCCTCCTTAAGCATCGTCAGCTGAAGCTTGGGTAACTCGGCCGTCACATCATTCTCGGTTAGGCGCCACGGGATCTCGGGATGACGACGCATGGTTCCGGTGCCAGAGCACGGCGCATCGATAAACACGGTATCGAACTTGACCCGCTCACCGCGCATAGCATCAAACGATGTGAGCACCTCATCAAGCTCGCAGGCATCACCCGAAACCGTACGAACGCCCTGAATACCGGCCTTGAGAAGGCGCGCGAGATTCAGATCGCACTTGCGGTCGTGCAAATCGAGTGCAGTATGCTGACGCTCATAGCCGGCACGCTTGGCCTGGCACATCATCACATAGGTCTTGGTGCCACGACCGGCACCAATCTCAAGGCAACTACCAGGGCGCGTGGCAGCTGTGGCGATGAGCTGCGCATTGAGATCAGATGCAACCGCGGCAGCACGCTCAAACACACCAGAAGCAACGGTAACCTGGGCATCAACCGGGGCATGGCAGCCCGGGAAGACAGGCGCGACGAGCTGCGAGATATACGGATCGGGCTTAGTCACAAAGGCGTTCTCATGCAGGGCCAGCGGCGCGGGGGCCAGATTGCCGGCAAAGTTAAGCGCACCCTCTGGCGTGTCAAACGACGCCATAATGCGAGCGCACAGCCAGCGAGGAAGACCCATCAGGCGCGACAGACGAACCAAGCGTCGCTCAGACTCATCCACATCGGACGCCGTGGCAAAGTCCTCAACATTGTCCGCAACCTTATGCAGTACGGCATTGGCCAAGCCAGCGGCGGACTTAGCGCCGCAGCGGACCAGCTCAACACCCTGACTTACGGCAACGCGGCCACGCGTATGCAGATAGAGCATCTCGAAGGCCGAGATGCGAAGCGCCATGCGAACACGCGGCGCAACCTTTTTAGGCTTATCGAGAAACTGATCGAGCAGCTCGTCCAAAATACCCTGGGTGGCTGCAACTCCAAGTGCCAAACGAGCGGCAAAAGCAGAATCGCGCTGGTCAATGGCCTTAGCTGTAGCGCGGGCAGAGAGCACGTCGCGTGCGTACATACCGCGGCGATCGGCCTCCATCAACACATCGAGCGCAAGCTTGCGCGCGGGGGAAAGCTTGCTCATGACAAAACACCCCACGTCAGATCGGCACCCTGCAGGCCGGCAGCCCAGGCAGAAGCAGCCATGGCACGCTTGCCATCGGGCTTAACCTCGAGCAGCTCAACCGCACCATCGGAAAGCCCCAGGTAGACACGCTTGCTCTTGACGGCAACAGTGCCCTCGCCAAGCGACACATCAGCCGGCGCAGCATCGAGCACGCGCACGGTCTTGCCGGCAATCACGCAACGAGCAGGCGCGGTATCGGACGAAGCAAGCACATGACGCACGCAATCGAGCGCCGCCATCTGCGGATCCAGACGCATCTCCTGCTTAGAAATCTTGGTAGCATGGGTAACGAGCGACTCATCCTGCTCGGTCCAAACAGCGGTGCCGTCAGCAAGCGAAGGAAGCGTATCGGCAAGCAATTTGCCGCCAAGCTCACCAAGCTCCATGGTCAGCGTCTCAGCATGCTTACCGGCAACCGAGGTCGAGGCCTGTGCGCAATAAGCACCGGTATCCACGCCATGCCCAATACGCATAATGGAAACGCCGGCAACATCGTCACCAGCAAGAATGGCACGCTGAATAGGAGCAGCCCCACGCCAACGAGGCAGCAAGGACGCATGAACATTCACAATACCAAGCGGCGCCATATGCAACACGTCATCAGGCAAAATGCAGCCATACGCAGCCACGCAGAAAATATCAGCCTGCGCAGCCTGAAGCGCCTCAACAACCTCAGGCGTCATACGATTGGCCTCAACGACCGGCAACCCCAGCTCAAGCGCCTTGGCCTTAACGGGAGACGGCTCCAGCTTCTTACCACGCCCACGAACAGCATCAGGACGAGTAACAACAAGCGCAATCTCATTCCCAGCCTCAACAAGCGAAACCAGCGAAGGCACAGCAAAATCAGGCGTACCCATAAACACAATACGCATAGAGAACGTCTCCCCTCAACCAAAGCCGAGACGGCTACAAAGAACAGCGGAAAGCCAAGTACCCGGCCCATCCGCAAGAACAATTCAACAAAAACAAATATACCCAAAACCAAAGAAAGAGCCGCAATAAAAGCAGCTCTTCCAACAAAGCAATTATCAGCGAAGACGCCCTTCCCTGGCCCGACGGCACCCGGGCGAGTCAAGCAGCGTCAACGTAGTCCCCGGGGCGCCCGCCTATATCGTCCCGCGCGCAGTTTCGCAGCGCAGCGAGAATGTTTGAGCACGGGATGATATAGGCGGGCGCCCCGGGGACGGACAAACCTACTCCGTCTCGCCCGGTCGAGCGCCGCGGGCCAGGGCGTCCTGGTACTCCTTGACGGCCTTGAGCCTCTGCATGGGCTTCAGTCGCTCGAACATGGTGTTACCGTGCAGGTGATCGATCTCGTGCTGTAGGCACACGCAGAACAGATCGCCCGAGGCCTCGTAGCGAATCAGGTTGGCATCCAAGTCGTACGCCTCGACGACGACATGGTCGGGACGCTCGATCTCGCAGCTAATGCCAGGAATAGAAAGGCAGCCCTCGCTAAAGGGCACCAGATGGTCGCCCTGCTCAACAATGACGGGGTTAATGAGCACGTACGGGTCGTAGTCGCTCTTGTCGCTGTAGTCGCAGTCGATGGTGACGAGCTGAATGAGCTCGCCGATCTGCGGGGCAGCCAGGCCGCAGCCGCCGTTCTCGAACATCATCTTCTTCATCTTCTCGGCAAGCGCCTCGATTGCCGGGGTGATCTCCTCGATGACGGCGCACTCCTGGCGCAGACGAGGGTCGGGCGACAGTACGATTCCGTTGGCTTCCATGGCCATCCTTTCGGGTTGTTACATCAAATCATAGGCGTCGACATCAACGCTCACGCTCACGCCGCGCACAGAGCCCACCTCTTTGAGGCAGGCGTCGATATCATCAGAGACATGGTACCCCACGGGCGACTTCACAAGCAGATGGAAGCGATAACGGTCCTTGGCTCTCTCGATTACACACGAAGCCGGGCCCAGCACCTGCGGCACGGCACTCCCCGCCCGTAAAAAGTCGGGCGCGGCGGCATGCCAACGGCGCTTAAGAAGCTTTGCAATGCGCCCGATGTAGTCCTGCGCGTCGTCTCGGTTCGCCGACCACACCAAAATGTTGACCAGGCGAACAAACGGCGGGTACAGCGCGTCGCGGCGCTGGTCCAGGTCGTAGTCGGTAAAGATCGAACGGTCGTGCTCAGCGACAGCGCGAATGACCGGATCTTCGGGCAGGTAGGTCTGGATGATCACCTCACCGGGGCGATCGCCGCGGCCGGCGCGGCCCGCAACCTGCTCCAGCAAGTCGTAGGCGCGCTCTCCTGCGCGGAAGTCCGGCAGCTTGAGGGCGAAATCGGCATTGACCACGCCCACGAGCGTGACCTCGGGAAAGTCGAGGCCCTTGGCGATCATCTGGGTGCCCAGCAGCACCGCACAATCGGCGGCATCGAACTGCTCGAGCAGCTTTTTATGCGCATCCTTGCCGCGCGTGGAATCGGCATCCATGCGAATAATGGCGACGTCCTCGGGAAGCATCTGGTGCAGCGCGTCCTCGATCTGTTGAGTGCCCAGACCCATTTTTGCCAGGTAGCGACTGCCGCATTTGGGGCAACGGCTCGTGGGCGCAGGATACGGCTGCACGCGCCAAGACGAACCGCAGGTGTGGCACTGCAGTGTATGGGTGCGCTCGTGATACGTAAGCGCGGTGGAGCAGTGGTTACAGGTGGGGACGCAGCCGCATTCGCGGCACATCAGGAACGGCGCAAAGCCGCGGCGGTTATGCAGCAGCACAGCCTTCTCGCGCCGCTCAACAACGCGCTCCAGACCTTCCATGAGCGGTTTTGAGAACATGGAGCGGCTGCCGTGCGAGAACTCGCGGCGCAGGTCGGCAATGCGGACTGTCGGCAGCACGGCGTGTCCCGGGCGCTCGGGCATCTCGATGCGCGTCCAGGTGGCGCCGTTATACGTGCCACGGCGGCAGCGGTCGAGGGCCTCGGCTGAAGGCGTGGCGGAGCCCAGCACGAGCGGGCAGCGGTAGCGCCGCGCCATCTCGGCCGCCACCTCACGCGCGTGGTAGCGCGGGCTGGAACCCTGCTTGTAGCTGGTCTCATGTTCCTCGTCGATGATGATGAGGCCCAAGTCGCTGAGCGGGCAAAAGAGCGCCGAGCGGGCGCCCACGACCACACGTGCGGCACCGCTGGCGACCATATCCCACTGGTCCAGACGCTCACCAGCAGAAAGACGCGAATGGAATACAGCGACCGTCTCACCGAAGCGCGAGCGGAAGCGGCCGACAGTTTGAGCCGTCAGCGAGATCTCGGGCACGAGCACGCAGGCCGAACGGCCGGCCGCTAGCACGCGCTCGATGGCGGAGAGGTACACCTCGGTTTTGCCGGAGCCGGTGACGCCGTCAACCAGCACCACGTCGCCATGAGCGTCCAGACGGGCGCGCTCAATCTGTGCGAGTGCCTGTTGCTGACCGTTGGTAAGGGAGACCGGCGCCTTACCGCTTGCCGAGGACAGCGTGGTCTGCTCGTTGCAGCCACGCCAAGCACGGCGCTCCTCTACCACCACGACGCCGCGCTTTTCGAGCGCCTTGATGGTCGCCGACATGCTGTTATAGAGCAGGTTGAGGTCGCGCGTCGTGACCGGTCCGCACTGGAGCGCCTCGATGAGCTGACGCTGGCGAACGGCGGTTTTGGGCGGCGTATAGTCAAATCCCTCGGGCGTGAGCATGACCCAGCGGTTTTGGATAGGCTTGACGGCGGGACGTTCAACCGTCCACACGCCGTCGTCGCCCTTGACCACCCGCGGGCTGCCGCCCGGGGGCAAGAACAGGCGCAGACACTCGGAAAGCGTCGCGACATACTCGCGGCTCATCCAACGTGCGATACGGGCAGCCTCCGCGGTAAAGAGCGGTTTGCTGAGAATCGCCTCGACGGGCTTGATGCGCGCAGGATCGAGGACCTTGTTGCCTTGCAGGTCGCCCAGCTCAGACGCAATGTCAATGATATAGCCCGCGGCCGCACGGTTGCCAAAATGGACCAGGACCGTAGACCCGACTTGGGCCTCGTTGGCGAGGGATTGCGGAATGCCGTAAGCAAACGGCTCGGACAGCGCACGCGTCGGGATGTCGAGAACCACGCTCGCATAGGCGGCGACGGGTTCGGGTGCGGGCCCGGGCTGCGCCGGGGCGGCGGCAGGAGCCGCGGGCTTCGAAGCCTCCTCCGGTTCCGGCGAACCAAACAGCGACAGTTGCTCGGCCATGGCCCCAGCACCTCCCATCCCATTCGTCTTCAGAAACAAGAGCCCCGCTCGGGGTGAACGGGGCTCGGATACGTGCGTTTACACGGCTGCTACAGCGCCATCGTGCGGGCGCGGTCGATGCGCGCCAGGCAGTCGTCGCGGCCGACGAGTGCCATGGTCTCGCCCAGCGGAGGGCTCACCATGTTGCCGCAGACGGCAACGCGCACGGCTTGGAACACCACGCGCTTCTTAAGGTCCATCTGCTCGGGCAGCGGTTCAAGCGCGGCGTCGATGTTGGCAGCCGTCCACTCGTCCACGCCCTCGAGCGCGGCCTTGGCGGCATCCAGAATGGCACCCATGCCCTCCTTGGCCAGGCCCTTGTTGACGGACTTCTCGTCATACTCGAGCGTCTCGGCCGTAGCGAAGATGGGAGCGGCGACGGTCACGGCGTCGGTCGGCATCTTGGTGCGCGGCTTGACGATGGCGGCAAGCGCATCGATCCAATCCTCGCCGTACTCGACATTGCCCTCGATGAGACCCGCCTCGTGCAGCTCGGGGACCATGATCTCGTCGGCAAACTGAGCATCGGACATGCCATTGATGTACTCAGCGTTGACCCAATCGAGCTTCTTGGGGTCAAAGGTCGCCGGGTTCTTGGAGATGCGATCGAGCGAGAACTTGCTGGCCAGGACATCGCGCGGGATGATCGTGGTCTCGCCGTCGAGCGACCAGCCGAGCAGCGCCAGGTAGTTGACGAAGGCGTCGGACAGGTAGCCGGCGTCGCGGTACTCCTCCACCGAGGTAGCGCCGTGGCGCTTGGAGAGTTTCTTGCCGTCGGCGCCCAGGATCATGGAGATGTGGGCGAACGTGGGCACGGGCGCGCCGAGGGCCTCGTAGACCATGACCTGACGCGGGGTGTTGGACAGGTGGTCGTCACCGCGGATGACGTGGGTGATCTTCATCATAGCGTCGTCGACGACGGTCGCGAAGTTGTACGTGGGCGTGCCATCGGAGCGGAAGATGACAAAGTCGTCGAGCTCCTTGGCGTCGAAGGTCACCTCACCGTGGACGGCGTCGTGGATGACGACGTCGCCGCGGTCCTCGGGCACCTTGATGCGCAGGACGTAGGACTCGCCGGCCTCGATGCGGCGGCGGGCCTCCTTGGGATCAAGATCGCGGCAGCGGCGCTGATAGCCCTGGAAGGGGTCCTTGCGCTCCTGCGCGGCCTTGCGATCGGCGTCGAGCTGCTCCTTGGTGCAGAAGCACGGATAGGCCTTGCCCTCGTCCCAAAGCTTCTGGGCAGCCTGCTTGTACAGGTCCAGGCGTTCGGTCTGGGCGTAGGGGCCAAAATCGCCGCCCACCTCGGGACCCTCGTCCCAGTCCAGGCCCAGCCAACGCATGGCGCGCAGGATGATCTGCGTGTTCTCGTCGGTGGAGCGGGTGGGGTCGGTGTCGTCGATGCGCAGGATGAACGTGCCGCCGTTTGCGCGGGCGAAAGCCCAGTTATAGATAGCGGTGCGGGCGCCGCCGATGTGCAGCTTGCCCGTCGGTGAGGGTGCAAAGCGGACGCGAACGTCTGATGCCATGGAAATCTCCTCGATTGCAGGATGGATGTCTAACCGCACCAGTATAAAGCATCAAAGCAACCTCCGCACAAAGGGCACCGACCTACTCATTGGGGATAGACTTAAATGACCAGTCTTTGGGCAACCTGTCGGCATTTAGGTAAGACTGTTCGTTTAAGCCTGTCCCCAATGAGTACCCGGCCGGCCATTTATGTCTGTCCCCAATGAGTAGGTGCGGAAAGGGTGTGAATGTTTGATTTACGCGCTATGATGTGCCCTTGCATAGAGAGCCCGGCGGAATGGTAACGGTCGCCGGGACACGTTTTTGAAAGGACAATCATGTCAGAAGAACTTCGTTCCATCCCGCCCCAACACGGGTCCTTTGTTTTTACGTCGGAGTCGGTGACCGAAGGTCATCCCGATAAGATCGCTGACCAGATCAGCGACGCCGTCCTCGACGCAATCCTCGCTAAAGAAATAGAGCTCCAGGAGCAGGGCTACATCGTCCCCAACGGCGTGCCGGCCAACGTGGAGAACGTCCGCTGCGCCTGCGAGACCCTCGTGACCACCGGCACCGTCATCGTCGCCGGCGAGATTCGCACCCAGGCCTACGTCGACGTACAGGAAATCGCCCGCGGTGTTATCCGCCGCATTGGCTACAACCGTGCCAAGTTCGGTTTTGACTGCGACACCTGCGGCGTTATGAGCCTCATCCACGAACAGTCACCCGATATCGCCCAGGGCGTTGACGAGTCCTTCGAGACCCAGACCGGCGCTACCACCGACCCGATCGACCTGATCGGTGCCGGCGACCAGGGCATGATGTTCGGTTATGCCTCCAACGAGACCAAGACCCTCATGCCCATGCCACACTACCTGGCAAGCCGCCTGGCCGAGCGCCTGGCCGCCGTGCGTCACGACGGTACCCTCGCCTATCTGCGTCCCGACGGCAAGACCCAGGTCACCGTGCGCTACGAGGAAGGCAAGCCCGTCGAGGTCACGACCATCGTCATCTCCACGCAGCACGCCGCCGAGATCGAGGACATGGGCAAGATCAAGGCCGACCTCATCGAGCACGTCATCACCCCGGTCATGGCCGCCGAGAACATGCCGTGGGACAACGCGGACATCTACGTGAACCCCACCGGTCGCTTTGTCGTGGGCGGCCCCATGGGCGACACGGGCCTCACCGGCCGCAAGATCATCGTCGACACCTACGGCGGCTACGGCCGTCACGGCGGCGGTGCCTTTAGCGGCAAGGACTGCACCAAGGTCGACCGCTCCGCCGCGTATGCCGCGCGCTGGGTCGCCAAGAACGTGGTCGCCGCCGGCCTGGCCGACCGCTGCGAAGTCGAGCTTGCTTACGCCATCGGCGTTTCCAAGCCCCTCTCAATCATGGTCGACACCTTCGGTACCGCGCATGTTGCCGAGGACAAGATCGTCGAGGCCGTAGAGAAGACCTTCGACCTGCGCCCGGGCGCAATCATCCGCGACCTAGACCTGCGTCGCCCCATCTACGAAAAGACGGCAGCCTACGGTCACTTCGGCCGCGAAGACGCCGACTTCACCTGGGAGAAAACCGATCGAGTCGAAGAACTCAAAGCAGCCTGCGGCCTGTAATTAAGAACCGCCAAGGTTTCAACGACATAAGCGCTTAAAAAAGAAGTACCGCTCCCAACCGGTACTTCTTTTTATTTAAACGGTGGTGAAGATGCTTCGATATGAGCCCACGCTGCGTCACCAGCTAATGAATTTTGCAGCACACGCGCCTCTACCATGTATCCTTAGTTCCGAGGGCTTTGGTATTTGGTCGGTCGCGAGTTCCGCACGAGCCGGAGAGCACTTAATGTGCTCTCCGTGCGAGCAGGACTGCCCGAGCAGGCGACCAAATACCAAAGCCCTCGGAACGACGGGACAAAGAAGGAGCAGCCATGGCAGGCAAGCCGCAAACACTAGCTACGACCTCGGCATTCGAGATCTTGGGCCCCGTCATGGTCGGCCCCAGCTCATCGCACACCGCCGGCGCCCTACGCTGCGCCCAAGTTGCCGCCAGCCTGCTGGAAGGCCGCATCACCAAAGCCACCTTTGGCCTGTGGAACTCCTTCGCCCACACCTACCGCGGCCACGGCACCGATCGTGCGCTCGTCGCGGGCATCCTAGGCCTCGACACCGATGACGAGAATATCAAGCAGGCCTTCGACCTCGCTCGCGAGCAGGGCCTCGAATATCACTTTGACATCAAGGGCGACGACGCCTCCATCCACCCCAATACCGTCGACATTGACATGGTAGACGACACGGGCGCCACGGCACAGGTCCGCGGCGAAAGTCTGGGCGGTGGGAAGATGCGTATCAGCCGCATCAACGGCGTCGGCGTCGACATCTCGGGCATGTACTCCACGCTCTTCGTGGCGCACCAGGATGTTCCCGGCGTACTCGCCGCACTCACGAACTTACTCGCCTACGCCCATGTAAACATCGCGTTTTGCCGTACCTACCGCACCGAAGTGGGCGGCCAGGCCTACTCCGTCTTTGAGACCGACGGCGCGCCCGACGACACCGTTATCCCCATGCTACGCAAACTCGACAATGTCGATTACGCGACCTTTATCGAGCTCCCCGGTTCTGCCTCGTCGCTCTCCCCCGGTGTCTCGGCAAAGGAGATCTTCGACGACGGCGAGCAGCTGCTCGATGCGTGCGAGGAACTGGGACTCAGCATCGGTGCCGTCATGGCCGTGCGCGAGGCGCGTCTGACCGGCGAGACCCACGCCGTCGCCGCCATGCGCCGCGTGCTCGACGTCATGCGCGAAGAGACCACAGCCCCTATCGCAAATCCGCAGCGCTCGCTCGGCGGACTTATCGGCGGCGAGGCCAAGCTCGTCGAAGCAACCCGCCGCAACGATTTGAGTGCAAGCCTGATGGGCGCCGTCCAGACCGACGCCGTTGCCCGCGCCATGGCCGTTCTCGAGCGCTCCGCTACCATGGGCGTGATCGTCGCCGCCCCCACGGCCGGCTCCGCGGGTGTTGTGCCCGGCTGCGTGCTGGCGCTCGCCGATCACCTTCAGCTCGACGACGAGCAGGTCATGGACGCGCTCTACTGCGCAGCCGCCATCGGTCTCAACCTCACCACGAGCGCCTGCGTCGCCGGCGCCGAGGGCGGCTGCCAGGCCGAGGTGGGAAGCGCCGCCGCCATGGCAGCCGCCGCTCTGGTGCAGATGCTCGGCGGCACGCCCGAGCAGGCTCTCGACGCCAGTTCCATCGCGCTGAGTAACCTGCTGGGCCTCGTTTGCGACCCCGTCGGTGGCCTCGTGGAGGTGCCCTGCCAAAACCGCAACGCCATCGGCGTGGCAGCGGCCTTTAGCTCGGCACAACTCGCCCTCGCAGGCATTAAGAGCCTGGTGCCGTTTGACCAGATGGCACATGTCATGCTCTCAGTGGGCCACGCGTTGCCGGCCACGCTGCGCGAGACGGCAAAGGGCGGCATCGCGCAGGCTCCGGCCGCACTTTCGGCCTGTGCAAAATGCGGTGTGTGCGGATAGCGGCAAAGAACGACTCAAAGGTGGGACAAATGTCCCACCTCTTTTGAATGCCACCGTTTCCGTACCACAAACAGCAGGGCAATCGCTATAATGCAAGCCCAGTAAAAACACGATGAACCGCAAGGCGAAAATCGAAGGATATGCATACGATGTCGCAAAACGATCGAACTCAACTGATTCCCGATCCGCAGCAGCCGAGCAGGCACACCGGCGGCGTTCAGTCGCCGCGTCCTATCGCGCCGAGCCACGGTCAGCAGCGTGGTGCGGCAAACGCTTCCCAACGCCCGAACCAACAGCGACAGCAGCGTCAACAACGTCAGCAGCGCCAGGCAAACGGCAATGCGCCCAAGCAGCCCCCCACGCACGCTCGAGGCGATCGCGGCCCCGCGCGCAAACCCGCCGAGAACAATAAGTCGGGCAAAAAGACGACGCTCTTTGTCATCCTGGGTCTAATCGTCATTGTCTATATCGTAGGCGTCGTAGCGTTTTCGCAGGTAGCCTACCCCAACACCACCATTGCCGGCGTCGACGTCTCCTTCTCCAACGCTTCGTCTGCCGCCACCAAGGTCAACTCGGCATGGAAGCACTATAAGCTCACCGTGACAGGCGATGACTTTAGCTGGACCTATCAGCCCGAGTCCGATGAGCCCATCGTCGACGGCGAAGCTGCCGCAAAAGAAATCATCAGCCACAACGAAGCCTTTATTTGGCCGGTCCGCCTTGTGGAATCCTTAAGCGGCAAGACCAAAACAACCGCTACCTCCAACGAAGTCGATCTTGATCAAGACGTCGACCTGTCCATGCTCTCCGACGCCTTTGACCAAAAGAAGTTTGAGGAGGACCTGGGCGCCGCTATCGACGAGTTTAACGAGGGCCGTTCGGGCACGTTCGAGGCCAATAGCTCCTATGACGAGCAGGCCGGCAAGTTTACCGTCGAGAAGGCGCGCTCCAACGAAAAACTCAACCGCGAGCACGTCATTAAGTATGCCGAGCTCGAACTTGCCTCGCTGGCCGAGTCCGTAGATCTTTCCAAGCTCGGCAACGATGCCTATGAGCCGCTCAATGGAACGCTGACCGATGATCAGATTCAGGCCGCATGCGATGCCGCCAACAACTTCCTGGGCGTCAACGTGACCCTCAAGCTCAACGGCGAGGATGCCGGCAAGGTTGATGGCAGCTCCGTATTGCAGTGGATCAGCTTTGCCGATCCCGCCAACCCAACGCTCGATACGTCGCAGATCAGCAACTGGGCAGCCGAACTCGCCAACGGCTTTAATACCGTGGGCTCCACTCGCTGGTGGACGCGCGCCGATGGCAAGCAGTGCGCCGTCGAAGGCGGCGACTTTGGTTGGTCCATCGACAGCAGCTCGCTCGCCAAGCAGGTCGAGGACGCCATTAACAACAAGCAGACCGGCGAAATCGAGATCAAGTACTCCCAGAAGGCCGACACCTTTACCGCAAAGGGAGAGCCCGACTGGAAGGCGTATATCGACGTCGACTTGTCCGAACAGCACGCGCGCTACTATGACGAGAGCGGAAATATCGTTTGGGAGGCCAACTTTATCTCGGGCAAGCCGGGCGAGGACGCCACGCCCGAGGGCGTCTGGCAGATCAACAGCAACGACGGCGGCAGCACCCTGATCGGAGCCAAGGACCCCAAGACCGGTAAGCCCAAATACGAGAGCCCGGTGAGCTACTGGATGCCTTTTGAGGGCAACATGATCGGCTTCCACGATGCCACCTGGCAAAACGACAAGAGCTTCGATAATGCCGAGTCGTACAAGTGGTGCGGCAGCCACGGTTGCATCAACCTGCGCCTGGCAGACGCCAAGGCACTTCACGACTGCATCAAAGTCGGCCTGTGCGTGGTTGTCCACTCGTAGTGCAACGCGCGCATTCCTACAACGTGGAACCGCTGCGACCAATCTAACAGTTCCGAAAGAAACCGTCCTATGCGCCCGCCCCAACCGGTGGGCGCATATAATTATCGAGGTTCTTTCTATAAAGGAGACGCTATGCCGAATGTCCCCACCATCACCCCGGGCGCGGATGATACCGAGCGCACGCCCGAAGATGCCACCGAAACGATTCCTCTGATTACAAACGCGCACACCGACAAGCAGAGCGGACGCACGAACGATACGGTCGAGATTTCCGATGAAGAGGCATATGCCAAGCTCAAGGCAAAACGCGCCGAACGTCGACGCAAAAAGCTGATTCGACGCGGTATTGCCGCCGGCGTCGTAGGTGCCATCGCGCTCATTGCCATTGTCGCTACCCTGGTTCTCAATGCGCAGCCACAGGGAGCTAGCGGGCCTGTGACCGACATGGTGACCGAGGGCACGTTTACCACAACGGTCGAGGCGAAAGGCCAGCTCAAACCCATTTCGTCCTCAGTGGTCTCCCCTTCTGTCGACGGCACGGTCGATTCGATCAACGTGCAGGCAGGCCAATCCGTCAGCGAGGGCGACGTGCTTATGACCATTAAAAACGACGAGCTCGATCGCAACGTTGCCGAGGCGCAGCGTGCAGTTGCAGCCGCCCAGGAAGACCTCACCAACGCGCAGAAAGCCGCCGCTGTCGCGCAGGCCACCCCAACGACGGACGTCGATGGAGCTTCCGCAGCGGCTGGCGTCTCTGACGCATCAGCGGACACGAACGCCGTATCGGCCGCGCAGCGCAGCCTCGCTTCAGCCCAGGCAAACCTAGACCAGGCGAACGCCAAGGCCGCCAGTCGCACGGTCACGGCCCCGAGCTCGGGTAGCATCGTGGAGCTTAACGCCAAGGTGGGCGCCACGGTAACAGGCGGCATGATCATGGGCGAAAGCGATACGAGCGGCGGCAAGCAGTGCATGCAGATCGCCGACCTATCCAAGATGAAGGTGACCGTGCAGGTGGGCGAAAAGGACATCGCCAAGATCGCCGTTGGGCAGAGCGCCAACGTCACGTATCCCGCGTTTCCCGATATCGTGAGCCAGGGAACCGTCACGGCTATCGCGTCGGTGGCAAACTCCGACGCCGCCAACGGCGGCGGCAGCGTGACCTTTAACGTCGACATCCTCATCGAGGCGCCCGACGCGCGCCTGAAGCCGGGCATGACGGCCGAGGTCTCGGTGGTGACCGAGCAGCTCGACGACGTGGTGATGGTGCCGACGATGGCGCTCATGACCGAAGACGGCGAACACTATTACGTCAACGTGGCAACCGATGACGAGGGCAAGCAAACCCGCCGCGTCAAGGTGACCGTCGTGACGCAAAACGACAACGAAACCGTAGTCGGCAAGACACAGGTCAAGCGCGACGACCAGGGCAACGAGATCAACCCCAACGTGCCGGTTACCAAGCTGCGCGATGGTGACGCCCTCGTCATGGACACCGGAGCGGACGCAACGGCTGACGGCGGCTACAGCGCGGATTCGGGCAGTATGTCTGCCGATGAGGACATGTAATGCGTCCCGTTATCGACATCCGCAACGTGCACCGCATCTTTGAGAGCGAGGCAGGTTGCGCCCACATCCTGCACAACGTGAGCCTGGCGGTAAATCCCGGCGAATTCGTCGCTATCACTGGCCCCTCGGGTTCGGGCAAATCAACGCTCATGAACATCCTAGGCTGCCTGGATAAGCCGACGGCAGGCGACTATTACCTGCAAGGGGTCAACGTGGCCGAGCTCGATGATGACGAGCTCACCGAAGTTCGCGCCCTGAGCATTGGCTTTGTCTTTCAGAGCTTCAACCTGCTGCCGCGCCTGTCGGTTATCGAAAACGTCATGCTGCCGCTGGCCTACACCAATGTGCCCCGTAGCCAGCGCGAACTGCGCGCCGTGCACGCGCTGCAGGCTGTCACGCTGCCCGTTGACCACTGGGACCACCGCATATCCGAGCTCTCGGGCGGCCAGATGCAGCGTGTCGCCATCGCACGCGCCCTCGTCAATGACCCGCCCATCATTCTGGCCGACGAGCCGACGGGAAACCTGGACTCCGCCACTGGAGCGCTTGTGATGGAGACCTTCCATAAGCTCCAGAAGCGCGGCAAAACCATCGTTCTTATCACACACGACCCCGGCATCGCCGCCGAGGCCGACCGTGCCGTGACCATCCGCGACGGTCGCATTCACGACGGCGCGTATATTCCACATGCACCGCGGACCCTGCGCAGCGCCGTAGATAGCCTGCCCATGATTTCCGCCTCCGCCAACCCGCCGAAAGGAGTGGTGGCATGAGCGCCCGCGATCTCATCCAGGAAGCCCTTCACTCGCTCGAGGCCAACAAGGGGCGCAGCCTGCTCACCATCCTGGGCATTGTCATCGGCATCGCCTCGGTTATTGCCATGACTTCGCTCATCGGCGGCATCCAAAACAGCTTGGTCAACAGCCTGGGCCTCAACGCAGCTCGTATGGTTCAGATCTATTCGTCCCAAGAACTTACCGAGTCGGACATCGAGAAGCTTCAAAAACTGGTGCCGGAGATAGAGCAGATCGGCATTGTCGACAGCGCGTATACCGAGTACAAGACCGGCGATAAAAGCTATACCGTCATGGCACAGGGTGTCGATAGCGACATGCTCGATGCCGTGGGGGCCAGCAAGCTCGTTGCGGGGCGCACCTATTCCCAGGCCGAGTCTCAATCAGGCTCACGCGTGGCGCTCATCAGCCGCGGCGGCGCCGATCAGCTTTACGGCAACGAACAGGATGCGCTGGGGAAAACTATCAAGGTGTCCAACGGCGAGGTGCAGATTGTAGGCGTGATAGATGGCGGCAGCGACTCAATGGGCTCGCTCACGCTGTATATGCCACGCGAAACCATCTCCGGGCTGTTTGGCGACGAGAATCCTTCATTCCCCAGCGTGACGGCACTTGCCGCCGAGGGCACGGACATGGATGAACTCTGCAAGACCATCGAGTCCAAGGTGCGCGCGATGAAGGGCATCGCGGAGGATGATGAGTACGACAGCGTATCGGCGACCTCCATGAAAAGCGCCATCGATGCGCTCAACTCCTTTATGGGCGCGTTCTCGCTCATCATGGGTGCTGTCGCCAGCATCTCGCTGCTTGTCGGCGGTATCGGCATTATGAACATGATGCTCACCAACGTGACTGAGCGCATCCGCGAGATCGGCATCCGCCGCGCTCTGGGCGCCAGTCGTCGCGATATCACCGCCCAATTTTTGGCCGAGTCCTCGGCGCTGTGCGTCACCGGCGGACTGTTGGGTGTCCTGATTGGCTATCTGCTGGCCTGGGGACTCACGTTCTTTGCCGCAAGCTCGGGCATCATGAGCAAGTTTGGAGCCACCGGGACGATCACGCCAAGCTTCTCCATTACGACAGTGTTGATCGCGTTTGCCGTATCGGTCGGCATCGGCGTAATCTTTGGCTTCTACCCCGCTCGCCGCGCAGCAAAGCTCGACCCCGTCGAGTGCCTACGCTACCAGTAAGCCAACACCAACAAGTTGCGGTGAATTAGGGACTGAATATGCTATCTAGCAGCAAAAACAGACACTATTTCACCGCAACTTATTGAAGGGCTACTTGCGCCAGTTCCGGGCGTCGTCCTCGAACTTTTGGCGGATGACGGGCTTGTACGGGTCGAGCTTGCTCGGGGCGCTCCTCCTCGCGGGCGGAAGGGCGCGCAGGCGCGGCGAGCGCCTAGCGCGCGAACTCGCGTAAAAGCGCGTCTTCCACTTCCCGAAGCGAAAGGGCCCCGCCTCCCTCGGCGGGACGGGTGACCACGATGCAGCGCGCTCCCGCGTCGCGCGCAGCAGCGAGCTTCACGGCCGTGCCGCCTACGGTTCCCGAGTCCTTGGTCACAAGCCACTGGGCGCCCACCTGCCGAAGCATCGCCTCGTTGAGCTCGCGGGTGAAGGGCCCCTGCATGCCGATGACGTGCGACGGCGAAAACCCCGCGTCGATGCACTTCGTTATAGCACCGGGCAGCGGGAGCACACGCACGAAGAAGCGCTCCGCGAAATCGGCGACACGCGTGTAGGGAGCAAGCTCCTTGCTCCCCGTCGTGAGAAGCGCGCGACCCGGGTTCTCGGAGAGAAAGCGCGCCGCGCAGGCGATCGACGCGACCGGCACGACGCCTTTGGGCAGCACCTCGGCCGGGCGCGCAAGGCGCAGGCATCGTGCACCCACGGCGAGCGAAGCGGCCCGAATGTTGCCGCTTGCGAGCGTAGCGAAGGGGTGCGTGGCATCGACGACGATGCGCGCGCCGGAAAGCTCGCGCTCCATGTCGGCCTCGTCGAGCCTGCCCGCCTGCACCTCGATGCCCGGAAGCTCGCCCAAAAGCTCGCCTCCGTACTCGGTTGCCGCGTAGGCACGGGCGGGGATGCCCGCCCCGCTCGCCCATTCGCACAGAAGGCGGCCCTCAGTGGTGCCGGCGAAGATGCGCAGCGCCGACGCGGATGCGGGGGCCGTCACTTCGGGCCGCCCGTGCGCGTGATCTGGTAGAGCAGCGCGTTCATAATGGCGGCCGCCACGGTCGAGCCGCCCTTGCGACCCCTCGCGACGATGGCCGGCACGCGTCGCGCGAGTAGCTCCTCTTTCGCCTCGACCACGTTCACAAACCCGACCGGCACCCCAACGACGAGCGCGGGCGCGATCTTCCCCGCGTCCATGAGCTCGGCGAGGCGCAGAAGTGCTGTGGGAGCGTTGCCGACGGCCACGATAAGCGGACCCTCGATGCCGCAAGCTTTGTCCATGCTCGCAACGGCGCGAGTCGTGCCCGCAGCGCGCGCGGCCGCGGCGACATCAGGGTCGGCCATGTAGCACACGGCCTTGCAGCCGAGCTTCGCGAGCGCGGGCTTGCTTATGCCTGCGAGCGCCATGTTCGTATCGGTAAGCACCGTAGCCCCTGCGCGCAGTGCGTCGAGCGCACAGTGCGCGGCGTCATGGGTGAACACGAGGGAATCGGCGTACGAGAAGTCGGCAGTGGTGTGGATGACGCGCTTCACGACGGGCTCTTCGAGCGGCGGGAACGTGCGGCCGCCGAGCTCTTCGGTGATGATTTCAAAGCTGCGCCGCTCGATGTCGCCGGGCGCCATCTCCTTGGAATCCATCTAGTACTCCACTCCTTCCCTTGCACATATCCCCTGCTCGTAGGGGTGTTTCTCGCACCGCATCTCGGTTATGTAGTCGGCCTTCTCCACGATCTTGCGGGAAGGCGCGCGCCCGGTGAGCGCCACTTCGACGCCGCGCGCGGACATATCGAGCGCGCGGTCCACGAGCGCCTCGTCGACAAGCCCCTTCGAAAGCGCGTCGAGCGCCTCGTCGAGCACGAGCAGCCCCTCCTGCGCGCCCTCGAGCTCGGCGAGCGCGGAAGCGAGGTTCCCATCGTGCAGCTCGCACGTCGCGGCAAGTTCTTCCGACGTCATCGACCAGGTAAACTTGTCCGACACCTTCCCCGCGAACACAGGCACGCCGAAATGCTCGGCGAGCAGGCGCGCCTCCCCGCTTTCGCCGTCTTTCAGGAACTGCACGACGACGACGCGGCGGCCTGCGGCGAGCATGCGAAGGGCGAGGCCCATCGCCGCCGTGGTCTTGCCTTTGCCGTCGCCATGATACACGTGGATCATACGCCCTCCTCGATAATGCGGTAGACATACTCCATGTCGAGCGCCACGCGCACGGAGTCGGCCAGGCGGTCGAACTCGCGCGCACGGTGATCGGCCGCGGACGCCGCGCCCGCAGCACCCACGACGCTCTCGGGCAGGCCACGCATGCGCGCGAGCGAGCGCGCGAGGGCGAGCGCCACCCCCGGTTCGTCGAACAGGCCGTGGAGATAGGTTCCAAACACGTTTCCGCAGGCCGCGCCTTCTGGTTTGCCGCCAATCGTGCCCGCAGGGGCGCAGGAGACGATCGTTTCGCCGTCGTGGATCTCGTACCCGCGAGCCGTCATGCCGTTCCACACCGAGAACGCGCCTTGGGCGCCTGTGATGCGCAGCTCCGACTGGGCGAGGCGCTTTTCCTCCCTGAACACCGTACTTGCACGGATGAGCCCGAGCCCGCGCGCGGTGCCAGCGCCTTCCCTGCCGTGCGGGTCGGAAAGCTCGTCACCCAAAAGCTGGTAGCCTCCGCATATGCCGAGCACCGGCGTGCCCGCACCCGAAAGCGCGCGTACACAGGCTCCGATGCCGCTAGCCGCAAGCCAGCGCGCGTCGTCGAGCGTGGTCTTCGAGCCGGGGAGCACCACCAGGTCGGGTCGGCCCAGATCGGTCGCCGAGGAAACGTAGCGCACGCCCACGCCGGGCACGCGCGAAAGCGGGTCAAAGTCGGTGAAGTTCGACAGATGCGGAAGGCGCACGACGGCGACGTCGATGACGCCGCGCGCCTCGCGGGCAGATAGGCGCGGCGCGAGCGAGTCCTCGTCGTCCAGGTCGAGCTTAAGATACGGCACGACCCCCACGACGGGAACCCCGCACATCTTCTCGAGCGGGGCCAAACCCGGGCGCAGGATTTCCACATCGCCGCGGAACTTGTTCACCACAAGCCCCCGCAAAAGCGCGCGGTCCTCGGGCGCAAGGAGCGCGACCGTGCCGTAGAGCTGGGCAAACACCCCGCCTGGGTCGATGTCGCCCGCGAGCAGCACGGGGGAGGACACGGCGCGCGCGAGCCCCATGTTGACGATGTCGTTTTCGGCAAGGTTGATTTCGGCGGGGCTGCCGGCGCCCTCGATGACGATGACGTCGTTTTCCACCGCGAGCGAATCGAACGCCTCCAAAATCTGCGGCATGAGCGTCTTCTTTCGCGCGAAGTAGTCCCTCGCAGCGAAGGCTCCCTGCTCCTTGCCGGCCACGATGAGCTGGCTTCGGTGGCCGCTTTCGGGCTTGAGCAGGATGGGGTTCATGCGCACGTCGGGCGCGATACCGCACGCCTCGGCCTGCATGATCTGGGCGCGCCCCATCTCGAGCCCGTCGGCCGTGACACCGCTGTTGAGCGCCATGTTCTGGCTCTTGAAGGGAGCCACGCGCAGGCCGTCCTGCGAAAGCACACGGCACAGCCCCGCCGCAAGCAGGCTCTTCCCCGCGTTCGACATGGTGCCCTGGATCATGATGGGCTTTGCCCTACCCACGGGTATCGACCTCCTTCGCCAAGCCTCGGCCATCCGCGCCCGCCATAGCGCCGCTGCAAGAAGCGCCGCCCCGTTCGTCGGGTTCGCCTTCGCCCGATGCGCCTTCCGCCCGAAGCGCGCGGCTGAACGCCATCGCAAGCCGGGCGTTCTCCTTGCGCGTGCGCACCGCGACGCGGCACCAGAAACGGGACAGTACCGAAAACGAGTCGCACGTGCG
The DNA here is from genome assembly GCA_018367075.1 of Collinsella sp. Taxonomy (GTDB): domain Bacteria; phylum Actinomycetota; class Coriobacteriia; order Coriobacteriales; family Coriobacteriaceae; genus Collinsella. The sequence goes on from JAGZGX010000017.1 coordinate 20,251, forward strand.
GACCAAAACCCCCTGTTTATACAGGCGCTCGGGGATGTCTTTCGCCGGCGTGCGGACTAAAAGGAAGTTCGCATCCGACGGCACGACGGAAAGCCCGAGCGAGGAGAGCTCGTGGGAAAGCCACGCTCGCTCGCCCGCCAATACATCGCGCGTACGCGAGACGTATTCGACGTCCTCCAGGGCGGCGATGCCCGCGGCCTCGGCGACCGAGGAGACGGGCCACGCCTGCCCCGCCCGGCGAATCCCCTCGATGAGTTGGGCGTTTCCGCTGATCAGATATCCCAACCGCAACCCCGCCATTCCGTAGAGCTTGGTGAACGCGGAGAGCACGGCCACATGGCGCGAACACGCGGCGCGTGCGGCCACGCTCCTTTCGCGGGCGTCGGGCGCAAATCCGAGGAAGCACTCGTCCACGACGAGCAGCGCGCCCACCTGCTCGCAGCGGCAAGCCGCGGCATCGATCACGCAGGGGTCGACGAGGCGACCCGTCGGGTTGTTCGGATTGCAGAGGTACGCCACGTCTCCCGGCCCCTCGATCGCGCGGGCGAAGGAGGCGGGCACGTCGAAGTCGTCCGCTTCGGAGAGCGGGAACTCCTGCACGCATGCGCCATAGTACGATGCCGCCTCCGCATATTCAGAGAACGTCGGCGCGCACACGACGATGCGTTTCGGGCGCACCGCCGCGGCGAGCCGCCAGATGATGTCGGACGCGCCCGCGCCGCAGACGATAGTATCTTCGGGAATGCCCTGGGCGCGCGCTAGGGCGCGAACGAGGGCGAGACTTACCCTATCGGGGTAGGCGTCGACTCGAGAAAGCGCCTTGCAAGCTGCGGCGACGGCGCGCGGCGAGGGGCCTGCCGGATTCACGTTCACCGAGAAGTCAATGAGGTCGGAGGCGCTCCCTTCGCAAGCGATGCCGAGTGATTGCGTGCTACCCCCATGCGCACGGGCGCGCAGGATTCCCCCGGCAGCCCGGGGCGCGGCGTGGTCTTCCCTCATGCCATCGCCCCCACGGCGAGCACGACCGCCGCGCGCGCGGCGCCGAAGACGACGAGCGCGCATACGGACGCGGCGAGCATGAGCCTTGTCGCCCGGGCGATGTCGCCCCACTCGATTTCGCGGGACGCGTCGCCTATCGTCGGTTTCTCAACGAGCTTGCCGAAATACACCGCGGGTCCTGCCAGGCGCAGCCCGAGCGCGCCCGCGCACGCTGACTCGGTCTGCGCCGCGTTCGGGCTCGCATGGCGACGCCTGTCACGGCGCCAGATGCGCGCCGCCCCGCGCGCGTCGAGCCCGACGATCGGGCACACGGCGATCATGAGCAGGGCCGATAAGCGCGAGGGAATCCAGTTCACCGCATCGTCGAGGCGCGCCGAGGCGCAGCCGAAATCGATGTAGCGCTCGTTTTTGTAGCCCACCATGCTGTCGAGCGTGTTCACCGCCTTGTACGCCATGCCCAAGGGCGCACCCCCGATCATAAGGTAGAAAAGCGGCGCGATGACGCCGTCGCTCGCATTCTCCGCTACCGTTTCCACGGCGGCGCGCGCGACGCCCTGCTCGTCGAGAACAGACGTGTCGCGCCCCACGATGAGCCCGACGGCTTCGCGCGCCGCAACAAGGCCGCCCTTCGAGAACGCGCGGGCCACGGCCAGGCTCTGGCGGCGCAGCTCGCATGCCGCGAGAATCTGATAGCTCGCCCATGCCTCGGCCACGAAGCGCAAGCCGGGGTGAACCATGCTGCAAAGATGCAGGATTCCCCAGGTCAAAAGCCCACACGCAAGCGGAAGCGCCACGGCGAGCACAAGCCCTGCGGCGCGCGTGCCCGCGGACGTTTGCGGGAATGCACCCCGCAGGCGGCCTTCGGCCCACGTGATCGCGCGCCCCATGGCGACGACGGGATGGGGAAGCCAGCGCGGGTCGCCGAAGGCAAGGTCAGCCGCGAACCCGGCGGCGACGGCAAGAATCATCATCACCGGGCATCGCCCCCCGAAGCAGGGCGAACGTCGCGAAGGCAGCGCCCATCCCAGATGGCGGCCCATGCGCCGCCCGGCTCGGTATGCACGTCGAAGTATTCCATTTTCGGGACAGCAAGCTCGGAAAGCAGCGCTTTCACGGTACCCGCGTGAACGACGAAGACGGCGCGCCCACTCCCCTGGGCGCGCTCCGATTCGCAAGCCTCCCGAAACGCCGCGACGACGCGGCGGGTGAAATCGCTCTTGCCCTCGCCATGCGGGCACCGCGTCTCGCACCAGGAGTCTACCCAGGCGCGGTAGCGCGCATCCTCTTTAAGCTCGGCGGCGCTTCGCCCCTCGAAGTCACCGAAATCCATCTCGCGCAGACCGGGGCATGCCATAAGCTCCGCATTCGGGAAGAGGATGCGTGCCGTCTGGTCGGTGCGGGCCATGCCGCTCGTGATAACACGGAACACGTCACGATCGCACGCGAGCTCGCGCAAAGCGCGCTCGCCCGCGCTCGACAGGGGCTCGTCGGTGCCCGCCCCGCTGTAGCGATGGTCTTCCGTGCCCGCCGTGGCACCATGGCGCACGAAGATGACTTCCAAAGGCGCGCCCGCGCCCAGCGTCCCTCGAGGCGCATCGGCAAGGTTTCCTTTGATGACCTGGGGAAACCCGCACGTCATGCGCACGACGACGTCGGCGCGCGCAGCGAGTGCACATCCCAGGCGCCCCGCGCGCTCGCGCCATTGGGCGTCTTCCGCACGCATAGGGACGACCCCCGAGCCGACCAAGGTCAGAATCACTGCGTCGAAGCCGATCAGCCACTCGAGGGCCCGGTCAGCGTCGAGCGAGCGTACGAGTTCCTCAGCACGGTACGCGACGCGGCCGGCAAAAGCCGCGGGCACGCCGCCCGCCGCGAGCTGCGCCGCGTCGACGAAATCGTCCGCCGCGAACCCGAGCTTTTCGCGCACGAAGGTCCTCTTCCCCGAATGCGCGCCACCTACCACGAGTATCATAGGAGCATGCCCCCCGCCACCAGCATGGCAAGCATCGCGAGCTCGGCCCATTGCAGAAACCATCCGGCCAAATCCCCCGTCACCCCGCCGAAGCGGGACAGGGCAACATGACGGTACCACGCGAGCGCCAAAAGCCCCGCCACCGCCATAAGGGCGCCGACGGCCTGAGCGCACGCGACCATCCCTGCAGCCGAAGCCGCAGCGAAAGCGCAAAGCGGCACGACGATCGCCGCGCGCTTCTTAGCAGGCGAGAGTCCCGCGGCCATGCCGTCCGCCCGCGCGGCAGGCCAGCATTCTACGGCGAGCCCCGAAAGCGCGCGGGAGAACACGAGCGAGCACAGAAGCGCGAGGAACGCCCCCGCCGTAAGCGGCAGCGCAGTGAACAGGGAAAACTGCAGAATAAGGTACACGACAACACCGATGACCCCGAAGGCGCCCGCCCGCGGGTCGTGCATGATCTCGAGCTTTCGTTCGCGCGGGGCCCAACTTGCAAGCGCATCGGAGGTGTCGCAGAGCCCGTCTAGGTGGATGCCTCCCGTCACCGCCACAGGCAGCGCCACGAGCACGGCCGCGAAGATGGTCGCGGGCACGCCGAGCAGGTTCGCCACGTGCCCCCACGCCGTCATGAGTAAGCCTTCCGCAAGGCCCACCAGGGGAAACGCGGCAAGAGCATGGGTTGACCCGAAATCGGTCCAAGCCGATTTCGGGACGGGGATGTGCGAGAACGTTCCGAACGCCGCGCCGATTGCCTCTGCTATCTTCACCTTGTAGGTCCTTCACCTTTCATCCACACGGGAATCCCGCATACCACTTCGACTGCGCGGTCGGCCAGCGCCGCCACGCCCGCGTTCACGCGCGCGAGCGCGCGCCTCCATGCCTCGGTCCCCTCATCGTAGCGCATCCCATCGGCGAACACGTCGACGGTGACCACCACCGTATGCGCAGCGGCCTGAGCGAGCCGTTCGATGCCTCCGAGCACCTCGCGCGCCGCAGCATCGGGGTCACGTGGGGACAAGCCGCCTTCCGCGAAGAGCTCGTTCGCAACCAGGTTGCCCACGTCCTCCAAAAGAAGCGTGCAGCCGCACGGAAGCCCGGACGCTGCGGCGCCCACGTCACGCGTGCGCTCGAGGGTGGAAAACCCCTTGCCCTCGCGCAGCGCCCGATGGCGCGCGATGCGGCGGGCGCCCTCTTCCCCGAAGGGCTCCATCGTTGCCAGGTACACGCGAGGGCCGTCGTGCCCGAGGCACAGGGACTCGGCATAGGCGCTCTTGCCGCTCGCGGCGGCGCCGATAACGAACGTCACCGTCATTTCCCAGCCTCGAAATGCTCGTAAGCAGCCATGCCAGTCGCCGTGAACGTCTTCCCATCCCGGTACACGCGCAGCGCAGAATCCAGAAGGGGCAGATACGCCATGGCGCCCGCGCCCTCGCCCAAGTGCATGCCTGCGTCGAGGGGTGCCTTTATGCCGAGCTCGCGAAGGAGCTCCTGGCTTGCGGGTTCACTTGATGCGTGGGTGCCCACGAGGTAGCCCAAGGCGTTGGGGCACAGGCGCACCGCGCACAGGGCCGCCGTGCAGGATATGACCCCGTCGAGGAGCACCGGCACCTTCGAGGCCGCGGCCCCCAGGTAGAAGCCGCACATCGCCCCGATGTCGAAGCCGCCCACCTTCGAGAGCACGTCGATCGGGTCGGCGGGATCGGGCGAGTTCGCGTCGATAGCGCGCTCGACCACGTCGCGCTTGCGCGCGAGCGAGGCGTCCGAGAGCCCCGCGCCGCGCCCGACGAGGCTCCGCGCGTCCGCCCGGATGAGCACTGCGGCCACCGCCGCCGAGGTGGTCGTGTTGCCGATGCCCATCTCGCCCGCAGCGAGAAGGCGCACGCCGGCGCGGGCAAGCCCGCACGCGACGGCGATTCCGACCTCGATCGCGCGCACGGCCCCATCGCGAGACATGGCGGAGCCGTGCGCGATGTTGCCGCTCCCCCGCCGCACGTTCGCGCGCACCATGCGCGCGTCTTCTATGCCCCGGGCCATACCCACGTCGACGGGCACGACCTCGGCACCCGCGAACGCCGCCATGCGGCAGGCGCTCGTGGCCCCCTCGCACATGTTGCGCGCGACGGCTCGCGTCACGTCTTGCCCGCTTTGCGACACGCCTTCGGCAACGACCCCGTTGTCGGAGAAGAATACCGCGAGCGCACGGGGAAACTCGGCCACCTCGGCGCTCCCCTGAGCTGCGGCGATACACGCGACGGCGTCTTCAAAGTCGCCCAATCCCCCCAAGGGGTGCGCGATGGAGTCCCACGCGGTGTACGCGGCGGCGCGGGCGCACTCGTCTGCGGGCGCGATGCGGGAGAGCGCGGCTTCGAGCACGGCGCCCGGCGCCGACGAGAACGCGCGCTCGACTTCCTCGCGGATGCTGGCAAGCGCGGTTTCGGTTGCTTCAGCCATGCCGTCTCCTCTCTGCGAACGACGCTGCGGCAGACGCGAACGCGCGCGCAACGTCGGGGTTCGCAGGATAGTACACATGCGGGAAGCCCGCAACCAGGGACGGGGTGGTCGTCATGCACGGCCAGCCCTTGTCGCGCCGGGGCTTCTGCGCCCAGAAGTCGCCGCCCGGGCAGGTGGACTGCCAGTAGTGGAACTCGTGCGCGCGGATGCGTGTGCCGCACGGCCCGTAGAGCCCGTCGCGTTGGGAAGTGAGCTCCACGTACCCGAAATGGGACAGCCTTCCCCCGTTCTCGCTTGCGCCCTCAAGGGCGCCCGCAACAGGCCGGCGCCGCCCCTCGCTATCGGAGATTTCGCGCTGCAGGTACAGAAACCCACCGCATTCGGCGACCGTCGGCATGCCGGATTCAACCGCGCGCCGCATCGCCTCGCGCATCGGCGCGTTCTCGGAGAGCTGCCGCGCATGGAGCTCCGGGTAGCCGCCCCCCAGATAGAGGGCGCTTGTCCCCCGGGGCAACTCGCTATCACACAGGGGGCTGAAAAAGGCCAGCTCGCAACCCAGGTCCTCGAGCGCGCGCAGGTTCTCCTCGTAGTAGAACAAGAACGCCTCGTCACGCGCGACGGCGATGATGGGCCGCGCTCCCGCGATCGGCTCCAACCGGTAAGGATCCTCGCGGATATCGGGTGCCGTCGCCGCTATTTCGAGCAAGCGGTCGACGTCGACGCTCTTTTCCACCAGCTCGGCCATCTTGTCGATGCGCGCGGAGAGCTGCTTGACTTCGTCGGCGGTCACAAGTCCCAGATGCCGGCTTTCGAGCGAGAACGCCTCGTCGGCGGGGATATTACCCAAAACCGCGACGCCCGTGTGCTTCTCGATCGCAGGCTTCGCGTAGGCGCAGGCAGCGGCGCTCGTCTTGTTCAGCACGACGCCGCGCACGTTCGCACAAGGCAGGAACTCGGCGATGCCGCGGATTACGGCGGCGAGCGATAAAGACGCCCCGCGCCCGTTCACCACTAAAACGACCGGCGTTTCCGTGTCGCGCGCAACCTGGTAGCTGCTCGCGTCGGCCACGCCGGGCGCCATGCCGTCGTAGAAGCCCATGACCCCCTCGAGAACCGCGACATCCGCGCCCGCGGCGCCGCGTGCGAGCAGGGCGCGCAGCGTCGGGGCGTCGGTGAAGAAGCCGTCTAAGTTGCCCGAGCGCGCACCCACGACGCGGCGATGAAAGAGCGGGTCAATGTAATCGGGGCCGCATTTGAAAGCCGCGCATGCAAGGCCGCGGCGCGCGAGCGCGCGCAGGAGCGCGCACGTAACGACCGTCTTGCCGCTCCCGCTCGAGGGCGCAGCGACCATGAAGCGCGGGATGGACGTGCTCACCGGGCGCCGCCTTCCCCACCTGCACCACGCGCGCTGACGAGGAACACGGGGTTTTGCGCCTTCATAAGATGGTGCGAGCCTACAGCCTCGGCGCGGGCGGCCGACACCTGGCACGCCTCGAACCCCTTAAAGCGCGAACCCGAGAGGAGCGCGCACGCCTCGGTGAGCGTCTCAACGGTGACGCATGGCACGCACAGGCGAACCTGCGAGTTCTTCTCGAGCGCCGCCTCCACGATGGAGGGAAGCTCGCCCGCGCTCCCGCCGACGAACACGGCGTCGGGGACGGGCAGTTTCGCGAGCGCTTCGGGGGCGGCACCGGGGACCGCATGCACGTTGCCGCACCCAAATGCATCCGCGTTCTCTCGGATGAGCCGAACGCCGGTCGCGTTGCGCTCGACCGCCCATACCGACCCCGCTCGCGCGACGAGCGCCGCCTCGATCGACACGCTCCCCGTGCCGGCGCCGACGTCCCACACGGTGTCGGTCGCGGCAAGGCGCAGCTTCGCGAGCGCGACGGCGCGTACCTCCTGCTTGGTCATGGGAACGTCGCCGCGGATGAAGAGCTCGTCGGGAATGCCCGAGGAAGCGTACGGCCAGCGGGAGCTCGCGGCGCGAGATGCGCTAGAGCCCACAGGCGACCCGGCGCCGCCTGCGAAATCGATAAGCATCACGTTCAAGTCGTCGAACGTCTGACCTGCGATTTCACTTGCGGTCGCGCAGGTGATGCGCTCGTCGGGGTACGACAGGCGCTCGGCCACCGTCACGCGCGCGTCCCCGAAGCCCGCCTGCACAAGCTCGCCGGAAAGCCGCGAGGGGTCTTCCCCGCCCGACGTGACGAGGAAGAGCTCACCTGCGCGCTCGGCTTCGGCCACGATGTCGCACGCCACGCCGTGAGCGCTCGCAAAGCGCCAATCCTGCCATGGACGCGCGAGGCGCGCGGCGAGATACGACGCTGAGCTTATGCCGGGAATGACGCGCACGTCCACCTGCGCGTTGCCGGAGAGCGCCTCCACCAGGCGGCGCGCGCCGCTGAACAGCCCCACATCGCCCGTCATCACGACCACGGCGCGCTGCCACGACGCCGCATCGGTGAGCGCGGCGACGATGTCCGCCGTCTTCACGAGCTCGCATCTCACCACGTCGGGCGGCACGTCGATGCCGGCAAGTGCGCGATGAGCGCCGATGACCACGTCGGCGATGTCGATAGCGTCGAGCGCCGCGCGCGAGAGCAAGTCGGGGTTTCCGGGCCCCGCCCCGATGATCGTTACCTTTCGCATGGAATCTCCCGATACCCGCGCGGCGTGACCATACGGCCGCCTACGAGCTTCGTGTCCGCGTTGCCGACGAACACGGTGGTGAACATGTCGGCGTCGATCTCCCCCAGCTCAGAGAGCCTGCACATGCCCGACTGCTGCCCCTCGCGCCCGATGTTGCGTACCCAGCCGCAGAGCGTGTCGGGGGCCTTCCATTCGAGCATAATCTTCGCCGCGCGTGAGAGCCTGTCGGCGCGCTTTCTGCTGCGCGGGTTGTACAAACAGATGCAGAAGTCGGCGCTCGCCACGGCGGCGAGCCTGCGCTCGATGACCTCCCATGGCGTGAGCAGGTCGGAGAGCGACACGACCGCGAAGTCGTGGGCAAGCGGGGCGCCGAGCACCGCCGACCCGCTCTGAGCCGCGGTGGCCCCGGCGATAACTTCCACGTCTACATCGGGGTAGTCCTCCGCAAGCTCCAGCACGGGGCTCGCCATGCCGTACACGCCCGCGTCGCCGCTGCACACGAGCGCCACGGCGTCTCCACTCTGCGCGCGCGAAAGCGCAAGGCGGCACCGTTCGACCTCGTGCATCATCGGCGTCGCGAGATGCGCCGCGTCGGGCACGGCGGCGAGCGCGAGCTCCACGTATTTCGTGTAACCCACAACGACGTCGGACGCCTCGAGCGCACGCCGAGCCGCAATCGTCATGCCGTCGGGGCCGCCCGGGCCGATTCCCACCACGAAGAGCTTTCCCATCACCGCTCCTTAAACGAAAGTTTAATAGTTACCTTGGAAAACGCGACGGTCACGCCGCCGTGAGCGAGCTTCGGGAAGATAAGTTTGCCCCCCTCCGCGAGCGCTGCCCGCTCGCACACGTTGTCGACCCCCACCGTCGCGCGCACGAAATCAGATGGCGAAACGCTGCCTTCGACCTGCGACAACTCCTCTGCGGAATACGTCGCAAGCGGGATATTGCGCGCGCAGCAGAAGGCGAGCAGACCCTCCTCGTGCGCCTTCACGTCGATCGTCGCCGCCTCGCGCACGGCCAAAGGCGAGATGCCCGCCTGCCCGCACGCGAGAAGAAACGCCTCCCCGATCGCTTCGGCGCACGCACCGCGACGGCACCCTATGCCCGCAACGATACAGGGCACGACAAGGCGAAGCGGCTCGGGCGCAGGCGCCTGCACCCGCATGCCCGCCGGCATCCCCGTCTCACCGGCGGGCACGACCTCGTCCGTTGTCTCCGCCGCGCGAACGAACGCGCCTGCATTCGCGCCAGCGAACGGCGACACGACGATATCGGCCCGAGCGCGGTCGGACGCAATGTCTACCCCCTCAGGCGGCTGTCCCGAAATCGGCATGTCGGAATAGAGTGCCACGCGCCCGCCCGAAAGCAGCCGCGCCGACACTCGCTTGATGGCCTCGGGATTCGAAACGGCGAGCCCCGCACAGCGCGCCCACGTATCCACCGCCCACACGCCGCGGACGTCGGTCGCCGTGGTGATGACGGGGATGGCCCCTACCGCGCGGGCCACAGTTTGCGCAAGCTCGTTCGCACCGCCCAAATGCCCCGACAAAAGCGGGACGGCAAAGCGCCCCGCCTCGTCAATCACCACAACCGCGGAATCGGTTGCCTTCGAAGCGACATGCGGCGCGATCGCCCGCACGGCGATGCCCGCCGCGCCCACGAACAGAAGCGCGTCCGACGCTTCCCACGCGAGCGCCGTCCATGCGCGCAGGTCGGCCTTCCCCTCGCCGAACCCGCGCGAAACGGAAACGTCCCAGCCAGGGTCGTCTTCACCTGTCTGTGCGCAATCGGAAAGCGCGTGTGCGGTGCGCACCGCCAACGCATACCCCCTCTCAGTGAACGCTATGCAGGAAACCCTCATCTAGCGCACCACCATCGTCGAGAAGTAGCTGCCCCGATCGGGCACATCGTCGAGCGAGCGGTACACGCGCTCGCCCGGAAGCCCACAGTCCTCTACAAGCTCGGCACCGTCGAAGGCACCCTCCTCGCAAAGGAAGCGCTTCGTGTCCGCAAGCGAGCGGCGCGCCTTCATGACCACCTTCGTCCCCGGCCAGCCGATTGCACGGCGCACCCCGTACAGAACGCCTTTACTCATACGTCGCCCCCAATTTCCCGATAACTGCATCGGCGCCCGACGTGCGGAAAAGCTCGCGGCGCTCGGCGTCGAACACGACCGCGGCGATGTCGCATGCGCCCGCCGCGCGGCGGCGCAACCTGTCCTCGATTGCCGCAGCGAGCGAGGCGCGCGCAGCGTCCCCCACGCCGGCGGCCTCGATTACCTCGAGCGCCGCCGTGGTCGTGACCGACGACAGGATCTCACGCACGGTCTTCGCGCCCGCGCCGGCCAAGGCCGCGTGGGCGGCCAGAATCTCCGCGCGGCAGTCGGCGGTACGCGAATGGGTGTCCATGATGCCGCCCGCGACCTTCACCAACTTGCCGATGTGTCCCACAAGAAGGACATTAGTAAATCCCTCGCGAACGCAGCAATCAATCGCATCGCCCACAAAGTTGGAGATAAAGACCACCGGCGCACCGTTTAGGTGGAAATGCCCCGAGATGAACTGCCCGCCGTAGTTGCCGGGCGTGAGCACGACTCCGCGCCGCCCCATAGCCGCATGCTGCCGAATCTCGAGCTCGATGCTGTCGCGCAAAGCAGCGAGGCTGCGCGGCTCGACGATGCCCGTCGTGCCCAGGATGGAGATGCCGTCCTTTATCCCCAGGTGCGGGTTGAAGGTCTTTACGGCAAGGGCAACACCCTCGGGTACCGAAATCGTCACAGCAATATTTCCAGAAAAGCCGTGCGCGGCGCACACCTCGCGCACCGCCGAAGTGATCATCGCGCGCGGCGTCGCGTTGATGGCGGCCGCCCCCACCGGCTGCTCGAGCCCGGGCAAAGTCACGCGCCCCACGCCCACGCCGCCATCGACGGAAACTTCCGATTCGCGCGCGGGCACGCCCTTGCTGCCCGCAGCACCCGTGCCCGACCCCGCATGTTCCACGCGCGCGTACACGAGCACGCCGTCGGTCACATCGGCATCGTCGCCTGCGTCCTTTCGCACGGCGCACTGGGCGCACCCCTCACCGATGCATGCGTCGACCACGTTCGCTTCGACGGGCAGCCCGCCGGGGGTGACGATCGACACGAGGCCGACGGGCTTTCGTGACAAGAGCATCTCGCAGGCCGCCTTCGCCGCGAGCGCGGCGCAGCTCCCCGTGGTGTAGCCGCAGCGCAGGCGGGTCGTCCCGGTATATATGTAGTGCTCGAAGGCCACGCTAGCTGCTCGCCTTCCGATACCCCGTGGCAAACGAAGGGTCGTAAAGCTTGCTGCGCTCGTACGACTCCGCTTGCGCGCCGTCGTGCGCAAGTCCGCCGCGAGCTCCGAGCACGCGGCCCACCACCACGAGCGCCGTGCGGTCGATGCCCTCTCGCGCGCCCGCATCGGCGAGCGTGCCCACTGTACAGCGCACCACGCGCTCCTCAGGCCAGGTCGCCTTGTACACGAGCGCCGCCGGCTCGTCGGAGCTGCGGCCCGCGGCCAAAAGCTCGGCGGAAAGCTCGGCGAGCATACCCGAGCTCAGGAAGATGACCATAGTCGAGCCGCTTTCCGCCATGGTGCGCATGCTCTCGCCCGCGGGCATGGGGGTGCGCCCGGAAAGCCGCGTGATCACGACCGACTGGCTGATTCCCGGCAGCGTGTATTCCTGGCGAAGCGCCGCCGCGGCACCGCAAAAGCTCGACACGCCGGGCACCACCTCGTAGTCCACGCCGCGCGCGTCGAGTGCGTCCATCTGCTCCTGGATGGCGCCGTACAGGCACGGGTCGCCCGTGTGCAGGCGCACCACTTCCTCGCCCCGCGCATCCGCCGCGCACATCACGTCGAGCACTTCCTCCAAGGTCATGTGCGCGCTGTCGTAGACGATGCAGGATTCCTTGCACTCAGCGAGCAGCTCGGGGTTCACAAGGCTTCCCGCCCAAACGACCACGTCGGCCGCGCGCAGAAGGCGCGCCCCGCGCAGCGTGATAAGGTCGGCGGCGCCCGAGCCTGCGCCAACGATATGAATCATCCGAGCCTTCCCTTCCTGTTTCTCATCTCAACCGTTTACGCCGCCCTTCGCGCAGCGGGCAAAACACGGCGTCTGCGGTGGCAATCGGCGCAAATACGCAGGCAGGAGGCGCAATGCCGCCCGCCCTGGCTTTGACACGTTCACAAGTGCCCACTATCATAGTAAAAGTTTCGGCAACGAGCATATGACAATCGGATAAAAGGAAATGACCGGCGCGGCGCCCGCACAGCCCGCGCTGGCTTGCGGAGGGAACCAGGTGAGAATCCTGGGCAAGGGACATTACTGTATAGGACGCGCGGGCAAACCGCCTCGCGCCCCAAGCCAGACTGCTTCGCCTTTTCCTCACGGCATCGCCGTGGCGTTAGCTCCTTGTGAACCCCGAGGGGTGCGCTTTTCTTTCGCTTGTGCCGACAAGCAACTGTCGCCGGGGGACCGGCAAACCGAGGAAAGGAAAAACCATGTCCGACCAGATGTCACGCCGCGGCTTCATGGGCGCCGCAGCAACCGGAGCCGTCGCGCTCGCCGGAGTCGCGCTCGCGGGCTGCTCCAACACCTCCGCGAGTTCCGAGAAATCGAGTGAAAAGGAGAAGGCCGTGAAGCCGGTCATCCTCGTCACGAGCTTCGGCACGAGCTACAACGACTCGCGCCACATCACCATCGGCGCCATCGAAGACGCTATCCGCGAGAAGTACTGGCAGGACTACGACATCCGCCGCGCCTTCACCGCGCAGATCATCATCGACAAGCTGAAGAAGCGCGACGGCATCACGATCGACAACATGACCGAGGCGCTCGACCGCTGCGTGGAAGACGGCGTGAAGGAAATTGTCGTGCAGCCGACGCATCTCATGGCTGGCCTGGAATACGCCGACGTGAAAGACGAGCTCGACAAGTACGCCGACAAGTTCGACAAGATCTCGCTCGGCGACCCGCTGCTCACCTCCGACGACGACTACAAGAAGGTGGCCGCAGCCATTAAGGAGAACATGGCGTCCTTCGACGACGGCAAGACGGCGCTGTGCCTCATGGGCCACGGCACCGAAGCCGATTCCAACGCCGACTATGCCAAGATGCAGGAAGTGTTTAAGAACGAGGGCTTGACGCAGTTCTTCGTCGGCACCGTCGAGGCTGAGCCGACCTGTGAGGATGTTATCGCCGCCGCGAGCGCCGCAGGGTACAAGAAGGCCGTGCTCGCGCCGTTCATGGTGGTCGCGGGCGACCACGCGAACAACGACATGGCAGACGAGACCGACCCCGACAGCTGGGCTGCAAAGTTCGTGGCCGCTGGCTTCGAAGTGACGTGCCTGCTCCAGGGTCTGGGACAGAACGCCGCGGTCGACGACATCTACGTCTCGCACGTGGACGACGCCATCGCCAAGCTGTAAACTCGCCGCGCACGGGGGCGCCGGTCGCGTCCCCGTGCAACGGGCATGCGCCTTCCCCGACCGACGGCGCATGCCCGTTGCATTCGCATCCCGCCCGCCCACCGCACGGCGCGGGCGGTCGAAGCGATTGAAAGGAACCCCCTCCATGTTGAAGAAAACCCTCGCCTTCGCCCTGTCGGCGGCGCTTTTCGCGTTCTCGCTCGCCGGCTGCGGCGGAAATTCAATCGACAGCGCAAAGGCAAGCGATGCCGATTCCCAGGAAAAGACCGAACAGGCGGCCGATGCGCCCGAGGGCGCAAGCGCTGCCCCCATCACCGCCGACAAGGTGGCCGACGGCACCTATCCGATCACCGTAGATTCCAGCTCGAACATGTTCAGGATTGTGGACGCCCAGCTCATCGTGGAAAACGGCTCCATGCACTGCGTGATGACACTTTCCGGCACGGGCTACGGCAAGCTCTTCATGGGCACGAGTGACGAGGCTGCCGCCGCGAGCGAGGCCGACTTCATCCCCTATGTGGAAAACGCGGAAGGCAAGTACACCTACGACGTGCCCGTTGAAGCGCTCGACGAGGACACCGCCTGCGCCGCGTGGAGTATTAGAAAAGAGCAGTGGTACGACCGCACGCTCGTGTTCGAATCCGCCGGCGTCGATCTGCGCGCCGACGCACTGAAGTAACGCCATGCGGTCGATTCTTCCCAAGGGGGAAAGCAGGAAGCGTCGCAGCATCGCGGTGCGCGCGATCGCCTGCGTTCTCGTCGCCCTGTTCGCGCTTCCCTTCGCGGGGTGCAGTGCGAGCCCGAACGCGACCGGTGGCACGGCAGGCTCTCAGGAATACACTGTGAGCGTCTCGCTCTCCGGCGGGTCAGGGCGCGCAAGCATCGCCTCACCCACCACAATTGTGAAGGATGGCGACACCTACACCGCGACCATCACCTGGTCGAGTTCGAACTACGACAAAATGACCGTCAACGGCGTGGACTACGCGCCCGTAAACGACGGCGGCAACTCCACGTTCGAGATACCCGTCACGCTCGACGAGGACATCGCCGTGTCGGCCGAGACCGTCGCCATGTCGACGCCGCACACCATCGACTACACGCTCCACCTCGACTCATCCACCATGAAGGAGAAATCGGGCAACGATGCAAGCGGCGGCTCCCCTGCGGGAACGGCTTCAAGCGCCGCGGCCGACTTCCACAACGCCGATTTGGGCTGCGGCTGGGAGCCGACGGGGGCGCTTCAGCTTGAATACGCCAAGCACTTCACTGTCGACGAGTACGAAGGCGGCCTGCGGCTTATCTGCATTTCGAACGGGGAGCGCTTCCTCGTGGTGCCGCAAGATGCGAAGGTACCTGATGGGTTGAGCTCCGACATCGCGGTCATAAGGCGCCCCGCCGACAAGGTGTACCTCGTGTCGTCGGCAACGATGTGCCTGGTCGACGCGCTCGATGCGAACGACAATATCCTCATGTCGGGCACGAAGGCCGACGATTGCTCGGTCGCGGGCTTCAAAAGCGCGCTCGAAAGTGGGGCGATCACCTACGGCGGCAAGTACAGCGCGCCCGACTACGAGCGAATATCGGCCTCGGGCTGCACGCTCGCCATCGAGAACACCATGATCAACCACACGCCCGATGTGAAGGAAAAGCTGCAGAAGCTCGGGCTCGTCGTGCTCACCGAACAGTCGTCGAGCGAGCCCGAAGCACTCGGGCGCGTCGAGTGGATTAAACTTTTCGGCGTCCTGTTCGACAAAGAAGACGAGGCCGCGCACCTGTTCAACGAGCAGAAGGCCCGCGTCGAGCAAACGTCGGGGCTGGCGTCATCAGGTAAAACCGTGGCGTATTTCTACATTAACTCGAACGGGGCCGCCGTCACGCGGCGGTCGGGCGACTACGTGGCGCAGATGATCGAGCTTGCAGGCGGCAGCTACGCGCTCGATGACGCGCAGACGGCGTCGACGTCAGGTTCGTCAGTAACGCTCGAAATGGAGCGCTTCTACGCGACGGCGAAGGATGCCGACATCATCGTCTACAACGGCACCATCGACGAATCGGTTGCCACCTTGAACGACTTCGTAGGCAAGAACGCGCTATTGTCGCAGTTCAAAGCCGTGAAGAACGGCAACGTCTGGGTCACAAGCGCCGACATGTACCAGCAGATGACTTCTACCGCCGACATTATCGACGAGCTGCACGGGGCGTTCACCTGCGATGACTCGAGCGGCTTCCATTATCTGAGGAAGCTCGGGTAGCGCCATGAGAAGCCGGCTTTCCATAGCATACGACGAATCGGGGCGCGCCGCGCGGTGTCGCGTCGTGACGGCGCTGCTCGCTGTTGCCCTCATCGTGCTCGTCGGGGCCAACCTGTGCATCGGGAGCGTGCTCGTGCCCGCAGACCACATCCCCGGCATCCTTTCGGGCGGCGCGGCCAATTCCATGGAAAGCCAGGTCATCTGGGAGATTCGCCTGCCGCGCGTGCTTTCAGCCGTGCTTCTCGGCGGGGCACTTTCGCTCTCCGGGTTCCTGCTGCAGACGTTTTTCAACAACCCCATCGCCGACCCGTTCATCTTGGGCGTCTCCTCGGGCGCAAAGTTCATCGTCGCGCTTACGATGATCGTACTTCTAGGCGCGAACCAGGCCATGTCCTCGCCGGCCATGGTGGCCGCAGCGTTTCTGGGCTCGCTTATCACCATCGGCTTCGTGCTCCTCATCGCACGGCGCATAAGTTCCATGGCCATGCTCATCGTGGCGGGCGTCATGGTGGGATACATCTGCTCGGCGGCGACGAACTTCCTTATCGCCTTCGCCGACGACCAGTCCATCGTGAACCTGCACAACTGGTCTTTGGGTAGCTTCTCGGGTTCGAGCTGGGACGACATCGCGGTCATCGCGGTCGTGGTGATCACCGTGAGCGCATGCGTATTCGCGATATCGAAGCCCCTTTCCGCCTTCCAGCTGGGAGAAGCCTACGCGAAAAGCGTCGGCGTGAACGTCGCACGCTTCCGCGTGGTGCTCGTCCTTCTAGCGAGCATGCTCTCCGCCTGCGTGACCGCGTTCGCTGGTCCGGTGTCGTTCGTAGGCATCGCGGTTCCGCATCTCGTGAAGTCGGCGCTGAAGTCGTCGAAGCCCATCCGCGTGATTCCTGCGTGCTTCTTGGGAGGCGCCATCTTCTGCGCGGGCTGCGATTTGATCGCGCGCACGCTGTTCTCTCCCGTCGAGCTTTCCATCAGCGCCGTCACCGCTATCTTCGGCGCACCGGTGGTTATAGCGCTCATGTTGAAGAAGCGGGTGAGGTAGATGGGGGAATTCGTGCCGCGGCCCAAAACGCTCGGAGGGGACATTCCATGCTTATACAGTCCTGAGCTCGCACGAAAGCGCCAGAAGGCACTTTCTGCTCGTGCGGAACTGCGCGCGGAACATCTCCTCCGAGCGGAGTCGAACCTCGAAACCCCGGTCGAAACGCAGGCTGACGGAGCGCCGCTTTTCCGCATAAGCGACCTGTCGGCGGGCTACGACAAGAAGGTCGTAGTCGAAGGCGTCGATCTGGAGGTTCGCACGGGCGACGTCGTGGCGCTCATCGGGCCGAATGGCTCGGGCAAGTCGACCATCTTGAAAACCATCACACGCCATCTGGCACCGCTTGCCGGCGCGGTCGAGCTCGACGGGCGGGAGATTTCCAGTTGGAAGACGGCGGAGTTCGCAAGGAACCTTGCCGTTATGCTGACAGATCGCCCCCGGACCGAGCTCCTCACCTGCCGCGATATCGTAGAGGCGGGAAGGCATCCCTACACCGGGCGAATGGGTACACTCTCGCCCGACGACCATAGTCGGGTCGACGAGGCCATGAAAACCGCACATGTGGAAGAGCTCGCCGAGCGCGACTTCATGCAGATAAGCGACGGGCAACGCCAGCGCGTCATGCTCGCACGCGCCATCGCGCAGGATCCGCGTGTGCTCGTGCTCGACGAGCCCACGTCGTATCTCGATATCCGCTACCAGATCGACCTGCTGCGAATACTTCGCCACCTTGCGAAATCGCGGAATGTTGCTGTCATCATGTCCATCCACGAACTCGAGCTCGCGCAGAAAAGCGCCGACAAGGTGATTTGCGTGAAGGACGGCCGGGTCTTCCGCGCCGGCGCACCCGAGGACATATTCACGCGCGAGACGATTGGCGAGCTCTACGGCCTTCAACATGGCACCTTCAACGAGCGCTTCGGCAGCGTGGAAATTGGGCGCCCGCACGGCGATGTGCACACGTTCGTCATCGCCGGCGCAGGAACGGGGTCGGCTGTGTTTCGCCAGCTCATCCGGCATGGCAAGGCGTTCTACGCGGGCGTTCTGCACGAAGGGGACATCGACTGCGAGCTCGCGCGCGACCTGGCGACGGAATGCGTGGCCGAACGCGCCTTCGAGCCGATCGGGGATAAAACCATAGCCCGCGCCAAAGAGCTCCTCGTCCACTGTGCGCACCTCATCGTGTGCCCCACCGCCTTCGGCACCATAAACGCCCGCAACGCAGAGCTCGTCGAGTTCGCACGCTCGCATGGTATCGAGGTCATGCAAGCGTGCGAAGGCGCGTTGGAGGATTCCAAATTGGAGTGGGAAGGATAAACTGGACTTTCTTTTAAGGATCCTCAGGCTACAGCTCCCACGCGGCGAGGTCTACAAGGCGCCAGAGAACCTCGTGAACAGGAATTTCCACGCCGACGAGCCCAACTAGGCCTAATCCAAGCGAGATTCCAGACTCGACAGACCATTGAGAGTCAGATCGTTGGCGACCTCAGAGACGCGCTCGATAGGAACCGAGCCGTCAGACAGTGCCCACGTGCGATAGATACCGATAATACCCGACAGCAAAAACGCCAGATAGTAGTCGAACATCTCGTCCTTGAGACCTTGGGGCAGCAGATCGCGCTCGGCAATCTCATGTTCGAGCGGCGCACGAAGACGAGCCATGAAATCATCGAGCGGAATATTCTCGATCAGCTGACGATTGAGCACTAAGTTGTTGCACAGTGACTCATTAACGGTTTTAAAGAAGGTCGCCGCCGCGCCAAGAGCGCGCTCGCTGGTGTCACCGTCCATAGAAGCAAGCGTTTTCTCGACCGAGTCGACAATCATCTCCACCACATCGACGGCAATGGCATCGAGCAGGCCGTCAACCGTACCAAAGTGAACGTAAAAGGTCTTGCGGTCGACATTGGCCTCGCGCGCGATGGCACTCACCGTAATGTCTGCCAGCGGCTTTTCCATGAGCAGGCGCTCGAAAGCCGAAAGGATGGCATTACGGCTGCGAATGATGCGACGATCAAGACGCGGTTTGCTGGTTGCCATGGGCGTGTCCCTTCGATATGCAAGCATTCATCAACAGATGAGAGATAATCTACGTAAGAGGATTATCCCCCATACAGCACAAATATGCCCCGCATCATGAAGAACGCACGACTGCCCTACTGCGACTTGGGATGCTTCTTCTTATTGAGTGCCGACGGAGATACGCGAATACCATCGCCTGTCTGGCGCACATAGGCTTTATGAGCCGGCTTAGCGGTCCCAGAAGCCTTCTGAGCGCGCTTCTTGGGATCAACGGTAACAGCATTCGTGGGGTGCGGCATAGTGGGCGCAGAGGGCGTCTGAGGCGTGCGGCCGAGCTTGCGCATCACACGATCCCAGCGCGCATGGATGCTCTCGTTGTGGGCGCTCTTAAGTCCCAGCAGGGGCGCAGCCAAAATGGTCGGCGCAATAAACGTAATGAGGCGCCACAGCAGATAGCCGGCGGTCGAAGCCGACCCAAAGAAATGACCCAAGAACAATGCAAAGCCGCCCTCAGCGCCACCAGTTCCACCGGGCAGGGGGACCGCAGAGCTCAGCAGCTGGACAAAGGCGCTCGCGGCCATGACCGAGAAAAAGTCGACCTCGTGGTGGCCAAAGGCAAGCATCAGGAAATACGGCACCAGATAGAAAAACGCGAGTTGCAGCATGGTGATGACCACCGTGAGCAGCATGGAAGAAAAATGTCCGGCTGAAAGCTTGAACTTCTCGGAGAAGGAGTAGATCTCGCCATCGACAAACGTGCGCCATCCCTCGATCTTAGTGGCCGAGACACCAATGCGCTCAAGCCAATTGATGATGCAATGGGCGACGCGCGTGACGGTCTTAGGCATGAGCGCGACGGCGAAGATGCCCAGCAAGATGCAGCAGTGCCCACCAAAGCTAAAGACGCACAGCAACGTCATGTCGCCATAGCGCTCGGCAAAAAACGGCATGCGAGCAAGCAGTAGGATAGCGCCCCAGGCAACGAGGCCAAACTGGTACACGATAAAACGCGTGAATTGCGTGGCGCCGGCCTCGCCCACGTTTTGGCCGGCCTTGGTCAGGCGATAGATTTGAGCCGGGGTGGAGCCCATCATCATGGGCGTCAGGTTACCAAAGAAGATGCCACTCGCCTCGACCGAGATCAGGTCGCGGATGCCGACGGGCGAATTGGGATCGAGCCAGACGGCGATCGCATAGGCCACAATGCCAAAGAACAGGTACATGAACATGCAAAGACACGCGACAACGAGCCATGACGCCTGGACGCTCGACATAGCGGCCCAGAACTGCCCCATCTGCCCGGTTACCACCAGATAGACGATATAACCTACCAGCACGACGCCGATAAAGATGGCGCCGCGGCGTGCGCTCTTATTGTCATCTCCGCCCGAGGCCTCAACCTCGACCTGGGGCTTAGACGTATGCTGAGAGGACTCCGTCATGAGACTCCTTCTAACAGTCAAAATATCTTGGATATTGTACCCGTAAGGGCCATAGGCAGAACGCAAAGCTCTGGTTCAAACGGGAATTGCAGACGGTTGTTTGAAAATAAAAAAACCCGGCCTTCCATAGGAAGTCCGGGTATCAGATGCGTGGTAGCCCGTACCAGATTCGAACTGGTGATCTCCGCCTTGAGAGGGCGGCGTCCTAAACCGCTAGACGAACGGGCCATAAGCCTCAGCAGAAAAGAAGTGGTAGCCCGTACCAGATTCGAACTGGTGATCTCCGCCTTGAGAGGGCGGCGTCCTAAACCGCTAGACGAACGGGCCACATGACATCTGCACTGCCGTGCTGCGAGGAAATATATTACGGGACAAAAAACGTCAGCGCAAGAAGAAATTCCAAATTGCCGAAAAATTGTCGGCAGGTTATGGAATACGCAGGTAAACTTGGTAGCTAATTCAAGTTGAGATGAACCAAAAGAGCTTCGCGCTCGTTGGGAATATCGTCTTCGATCACGGCGTCGAGGGCGGAGTTGAGAAGCTGACCCAGTTCCGGCCCGGGCTTGACTCCGGCACGGATCAGGTCGCCGCCGTTGATGGCGAGCATCTTGAGCGTATAGGGCTCCCCTGCCTTCAGCAGCTCGTGCGCCAGCGCGCGCATCTCCTCAATCGTCTCAACATAATAGAAGCACGACGGGGCCTTGCCAAGTGTGTCGGCACGCTTAAGGTCCATGAGCTCGTCAATCAGGCGGGCCGTGTCGACGCCCTCACCCGAAAGCGCGCGCATCATATTGAGCAGGCAGGAGCGCTCGGGGCGCAGCGGCTTGTCATGGTATTTGATGAGCAGGCACACGTCGCGCACCAAGTCGTGCGAGAGGGCCAGGCGATCCATAATGACGCGCGCCTTCTTGGCGCCGAGCTCGGGATGACCGTAGAAGTGTCCGCTGCCGGCGTGATCGACCGTGAAGCACTCGGGCTTGGACACATCGTGCAAAAACGCCGCCCACATAAGGCTCGACGAGGGCGCGACGCCGTCACACAGCGCGAGCTCCCCCGCCACCGTCAGCACACGGGCGATATGCACGTAGACGTTAAACGCATGATAGACACTGCGCTGATCAAACCCGCGACCCGCTGCCAACTCGGGCACAGCGGCACAGATGAGCTCGGGATAGCGAAGCATCGCGTCTCCCCCATGACCGGTCGAAAGAATGCCCTCGAGCTCAATACCCACACGCTCACGCGCCACGGCATCGAGCAGCGGCGCGCACTCGGCAAGCGCACACTTGGTCTCGGGCTCAATCATAAAGTCCAGACGGCAGGCAAAGCGCACCGCACGCAGCATGCGCAGGGCGTCCTCGTTAAAGCGACGCTTGGGATCGCCGACAGCGCGAATCAGCTTGCGCTCCAAGTCACCCTGGCCGTCGTAGCGGTCGACAAGCCCGCGCTCGGGATGCCAGGCCATGGCATTGACGGTAAAGTCGCGGCGCGCCAGATCGTCCTCGAGCGAGGCGGCACGCTCCACACTCTGGGGATGACGACCATCGGTGTAAAAGCCATCCAGACGGTACGTGGTGACCTCGATACGCTCGCCATCGGAAATAGCCGTGATTCCGCCAAATTTAATGCCCGACTCCACAACCGCGATGCCGGCGGCCTCGAGCGCCGCTTTGGACTCCTGCCACAGGCCGCTACAGCACATATCAACATCGTGGCTGGGGTACCCCATCAGGGCGTCGCGCACCCAACCGCCCACGTACCAAGCCTCAAGACCAGCCGCCTCAAGCGCGCGCAGGACGCGCAGGGACGCATCGGACGGTTGAGTACCGTTGAGCGAAACATTGCACATGCCTATGGCCTCCTGCGACTATCAAATTGGCTATCGATTGCGTCTGCAAGAAGTCTAGCAAGAAACAGCCTCCACTGCACACGCAAGTCCGATAAACAAAAACGCATCCGTCCTAGTCTAAGACGGATGCGAAATAATCAAACTATTCAGACAAGGTGCCGGAACTAGCAGACCTGGCGAACCTCGATGTGCTTCTTATATTCGTCCACCTTGGCAAAATCACCCAGACCGGGGCACTCGACCACGTTGGCGCCAGTGGCCATCGAAAGGCGCAGGGCGTCCTCGACGCGCTCGGGGGCGTCGTGCCACACGGACAGGAAGGCAGCGAGCGAGGAATCGCCGGCGCACACAGTCGACAGCAGCTTGACGTCGAAGGTGCGGTTGGCAAACCAGATATGCTCGCCGTTGGAGAAGTACGCACCGGCGCCACCAAGGGTCAGCAGCACGTTCTTGGCGCCCTTGGCGTGCAGCTCGGCCATAGCGCCCTTGACGGACTCGTCGTCGCCACCGCTCACCTTGATGCCAAAGATGTCAAGCAGCTCGTCGTCATTGGGCTTGATCAGCAGTGGCTCCAGAGCAATGAGGTCTGCCAGCTGATGGCTCGAGATGTCGAGGACGAACTCGGCCCCCTTGGCCTTGACACGGCGAAGGACCTCGGCCAAGAAGCCCTCGGAAGTGTTGGGAGGCAGCGAGCCGCTGATGACCAGGCAGGTCATGTCATCGAGCGAATCGATAAGTTCAAACATCTCCTGCTCGTTGGCCTCATTGATGGCGGCACCGGCATTGACCATGTTGTACTCGGTGTCGGGACCGGCGTTGAGGAACACATTGACGCGCGTAATACCGTCGGTCCACACGGGCTTGACGGGCACGCCCAGGGCCTCGGCGCCCTTAACGATAAACTCACCCGAGAAGCCGGCGAAGAAACCCAGGATCGTGGTGTCGACACCATAGTGGTCAAGCGTAAACGAGACGTTGAGGCCCTTGCCGTTGGGCGTGTAGACGGCATTGCGGGTACGCGTGACGGTATTGGCAGTAAGGCCGTCGCAGGCGATGTTGTAGTCAATGGCGGGATTTGCAGTGAGCGTGTAAATCATGAATGTTCCTTTCACGAAGCAACGTGTTAATGAAAGTATATTCCACGCATCGGTAAAAGGCTAGGACAACTCGGCGAACGGTGTGGAAGCGATGAAGTACGGCGGGACACCTCTCCCCCGCGGCGGAACAAAAAGGCGCCCCAGCCGAAACCGGGGCGCCACATGCGCACGAATATGTCGCGTTTCGATTACTGACGATCGAGCTTGCGGACAGCAACGCGCTTGCTGTACTCGTCGACGTGACCGAAGTCGCCGATGCCGACGGACTCGGCAACGTTGGCGCCGGTGGCCATAGCGAGCTTCATGGCCTCCTCGACGTTGTCGCGATCCCTGTACCACTTGTGCAGGAACGCAGCGAGGGTGCAGTCGCCGGCGCAGACAGAAGAAACCAGCTTGATGTTGAACTCACGCTTGGCGTACCAGATGTCCTCGCCGTTGGAGAAGTAAGCGTCGCCGCGGCTACCACGGGTGAGCAGCACGTTCTGAACGCCAGCGTCGTGAGCCATCTTCATGGCAACGCGGACCTCGTCGTCGGTGTCGACCGGCACGCCGAAGATGGCCTTCATCTCGTGATGGTTCGGCTTGATGAGCAGAGGCTTCTTGTGAGCGAGCTCCTTGAGCTTGTCGGAGGACAGGTCCAGGACGACGTCGGCGCCACGAGCCTGAGCGTGCTCCATGACCTTAGCCAGGAAGTCAGGCGTAGCTTTGGGAGGAACGGAGCCGGAAACGATCAGGCACTCGAGATCGCCCGCGGTGTCCAAGATGTTGTAGAGCTCCTCCTGGTGCTGCGGCGTGATCGGAGCACCCGGGTTCAGGATGCCGTACTCGTGCTGGCCATCGTTGACGTAGGTGTTAATGCGCGTGATACCGTCGGTCCAGACCGGGCGGCAGAGGCAACCCAGGTTCATGACCTCCTCGACGATGAACTTGCCCGTGAAGCCGGCGAAGAAGCCGAGCGCGACGGTGTCGACGCCCATCTTCTTAAAGGCGAAGGACACGTCGAGGCCCTTGCCGTTAGCCGTGTAGCTGGCCGAGCCGGTGCGGACGTTCTCGTCGGGCTCGAGCGGAGAACTCGAAACCGTCATGTCGACAGCCGGGTTAGCGGTTAGCGTGTAGAACATTTACAGTACCCCCTGTATATGTGAGGGCCGCGTGGCCGGCCCATTCCAACCACGCGGTTACCTCTGATACCAAATTAGCGAGCTGCGGACTCGAGCAGTGCCTTGACCTCGGCGGCGGTGTTGCAGGCGAGCGCCTTCTCGGCGAGCTCGTCGCACTCGGCCTTGGTCCACTGGCTGATGGTCTTACGGGCGCGCAGGATCGACGGAGCACTCATCGAGAACTCCTCCAGGCCCCAGCTGATCAGCAGCGGCTCGAGCAGCGGATCGGCAGCGGCCTCGCCGCACATACCGACCATGATGCCGGCCTTCACGCCGCTCTCGATGATGTTCTTGAGCGAGCGGAGCACGGCAGGATAGTAAACCTGGTACAGGTTGGAGATGGTGTCGTTGCCACGGTCGGCGCACATGGTGTAGCCGATCAGGTCGTTGGTGCCGATGGAGAAGAAGTCGGCGACCTCGGCAAGACGGTCTGCGAGCAGCGAAGCGGCGGGCGTCTCGACCATGATGCCGACCTCGATGTTCTCGTTGAACTTGCGCCCCTCTTCGGTCAGCTCGGCCTTGCACTGCTCGACGAGCTCCTTGACAGCCAAGACCTCCTCGACGCAGGTGACGAGCGGGATCATGATCTTGACGTCACCGAAGGCGCTAGCGCGCAGCAGAGCGCGGAGCTGGACCTTGTACTGGTCGGGATTGGCCAAGCAGTAACGCACGGCGCGGAAGCCCATGAAGGGGTTGTCTTCCTTGACCATATGCAGATACGGAATCTCCTTGTCGCCACCCACATCGAGCGTGCGGATGATGACCGGAGCACCCTTGAGCGCGCTGGCGACCTTACGGTAGGCGTTGAACTGCTCCTCCTCGGAAGGAAGCTCAGCAGAGTCCATGAACAGGAACTCGGAGCGGAACAGACCGATAGCCTCGGCGTCGTGATCGAGCGCGTTGGGCACGTCATCGGGGTTACCGATGTTGCAGGCGATGATCTTCTTGATGCCATCAGCAGTCACGGACGGCTTGCCACGGAAGGCCTCGAGGGCTGCCTTCTCGGCAGCGAAGGCCTCGGCCTTGGCGGTGTAGGCAGCGAGCGTCTCCTCGTCGGGATCGGCCTCGACGATACCCTTGCCGCCGTCGACGACAACGGTCATGCCGTTGCGCAGTGCGGTGCAGCTGTTGGAGACCGAAAGGACAGCCGGGATCTCGAGGGCGCGCGCAATGATCGCGGAGTGCGACGTGCGGCCACCGGTCTCGGTTACGATACCGGCAACGTGGGCCTTATCGATCGTGGCGGTCATGGACGGCGTGAGGTCGTGCACGACAACGACAGTGTTCTCGGGCAGGACGGAGAGGTCGACGACCTCCTTGCCCAGCAGCTCGGCCAGAATACCGGTGCGGATGTCGGCGATGTCAGCCGCGCGAAGACGGAACATCTCGTCGTCCATGGACAGGAACATGTTCTCGAACATGGTCGAGGTGTCCATGAGCGCCTGCTCGGCGCAGGTACCGCCGTCAATGGCGGCGTTGATGGCGTCGGTCATGCCCGGGTCCTGAGCCAGGACAATGTGTCCGCTCATGATCTCGGCCTCGGCCTCGCCCACCGTCTCCTTCATGTGGTCGGCCTGAGCCTGGGTCTTCTCGCAGAAGACCGAAAGAGCGGACTGATAGCGCTCCTTCTCTGCTGCCGAATCAGCAACCTCGTGCGGCTCAAACGTCAAGTCGGGATCGACGGCGACCATGACGGTGCCGATACCGATGCCCTCGGAAGCGTTGACTCCCTGATACATTCCCATTCCTCTCTCCGTATCATGTGATAAAGCGTTTTGCCATATCCATGACAAAAGAGCGCAGTTACCTTACAACAGGTCACTGCGCCCCCAAATATGAACTTAGTTGTTCAACATGCGACCCGTTTGAGTTCTACTCGCCAAGACCGCTCTTGATGAGCTCGATGGCAGCAGCCAGAGCCTCGGCCTCGTCAGCGCCGTCGCACTTTACCTCGACCTCGGTGCCGCAGGGGATACCAGCAGCCATGAGGGCCATCGGGGACTTGCCGTTGACCTCCTTCTCGGGGGTGACGACCGTCACGTCACAGGCGTACTTGCCCATGGTGGAGGCGAACAGACCAGCCGGACGCATGTGCAGACCCTGAGGATTAACGAGGGTAGCCTTCTCAGAAACCATAATTGACTCCTTTTTGTGTTTAACCCCTGTCATGCATGTGGCAGGAGTCAGATTCACGACGTTGTTTATATTAACTCACATCAAACGGTTTTTCATTATGTTTCAGACGAATTATTGGACAGATGTGTTTGTCGTCCGCTTGCTCGCCCACAGGGGCCCGTGCGCGGCCTGTGAGATTTCCTGCTCTACAGTCCTGCTCGCACGAAGAGCACATTAAGTGCTCTTCGGCTCGTGCGGAACTCGCG
>JAGZGX010000018.1:0-43641 GCA_018367075.1 Collinsella sp.
CAATTTGTCATTCAAAAGGCAAGGCATGACCAGAAGGTCTATGCCTTGCCTTTTTCATGCCAACTTGTTCGCTCTGGACATCGCTCGCTGACGCTTGCTCAACCTGCGGTGTCATAACAATTCTGTCCAGCTGTTGGCTTTGCGGCATTTGCCCAGATAAAACCTGCATAATAAACCTGTCCCTTTTAGCAGGTTTTAGAGCTCCACGCTTTCGGCACCGTTGATGGTTAGGTTTCGCTCGTAGAAGGCTGTGAGGGCGCGGATGGCGTACATGACGTCGCGCACGCCGCCGGTCTCGTAGCTCGAGTGCATGGCCAGCTGCGGCAGGCCCACGTCCACGGCATGCATGCTCGCCTGCATATTGGACAGATTGCCGAGCGTGGATCCGCCGGCCATATCGCTCTTGTTGGCGAAGGCCTGCGTGGGCACGTCGGCGTCATCGCAAATAGCTTGGAACACCGCGCGGCTAAAGGCATCGGTACAATAGTGCTGGTTGGCTGCCTCCTTGATGACGATACCGCCGTTGAGCACCACCTGGCTGCGGGCGTCGCACTTCTCGGCGTGGTTGGGGTGCACGGCATGCGCGTTGTCGCAGCTCACGAGCATCGATGCGGCAAGGGCGCGATGATACGACTCGTCGTCAAAGCCCAGCGATCCGTTAATGCGGCGCAGCGCGTCGGCCAAGAACGTCGACATGGCGCCCTGCTTGGTCTCGGAGCCAACCTCCTCATTATCAAAGCAGCAAAAGACCGAAACGTCGTGCGCGTTCTCGGCACCCAAAAATGCCTGCAGCGAGGTATAGGCGCAGGCCAGGTCGTCGAGCTTGGGCGTCGAGATAAACTCGTCGGCCCAGCCCCAAATGCGCGCATCCTGGCGGTTGACCAGGAACAAATCGCGGCCCAGAATTTGCTCGGGCTCAACGTCCAGCTCTTCGGCAATCAGGGCATCAAAATCTCCCTGCTTGAGTTCGCCGGCGCTGATGAGCGGGCACAGGTCGACGGCTCGGTTGGGAGCAAAGCCCTCGTTAACGCCGCGGTTCATGTGGATGGCAAGGCTCGGGATAATAGCGACCTCGCGCTCGGTGGCAAGCAGGCGGCTCTCAATACGGTCGCCCTCGCGTACCAGCACGCGGCCCGCGAGTGCCAGCGGACGGTCGAACCAGGTGTAGTCGATCATGCCGCCGTAGGCCTCGGTGTTCAGGCGCAGCGTCTCGCCCGCGCCGTCGAGCTCGGGCACGGCCTTAACCTTAAACGTCGGCGAGTCGCTGTGCGACGCCGTCAGCTGAAAATGGTAGTCGCCGGCAACGCCGTCCTCGCCCCACGTAGCAGCCAGGTCCTCGCCCACCTTAAAGGCGATAACGCTCGAGGTGTTGCGCTGCGTGTAATAACGCCCGCCCGGCTCGATGTCCCACGCCGCGTTCTCGGACAGGTAGGTAAAGCCCGCCTCGTCGAGCTCGGCCATAATGGTCGCCGCCGTATGGAACATGCTGGGGCATGCCTCGATAAAGTCGATAAGGTCGTTGGCGGCCTCGATATCATCGGCCGTCACATGCGCGCGCTCGGGCGTTTCCTGATCCGTCATGCTCTCCCCTTTCGCTGGGTTGATGGTCCCTTCCAGCATACCCCGCCGCGCCAGCGCTGCACTCTTCATTCCGTGTTTAATCCCGCACCGTTCACCAAGTTGAGCCATCATGCCCGTGCACCTTTTGCGACAATTACGCTAACAGGACGAGAGGAGCCGCCATGAAGCCACGTAACATTGCCATCGCCTGCGGTGTCGCGGGAGTCGCCGTCGGCCTTGCCGCTGCCACCGGTATCGTTTATCACAAGCAAATCAAGTCCGCCGCGTCGCTCAAACGCTTGACCGGCTACGCGGATGGCTATGACCTGTACGCAATCGACATCGCCTACGACTACGATCTTGATCGCATCATCGCCGCTGGCGTGCGCGACGACCAGGCCTACATCGATGCCGTGGTGGCGCAGGTGCTGCCCGGTGTGCCGGTACATGTCCAGGCGCCCCAGTTTGCCTGCAGCGCTTTTGTCGCCGTAGATGCCGAAGGCCGCGTGCGCACCGGTCGCAATTACGACTTTAAGGACGACACCTCAGCGCTGCTGGTGCGCAATCACCCACGCGGCGGCTATGCCTCCATCGGGTTTGCCGCCCTTAACAACCTGGGCGATAACACTCCGCTTGACTCCGTCGCCGGACGGGCCGCCGCACTCATGGGCCCATTTGCCCAGCTCGACGGTGTTAACGAATGCGGCGTGTCCATTGCCGTACTCACCCTGGATTCCCAGCCCTGTGACCAGGACACGCAACGCCCCGTCATCAATACCTCGCTCGCCATCCGCCTGGTGCTCGACCGTGCCGCCACCACGCAAGAAGCTGTCGACCTGCTTTCCGCCTACGACATGCACGCCATGGCAGGACGCGATTACCACTTCTTTATCAACGACGCCGCCGGTGACGCGCGCGTAGTAGAGTGGGATCCGCGCGATCCGGACCGCGCTTTCAAAGCGACTCCTGTACGCCAGGTTACGAACTTCTACGCCTGCTATGGCGACGAAGTGCTGCCCAACCAAAAGAATGGCGAGCTGGGCCATGGTAAAGAGCGCGCCGTCGCAATCGCCGATGTCCTTGACGCCCATGTCGGTGCCCAGGACGAGACAGTCGTTTGGAAGGCCCTGCGCGCTGCGGCGCAAGAGCCCAATCCGGAAGACATCACCAGCAACACGCAGTGGTCGGTCGTCTTTGACAATACCGAGCCCGCTGCCGCCATCACGCTGCGCCGTCACTGGGGCAACGTCGATGCCTTCGCACTGTAAGGAGCCAGGCCCGTCGACCTTACGCTCGCCTGACGTTGCTTACATTTCCATACGCTTGAGCTAACACGTTTTACCCCCGCATCAACAGTGTGCGGGGGTAAACTTATGCGCATGTTATAACTTGCCCGGAAGGATTCACCATGCTTAGGATCGGTCTTCTTACTAGTGGCGGCGACTGCCAGGCGCTCAACGCCACCATGCGCGGCATTGTCAAAACGCTTATGACCAATAGCAAAGAGCCTATCGAGATTTATGGCTTTGAGGACGGATATCAGGGCCTTATCTACAGCAGGTTCCGTGTCATGACACCCGCCGATTTTAGCGGCATCCTCACCCGCGGCGGCACTATTCTGGGCACGAGCCGCACGCCGTTTAAGCGCCTGAACATTCCCGAGGCCGACGGCGTCGAGAAGGTGCCCGCGATGGTCCACACCTATCACAAGTTGCAGCTCGACTGCCTGTTTATGCTGGGCGGCAACGGCTCCACCAAGACCGCCAACCGCCTGCGCGAAGAGGGCCTCAACGTTATCGCCCTGCCCAAGACCATCGATAACGACACCTGGGGCACCGAGATGACGTTTGGCTTTACGAGCGCCATCGACGTCGCCACCAAGTGCATCGACGACATCCACACTACCGCCTCGAGCCACGGCCGCGTGTTCGTCATCGAGATCATGGGCCATAAGGTCGGCTGGATCCCGCTGTATGCCGGCGTCGCGGGCGGTGCGGATGTCATCTTGATTCCCGAGATCCCCTACGACATGGACCAGGTCATCAAGACCATCGAGCATCGCATGGAGACCGGCAGCCGCTTTACCATCGTGGCCGTCGCCGAGGGCGCTATCTCCAAGGAGGACGCGGCGCTGTCCAAGAAGGAGTACAAGAAGAAACTCGCCGAGCGCACGAGCCCGTCAATCGTGTACGACATCGCCAAGGAGATCGAGGCCAAGACCGGTCGCGAGACCCGCGTCGCCATCCCCGGTCACACGCAGCGCGGCGGTCAGCCCGACGCCCAGGACCGCATCTTTGCGACCCAGTGCGGCGTCGAGGCGGCTCTCGGCTGCCTACGCGGCGAGTTTGGCTACATGATTGCCCTGCGCGACGGCAAGATGTGCCACATGCCGCTCGAGGATGTCGCCGGCAAGCTCAAGTTTGTCGACCCCCAGAGCGACCTGGTACGCGAGGCCAAGGCGCTGGGCATCAGCTTCGGCGACGAATAGTCTCGGCTGGAACCGCCCCATCGGAGGCCCCAGGGCTTACCTCCCAAATCGTCCTCGGACATGTCAGGACCCCGCCGTGCGCTTCGCGCGGCGGGGTCCTTCCGTCCTGCGGAAAGATTTGGGAGGTAAGCCCTGGGGCCTCCTGCGGTAACTAGGGAGGCCGAGGCTATTCGTCTTCTTGCTACGGGTGCCTGGGGTAGGATGCGGCGTGCATTTTTGGGAGTATTCAGCAGCCGAGGGTGCCTGCATACTGGATTTTGGGCGAAAGGCAGGCACCATGGGCCGCATCCTGTAAAAAACGAGCGGCTCTAGAGGCGTTGGGACTCAGAATCGGGGCTTTCAGCGCAGTTTTGCACCCCCCGCCCCCGCGCCCGCGGACCCCGGGACGCTGAATACTCCGAAATTTGCACGGCGCCCCCGGGGGTACCTGTGGGCAAAAAGCAACCGCCCTGTCAAAGTATGCATTTGGCGGGGC
Source organism: Collinsella sp. (assembly GCA_018367075.1). Taxonomy (GTDB): domain Bacteria; phylum Actinomycetota; class Coriobacteriia; order Coriobacteriales; family Coriobacteriaceae; genus Collinsella. The sequence continues at coordinate 4,524 of JAGZGX010000018.1, forward strand.
AGTTTATGCAAAAATGCTGCTGCGGGCGCGTCGGCAGCTCGCTAGAACTTGAATCCCAGGACAGGTTACTCGGCGCTCTTGAGGGCGCCGACCATGTCGATCTTGTTGAGCGTTCGGTTGGTGGCGAGGTTGACGATAATCGTAAAGCCGAAGGACAGCACCACGGCAAGCACATAGCTCAGCGGCTCGACCTCAACGTCAAAGTACAGCGACGGCATCTGCAGGATGTACGTAAAGCTCTCGGCAAGCAGGCCACCCAGCGGCACGCCCAGTGCGGTGCCAATCGCCGTGAGGATCAACGTCTCCTTGTTGACGTAGTGGTGCACCTCGCCACGGCGGAAGCCCAGCACCTTGATGGTCGCCAGCTCGCGCTCGCGCTCGGAGATATTCGTGTTGGACAGCGTAAACACCACCACAAACGACAGGCACGCCGCCATAAAGGTCACGAGCACCACGACGGAATTGATGATAGTAAAGTTCGCCTCATAGTTTTCCCAATGTTCGGCCGTGCTCGAGATGGTGAGCCAACCGTCGCTTTTAAGCTTCTTGCTAAACGCAATCTGGTCAGAAGATGAACCCTTAAGCAGCACAAAGATGCCGTTAAGACGCGCGCTTCGGCCGAACGCGCGCTCATAGGTGCCCTGCGTCATGTAAAGCGTGTTGCCCAGATAGTTGAGCGAAATGTCGCTGACTTTGACCTTGGCTACGTTGAGCGACGAATCCTGGACGTGCGCCGTATCGCCCGGTTGAATCCCCAGCACCAGCTGTGAACTCTTGCTCAGGTACACATCTCCGTCACGCAAGGATAGCGGCTCTTTGGACTCGTCCTCGAGGCACACGTAGTCGTCCAGATCGTTCATGCGGTCATCGGGCACCACGATCAGCTGCACGGTCTCGCTCTTGCCGCCAAACGTAAAGGTAACGTTGTCAGTCATGATCGGCAGCGTCGAAGTTACGGTCACGTTGGAATCATTGGCCGCGCTGCGCTCATCCAACGCCGCGCACGTCTGCGTAAAGTCATCGGGGTTGGCGACCGCCAGCAAGTCATAGCGCGTGATATGCCCATACTGCTTGGGCGAAAGCGCGACCGACGTGTCGCGAATACCCATACCGCAGATCACAAGCGCGGTGCAACCCGCGATGCCAAAGATGGTCATAAAGGCGCGCTTTTTATAGCGGAAAAGGTTGCGTGCAGCGACCTTGTTCAAAAAGCCCATGCGGCGCCAGATAAAGCCGATGCGCTCGAGCAAGATGCGCGAGCCAGCGCGCGGGGCCTTGGGACGCATAAGCGAGGCCGGGGTCTCGGCCATCTCGTGGCGGCAGGCGATAATCGTGGCGCCCACCACGCCCACGGCAAACAGCGCCACCGACACGAGCGACGACACGATGTCGTACGAAAGCAGCATCTGGGGCAGTGAGTACATGTCGTCGAACACCGTAAACAGGAACAGCGGCAGGCCCACAAATCCGATGATGTTGCCGAGCACGCCGCCGATCAGACAAGCCCACAGCGCATAGTCCACGTATTTGGACAGAATACGCCCGCGCGAATAGCCGAGCGCTTTGTACAGGCCAATAAGCGTGCGCTCCTCCTCGACCATACGCGTGGCGGTGGTGAGGCTGATGAGCACGGCGACGATAAAGAAGATGAACGGAAACACCGTGGCGATGGCCTCAATTGACGAGCTATCGCTCTCCACGCTCGAGTAGCTTGCGATATTGCCGCGGTCCTGGATGTACCAGGTGCATTCGCCCAGGTCAGAGAGCTCGGCGCGGGCATCGGCAAACTGCTGGTCGGCGGCGGCACGGCGCTGGTCCAGGTCGGCTTGCGCCTGCGCACGCTCGTCGCTGCCCTCTGCCATGCGGTTGATGTTGCCCTGTTCAATCCCAAAGAGCATATTCGTCTGGCGCTCAGCCGCATCTAAGCTTGCCGGCGTGTCGACTGTCAGCTCCTGAGCGCGCGCCTTCTCACGCTCCTCGCGGATCTTCTCGATATTGCCCTTGGCCTTGTTGATCTTTGCCGCGTAGGCATCCGAATAGGAGTTGAGGCTCTTGGCTCCCTCGACGATCACGTGGACCGCAGAGTAGGAAGAAGATGTCGCGGCGTCCTCGCTCACATAGAACTTGTAGTCCGCGGCCGAAGCAGCGCGAAAGGCGTTGACTGTCGAGTCGGAGCTCACATCAGTGGGATCGAGAACCTCGGCCGTGATGGTGTACTCGCCTGCGGCAAACTGATCCTTGGCGCTTTGGTTCGACGAGCTCGCATCGTTGGCAGCAAAGCTCACCGTATCGCCGAGCTTTTTACCCGAAGCCTTCAGGAACTTCGAAGTCACCGCGACCTCATCGGCGCTCTCGGGCAAATCGCCGTTCACGAGCACTGGCTGATCGATGTTCTCCTTGGAGAGGCTCTGTACGACGACACGCTCGCGCGTTGTACCCACGGCGGTGTAGGCGGTCTCGGTGTAGATGCCCTCGGCCGTCTCGACACCATCGACCTCTTGGATGGCGGCGAGATCATCGTCGGTCAGGCCATAGGTCGACTGCACGTTAATGTCATAGACATTTTGCTGGTCGAAGTAGGCGTCAACCGAATCGCACAGGTCCTCGCAACCCGCCTTAAGGCCGCACATCACGCTCACGCCAAGCGCGGTGATGACCACGATTGACAAGAAGCGCTTAAGACTGCCTCGGATTGTGCGGTAGATGCCACGGCGAAAAACCGTCGGCACCATATCGTTTGAGCTTTGGGCAGTGCGGTAGGTCGTAAAATCCTGCTCGCGCTCCGTGTTCTGTGCGTCGCGGCGTAGGCTGTTTTGGCGGTCCTGGTCCATGGGCGCTACCACTCGATCGTCTCGATAGGCACGGGATTTTGCTGGACCGTCTCGCTCTCCACGCGACCACTCTTAAAGCGAATCAGGCGATCGGCCATGGGCGCGAGCGCGGAATTGTGCGTGATGATGATGACCGTAATGCCCTGCTTGCGGCAGGTATCCTGCAGCAGCTGCAAGATCTGCTTACCGGTTTTATAGTCGAGCGCGCCCGTGGGCTCGTCGCACAGAAGCAGCTTGGGGTTCTTTGCCAGTGCGCGGGCGATGGACACGCGCTGCTGCTCGCCGCCCGAAAGTTGCGCGGGAAAGTTGCCCAGGCGCTCGCCCAGGCCAACCTGACGAAGCGTTTGCTCGGCATCGAGCGAATCGGGGCAGATTTGCGCCGCAAGCTCAACATTTTCGAGCGCCGTCAGGTTGGGGACCAGATTGTAGAACTGGAAGACAAAGCCAACGTCGGCGCGGCGGTATTCCACGAGCTGCGCCTCGTTAGCGGAGCTCACATCGCGCCCGTCCACCGTCACGGTACCGGAAGTCGCCGTATCCATGCCGCCCAGAATGTTGAGCGCCGTGGTCTTGCCGGCACCCGAAGCACCCAAAATGATGGCGAGCTCGCCGCGCTCGACCGTAAAACTCGCGCCGTCGAGTGCGTGAATGCGGGCGTCGCCCTCGCCGTATGCCTTGATGACGTCTTTGAATTCGATATAAGCCATCGATCGGTTCCCATCTGGTCGGATAACTCTTTAGTATTACCCATTTCGCACCGACCAAAAAGGGACAGGTTCATTTTGGCAGGTTTTATATGGAGAAACGGCAGCTATAGATGAGGCGCCGGGGAGGCAGAGAAATCATCGATTGGGTCAGGCCGACCGCCAAACACAACGCACGCATCTCTATCTGTCAGCAAAATCATTCGAACAGCTGTTCGTTTCTATGATATGATTCCGTTATCTAAGCAGGCCAATACGCAGAAAGGCGGCCAACATGGCGTTCGACTTTAAGAAGGAATGCAAGGAGCTCTACAAACCTGCAAGCAAGCCGAGCATCGTAACTGTCCCGCCTATGAGCTACGTTGCCGTTCGCGGAAAGGGCGACCCAAATACCGAAGGTGGCGAGTATCAAAACGCCCTGCCGCTGCTTTACGGCATCGCCTATACCGTCAAGATGTCGAAGAAAGGCTCAAGGAGTATCGAGGGCTATTTCGACTTTGTGGTACCGCCGCTCGAGGGCTTCTGGTGGCAAGACTCCCCGAGCGGCGACATCGATTATGTACGCAAGGACGATTTCAACTTTATCTCGTGCATCCGCCTGCCCGATTTCGTCACTCAGGATGACTTTGACTGGGCGGTCGCGGAAGCCACGGCCAAAAAGAAACTGGACTTTTCTGCCGTCGAGCTGCTTAAAGTTGACGAGGGTCTCTGCGTTCAATGCATGCATACCGGACCCTACGACAGCGAGCCGGCAACCGTAGACGCCATGCATGAATATGCGACCGAGCAGGGCTATGTCCCCGACTTCTCAGACACCCGTTTACATCACGAAATCTATCTTTCCGATCCACGCAAGTGTGCGCCGGAGAAACTTAAGACTGTGGTTCGTCATCCTATCAAGCGCGCTGAATAGCGTGGAGCGTCATTTCACGCGCTGGGTTTTAAGCCAGCCAACCAGCCGCCTCCTAGGCCGTCCGGTAATTATCTTGACGCGGCCCGTCGCATCTTATAAGTTTGTTTTGCTAAAGCTGGAAAGCCTCTCAACGATGCGCAACTCCAGCTCTTTTTCTATCAAGAGGCTTAATGAAATACCAGAAGTCGCGGATATCCATCAACGAACAAATAGCACTATTGACAGAAAACAAGGGTCTTAAGTGCTCTGATCAAAGCGAACTCGAGCGAGCTTTGGTCGAAGCCAACCACTACAGACTGTCGGCCTACTGGTTTCCCTACAAAACCAAATGCAAGTCCGGGATTACCATCTTTCGCGAAGGCACAACATTCGAAACCATCATCTACACGTATGAATTTGACCGAGCCCTCCGGCAGTTAATGTTTGATGCGGTCGGCAGTGCGGTCGGCAGAATTGAGATCTACCTCAGAAGCAGAATTGCCTATCTTGCCTCTGAGGAACGCGGGCCTTTCTGTTACCCAGATGTCGCCATAACGAGGCTCAACTCGGCATGCCCGTCGAGCTCTGCGCCGCACTGGGCTACGCAGCCGTCTTTGGCAGCGCCACCAATACGCTGCTCGCACCCATCCTTATTGGCTGCGAAGTCTTCGGCTTTGGTAACTTGCCGATGTTCATTATTGTCTGCGTTGTGGCTTACCTGTTCAACATGGATAAGTCCATCTACGCCCTGCAGGAGCGGGCGTAGATCGATGTCCAGGCAGGTGGTCTCAGCCGGAAACGGTGTCCCACTCTGAGGCTGTATTCCGGGACACGGTTTCCGCTTGGAACGCCATTCGGAAAGCGCATCCCGCTTTAAAACGGAATTCCGGGACGTAGTTTCCGTCTGAGCCTCCATTCGGAAAGCATGTCCCGTTCTTTCACGGCATCTTGGCTATGCAAAGCGCTCGAGTGTTACTCCTCGTACGCGCCCTCAAGCCGAAGCAGCCACTCCTTGCGATCAAGCCCGCCGGCATATCCGTTAAGCGAGCCGTCGGCCGCCACCACGCGATGGCATGGCACAATAATCGAAACAGGGTTGCGAGCGACCGCGGCCCCCACGGCACGGGGAGACACAACGGGTGTCTCATTTCCCGGCACACGATGTCGAGCCGCAACACGCTGGGCGATCTCGCCACACGTAGCGACCTCGCCACGCGGAATAGAAAGCAGCTCGTACCAAACTTCACGCTGAAACGCCGTGCCAATCAAATGCAACGGCGGCGTAAACCGAGGTTCCTGCCCTGCAAAATAAGCATTCAGCCAAGCCCACGAACGCTCAAGCACCGAAGAAGCCGCACCATTTGCAGGACTCACCGACGACATGCCGCCAGCACCAGAAACTGCATCGGCGCCTTCAACATGTTCAGGATCTTCTTTGAGAAGCGTGGAGCCAAAATGCTCCTGTCCCTCAAACCAAAGCCCCGTCAGACCGCGGCCATCAGCGGCAAGCAAGATTTCGCCCAAAGGCGAAGCAAACGTCGTCGTGACCACCAGCGGCTCCTTTCAAAACTCCGCAACATAATACCGCGAATTGTGCAGACAACCCCAATCGACCCCAAAGTCACCCAAGGCAGCAGGCGCGCAGCGCCGAGGCCGCCGCCGGGACCAGGGCCCGCAACAGCCACGCGCCCCCACATCAGCCCAGCGGCCTCAACCAACAACGACCCCATCGCAGGCCGCTTGCAGCAGCGTCACCGCAGGCGGGGGCCGGGCTCAGTTTTCAGAACACTCCGCAGACCAGTGTGGCGCCTTGTCCGCGGCTCCGAAGGAGCAGGACAAGGCGCCACACATGGTCGAGGACGTTCTGAAAACTGAGCCCGGCCCCCGCCGGACAGGCCACACTACTCGCAGAGCAGCTTAGCGATCTGGACGGCGTTGGTCGCCGCGCCCTTACGGATTTGGTCGCCGCAGCACCAGAAGGTAATACCGCGCGTGGCCTCGGGGTTCGAGATGTCGCGACGCACGCGACCGACCCAGATCAGGTCCTGGTCGGACGTATCCATCGGCATGGGGAAGCGATCGTGCGCATCCTCGGCGCTCATATCGTCAACCAGCTTCACGCCCGGAGCGGCAGCCAGCGCAGCACGGGCCTCTTCCACCGTGATGTCGCGCTCAAACTCGAGCGTAATGCTCTCGGAGTGCGAACGCAGCACAGGGACGCGCACGCAGGTGCAGTTCACGCGCAGCTCGGGCAGATGCATGATCTTACGGCCCTCGTTCTGCAGTTTCATCTCCTCGGAGGTAAAGCCCTCCTCCTTGACGCCGCCAATCTGCGGAATCAGGTTGCTCGCCAGCTGGGCGGCAAACGCGCGCGGCTCGGGAATCTCCTCGCCACGGCCCAGGGCGGCCAGCTGAGCCTCGAGCTCGGCCATACCGGGCGCGCCAGCGCCCGAAGCTGCCTGATACGTGGACACGATCATACGCTTCACGCCGGCAAGCTGGTGCAGCGGCCAGGTGGGAACCAGGCCGATAATGGTCGCGCAGTTGGGGTTGGCGATAAGGCCGTGATGCCATTTGATATCGTCGGCATTGATCTCGGGCACGACCAGCGGCACCTCGGGATCCATGCGGAAGGCGTGGCTGTTGTCGACCACGACGGCTCCGCGCTTGACGGCCTCGGGCAGCAGCTCCTTAGCGATATCGTCGCCGGCAGCGCCGAGCACGATGTCGCAGCCCTCAAAGGCCTCGGGGCAAGCCTCTTCGATCACGATTTGCTCGCCGCGGAACTCAACGGTCTTGCCCGCGGAGCGTGCGCTTGCCAACAGCTTGAGCTTGCCGACCGGGAACTCCTGCTCGTTGAGGCACTCGAGCATCTGGGTGCCCACGGCTCCCGTCGCGCCCAAAATAGCAACCGTGTACTGTTTCATGCTTCCCCCTTTAAAGGTTGTGGCTTTTGCCCGCACGCCGAGCAGGCCGATTATTGTTGCCAGTTTATACAAGAACGGGGCGGGCACGAAACCCGCCCCGTCGAAACGAAACCGAAACGAAACGCCCCGCCGTAGATTTTGAGGCAACTCCCAAAAATCTAGCGAGATAGCAGCTACTTGTGGAGCGCAGCCAGAGCGGGATCGACCGGCGCGGAAGCCTCCAGGTCGGAGACCTTCACAATGCCGTTCTCATCGGAGAAGGCACGGTAAATGGTCCGAATCGCTAGGTCGAAGTCCTTCTCCTCGACACCGATGATGATGTTGATCTCGTCGCAGCTCTGCGAAATCATACGCACGCTCACGCCGGCCTGGCCAAGCATGCCAAACAGATGGCCCGAGATACCTGCGCGGCCGCGCAGGTTACGACCGACGGTAGCGATAAGCGCCAGACCCTCAACGACCTCGATCTCGAGCGGCTCGACCTCCTGCTGGATGTCGCCCACAAGCGAGTACAGCGAATCGTGCACATCCTGCTCCTGCACCACGGCGCCAAAGCGGTCGACGCCGGTGGGCATATGCTCGACGGAAACGTCATAGCGCTCGAAGACCGAAAGCGCACGGCGCATAAAGCCAACGCGGGGCTTGGTGCGGTCGCGGGCCACGTTGATGGCGACAAAACCGCGCTTGCCGGTCACGCCGGTAATGATGGGCTCTGCCTCGCCCTCGTCAGCCGTCTCGCTAATGATGGTGCCGGGGTCCTGTGGCGCATTGGTGTTCTTGATGACCAGCGGAATGCCGGCCTCGCGCACGGGGAACACGGCCTCCTCGTGCAGGACACTCGCACCCATGTACGAAAGCTCGCGCAGCTCCTCGTAGGTAACGCGGGCGATGGGCTGAGCCTCGGGAACAATACGCGGATCGGCAGAATAGAAGCCCGAGACGTCGGTCCAGTTCTCATACAGATCGGCGCCCAGGCACTTAGCCAAGATCGAGCCCGAGATATCGCCGCCGCCACGATCGAGCAGCTTGATCTGGCCCTCACGCGTCGCGCCGTAGAAACCGGGCATAACAAAGCCGCCCTGCTGACCGTACTCCTGCACCAACTCGGAGGTACGATTCATGCTGAGCGTACCGTCGTGATGGAACGCCACAACCGTCGCGGCGTCCAGGAACGGTAAGCCCAGGTACTCGGCCATCAGGCGGGCGGTAAAGTACTCGCCACGGCTCACAAGCTCCTCGGTGGAGTAGCCGCCCGAGCGGGCGCGCTCGGCAAAGGCCGCGAACTCCTCACGGATGGGATAGGTGAGCTCCAGCTCGTCGGCAATATCAAAGTAGCGCTGGCCGATGTCCTCGAGCAGCTCCTCGCACGACACGTGGTACTTAACGTGCGCGTTAACCAGGTAGAGCAGGTCGGTCACCTTGGTGTCGCCCTTAAAGCGGCGACCGCAGGCGGAAACCACCACAAAACGGCGAGCCGGGTCGGCATCGACGATGGCCTTGATCTTCTTAAAGTGTTCGGCGTCGGCGACCGACGAGCCGCCAAACTTGGCAATCTTAATCATGGGCTGGAGGTTACCTTTCTAAAAAGCCTCTGCGAACCTATTTTGCGCGCTCTGATACCATGGTTTCACCGATTGGGACCAAGGCATCCGAGGAGCAGTGTTATATGGGAACTTATCATAGTACACGAGGACGCACTTTATCGTGCTCAAGTAAGGTGGCAATCCGCACCGGCATCGCTCCCGACGGGGGTCTGTTTGTCTCGGACGAGCTCGGCACCCAGCAGGTCGATATCAGCTCGCTTGCAGATAAATCGTACTTTGAAATCGCTCAAGATGTGTTGGGAATGTTACTGAATGATTACACGACCGAAGAAATTTCGGCGTGTGTCGACGAGGCATACCGCGGCACGTTCGCGAGTGAAGAGGTTACGCCGCTCGTCAAACTCGACGCTGCGCCGGGCGCTGACGCCCCTCAGACCTATGTGATGGAGCTCTTTGGCGGCCCCACGAGCGCCTTTAAGGACGTCGCCCTGCAGATGCTCCCCCGCTTGATGGCCCGCACTTCCGCCAAGGACGGCGGCGCCGAGCGCATCATGATCGTCACCGCCACGTCGGGCGACACCGGCAAGGCCGCACTTGCCGGTTTTGCCGACGCCCCGGGCACGGGCATCACCGTCTTTTATCCCGAGGGCAAGGTCAGCCGCGTGCAGAATCTGCAGATGTCCACGCAGGAGGGCGGCAACGTCGCCGTCTGCGGCATCCGCGGCAACTTCGACGACGCCCAGAGCGCCGTCAAGCGCATCTTTGCCGATAAGGAGCTGGCCGAGCGCCTTGAAGCCGCCGGCACGGTGCTTTCGAGCGCCAACTCCATCAACGTCGGGCGCCTGGTGCCGCAGGTCGTCTACTACTTTGCCGCCTATGCGCAGCTGCTGCGCGCCGGCGCCATCGAGGCCGGCGATGCCGTGGAGTTCTGCGTACCGACCGGCAACTTTGGCGATATCCTGGCCGGCTACTACGCCAAGCGCATGGGTCTGCCCGTCGCCAAACTCGTCGTGGCCAGCGACAAGAACAACGTGCTCGCTGACTTCCTGACCACCGGCGTCTACGACCGCAACCGTCCGTTCTTCACGACCATTTCGCCGTCGATGGACATCCTTATTAGCTCTAATCTGGAGCGCATGCTCTACTTCCTGTCCGACGGCGACTGCGAGCTCGTTGCCGGCCTTATGGAGCAGCTTGCCCAGACCGGTCGCTACGAGGTGCCTGCCGAGCTGCTGGCCAAGATCCAGAGCGTATTTGGCTGCGGCTGGGCCAGCGAGGACGAGGTTCGCGCCGCCATCAAGAGCTGCTGGGATGTCAACGGCTACGTGATCGACCCGCACACCGCTTGCGGCTATCACGTCTTTGAGCAGGTCGCCCCCACCGAGGGCGCCAAGGCCCGCGTGCTGCTTTCGACCGCCAGCCCCTACAAGTTCCCGCGCGCCTGCTGCGATGCCCTGGGCCTCGACGTTCCCGAGGACGACTTTGAGGCCATGCGCGTGCTCGAGCAGGCAACCAACACGGTCGCCCCAGCCCAGCTCGCCGAACTCGAGTCCAAGCCCGTCCGCTTCGAAGACGTCTGCGACGTCGATGAGATGGCCAGCTACGTAGAGCAGGCTGCAAAAAAGATAGCAACCAACTAAACCCCTTATAAGGCGCCGGCGAAAGCCGGCGCACCTTCTTTTATCAGATACCTACCGGGATGATGACGAACGTGCATAGCGTGCCTGGCTGTTTAGTTCGTCGCGAGTTCCGCACGCAAAGGAAAGCACTTAATGTGCTTTCCGTCTTGCGCAGGACTGCCCGAGCAGCGAACTAAACAGCCAGGCACGCCAGGAGGACTCACATGATCAAGATCACCGTCCCAGCAACAAGCGCCAACTTGGGCATTGGCTACGATACCCTCGGCATGGCCGTCAGCCTCTACTCGCACTTCACCTTCGAGCGCGCCGACAAACTCACCATCACGGGCTGCCCCGAGGAATTCCAAAACGAGAACAACCTGGTCTACGTGAGCTTTGTCGATGCACTGGCTGCATGGGACGAGCCGGCTTTTCCCGTTGCCATCGACATCCAGACCGACGTGCCCGTCGCCCGCGGCCTGGGCTCCAGCTCCACCTGCGTCGTCGCCGGCATTATGGCCGCCGCCGCACTGACAGGCCACACCGTCGACCGCGCCGAGCTGGTTCGCATTGCCACCGAAGTCGAGGGCCATCCCGATAACGTCGCCCCCGCTATCCTGGGCGGCGCCGTCTGTTCCTTTACGCCGACCGATTCGCTCCCCCAGTGCCTGCGCTACGAGGTGAGCGATCGCCTGCGTTTTATTACCGTGATTCCGCCCTACGAGGTGCATACGAGCGAGGCGCGCAAGGTTGTGCCGCAGGAGATTCCACTCTCCACCGCCGTGTGGCAGATGGGCCGCATCGCCGGCATGACGCGCGGCTTGGAGACTGGTGACCTCGACCTGATTGCCGCCGCCAATGACGACCGCATCCAGGAACCCTATCGTCGCCGTCTGATTCCCGACTACAACGCCGTGCGCGACACCTGCCTTAACGGCGGCGCCAAGACCATCTGGATCAGCGGCTCGGGCTCGACTCTCATGGCCGTGACTGACGACACCATCGTGGCAAAGTTCCTGCAGGTCAAGCTGCGCGAGCAGTTCCCTAAGTGTGATACGCATATTCTGACGTGCGACACGGAAGGCGCCCAGATCGAATACCTGTAGTCGCCGTCCCGTATACTCGCCGGGGAGGCCAGGGGGCTTTGCCCCCTGGCCTCCTCTATGTTAACTTCGCCGGCGGCGGCTACAGGGACCTACGCTCTGGAAAGTCGCCGGGCTGATAGTTTGGCTTTTTATTGGTAGGGGCTCTTGCTAGGCTGGAGCACTTCCTAGAGGCGGGCATCGGCTGCGTGCCTGGTTTAGGCGGCGCTGGTTTCTTTGTATTCGAAGACTGGTTCTAGGAGGTCTTCGATGTTACAGTGGAGGGCTTTTGCTATAGCTCTTACGGTTGTTACCGAGGCTTCGTTGATGTTTCGTTGGCGCTGTTCGTACATTTGGATTGAGCGGAGCGATACGCCTGATTCGTATGCCAGGTCTTGTTGGGTTTTCTTAAGCTTCTTTCTTGCTAACGCAAGTTTTGTTTGCCTGGACGCTTTCTTCGCCATATCGCAGACGAGGCGAACCACACGTTCCTCCGAGGCTTCGTGCCAGGGGTAGTACAGACTGCGTAGCACATCAAATGGAACGACATGCAGCAAATCTTCGAAAGACTCTCCTAGGCGCCACTGAAGGTATGCCAGTATCCAGCCCGTCCAATATTCTGGTGTCTTCTCAAATCGGTAGGTCCGATCTGGCATCGACCCTGTTTGGTAACCAGATCTTTCGGAGATGAGCGCAAATAGTTCAACGCCCGACTTTCCCGACACTACCCATGCGTTGCCGCGTTCGAACTCGCGAGCTACGCCGCTCAGGCAAAAGAGTTCAGCAACTTCCGATCCTTCTGCTCCGTAATCGTTAACGGCATAGTCGAAGCAATCCCCGAGGTTGTTCATTGCGTCCTCAAGGTAATAGACGGGATATGTCCTACTCGGCCCACGATCCGTTAACTCTTGGATCATTTAAATCAACCCTCCCTGCCATCAAATCCCTAATGTCGACACCATCAGAGTCAAATCCGTTTACCGTATCCAGGTACTTTCGTCGAGCGTTCTGTTCTCGCTCAAATCGTTTGGGATAAAACTCAGCTCCCGAAGCCTGCTTCCAATCGCGGAACTTAATCGCCGAGAACGCACGCTCACTCATAAGCGCATATTGAATGCCCAAATCCCCCAAAAACATAATGCGCTGCAATTGCCTGAGCGAGATCATGCCGTTGACAAACTGTCTTGCAAACGAGAAATAGGAATCGTCTGCACGATAGCCTCGAATAACGTCATAGGGAGAAATATCAATCAGGCAGTTATCCAGCAGATAACGAAGCCCCTCGCGTGCTACTGGCGTTGAAACATTAAACTCTCTGTTATTCGCCAGAATTGCAAGCCAGTTGAGAATCGAGAACTCACCTGATTCCAAATCCAAAATCGCAAGGCCATCTAAATCAAGCTCATATCGATTGGCAATGCCATCAGACTCGGTCCGACATGCCCACTCCATTGCCATTTCCTCATGCGGTGTGCAATAAAACCCGCGCCCATAGTCATTGAATTGCCTGCATTTATCCAACGATGGATGATCGACAACAACGTCCGATCCATGCCAAAGCTCCATATCGACCTCCTAAAAAATATCACCTCAGTGATAGTTTACCAATAACTATCACTGAGGTGATATAGATGGGAGCTTTTGATGGGCTGCAGCCTGACTAGAGGCAGGCCTCGGCGATGCGCTTTTTTAGTTCGTCGATACCCACGCCGGTCTGGGAGCTCGTGATGATTACATTCTCGGCCGGGACGTTGAGCTGCTTTTTGATGGCTGCTGCTTGGCGGGCCTGCTGGGTACGGCTGAGTTTGTCGGCCTTGGTGAGGCAGACGATAAAGTTGAACTCGTTGCCCTGCAGGTAGTCGATCATGTCATGATCGAGCTTGCTGGGGTCGTGGCGGATATCCACCAGAGAGACGACCAAGTTAAAGCTGCGCTCGGAGTCAAAGAAATCGCCAATGAGCTCGGCCCAACGGTCGCGCTCGGCCTTGGAACGACGGGCGAAACCGTAACCCGGCAGGTCCACGAAATGCACGTCGTCGGCCTCAAAGAAGTTGATGTTGCTCGTCTTGCCCGGCGTGCTGGAAACCTTGACCAGGTTCTTGCGGCCAAAGAGTTTGTTCATAATCGACGACTTGCCCACGTTGGAGCGGCCGACGAAGCTCACCTCGGGACAGGTTGACTCGGGAATCTGCGAAACCTTGCCGTAGCTGGCGACGAACTTGGCAAGCTGATAGTTAATGGAATCGGCCATGGACACTCCTTGGTCGTAGGTTCTTACAAATAGACGCGCTATTGCGCAGCGGCAATGCGGCGGACGATATCGAGCGTGATGTCACTTGCGACACGCGCGTACTCGAACAGATCGAACTCGCGCTCGCAAATTGCATCGTACGCCTCGTCACAATTATCGCTGATAGCGCGCAACACCAGGCAATCGACACCATTTTTGGTTGCGACATGGGCAATTGCCGCGCCCTCCATGCCGACACAATCGGCATGCGTCGCCTCGATAGCGTCGTTGCGCATGGTGGCGCCCGTCACAAAGCGGTTACCCGTGGCAATCGTGCCGACCAGGAACTGCTTGGTGCCCTCGTTCGAAGCGACTGCATTTTTCGAAGCGTCAACAAACCCACGCTCAGCAAGCACGTCGGCGGCAATATCGACCAGCGCGGGCGTCGAGCCAAACTCCTCGAGCCCCGGTGCGGACTCGGCGATAAGCGCGGTATCGGTATCCAGATAGCGTAGGCGTTTGCCAATGACCACGTCGTCGATATGGAGCTTGGGGTTCAAACCGCCCGCAATGCCCGAAAACACAACAGCCTGCGGAGCATACTTGCTAATGAGGTGCTGTGTTGCAGCGGCGGCGTTCACCGTGCCCATGCCCGCCGTTGTGGCGACAACTGTCAGGCCGTCGAGCTCACCGCTCACAACGGTCAAGCCCGCCTCCCGTGCCTCGCAAACGTCGCTCAGCTCTTCCTTAATCTGCATGATCTCTTTTTCGAGCGCACCGATAATCGCGATGGTAGCCATACCATTCCCCAAACCTATACGAAATTCTCAACCAAGGTATGGTACCAGCATTTTGTTTGACCTCGCCAAACGAACACGCTAAGCCAGTGCAGCTCGCGTATCAAACAGAGCCTTTGCAATCGCGGCCGTAACCTCGCTCGAACGGTCACTCCATGGCATCGATGTCATGACGCTCATGACATAGGTACGGCCATCGATGTCGATGAGGCCCGCATCGCATGTCGAATAGTAACCATCCTCGCTAATCCAGCCTGCCTTGTTGCGCACCAAAACCTGCTCGTCCGCAATGTCATCGCAAATAAACGAGCGCGATGTTGATGCCAGAAGGCCCGACAACCACTGTGAAGTCTCGGTATCCATGCTCAGATACTCGCTCATCTCGCGCCATAACCTCGCAGAAGTGCGCGGGCAGTAGGTCGGAAAATCACTCATCGGATTCAGTGCCGTTTCGTCATCAACGCCCAGATTGGCAATCCAATCCTCATAGCCATCATGGTCAAACGCCGCGCGTAACGCGATAAACGAATCGTTGTCTGAGTTGACGACGGCATTCTCGATAAGGTCGCGCACCGTCTGCCAGCCCATGCTGTAACCACCATACGTGGCTAAAGGCCAATCGAGCGACACCTGCCCCGATTCGACCAACATCTCGCAAATATAGAGTGCATACAGCGCCTTATAACTGCTCGCTCCATACACCTCAACATCGGCGTTATACGTCACGCCCCTACCACTCGATAGGTCGTAGAACACTACACCCACGTCGCCCAGCTCCTGCGCCCGACACAGGGCATCCTGGAGCGAGGCAAGGCTCTCATCCTCCAAGGCAGGAGTCTTGTTATCCACCAACGAGAAGGTCCGAACGGTATCACCCGAAGGGATATCGTTGAAGTCCGCCTTCGAAAGTCTCGTCTTGAGATCTGCCGTCGACAGAGCTTGATCTGCCGACGCTTTGGACTTTGAAACCTTCTCGTTTTGCAGCTGTACCGTTGACGCATCTGGGCGCCCCGTTCGCTCCGAGGCGTAGGTTTTAACGGTAATTCCGAGGATAATAACCGCCGACGTTAGCATCCCAATAGCGGCAATCTTCCTCACGCGGATGCGAGCGCCGGCAAGGCCACGCGAAGACGTGCCCTTCGTCTTATATCTGCTGCCATGCTGCGGCACATACTCGTCCCGCGATGCGATGTTTCGCACGTGGTCTCCTGACTGCCACCGTTTATATACGAGCAGCATGATACCGAGCAGGCATTTCTTTCCAAAGATATTCAGCAGCGTTTAAGGTGTCTTTAAAGAAACCACAAGCGTATTTATCCAAATGGCACGATTCTGTTGCGCATCTCTACCCAAAACGAAGTTGCGGTGAAATGGTTCCTGTTTGGGCGACATGGGCCTAAAAACAAGAACTATTCCACCGCAACTCAGCTGGGAACGAGGGGATATGAGGGCTATGGCATGCTATCCGATAGCGTTTTTGAGCTCCGCACGGCGCTTTTTCATACCGGCCATAACGGCATTGCGCAGCTCGGGCATGCGCGCGGTATCCATCTGGGGCACGCCCTCGAGCTTATAGGGAATGCCCAGTTGCTCGTACTTGACGACACCCATCGTGTGATACGGCAGCATTTCCAGGCCCACCACGTTGTGCCATGGAGCGATGAGGCGACCGAGCTTCTCGCACTCCTCCGCCGTGTCGGTAATGCCCGGCACAACCACGTGGCGGATAACGACCTTGATATTGCGACGTGCAAGCTCATCGCCAAACGCCAGGATGCGTGCGGGATCACAACCGGTCAGCTTTTTATGCTCGACCGGGTCGGCATGCTTAATATCGAGCAGTACCATGTCGGTCTCGTTGAGCACGGCATCGAACTTCTCGGGATGCTGAGGGTCGAAGGCGTAGCCACAGCTATCCAGGCAGGTATGCACACGACCATCGGGGTTGTTGTGCATTGCACGGAACAGGTCGGCCAAAAACTCGGGCTGCAGAAGCGGCTCGCCGCCCGAAACGGTAATGCCACCGCTGCGGTAAAACTCATGGTTGCTCTGGAACTCGTCCATCAGATGCTCGACGGTCACCATGGTGCCGCCGTTAACCGACCAGGTATCGGGATTGTGGCAATACGCGCAGCGCATGGGACAGCCTTGGACAAACACTACGAAGCGGATGCCGGGACCGTCAACCGTACCCATCGTCTCGATCGAATGTACGCGGCCCAGGGCAAACGCGGAGTCCTCGGGACGAGCGTCCACACCCTCGAGCGTCATCTCAGCCATTCCCGCTACCTTGCCTCTCATTGGTTTTAGTTACATAAATGCCAGAGCCATTCTAGCCCATACATATGATGGCGAAACGGTTTAGAGGTCAATTAGGTCGTCCTATTTGACTCCACGCAAAAGCGGCGGGAGGGTTATCGCAACCCGCCCACCGCCGAGGCAATAGAAATCGATAGACTCCAGGCCTTACGCCTTAAGCGTGAGCACCGCGCCGAAGGCGGTCGGGCCGCAATGGCTCGAGATGACGCCGCCGACCTGAGTCCAGGTAATGTCCTTAAAGCCAAGATCGTGTGCATAGACTTCCATGTCGTCGCGCAGCTCCTCGGAAAGACCTACCGAATACGCCAGGCCAATGTGCGAGTAGTCAATCTCGCCCTTGGCAACCATGTGATCAATAAAGGCGCGGGCGCACTTGAGCATAGAGCCGCGGAACTTCTTGGTTGCCACGAACTTGCCGCCCGTTACCTCAATGCAGGGCTTAATCTTGAGCAGATGGGCGCCCAGGAACGCGACGTTGGACAAGCGACCGCCCGCCTTAAGGAAGGCAAGGTCCGTAGGAACAAAGCCCAACAGCACGCGGTCCATGACGGAGTTCGCGAAGGCGAAGATCTCGTCGACGGTGGCATCGGGGTGAGCCTCGATGTATTTGGCGGTCTCGACGACAACAAGCGACTGGCCTACCGAGACAAAGCGCGTGTCCATGGAGAACACGTAGTCGCGCCCCTGGGCCGCAATCTTTGAGGACTGATGCGAACAGGTCGTGGCCTCGGAATATGCAAGATGCAAAATAGTCGCGTCGGGCTGCTCAGCGTGAATGCGGTCGTACACGTGAGCAAAATCCGCAGGCGCGCAGCCACTGGTCTTGGGCATCACGCCAAACTCATTGCAGCGCGAATAAATCTCGAGCGGATCGATCGAGCCGTCCTCGACGGTCTCGTCACCAATCGTGACATGCATGGGCACGCGCACGATGCCGTAGCGCTCGCAGAGCTCCGGCGTCACATCCGACCCAGACTCGACCACGATTACGTACTTGCCCATTAATATCACGACCCATCTCGACATTGGCTTTTCAATACATGGCACGCACCGCCGCACTGTTGCACAACGGCGTCCAAGCGCCAAAGAGACGCCGCCCCTTGCACACAACAAAGGACAGCGTCTCCCTGGAAAACTCCGTGCTTATCTGAGATTCTACACGGTTTATTAAGGAGTGTTACTTATTCCGCAAACGGTAGCTAAACGCGATGAACGGTAGTTCGCTGCAGCAACTGCGACACATTCCGCCCAGCAAGTCCAATCGCGCTCCACACACGGTTAATGCGCGAGGCGGTAGAAATCCATCGACGCCGCACCCTCGGCATGCAACCCCATCGCCGGAACCGCCGGCGAATAGGTACGGCTCGTAAGTGCCGCCTCGCCGCCATTTGCAAAAATCTCGACCATCGTAGTGTCCGAAAGCACGCGCAGGTCGCGAAGCTCGCTGAGCTCGATCGACCTCTGGTCGCGCCCATAGCCTTCGTCACCCATGTCGAGGGTAAGCATCCCGTCTGCATAGCGCACAAAGACACCCTTGCGGATTTCGAGCTCGATCACCTGGGCGCCCTCACAGGAAACCACAAGATCAAACAGGCGGCCCGGCTCCTCAACGGTTTCACCGCCTGTCGCGCAAACGCAGTCGCCGCGCATCCTCTCAATCTCGTGCACCGGCTGCTGACAGAGCTTACCATCGCGCATGCTCAGTTCTCTCGGCACCGTCAACGCGCACTGCCACCCGCGTGCCACCGTCGGGCTTTTTGCCGTCGCATCGGGGCAACCCGACCACCCGATCATCAAACGCCGACCCGCAGCATCCTCAAAAGACTGCGGTGCGTAGAAATCAAAGCCGGCATCGACCATCGGGGGCATGCCCTGCCCGGCGATCTTAAAACTCGGCGCCTCCCAATCGGCCTCGATGGGAAACCACACGCACTGGTGCGGATTGCGGTAACGCCATCCATCGGCGGACACACCCTGCGGACAGCAAACGAGAATAAGCTCACCATCGAGCTCAAACAGATCGGGGCACTCCCACATAAAGCCAAACTTCTCGCCCAACTCAATGCGCGTCGCATAGCTCCAGTCCTCTAGATCGCTCGAGGTATAGACAAGCACGCAGCCGCGGTCGTCTTTCGTACGAGCGCCCAGAACCATGTAGTAGATACCATCGTGTTCAAGGATTTTGGGATCACGCACGTGCGTACCGATATCGTCGGGGTAATCGACCGGCCCAACAGCTATGCGCTTCTCGCCCAATTCGTCGGGGTTCTCGGCAACCACATGAATCTGGTTTTGCTCACGGCCCGTCAACACGTAGTCGTAATCATCGCGGTCAAAATGCTTGACGTTGCCGGTATAGAAGTAGTGAATCTTGCCGTCGTGTACAAAGGCAGAACCAGAATACGCTCCGCTCGAATCCAAATCGGAATCGGGGAACAGCACAGGGCCGCGATTCTCGTACGTCACAAAATCCTTTGTTGTCAGATGATTCCAAATCACTGGACCGCCATGCGCAGCATCGAATGGATCGTATTGGTGATAGATGTGATACGTATCACCGATCTGCACCAAACCGTTGGGGTCGTTGAGCCAGCCAAGCTCAGGCTCCACATGGAACAGGAGCCTATCGGGGTCGGACGCGATGCGACCCGCCGTCTCATCCTGTCCGGCACGCCACTGCTCATAGTCCGCGCGTGTCACCTTATTTTTTTGATTAAACATCGCCGTTGACTTTCTCGTCTATGGGGAAGGACGCTCGACTCACACGAGTCGAACGCCCTTCCCCAAATGGACTTATCCTCAGATTACGCTGAACGGCTCAACTAGAAGCTGACATCGAAGCCAGCACCAGCGCCCTCTTCATCAGTGGTCGGCACGCCCTTTGCCTTGTTGTAGGCAAAGATCAAGACGATCGGCACGATAAAGGCGATGAGATTGCCAGCCACATACCACACGAGCGTCTCGGGCGTGACGATGAGCAGGCCAAGCACGCCGGTCAGACCCTGACCGATGGCGCGCACCTCAAAGAGCTTCACGAAGGCACCGCCGCAGCCTGCACCGATGCAAGCGCAGATGAACGGGATGATCGAGTAGCGCATGTTTGCAGCAAAGATTGCGGGCTCGGAGATACCGACCAGCGTCGGGATAAAGGACGACATGCAGATGTTGCGCTCTTTGGAATGCTTCTTGTGAATGAGGTACATGCCGATGGCGCCACCGCCCTGGGCGATGATGGAAACCGACCAGATTGCCTGGATGTAGTTGAAGCCAGTCGTGGCAACGAGGTTGGCCTCAATACCCTGGATGAACTGATGCGTACCGGTAACGACGAGCGGCTGCAGGAACGCGGCAAAGACAAAGGCGCCAAAGACGCCCATCCTGTTGTACAGGACATCGATTACGCCAGCGAGGACGTCGCCGATCAGGTTGCCGAGCGGGCCGAACACGGTGAACAGGGCAACGTTAGCAAGAATCAGGGTAACGGTCGGGACAAAGACAAACGAGACGACCTCGGGGATGTACTTCTGGGCAATCTTTTCGACCTTGGCCATAAACCAGGCAGTCAGGATTGCAGGGAACACGCCGCCCTGGAAAGCAACCATGGGGATGGAGAGCGGACCAAAGTTCCAGTACTCAGCACCCGACGGATCCATAACGAACGCGTTACGGTTCATAAGGCTCGGGTGAACCATGACGATACCGACGAGGATGCCCAGAATCGGGTTACCGCCAAAACGCTTCACCGCGCTGTACATAACCAGGACAGGCAGGTAGTCAAACGTGGTGGCGATAATGGCAAAGAAGCTTGCGAGGTTCTTGAGGAACTCGCTGTGGTCGGCAAGGCTGCCCTCCATGCCAAAGAGGCCGTTGGCAACGATCAGCGACTTAAGGCCGATGATGATAGCAGCGCCGACGAAAGCGGGAATGATGGGGATAAAGATATCCGAGAATACCTTGAGGACCGAGAAGAACTTGCCCTTCTTGTCCGCCTCGGCGCCCTTGACCTCGGAAGCGCTGATCTCCTTAACGCCCGTCAGAGCCATAAACTCATCGTAGACCTTGTTGACGGTACCGGTACCGAAGATGATCATGAGCTGGCCGCTGTTGTACAGCACGCCCTTGACGCCATCGATGTTCTCGAGCTCGGCCTTGTTGTACTTGCTCGTATCCTTGAGCACCAGACGCAGACGCGTAACGCAATGCGTGGCGCCCTCGATGTTCTCCAGACCGCCGACGTTATCGACGACTTGCTGAGACACTACTTTGTAGTCCATGTTCCTCTCCATTCCCTTACGAAATCATAAAACGTTTTGATGCCATTACAGAGACGCGATCGTTGCATTTGCGCACTTGAGCGTACCGTCGGTGACCGTCAGTGCCACACCCTGGCCCTGCTTATTGCAGAAGCGCGCGTTAAGCGCAACATCATCGACAAAGATGGTCGCGATATCGTCGTCAACGACCAGGCGCACATGATGAGTGCCCTCGCCCTTAAAGAACAACGGACGCTCGAGGCCCATGTTGTTGACCTGGAACCACGGATACTGGGGGGCCGCCGTAAACTCGAGCTTGCCCTCACGCAGGTTGGCGCGGAACTCATAGGCAAGACCGGACTCGGCGTCCTCGGCAAGCTTCACCGAGAAGCCGGCAGCGTCACCGGCGAGCTCGATGTCGGCATCGAGCATATAGGTGGAACCGGCATCCGCGGCGAGCACCTGCTCGACCTTGCCCGACTCGCAGGAAAGCTCAAAGGCCTCGACTGCCTTAGCCTCGCCAAAGGCGCCAAGCATGCTGTCAGGGAGCTTGGTGCCGAGCGTTCCGTCGGCACGCTGAACGATCTCGAGAGGCATAAAGGTGCCACCCCACAGGTAAGAGCTGGGGTCGCCGCCCTCGTCACGCGTAGGAACCCAACCAAAGAGAACGCGGCGCTCGCCATCAAATGCGGTACGCGCGGCATAGTACGCGCGGCCATCGAAGGAATCGTCCGCAGGAGTGATCCAAGGACCGTTGATAGAGCGAGACATGCGGTAACGGGTCTTGTTGCCATCACTGTACTCGGAGAACACCAGATACCACCAGTCGCCCATCTTAAAGAGATCAGGCATTTCGAACATGGTGTACAGGCCCGGATTCCACCAGTCGCCCTGGAACTCCCAGGTATCCAGGTCCTTGGAGGTGAACTTGACCAGACGACCGGTCATCAGACGCTTGTCCTCACCCACACGCGTGCCGAGGATGAGCATGTACTCTTCGTTCTCCTCATCCCAAAGCACAAAGGGATCGCGCCAGTTGCGGTCATCGTAACCCTCCTGGGGCGGAAGCAGCGTCTCGGCGATGTTCTTCTCCCACTTGACGGCGTCGTCACTCGTTGCGTGAAGAAGAACCTGCTTCATCAAGCGTGCCTTGACCTTATCGCGATTGCAACCAGTGTAGAGCGCATGGTACTTGTCGCCCACCTTAAACACCGTGCCGGCATAAACATACTGGTCGACTTCCTCGTCGCCGCCACGCTCAAGGCTCTCGCCAAAGTCTTTGTAATTGACGAAGTCCTTGGTTGTCGCGAGTGCCCAGCCAAACGGCTCTCCGAAAGGTCCGGGGTTTCGCGTGTCACGCTGATGATAGAGATAGAACGTGCCGTCCTCGCCGTACGGCATGATGTCGCCTACCCAAATTCCCTCAGGCTGGTAATACACCTTGTGCATCCGAGACTTCCTTTCTCACGAGATACTAACTCGGTACAACTGCAAGATATGTCAATCGTTTTCATATGTCAAACGTTTTCACACCAATACGTCTTTTCGCAGTTCCAGTCGTCGGCAAACGGTTGACATATGCCGGCGAACGGTCATCAGAGGTGTTTGAGGAATTCTTTTGGCACGGGATGAACTACGCGGTTTTACCCTCAATGAGTTCAACGGGGAGCTTGATATTCGATTCGGGCTTTTCGCCGTTAATAAGAGCAATGATGGATTGCGCCGCGAGCTCTCCGATGCGATCGATATCTTGGCGAACGGTTGTTAAGTCAGGCATAAACGTCATAGTGCGGCGGGCACCATCCGCGCCCACGACCTTAATATCGCCCGGAGCGCTCAAGCCGCGCTGCTTCATCACGTTAAGACAGATAGCCGCCATCGTGTCGTCTCCCGCAAAGATGCCGTCAATATCGGGGTTCTCATCGAGGATCTTCGCAACGACCGCGCTCTTTTCGTCGTCGGGCTTAACGAACTCGACCTCACGGACAAGCGCGGGCAAACCGGCCTGCTCAACAACATCGAGGTAGGCATCGGTACGCTTATTGGCAGGCATGCGCATGCGGCTATTGCTGCGCAGGCACAGGATGCGCGAACACCCGTCATCGATCAGGCGACGCGTGGCAAGTTCGCCGATACTATAGCTGTCGCTCGCAATCTGAACAGAGGCCTCGCCAAGGTCGCAGTCGATACCAACCAGACTCAAACCCATCTCGGCATACGCCTCGGCACCGATATTAAGCGAGTTGACGATGACGCCATCAACCATATTGCGTCGAAGCATGTCGATATAAGAGCGCTCAAGCTCGGGTCGATTGGCGCTATTGCACAGCAGCATCTTAAAACCGTTTTCGGCCAGGGTATGCTCAATGACTTGAACCACTTGGGCATGAAACGGACTGCTGACATAGGGGACGATCATACCGATAAGATTCAGGCGACCGTTGAGCATGGCACGGGCGATATCGTTGGGCGTATAGTTGATGCGCTTCATCGCGGCATGGACCTTATCGCGGGTCTCTTGGCTAATATAGCCGCGATTATTAAGCACGCGAGATACCGTAGTAGGCGAAACCCCCGCCACCGCCGCAACTTCCTTGATGCCAGGCTTAGCCGTATCCTTAGAACGAGCACTCTCGCGAGCCATAGCACCCTCCCCCATCAACATGTCATACGTTTACATACGAACAAAGCATACCCCAACAAGAGCGGGAAGACGGTAACAGTACAAGTAAGTAAACGACTCATCCAAATAATTAGGAGAGTTCCGCCTAAAGGGTGACTCCAAAGGACCCCACATGGCCGGTTTTGGGTTATTTCCCAAAACATCCCGCAGGACGCAAAGAGGCTCCGCCGCGCAACGCGCGCAGCGGAGCCTCTTTGCATGTCCGAGGACGTTTTGGGAAATAACCCAAAACCGGCCCCAGTAATCCTACAGGAGTTGAACCCTTTAGAACTTGTCGTGGAAGGTACGCGAAATGACCTCGTCCTGCTGCTCCTTGGTGAGCGTGTGGAAGTTCACGGCATAGCCGGAAACGCGGATGGTCAGCTGCGGGTACTTCTCGGGGTGAGCCTGAGCGTCGAGCAACGTCTCACGGTTGAAGACGTTGATGTTCAGGTGGTGGCCACCCTTCTCGGCGTAAGCGTCGAGCATGTGGACCAGGTTATCGGCCTGAGTCTCGGAAACTTCAGAAACCTTCATAATGTGTCTCCTTCGATTAATAGGCGCCGGCCGAAACCGGCGCGCTAATCAGTAATCGTTATTGTTAGTATAGCACTAACAATAGTTACTCGCCCAGCTGATCAAGGTCGATATCGCCAAAGAACACCTGGTCCTCCTTGCCGAGCGCACTCGGGATGATGGAGAAGGTGTTGGAGATGCCGTCCTGAGCATCGCGGAACGGGAGCTTGGAAACCGAAGACAGCGAAGCGATGGCGCCGTGGCTATCGCGCTTGTGCATGGGGTTAGCACCCGGGGCGAACGGCTGGCCAGCCTTGCGGCCGTCGGGCGTGGAGCCGGTCTTCTTACCGTACACGACGTTGGAGGTAATGGTCAGAACCGAGGTCGTAGGCACGGAGTTGCGGTAGGTATCGTTCATGCGGATGTACTCCATGAACTGGTGCACAACGTCGTGAGCAATCTGGTCGACGCGGTCGTCGTCGTTACCGTACTTGGGGAACTCGCCCTCGGTCTCGAAGTCGACGATGATGCCGTTCTCATCACGGACGGGGTGGACCTTGGCGTACTTGATGGCGGACAGGGAGTCAGCCACGACGGAAAGGCCAGCGATGCCCGTAGCGAACCAGCGGTGCACGTGCTTGTCGTGCAGAGCCATCTGGATGCGCTCGTAGCAATACTTGTCGTGCATGTAGTGAATGATGTTCAGCGAGTTGACGTACACGCCAGCGAGCCACTTCATCATGTCGTTGTACTTGGCCACAACGTCGTCGTAATCGAGCGTATCGCCCTCGACGGCGCGATACTTGGGGCCGACCTGCTTCTTGGAGACCTCGTCAACACCGCCGTTGAGTGCATACAGCAGGCACTTGGCCAGGTTGGCGCGAGCGCCGAAGAACTGCATCTCCTTGCCAATGCGCATGGAGGACACGCAGCAGGCAATGCCGTAGTCGTCGCCGTGATAGACGCGCATGAGGTCGTCGTTCTCGTACTGGATCGAGGAGCTGGCGACGGAAGTCTTGGCGCAGAACTTCTTGAAGTTCTCGGGCAGACGGGTCGACCACAGAACGGTCATGTTGGGCTCGGGGCTAGTGCCCATGTTCTCGAGCGTGTGCAGGTAGCGGTAGCTCATCTTGGTAACGAGCGTACGGCCGTCAACACCCATGCCGCCGATGGACTCGGTGACCCACTGCGGGTCGCCGGTGAACAGGGCCTGGTACTCGGGGGTACGGGCAAACTTGACCATGCGGAGCTTCATGATGAAGTGATCCACGAACTCCTGGATCTGCTCCTCGGTGAAGGTACCGTTGGCGAGGTCGCGCTCAGCATAGATGTCGATGAACGTGGAGGTACGGCCGATGGACATAGCGGCGCCGTTCTGCTCCTTGACGGCAGCAAGGTAGGCGAAGTACATCCACTGGATGGCCTCCTGCGTGTTGGTAGCAGGGTTGGAAATATCGAAACCATAGGTCTCGGCCATCATCTTGAGCTCGCCGAGGGCGCGGATCTGCTCCTGCAGCTCCTCACGGTCGCGGATGTTGTCGGCGGTCATGACCGTCGGGGTGGAAGCCTTCTGGGCCTCCTTGTCCTTGATCAGGTAGTCGACACCGTACAGGGCGACACGACGGTAGTCGCCGATGATGCGGCCGCGGCCATAGCCATCGGGCAGACCGGTGATGATGTGGGCCGAGCGGCAAGCACGCATCTCGGGGGTGTAAACATCGAAGACGCCGGCGTTGTGAGTCTTGCGCTCGAAGGTGTAGCGCTCGACAACGCTCTCGTCGACCTTGTAGCCGTGCTGGCTGGCAGCCTGGCAAGCGATGCGGATACCGCCGTTGACGTGCAGAGCGCGCTTGAGCGGCTTGTCGGTCTGAAGGCCGACGATGGTCTCCTTCTCGCGGTGGGCGTTATCGATGTAGCCAGCGGGGTGGCTCACGATACCCGTGACGGTCTTGGTGTCCATATCGAGGACGCCGCCCTGCTCGCGCTCCTTGAGCAGCAGGTCGAGAACCTCGCCCCACAGCTCCTTGGTACGCTCGGTCGGACCGGCGAGGAACGACTCGTCGCCCTCGTAGGGGGTGTAGTTCTTCTGGATGAAGTCTCGGACGTCAACCTCTCCCGTCCAGATGCCTTCCTTGAAGCCTTCCCATGCCTCCTGCATTGTGTAACCACGCTCCTAGTTACGTGTAATGCGGCGCTCTCTCACACCGCTGCTTATTGAATTCTTGAATTTTCGGCTTGCACTACCGGCTTCTTCCGTTCTTCACTACACGTTGGTGTAGGGAAAACGTTTGTCCACCTTGGAACTGCAACCCAAAACCCAAGATTTCACCCGTTTGAGAAGGATAGCATAGCCACCCCCTTCATCAGGGCTGTTATATGTTTCTTTTTTTATACCATTATGGCGTTTTTAACAAATCCGCAGGAAATGCGAGCGCGAACAACTACCGTTCACCGATTTGTTTGGTATTTTTCCTTGCCTTTGTACGACGTTCACTCTAGCTGTTATGCCAGCTTTAGCAGGGTAAAGTGTCCCAAAGACCCTACAGAAACTGCAGGGCGGCCACGGGATCCCCCGTGGCCGCCCTGTGGCGTAGCTAGTTTTTAGCTTTGATTACCGTTTGGCATTAGGCGGCTGCGGAGGCCTTGTCGGTCGTTGCCTTGCCGTTGCTCTGCTGGCCCTCAAAATGCTTGTAGCACCAGCTGGTGACCAGCGGGGTCAAAATAGCCGTAACGATTGCGCAGGCAGCAACCTGTGCCGTGGCCGTCGCGAGCACCGCGCCGCCGTACATGGCCTCGTTGACGCTTGCCATGGCAGCAGGCGTGGCCACATTGGCTCCGGCGCAGCTCGAAATGGCCGCACCTGCGACACCCGTACCGCCCGTGAGCTTATCGACCGCGATGACGGGAATTGCAAAGATCACCGAGCAGATCACGCCGAGCAGGATGCCGGGAAGACCGCCGTTGATAAGCTGGCCAAAAGTCATGGTCGAGCCCATGGCAAAGAAGACGAGCACGATGATGGCGGAAAGTGCCGGTGCCATCATCTTCTTAAAGCTGGGGAACAGGTTACCCAGAATAATGCCGACGACGATCGGCAGAATGGCGCCCACGAGCGACCAGCCGATCGGGGCCTGGCCGGCAGCGCCGAGCACGATCATCGTGACCGGAGGGCCGACAACCAGCGTGGTGATGGCGACAGCGCCACGCTCAGCCTCGTTGCCCATGGTACCCATCAGCCCAGCGTACATAGCGTTGTTGGCGCCGGTGCAAGCCGCCAGCATCACCATGGCAGAGATGCCAAACAAGTTGTCGTTGAACACATAAAGGATGAGCAGCGACATGGCAACGACCACGATCTGCTTGACGGCGATGATGATGGCGCCGCGGGCAGCGGCGGCAGGAGCGCTCTTAAACGAAATCGTCGTACCGACGATGAGCAAAAAAGCGCCCACGAGCGGGCCAGCGCCCTGCTGGGTCATGCCAAGCGTAAAGCTGCCGAGCGTTTTGAACAGGTCAGGGAATAGCGTGTTGAGCAGGCAGCCCAGCAAAAGCGGCACCAAAATATTGGCACCCGGGATGGAGGACATCTTAAAGAACGGCTCCTTTGCCGCCGGCGCCTCCACCGCAGTCGATTCACTCATATATATCTCCTTTGGATGCATGCGAATCGTAGCCGCACGCGCCTATGTCAGAAAGAAGGCGACGGTCCCGAGTCGCAGGAGCCGTCGCCGAATAATCGTCGCGGGGTATTACCCGTCCAGGACGATGCCGCCGTCGCAGTCACCGATCTCGCCGTTCACGAAGCTGGCGAGATCGGAAGCGAAGAACAGCACCATCTGCGCAGGCTCGCTGGCCTGGGCGGCGCGGCCCAGAGGAATACCGTTGATGATGCGCTGAGAGTTCTCGTCAGAGAGAATCGAGGTCATATCAGTAAGGGTGAGCGACGGGCACACGGCGTTGCAGCGAACGCCAAACTTGCCGCCTTCCTTGGCGACTGCCTTGGTTAGACCGTTAACACCGGCCTTGGAGCTCGCGTAGGCCGCGGTGCCGAGCAGGCCACCGCCGATCTTGCCAGCAACGGAACTCACGTTGACGATAGTGCCGGCATGGGCCGCCTTAAAGTGCGGGTACACGGCGTTCATCATGGTAAAGGTGCCGTTGAGGTTGATGTCGATGGTGCGACGCCACTCGGTGTCATCGATCTCATCGAACTTCTTGGTGCTGATGACGCCAGCGCAGTTGATCAGGATGTTGGTTTGCGGCAGGTCCGTAAAAATCTGCTCGACAGTCTCGCGCGCCTTGGGTGCATCGGCGACATCGAGCTGATAGAACTTGTTGCCCTCGCCAAGCTCGGCCACCGCGGCCTCGCCCTTAGCAGCGTTCCTTGCGATGAGCGCGACATGTCCGCCGCCCGCGACGATGCCCTTGGCGATCTCGAGGCCAATGCCCTGAGTGCCGCCCGTGACAATCGCGGTCTTGCCCGTGAAGTCAAATGCCATGACTCCATCCCCCTTTATATAAGGTGTCTCCTCGCGGGAAGTTGGAGCATCGCACGTGGCGATTATATGAGTCCCAGTCGTCATGGTGGTGACAACCCCTCGCCTAACCGCGTGCATAATAGTTCTTTGAAACGTTACAATTATTGAATTATTTTAATTCTTTATACGCTCTTTATATTACCTAGCAACCAGGTATTTTTTTTGGGACATGCCCAGAGATCTACCCCTAACTTTGCTGATACCGACGGTGTACGGAGGTCGCCTAAAGATTGTTTTCTAGGCATGACCCAAAAATCTACCGTATAGGGTGCGCGTGCAAGGGTATCATCTTTCACCGGAAATAGTTTCTAGTGTTAGGGGTTTTCGATGGAAGATACCGATTTCCATGAGCTTGGGCGTCAGCTCTTAACTGAGTTTGGCAGCAT
The DNA here is from genome assembly GCA_018367075.1 of Collinsella sp. GTDB lineage: Bacteria > Actinomycetota > Coriobacteriia > Coriobacteriales > Coriobacteriaceae > Collinsella. The sequence goes on from JAGZGX010000018.1 coordinate 33,824, forward strand.
GCATCAGCGAATTTCGCGCTTTGCGGACAAAGCTCTCGGCGGCGAGATGGCCGTCATGCGCGCCCTCATGCGCGCCGGCGGCTCACTCACACCGAGCGAACTCGCCGATCGTGCCTGGGTTTCGAGCGCCCGTATCGCCAATATCCTGCGCGCCCTCGAGGCCAAGGGTTGGGTCGAGCGCGAGCACTCAAAGACCGACCGTCGTCGCGTACACGTCACGGTGACCGACAAGGGATTCCAGGTCATCGAAATCAAACGCCGGGAATTCGAGGACCGCACCGCGGCCTTCCTCGAGCAGCTCGGCGAAACAGATACCCAAGAGATGGTGCGCCTTCTAAGACGTGCCAACGAAATTATCGACCGCAATCAAGAAAGGAGAGATGCCGAGTGAGGATTCTCAAGCTCTTTAAAAAGCATATCCTGGCACTACTCGCAGCTATCGTACTCATCGTAATCAGCTGCAACGCCGATCTGGCGCTGCCTACCTATATGAGCGACATCGTCGACGTGGGCGTGCAGCAAGGCGGTATTGCCTCGCCCGTGCCCGACACCATTCGCGCCGAATCGCTCGACGACCTCGAACTCTTTATGAGCGCCAAGGACGCCAAGGCTGTGGAGGCCGTGTTTAGCAAGGCTGGCAAAAACGGCATTCGAGCGTACAAGGGCACCGAGGAAGAGCGTGCCGATGGAGGCAAGATTGCCGACATTATGAGCCTGCCCGAGACTGTCGTACTTTCGTTCAACCAGGGCATTGACGCCGACTCCATGGGCGACATGACCGGCACGTCCGGCGAAAAAGACAGCGACGCCGCCCAGGCCATGCCCACCCCCGAGCAGATGGCGGCGATGACGCCCGAGCAGCTCGCCGAGATGCAGCAGAAGGCCGCAGCGGCGCAGAACATGCAAAAGCAGATTGATGCCGACGGCGGTAAGATCACCATGAAGAGCCTGCGCCTGGGTGTCGAGGGCGGTCTGGTAGACCAAAGCAAGCTCGTCGAGGGCGCCAACGAAATGGCGGATAAAATGGGCTCCATGTCGGGCTCCATCGTGACCCAACGCGCCGTGAGCTATGTGCAAGACGAGTACAAGGCGCAGGGCATCGACCCCGCCGACGTGCAGAACGCCTACCTGGGCCGCATGGCGACCACGATGTTTGGTCTGTGCCTGATCTCGCTCGTCGCCACCATCCTGACCGGTGCCGTGGCTTCGCGCACCGCCTGCTCCATCGCCCGCGACCTGCGCCGCGAGACCTTCAACAAGGTTATGCACTTCTCGCCGGCCGAGGTGGGCAAGTTTAGCCAGGCCTCGCTCATCACCCGCTGCACCAACGACATTCAGCAGATCCAGATGGCCGCAACCCTGTTTATCCGCATGTGCCTGATGGCCCCCGTCATGGGCATCGTCGCCGTTATGCGCGTCCTGGCCAACCACACCGGCCTGGAGTGGACCATCGCCGTGGCCATCATCGCGGTTTCGGCCGTTGTCGGCGTGCTCATGGGCCTCACCATGCCCAAGTTCAAAAAGATGCAGAGCTTTGTGGACCGCGTGAACCTTACCGCCCGCGAGCTGCTCGACGGCCTTATGCCCATCCGCTCGTTCAACCGCGAGGAACATGAGCTCGAGCGTTTTGACAAGGCTTCGCTCGACCTGATGACCACGCAGCTCTACACCAACCGCGCCATGAGCTTTATGATGCCGCTCATGATGCTTGTCATGAACTGCATCACCGTGCTTATCGTCTGGTTTGGCGCGCAGGGCGTGTCCGACGGCGTGATGCAGGTCGGCAACATGATGGCGTTTATCTCCTACACCATGCAGATCGTCATGGCGTTTATGATCCTCACCATGGTGTCGGTCATTCTGCCCCGTGCCGAGGTCGCAGCCGAGCGCGTGGAAGAGGTCATCACCTGCCCCACGAGCATCAACGACCCTGTCTCGCCCAAACTGCCCGCGGCCAGCGCGCCGCGCGGTGAGCTCACCTTCCGCGACGTGAGCTTCCAGTATCCCGATGCCCGTGCCGACGTCATCAGCGGCGTGAACTTCACCACGCATGCCGGTCAGATGCTCGGCATCATTGGCTCCACGGGCTCGGGCAAGTCCACGCTCGTGCAGTTGATTCCGCGCCTGTACGACGTCACGGGCGGCAGCATTTCGCTCGACGGCATCGACGTGCGCGACATGACCCTTTCCGAACTGCGCCGCCGCATTGGTTACATCCCGCAGCAGGGTCGCCTGTTCTCGGGCACTGTCAAGAGCAACCTCAAGTTTGCCGGCGACATGGTAAGCGACGATGACATGCACCAGGCCGCGCGCATCGCCCAGGCCGAGGACTTTATCGCCGAGCGCGAGGGCGGTTACGACTCCCCCATCAGCCAGGGTGGCTCCAATGTTTCGGGCGGTCAGCGCCAGCGTCTGGCCATCGCCCGCGCCCTGGCCAAAAAGCCCGAGGTCGTGGTGTTCGACGACTCGTTTAGCGCGCTTGACTACAAGACCGACGCGCGCCTGCGCGAGGAGCTGGCCAAAAACGTCACCGACGCAGCGCTCGTGGTCGTGGCACAACGCATCGCGACCATCATGCACGCCGACCAGATCATCGTACTCGACGACGGTCACGTAGTGGGCACCGGCACGCACGAGGAGCTACTGCGCAGCTGCCCGGCGTACCTGGAAATCGCACAGTCGCAGCTTTCCGCCGAGGAGCTGGGGCTTACCCAAGAAGAAATTGCAGCCGTTACGGAAGGAGGCGAGCACTAATGGCAGACGAGACCAAGACCCAAATTCCCAAGCCCACCCGTCAGCGTGGACCCATGGGCCGCATGGGCGGCATGCGTCGCGGCGAAAAGGCCAAGGACTTTAAGGGCACCATGAGGCAGCTGCTCGGCTATATCGGCCAGCACAAGATTGCCGTGTTTGCCGCCGTCGCCTTTGCCGTGTGCTCGGTCATCTTTAACATTGTGGGACCCAAGGTGCTCGGCCAGGTTACGACCAAGCTGTTCGAAGGCCTGGTCGCCAAGGTCAACGGCACCGGCGACGTTGACTTTGACTGGATCGCCAAGACGCTCGGCTTTTTGCTCTGCCTGTATCTGGCGAGCTCTGTCTGCAGCCTGGTCCAGGGCTGGCTCATGACCGGCGTCACGCAAAAGATCTGCTACCGCATGCGCAAGGAAATCGCCGCCAAGATTGCCGTCGTGCCGATGAGTTACTTCAACGGCCACAGCAAGGGAGACGTACTCAGCCGCATCACCAACGATGTCGATACGCTGGGTCAGTCGCTCAACCAGAGCGTGACGCAGCTCATCACGTCGGTAACGCAGATTATCGGCGTGCTCGTCATGATGCTTTCGATCAGCCTGCCGCTCACCGGCGTCACCGTGCTCACGCTGCCGGCAGCCGCGATTATCCTGACCGTAATGATTCACTTCTCGCAGCCGTACTTCCGCGAGCAACAGCAGGTTCTGGGCGCCGTCAACGGCATTATCGAGGAGGACTTTGCCGGTCAAAACGTCATTCAGGTGTTCGACCGCGCCGAGGTCTCAATCGAGGAGTTCGACCGTCAAAACGACCGCCTGTTTATTAGTGGCTGGCGTTCGCAGTTCCTGTCGGGCCTGATGATGCCGCTTATGAGCCTGGTGGGCAACATGGGTTACGTGGGCGTTGTCGTGGTGGGCGCGCAGCTCGCGCTGACCGGCAATGCCACGCCCGGCGACATCCAGAGCTTTATCCAGTACGTGCGCAACTTTACGCAACCCGTGCAGCAGCTGGGCAACGTGAGCAACACGATGCAGTCGATGGCAGCTGCCACCGAGCGTGTGTTTGAGTTTTTGGCCGCACCCGAGGAGGAGCAGAAGGCCGACGCGCAGATCCCTGAGAAGCGCCCCGGCCACGTGGAGTTTGACCATGTGAAGTTTGGCTACACGCCCGACAAGACCATCATCCACGACTTTAGCTGCGAGGCGCAGCCCGGCCAGACCATCGCCATCGTCGGCCCCACCGGCGCCGGCAAGACCACGCTCATTAAGCTGCTGCAGCGCTTCTACGACGTGGACGGCGGCTCGCTGCGTGTCGAGGGCGTCGATGTGCGCGACTGGGACCGCGCGGCACTGCGCGGCGAGTTTGCCATGGTGCTGCAGGACACCTGGCTGTTTAACGGCACCATCCGCGAGAACATCCGCTACGGACGCCCCGACGCGAGCGATGCCGAGGTCGAGGCCGCTGCGCGCGCCGCACGCTGCGACCACTTTATTCATACGCTCGCCGGTGGCTACGACTTTATGATCAACGAGGAGGGCACCAACCTGTCGCAGGGTCAGCGCCAGCTCGTGACCATCGCCCGTGCCATTTTGGCCGACCGCCCGGCACTGATTCTGGACGAGGCGACTTCCAACGTCGATACCCGTACCGAGGAGCTTATTCAGCGCGCCATGGATGCGCTGATGCAGGGCCGCACCAGCTTTGTCATCGCGCACCGCCTGTCCACGATCCGCAACGCCGACGTGATCTTGGTGATTCGCGACGGCGACATCGTCGAGAAGGGCACGCACGACGAGCTGCTCGCCCAGGGCGGCTTCTACGCCGACCTGTACAACTCGCAGTTCGACGAAGCGGCGTAAAAACCGGCGGCAAACAACCGCAATGCCAAGAAAACGGGGGCGCAGGACAACCTGCACCCCCGTTTTGTGTCCTTCGAGCCTCGAAACGCCTTCCCTGAGACCTCACTGACGGCGCTTTCCAGACCCCGTGGGCAAAAAAGGGCAAATATGAGTACTGTTACCTTTTTAGTAACAGCCAAAACCGCCTCAAATGCCGCTCCCACGGCTTACACGCGTCCCTAAATTGATCAAACAACACCATAGCGGACTTATATGTGTTTGCGTTAATGAACATATTTTGCTGTTATGTCTATTATTTTGCGAAGGCAATATGATACTAAGATAGCAACCGTACTCATATTTGGCATTTTTTGCCCACAGGGTATTTCCTAGGGAACCGACAACAGCCTTAGGGTCCCGCGCGGCGCCGCTCCCTCCCGGCATCCGCCGACGTTTGCCCAGATAAAACCGACCAAAATAAACCTGTCCCTTTTTGGTCGGTTTCGGGGTGACAAGGGCTTGCACTTTAGCGTGCGACAGCGGATAATGCCGAACACTCGACAATACGCTTATTGCTCTTTCTATAGATTGAGGAGGCCCCTATGGCCATGGAATTCAAACGCAGGCTGCCGATCCCCATGGAGATCCGCGAGGAAATGCCGCTTTCTGCCGAGCTTACCGCCAAAAAGCAGGCATTTGACGCCGAGGTCGCCAAAGTCTTTACCGGCGAGGACGCACGCAAGGTGCTCATCATCGGCCCGTGCTCTGCCGACCGCGAGGATTCGGTGCTTGAGTACATGAACCGACTGGCCAAGACCGCCGAGGAGGTCAAGGACAAGCTCATCATCATTCCGCGCGTCTACACCAATAAGCCGCGCACCAAGGGCACCGGCTACAAGGGTCTTCTGCACAACCCCAACCCCGAGGCTCCCGACGACCTGCTCGAGGGCGTCAAGGCCATCCGCCACATGCACCTGCGCGTCATCGAGGAGACCGGCTTCTTTACCGCCGATGAGATGCTCTACCCGTCCAACTACCAATACCTCGTTGACCTGCTGAGCTATGTTGCCGTGGGCGCACGCTCGGTCGAGAACCAAGAGCATCGCCTGGTGTCGAGCGGCATTTCGGTACCCGTCGGCATGAAGAATCCCACTGCCGGCTCTACCACCGTTATGCTCAACTCCATTTACGCCGCCCAGGCGCACCAGAGCTTCATCTTCCGCAACTGGGAGGTCGAGTGCGACGGCAATCCGCTCGCACACGCCGTTATGCGTGGCTACATCGGTCTCGATGGGCGCACCTACCCCAACTACCACTACGAACACCTGGAACGCTTGGCCGAACGCTATACCGAGCATGCCGGCTATGCCAATCCGGCAGCGGTCATCGACTGCAACCATGACAACTCGGGCAAGCGTCCGCTGGAGCAGTATCGCATTTGCAAGGAGGTGCTCGACAGCTGCCGCCGCAACGAATCCATCTCCAAGCTGGTCAAGGGCTTTATGATCGAGTCCTACCTGGAGGACGGCAACCAGCCGGTCGACGGCGGCGTCTTTGGCAAGTCGATCACCGACCCGTGCCTGGGCTGGGAAAAGACCGACTACCTCATCCACGAGATCGCGGAACGTATTTAGCTACGCGGTTTTACCAAACCGCGTAACGGCTCGACGCTGCAAACCCGCCAGAACGGCAATCTGCCTTTCAACTTCGGCGGCATGATCAAAAGATCAATGCCGCCTCGTTTCAAGGCACCTTGCTCGCTCTGGCGGGTTTTCGCTGACGTTTTTCGACCTGCATTGTTGCCAGGGTTGGCACCAATGACTAATGCGATAGCTAGCTACGTCGGTCCGATTGATCGGCTGGGTTTCCGAGGTGCGGCAGATTCCCGCGAAAGAGGAGGGCATAGACCTTAAGGGTCATGCCCGACGATTGAAGGGCAAGGTGCCGTGCCTCGGGAAGACAGACAGTTACGCCGAGGGCTCCTGCTGCGTAATGCAGTGGATATTTCCGCCACCGAAGACGACCTGCTCGGACTGAACGCCGACGCACTTGTAGACGCCCTCGCCCCAGACCTCGTCGTAGATCTTCTGGAGCGTGTCAACGGCAAGCTGATCGTTCTCGTCGCCGTACTGCGGGACGATAACGCCGTGGTTGGTGACCAGGTAGTTCATGTAGGAGGCGATCAGCGGCTCGTTGGCAACGCGCGGCTCGGCGTTCTCGTCGGCGTCGATGGTGTCGCAGGAAGCCTGGTCCATGAACAGCGGGTTCACAGGCATGCAGAGCTTGTAGACCTTCATCTTGCGGCCCTTGGCGTCAACGGCGTTGGAAAGGGTCTCGTAGACAGCATGGCATTGCTCGTAGAACGGATACTCGGGATCGTCGGTCCAGATGCAGGCCATGACGCCCGGAGCGATGAACGTAGCGACATCATCGATGTGGCCGTTGGTCTCCTCGGGGTCGATGCCCTCCTTAACCCAGATGACCTTCTCGACACCCAGGTAATCCTTGAGGTGCTCGTCCATATAGGCGCGAAGTTCCTCACTCCAGGGCTCAAACTTCTTGTGGAACTTGGGCCAGATGGACTCGGGATCCTCTTCCTCCTCCAGAACCGCAGAGCAGGTGCGGCCCGGGGAAAGCAGGCACTGGTCGGTCACGACCACGGTGCCTTCGCCGTCGACGGTAATGGAGCCGCCCTCGAGGATCATGTCATCGGGACGATAGCGACGGCAGCCGGAAAGCTCAGCCATCTTAAGGGCAATCTGCTCGTCCTTGTCCCACGGGAAATAGAGGCCGTCGACGAGGCCGCCGTAGGCGTTGAAGTGCCAGTGGTTGGCGCGCTTATCGCCCTTGCCATTGATAACAAAAGTGGCAGCGGTGTCGCGGAACCAAGCGTCGTCGGTGGTCATCTCGATAACGGTGACGTTCTCGTCTTCCTCAAAGGCGGCCTTGCAGTTGGCGTAGTCGGCCTGGTTTGCGCACATGGTGACCGGGGTGAACTCGGCGATGGCGCGAGCGATGGCGGCATACTGCTTCTGAGCCGGCTTGGCGCCGTGGGCCCAGGTGTCGGTGCGGTGGGGCCAACCCATCCACACGCGATCCTGCGGAGCGAACTCAGCGGGCATAAAGAAGCCGTCGGCCTTAGGGGTGGACTCGGACTCGGTGATCGTACGCATAAGATTTCCTCCAAATCGAACGATCGCTTGCTGCGGGCGGGTTACCCTCAGCCTAAAACCAAGAGATGGTAGGCGCCCATTCCCCGGCAAAGGTCGGGGCGCCTGGCACCGGTTTTCACGGATGTCGCACCGGCAAGCGACGACGTAACCCGGTGCGCGGAGACAAAACGCACGAAGGATACGGAAGAGAGATTGGGGCGGGCGGTGGTTACCGGAGCAATAGCTCACACCCACCTCAGAGAAAGGTTAGCAAACCTGTTGCTTGGGCACGCCTCCGAAGAGGCTAGAGCGTCCCGAGTCGGGAGCGACAAGCCCGACGAAGCGTACGTTGGTACGCGAGGAAGGTTGGAGCCCCGAATCCGGGTGCTCTAGTCCTCCTCGGACTCCTCAGCGAGGCGCTGAGCAGCCAGCTCGGGAGTGAGACCCTTGTACTCGGTCTCGCGGCCCTTAGCACTGACGACGCGGACAACCTCGCCAATAAGCAAGAGCACGATGAAGATGACGATCATCGGGACCTTATCGCCAATCTCATCGACAGAGAACGGAATCAGCGTTGCAACGATAGCCAGAATCAGCTCAATGCAGGGAATAGCCAGCATGACCTTCATCATGGCGCCCTTAAACGGGAACGTAAAGATACGCTCACGGTTGGGGTCGTTCTTACGAAGGTTGAGGAATGCCGGGAACATCGGGATGTAGGTCAGCAGCAGGAAGACAACGGAGGTACCGAAGAGCATCCAGAAGACACCGTTGGAGATGGCGTCGATGGGAACCAGCTGCAGGCACAGCACCAGGGAGGCAACGATGGCGTTGACCAGGTTGGCGCCGTTGGGCATGTCGTCATCCGAGATCATCGAGGCGAAGACCTTGGGCATGTTGCCATGCTCGGCAGCATAGCGAGCGACGGAGTTGACGCCGAAGGACCAGGCAGCCATGTTGGCGAACAGCGTGATCAGGAAGGCGATGCAGATGACCTTAAAGATCATGGAATCGCCCACAATAGTCTGGACAGCGTAGATCATGCCGTAGTCGGGATCGATGGAATCGGCCGACACAGCAGCGCCGATGCCAAAGCCAGCGAACAAGTAGATCACGGCGATGGACAGGCCGCCGACGATGATAGCCTTGGGGATATCGCGAGCGGGATCGGCCATATCGTCGGTCATGGTGCAGATGACCTCGAAGCCCATGAAGTTAAAGATGATGATCGACAGGTAGCCAAGCGCGTTGGTGTTGGTGAGCTCGGGCAAGAAGGTGGCAGCGGACATATCGTTCGCAAAGCCGTTCTCCATGGCGTACCAGATGCCCAAAGCGCCGACGATAACGGCAACGGCAACCTTGATGATGGCGCCGCCGTTCAGGACCCACTCGGAGTCGGCAGCCTTGGAGCGACCCATAAGATAGACGATCCACACAAAGGCAAGGTCGATACCAATCTTGGCAATCAGATTGAACTCGACGCCAAAGACCATGCCCAAAATGTCCGGGAACATAGTGGCCAGCGAGGCAATCCACAGCGGGTAGTTAACCCAGTAGTAGTACGAAATGCGGGCGCCCCACTTGTCGCCCAGGCCATCGCGTACCCAGTCGTAAATGCCACCCTCACCGTCATAGGTAGTGCCGAGCTCGGCAACGACCATGCCATAAGGGAGCAGGAAGGTCAAAATCAGGAAGATCCACCAGAAGAACTGCTGGTTGCCAATGGCAGCAGCAGGTGCGGCGGCCTCGCAAACGAAGACGACGCAGATGATGGTCGAGATGACCGTCAAGAAGGAAAGCTTTTTCTTTCCGTCGCTCATGATGAGCTCCTTCGCTCAGTCTTGGACAAATCGAGGTCCTTAAGATATTAAGGCAATTGCCGGGCCTCGGTGAGCGGGCGACAGGAGACGAGCATCCGCCGCCCGCAAGCGTGCTTCTACGATGAAGTTACGCGGTTTTACCAAACCGCGTAACGGCTCGACGCTGCAAACGCCCCTAAGCGGCAATCTGACGTTCAATCGTCGGTCGCGTACCGAAGTACGCTTCCCTCCTCTTTCACGTCACCTTGCTCGCTTAG
>JAGZGX010000019.1:0-43231 GCA_018367075.1 Collinsella sp.
GGTAAGATTGAAGGGCCTGACGCCGGAGGAGTTCCGGAACCAGGCCCTTGCGGCGTAGTCGCTATTTATTCAGTCCAAGTTTCGGGGCGCAGTTCACAGGCACCTTTGTGGTGGTTTTCGTTTACGAGGGGTTTAGGGGCGGACCTGGCCGGTGCCGCGGAGCTTGTATTTGTAGGTGGTGAGGGCCTCGGCGGCAAAGGGGCCACGGGCGTGGAGTTTTTGGGTCGAGATGCCGATCTCGGCGCCCAGGCCAAACTCGCCGCCGTCGGTGAAGCGCGTGCTGGCGTTGGCGTACACGGCCGAGGCATCGACCGCATCCAGGAAGCGCTCGCAAGCATCCGTGTCCTCGGCAACGATGGCCTCGGAGTGCATCGTGCCGTAGCGGTTGATGTGTGCGATGGCCTCGTCCTCGCTCGCCACGACCTTCACGCTCATCTCGAGCGCCAGATACTCGCGACCCCAGTCCTCCTCAGTCGCGGCAACGTAGTCATCACCCTCGGCAAGCCCGGCATCGGCGCATGCGGCGCAGGTTGCCTCGTCGCCGTGAATGAGCACGCTGTGGTCATGCAGCACGGTCACGACCGCGGGCAAAAACGCATCGGCCACAGCACGGTCGACCAGCAGCGACTCGGCGGCATTGCACACGCCTACGCGCTGGGTCTTGGCATTAACGATAATGTTGAGCGCCTTATCAAAGTCGGCGGATTCATGCACGTAGATGTGGCAGTTGCCCGTGCCCGTCTCGATCACCGGCACAAGCGACTCGCGCACGCAGCGCTGGATCAGGCCTGCACCTCCGCGCGGAATGAGTACGTCGACAATACCGCGGAGCTTCATGAGCTCGCCGGTGGCCTCGCGGTCGGTGGACTCGATCATCGACACGGCCTCGCGCGGGAAGCCCTTGGCCTCGAGCGCATCGGCCAGCAGCTCGGCGATCATGGCACACGAGTGATAGGCCAGCGAGCCGCCGCGTAGAATGCAGGCGTTGCCGGTACGGATGCAGATGCCTGCGGCGTCGGCCGTCACGTTGGGGCGCGCCTCGTAGACCATGGCGACCAGGCCCAACGGCACGCTCACGCGGGTCAGGTCCACACCGCTCGCAAGCACGCGGTGGTCGAGCACGCGGCCGACGGGATCGGGCAGCTCGGCGAGCTTTTCCAGGCCGGCGGCCATGCCCTCGACGCGCTCAGGCGTCAGCAGCAGACGGTCGAGCAGACCGGCCGAAGTGCCCGCATCGCGTGCGGCGGACATATCGAGCTCGTTAGCGGCGACGATGGAGTCAACACCGTTGCGCAGTGCTGCGGCCATGGCGCGCACGGCCTCCTGACGCTGCTCATCGCTCGCCGTGGCAAGCGAGGCCGACGCTGCCTTGGCGGCAACGGCAAGATCGTGGACATACGTGGCTATATCGACCGACATGGGCGGCCCTTTCTCCTAGAAGTTTGCAACCATGGTAGCCGATTTGCGCATGGCCTCGCCCGCGGCGGTAGAATTGGTCAACCCGAAACACCGCAACGAACGGAAGACTCACATGGCCCTCATCACTTCGTACCACGTCCCCGGCCTTTATGTCGAGGACCACAGCATCGACGTCCCCCTTGACTGGCGCGGCCTGGAGCCGATGCTCCTGGCCGTCGGCAGCACCATGCGCCGCGGCGCTATGCCGGCACCAATCGCCGGCGCGCCCGAGAGCATCAAGCTCTTCTACCGCGTGGTTTGCGCGCCTGACCGCATCAACGACGATCTGCCGCTGCTCCTGTTTTTGCAGGGCGGCCCCGGCGGCGAGAGCCCGCGTCCGCTGTCGCCTACAAGCGACGGCTGGATCGAGGAGGCCGTCAAGCACTTCCGCGTGGTCCTTCCCGACCAGCGCGGCACCGGACGCAGTAGCTGCGTGGACGGACGCACGATCAAGGCACTGGGCGATCGCGCAACGGCCGCCGGCGCCGATACAGCACGCTCGCAGGCCGACTTCCTCAAGCGCCACCTCGCCAGCTCCATCGTGCGCGATTTTGAGTACCTGCGTCTGGTGGGCTTTGGCGGCAAGCCCTGGGTCACGCTCGGCCAGAGCTACGGCGGCTTTTTGACGTTGAGTTATCTGTCGCTCTTCCCCGAGGGCGTGGCGGCGAGCTTTACCTGCGGCGGCATCCCCCACGTGCCGGCGAGCGCCAGCGAGGTCTACGCGCACACCTTCCCGCGCATGGCCGCCAAGACGCAGCAGTATTACGACCGCTACCCCGCCGACGTCGAGCGCGTGGCAGCCCTGGCCGATGCGCTCGAGGCACAGAAGCCCGTGCTGCCCGACGGCTCGCCGATGACGGTCGAGCGCCTACAGCTCATGGGCAGCGACTTTGGCATGAAGCCGAGCTTTGAGCGCATGCATTGGACTATCGATCACGCTTTTGTTACTGACGACGGTACGCTGAGCTGCGGCTCCTCGGTATCCGACAGCTTTTTGATGCGCGCCTTCGAGCGCACCAACACACGCACGAACCCGCTGTACTGGACACTGCAGGAGTTTATCTACGCCGACGGCGACACCATGCCCATTCGCTGGGCCGCAGCAGAGGAGAAGGCCCATCGTGCCGAGTTCGACACACTCGCGCGCCCGCTCATGTTTACCGGCGAGGCCATGTTCCCGTGGATGTTCGAGCAGATGCCCGAGCTCAAGCCCTTCAAGCCCGCCATGGACCTGCTGATGGAAGACACCAGCTGGGACAAGATCTACGACCCGCAGCGACTGGCGTGCAACGAGGTGCCCCTGCAGGCCGCGGTGTATTTCGACGACATGTACGTGGATTCGGGCCTGCAGCTTGATACGCTCAGCCGCGTGGGCAACTCGCATGCCTGGGTGACCAACGAGTTCGAGCACGACGGCCTGCACGGCAGCGTGGTATTCAAGCACCTCTTCGACGAGGCCCTCAACCGCGGAGACCTGCGCCGAATCTTCTAGCAAAGGAGTGTCCCCACCTGCCGGCACAAAAGAAACGTCCCCAGGTGCCGGCACGAGAAAGACAGCGCTGCGGGAAACGATCCGCAGCGCTGTCTTTCTTTATGCAAATACGATCAAGTTATCCCTGTGTATCGCCGGCTTCTCGGCCAGGTTAGCGAGCAGGCGGTTGCTGGCGATCTGGTCCTGGCGGCGACCGGCAGCAAGTTCCAGCACGTCCGAATCGGCCTCGGCGATACCGCGGGCGACAACCATACCGCTCGGGTCGCACACGTCGAGCACATCGCCCTCGGCAAACTGGCCATCGACCTCGCGAATACCCACCGCAAGCAGGGAAGAGCCACGGCTGACCAGCGCCTTCGCAGCACCATCATCGACCGTCACCGAGCCATGCGCCTTGTCGCCCAGTGCGATCCACAGCTTGCGGGGTGCGATGTCCAGACGCTCCGCCGGCGGATCGAACAGCGTGCCCACGCTCTCGCCGCGGGCGAGGCGCACGAGCGCATCGGGCTCCTCGCCCGAGCAAATCACGCTCTGAATGCCCGCCGTCATCAGGATGCGGCTCGCGCGAATCTTGGTAATCATGCCGCCCGTGCCCACCGATGTGGAAGAATCGCCCGCCGAGGCAATAATCTTGGCATCGATCTTATGCACGACAGGAACAAACTCGGCCGTGGGGTCCTCATGCGGATTGGCAGTATAGAGGCCATCGATGTCCGAGAGCGTCACGCACAGATCGGCAGAAACCAGGCAGCTCACAAGCGCCGCCAGTGTGTCGTTGTCGCCGAACTTGATCTCATCGACGGTAACGGTATCGTTCTCGTTGACGACCGGCACCACGCCAAGCTTCACCAGGCGCAGCAGGGCGTCGCGCGCGTGCAGGTAGGACGTACGGCGCGCCGTGTCGTGACGCGTGAGCAGCACGAGCGAGGTGAGCAGGTCGCGCGCATGAAACTCCTCGTCGTAGGCCGACGAGATAATGCACTGGCCGGCCGAAGCGCAGGCCTGCAGGCTCGGCAGGTCGCCGACCGGCTTACGGTCGAAGCCCAGCACGGGATAGCCACAGGCGATAGCGCCCGAGCTCACCACGACCAGACGCCAGCCGAGCTTGCGCAGCGCTGCGGCCTGATCGGCAAGCCCGCCGATAAAGGCGCGGTTGACCTTGCCGTCGGCGCCCACCACCGTGGACGAACCGATCTTTACCACCATCGTTTTATAAGAAGTCGTCATACGTCAAACCAATCGACTGTTCAGCGAACGGGCGAACGGGCGAGCGAGAAAATGATACGTTTTCCTCCGTCGCATGCGGATCATTTTGCCCAGGGGAAAGCCGAGGCCGCGGCCATGTTCTTGCGCACGAGCTCGTCGCGCACCTGAGCCAGGCCCTGCTCCATGCCCACCACATAGGTCTGCGGGTACAGAAAGCGCTTGAAAGCTGCGTCCAGATGATCGAGCGCCCAAGCACAGCGCTCGCGCGCGTCCTGGATGCTCTCACGCGGAGCCACCGCACTGCCATCGCGCACGATCGGCACCAGCAGCTCGCGATACTCAAGTTCGGACACGTCGGTCACCAGGGCGGCATCATTCACGGCCACGAGGGTATTGCCGCGCGCGGCGCCCTCCCCCGCCAGATGGCCCTCGTCGTAAATCATGTCGCAAACCGGGCCGCCAAAACCGTCGTAATAACGACGCACGCGTTGCACGCCCGGGATCGTGCGCTTGTAGGGCTGCTCGGAGAGCTTGACCACCGGCGTCCATGGATCTGCCTCGCTCGCACGGCGGGCGGAAAGCTTGTACACGCCGCCCAGCGCCGGCTGGTCATAGCAGGTCGCAAGCTTGGTACCCACGCCAAAGCTGTCGATGGGCGCGCCCTGGTCGAGCAGCGACTGAATCGTGTACTCATCCAGATCGTTGGAAACCGAGATCCCCACATAGGGCAGGCCCTCGGCATCAAAACGGCCGCGAACATACTTGGAGAGCTTGGCGAGGTCGCCGGAGTCGATGCGAATGGCCGACAGGCGCTCGCCCACCGCTTCCATCTCCTTGGCAACCGTAATGGCATGTTCGCAGCCCTCGCGCACGTCATAGGTGTCGATGAGCAGCGTGCAGTTCTTGGGGCTCGATTTGGCAAAGGCACGGAAGGCCTCGAGCTCGGAATCGAAGCTCATCACCCAGCTGTGCGCATGCGTGCCAAAGACGGGAATACCGTAGCGGCGGCCGGCGAGCACATTGGACGTAGAGGAGCAGCCGGCAACGTAGCTCGCGCGCGCAACGGCCAGGCCGCCATCGGGACCCTGGGCTCGGCGCAGGCCAAACTCCGCCACAGGGCGACCGTCGGCGGCGAGCACCACGCGCGCCGTCTTGGTGGCGACAAGCGTTTGGAACCCGACGATGTTGAGCAGCGCCGTCTCGAGCAGCTGGCACTCGAGCGCAGGACCGGTGACGCGCACCATGGGCTCGCGCGGAAAGACGAGCTCGCCCTCGGGCACGGCGTCGATATTTACATGCGCACGAAAATCGCGCAGGTAGTCGAGGAATGCGGACTTGAACATCGCGCCGCCGGCCGGGGCCTCAAGCGATGCGAGGTAGTCGATATCCTCGGGCGTAAAGCGCAGGTTCTCGACCAGCTCGGGCAACTCGGCGGTGCCGCACATGACGGCATAAGCGCTGCCAAAGGGATGGTCGCGGTAAAACGCGGTAAAACAACCCTGCTCATTGGCCTTGCCGCTCTCCCACAGGCCCTGGGCCATAGTGAGCTCGTACAGATCGGTGAGCATTGCAATGTCGGTGGGATGCGAGATGTCGGTCAAAGCCATGGGGCGACCTTTCGGATGTGTGGTGCAGAATTTGAGGGCTGGACGAGAGCAGAGCATGCGGACATGACGCCCGATGCAAATCGGTTAGAGCAGGCCCATGCTGGTCAGGATCGTGTAGCCCATAAAGATGACAAACGCGATGAGGGCAAGGACAATGATGATTTTTTGAGCCGGCGCCATGCCAGGGATCTCGTTCTCGCCCGTAGGTTCCTTGGAGGTAACCATGCGCTGGGCAAAGGTCATCTCGTCACGGCTCGGCTTGGGCTCGACGGACTTAAGACGAGCGGCCTTTTTAGGCTGAGGTTTGGGCGCGGCAGGTGCAGGCTTCGCAGCAGCGGGCTTGGGTGCGGGCGCGGGCTTGCGCTCGGATGCGGCGTTCGAGGCGGCCTCCTCGGCCTTCGCACGCTCGGCACGCAGGGCAGTCAGCTCCTCACGCTCGCGACGGGCCTCTTCCCGAGCCTCGCGGCGGGCCTTCTCAGCGCGGAGCTCTTCCAACTCGGCGCGCTCCTCGTCGGACAATGGTTGGGACTCAAGCTCGGCCATGGTATAGCCCTTTCTTTTAAAAAAAGCCGCCGACACAATGTCAGCGGCTTATCAAATCCAAGGGTGGAGACGAAGGGAGTCGAACCCTCGGCCTCTGCCATGCGACGGCAGCGCTCTCCCAACTGAGCTACGTCCCCAGGACAAGTCGATATTTTACCTACGGCTCGCCAACTGTCAACGCCCAATAACCAGTCTTTTTGGGGCGCGGCTATTTTGACAACTTTTCGAACAGGCGATCCTCTCGATGATTTTTTAATCCCCGTCCCAGAAAAATCATCGGCGAACGTGCTACTTTGCGCTGGTAAGGACGCCGGTGGTGTCGAAGGCCGGGGTGAAGCTCTCATCTACAGCGCCGCCCTCTTGCCAGAACATCGTCGTAAAGCCCAAGTCATCGGCATGGTCGAGCACCTGCTCGTACTCCTCGCGCGTCACGGCACGCGCCAGATCGCCGCCCTGCTCGCGCATGAGGGCATTGGGCGTGTACTGGTTCATGACCGAGATCGGCACGTCGCCCACCGTCTGCCACACCAGGTCCAGAACGCGGCACGAATCGTCCGCATGCCCCGGCAGCACCAGGTGGCGCACGATGATGCCGCGCTTCATGAGCCCGTCCTCGTCCACCAGCTCTCCCCCGCGGCGCTCGATCTCGCACGCCATCTGTGCCAGGCCCGACACGGCCACGCGCGGGTAATCCTTAATATGAGAAAGCGACTGCGCAAGCCCAGCATCGGCATATTTAAAGTCGGTGAGCCACACATCGACCAGGTCGCCCAGCGCCGCCACGGCACTCGCGCGCTCGTAACCACTCGTGTTGTAGACAATCGGGATGTCCAGCCCGCGCTCCCGCGCTGCGACAATCGCGGCAGGCAATAGGTGCGCATAGTGCGTCGCCGTCACCAAATTGATGTTGTTGGCACCCTGGTCCTGCAGTTCCAGCATAATCTCGACCAGGCGCTCAGGCGAAATCTCAAGCCCAAAATTGCCGGTCGAGATCTCGTGATTCTGGCAGTAGATACATTTAAGCGAGCAGCCGCTAAAGAAGATCGTGCCCGAACCGGCTTCGCCCGAGATAGGCGGCTCCTCCCACATATGAAGCGCCGCGCGAGCGACCTTAAGCGTGTCGTCGGCACCGCATACGCCACGCGCACCCTCATCACGCGCCGCACCGCAACGGCGCGGACACAAATGGCAGGCGGGCGAAAAAAGTTCGGTCAACGACGTCGGCATAAAAACATGCTCCAAAACAACGATTCAGCAGCTCAAACATTAAGGCCCGGACCGCGCAGACGGCTCCAAGCCTAAGGCGCCGTAATCGTCCGACACGATTTTTGTAATGTCAAGACTGGAATCGATAAAGTGCCGCTTTATGATGTAGGTATTCCGCCCCCCGCGGAGCAACTGGGTGAACCGTCGCGTTTATTTAGGGAGCCCACACAGTCGTACCTAGTACAGGTATCCTTCGTTGTTAAGGACGCTGGAACAGTCGATGAGGGCACCCACCTGTTTTAGGTGGGTTCATTTTCGTAACGTGGGGGGTGGTTTTCTTTTGCCGAAAATCACCATTACAGTCCATATGAATCCCCGCCGGCATCCCGACAAGCTATCGACAACATCCCAATATCTGGTAAGCGCGTGATTATCGCTGCGTGCAATTCCATGCACCCCCCTTGGTCGAGTATTATGGTTCGGCTATGCCCTTTGCGCATGGCGTTCTTCTGACCTTTTCCTTCGACGCTTGGCGGTTTTTAGATTCATGGCTTCATCCCCGAGCTACATACCGTACCTATGCGTGGCAGCGGCGGCCTTTATCACGACCTTCCTCGCGGTGCCCCTGGTCAAGCGCTTGGCAATTAAGCTCGATGCCGTCGACTATCCTTCTAAGCGCCGCATCAACACCAAGCCCATCCCACGTTTGGGCGGAGCGGCGGTGTTTTTGGGCCTGGTCGTTGCCTGCATTGTGCAAATCCTAGGCACCTGGTACCTAGGCTGGCCACCCGTCCTGGTGCCGCACCCGCGCCTTCACATTAGCTATCCCATGCTGGCGCTCTCCTTTACCGTCATCTTTGCGACCGGCGCTATCGACGACGTCTTCCAGCTCACGCCCAAGCAAAAGCTGGCCGGACAAGTCCTCGCCGCGCTTATCGCCTGTATCGGCGGCCTAAAAATCGGCGTCATCGTCAACCCGTTTGCCCCCGGCGAGATCATGCTCGGATGGCTCGCCTACCCCATCACCGTGATCTATCTGGTGGCATTCACCAACATCATTAACCTCATCGACGGCCTCGACGGCTTGGCCACGGGCATCTGCGGCATCGCGTCATTCACCATGTTCTCAATGGCCGTGCTCTCGGGCCGCATCGACGCCGCCGCGCTCTCTATTGCGCTCTTTGGCGCCTGTCTAGCCTTTTTGCACTACAACTTCAACCCCGCAAGCATCTTCTTGGGCGACTCGGGGTCGCTGCTGCTGGGCTTTGCGCTGGGCTCCATCTCGCTGCTCAACGTGAGCCGCACCGCCGCACTCACCTCGCTTATCATCCCGCTCATCGTTGCCGGCGTGCCTATCATCGACACGTTTAGCGCCATCGTGCGCCGCAAGCGCGCCCACATTAGCATCGGGCAGGCCGACAAGGGCCACATCCACCACCGCCTGATCCAAGAAGGCTACAACCAAAAACAGGCTGTGCTGCTCATCTATGCCTGGTGCATTATGCTTTCGGCCGGCGCCGCCGCCATCAATCAGGTCGAGGTGCCCATGCGCGTGCTCATCTTTACCGTGCTTGCCATTGGCTCGGCGGCCTTTGCCAAGCACCTGCACCTGTTTGAACCCGTGCTGCGCCACCATTACAACAAGCGCACGCACGAGGACGAACTGGTCACCCCCGACGACCCCGCCTTTAAGCAGGAGGAGCAGGCAGCTGAGGAACGTAAGGAAGAGCGCCACCACAAGCTCTAGGGCAAGCTGCCGAGGATGTGCCAAGGCACCGTTGGCCAAGCGCGGCCGCGCCGCGCCCATCGCACAAGCCACCCCTCTCCCGCCCCTCGCCTACTTACGCCCCGCCCCTCCAATAAACGCGTTATCATCTTGACCCATGAACATACGTTAGGAGCAATCATGCCAAACGAGAACAGCTACGAAGTCGCGCTGCAAAAGAGCAACGCCATTCGCGAGGGCCTGGCCAAGACGCCCGAGAAGTTCACCATGCTTACCGGCGACCGCCCCACCGGCCGTCTGCACCTGGGTCACTACTTTGGCACCCTCAAGGGCCGCGTGGAGCTGCAGAACATGGGCGCCAGGACCAACGTACTCATCGCCGACTACCAGGTCATCACCGACCGCGACACCACCGAGCACATCCAGGACAACGTGTACAACATGGTCATGGACTACCTTGCCTGCGGTATCGACCCCGACAAGACCATGATCTACGCGCACTCCGCCGTGCCCGCCGCCAACCAGCTCATGCTGCCGTTCCTGTCGCTGGTGTCCGAGGCCGAGCTGGCGCGCAACCCCACGGTCAAGGCCGAGATGGAGGCCTCGGGCCACGAGCTCACCGGCCTTCTGCTCACCTACCCGGTGCACCAGGCCTGCGACATCCTGTTCTGCAAGGGCAATGTGGTGCCCGTCGGCCGCGACCAGCTGCCGCACATCGAGCTCACCCGTACCATCGCCCGCCGCTTTAACAACCGCTACGGCAAGGTATTTCCCGAGGTCGAGGCGCTGCTGTCCGAGACCCCGCTGCTGCCCGGCCTTGACGGTCGCAAGATGAGCAAGAGCTACGGCAACGCCATCAATATTTCGATGACCGCCGAGGAAACGGCCAAGCGCATCAAGAAGAGCCAGACCGACTCCGAGCGCATGATCACGTTCGACCCCGAGAACCGCCCCGGTGTGTCCGGCCTGCTTTCGACGGCTGCAATCTGCACCGGTCGCTCCGAGGTCGAGATTGCCGAGGAGATTGGCATGGGCGGCTCCGGCCAGCTCAAGAAGTACGTGACCGAGGCCGTCAACGAGTACTTCGCACCTATCCGCGAGCGTCGCCAGCGCTACGAGAACGATCTGGACTATGTGAAGGACGTCCTGCATGAGGGCAACCGTCGCGCCAACGAGATCGCCGAGCAGACCCTGGCCGAGGTTCAGGACGCCATGGGTATGGTGTACTAGGCCGATCTGCTGACTTGAGCTTTCGATTGCTATAGGGCGGGCGCTACGGCGTCCGCCTTTTTTGGAGCGGACCGCTTCGGCTCCGTCCATCGCACTCCCCCGACAAACAGGAACAGGCCC
This sequence comes from Collinsella sp., assembly GCA_018367075.1. Taxonomy (GTDB): domain Bacteria; phylum Actinomycetota; class Coriobacteriia; order Coriobacteriales; family Coriobacteriaceae; genus Collinsella. The sequence continues at coordinate 10,589 of JAGZGX010000019.1, forward strand.
GCTGGCAGTTAGTTGCCAGCGGGCCTGTTCCCGAAGTACACCGTTGAATCGCACAGAGGGGAGGAATGCGAATCAAACTCAACAGGGCAGGCTTTTTCATCGCCTATTGCCTGCTCCGTTGCTGAAACCAATATAGTTCACCGTGGTTTACTTTGCAGCATCAATATCCGCCGCCATAGCTTCTCCATAAGTTAGCCCAAGTAAACTAAACCACCACAAAGGGGGCAGGCACCTTTGTGGTGGTTTTGGCCACGGCAGAGCGCTAGAGCCCTGCTGGCCAGCGACAGGCGGGCAAGTCGACGTGCATGTCGTCCTTAAACGCCACACCCTCCCCTAGCAAAAGCTCACGTTGAGCATCGGGACCGCCAAAAGCGAAGCCCTCGCATATGTGCCCGTCGGCAAACACCACGCGGTGACAGGGAATCTCGCCGGGACGCGGATTACTATGCAGGGCATACCCCACGTACCGCGCACTTCGTGGACGACCGGCAAGCAGCGCCACCTGACCATACGTGGCGACCATCCCCTCGGGGATCTGCTCGACCACCTCGTACACCCGTTCAAAAAAGCCCTCAGACGCCATTGCTCGCTCCCTTCCACCCGGAAAAGCATAAACCACCACAAAGGTGCCTGTCCCCTTTGTGGTGGTTTATGGCAGATCGGTTAGTTGGCGGGCTGGAAGAAGGCTACGGCGACGGCGCCGGGGCCTACGTGGGTGCCGATGGTGGCGCCGATGGTGTGAACGGGCAACTCGCCTTCGGTGTGGCCAGCCCAAAGTGCCGCGCTGTCCTCGATATACTTCTTGAGCACCGCATCCGAAAGGCCCGTATAGCCGAGCGCCAGCGGCATGGAAAAGTCGATGCCGCCCGCTTTTTCGACCTTCTGATTGAGCAGATTGCGGCCGTTCTTGGAACCGCGCGCCTTACCCAGCTGCACGATCAGACCGTCCTCGACAGCCACCACGGGCTTTACGTTGAGCAGCGTGCCCACGGCGCCGGCCGCAGCAGACAGACGACCGCCGCGCACCAGGTACTCCAGCGTCTCGAGCAGGCCGATAACCACCACACGGTCGCGCACGGCCTCGACGGCCGCCGCGATCTGAGCTGCACTACGACCCTCATCCACCAGGCGCAGGGCATACTCGACCATGACACGCTCGCCCAGAGTGACGTTATTGCTATCCACCACGTAAACGTCGCCGCCTGGCGCCTCGGCAAGTGCGGTACGGGCACTCTGATTGGTGCCTGATAGCTTAGCGCCCACGGTAATAATCACAGCCTCATCGCCGGCTTCACGAACCTTGGCAATCGCCTGCGAAAACGCGTACGGGTTGACCTGGCCGGTCTTGGGCAGCTCATCGCGCTCCACGAGCATCTCGTAAAAGCGCTGGTGATCGATGTCGATGCCATCCATGTACACATCGGTGCCAAAGGTGACGGACAGCGGCAAAACGGCCAGTGCTGGGTGCTCGACCGGCGACATATCGCTTGCGGAATCGGTAATAATGCGGACGGACATAGCGAATCCTTTCTTGCGCAGGTCCCGCGCAGGGAATTTTGACAGCAAGGCCCCGGCACGGTATACGCGCTCAAACAGGACTATGCAGTTGTTAATTGGAAGCAAAAGCCTTGGCGGCCCTACAGCTCGCGCAGGGTGTTGAGAATCGTGCGCAGCGACGCATACATCTGCTCGCGCTGCTCCACACCCATAGCCTTACCGGTGGTATCGAGCACGTCGCGAATGATGCGGTCCGCTTCGCTCATGCTCTCGCCGCCCAGAGCGGTCAGGCGCACCGGAGCACGATACTTAACGGCGGCATCGCCCGAATCGTCGACCTCGACGTAGCCGCCCTCCTCCAGATGCGCGAGCGTACGCGAGACGGCGGCGCGGGTCACGCCTGCCATGCGAGCCAGGTCAGCGCCAGTCAGGCCGTCCTTGCTGCGCTCAAGATAGTAAAGGCACATAACGTCGGAGCCCTTGAGGCCCAGCCTTGCGCCCTCGGATGTCTTAATGCGCTGAATCTCCTTGTAGAGCCCGCTGATCAGTCCGACAAAGTCCTCGAAACGTGTCTCGTCGTTCTGCTGCATGGGAGACGACCGCCTTTCGCTTGCATAATGCTTACGGGTAAACATCTTAGTCGCATAAGGCGACACCCGTACCCAAATACCCCATTTGTTAACCCATCAACATAAAAACCACCACAAAGGGGACAGGCACCTTTGTGGTGGTTTTGACCGGCGAACATGATCCGCAGGCGTCGCTACAGCTCCACGCAGGGATTGTCGCGGGTCACAAGCGTCTTAACGACAACCGTCGCTCCCAGATAGCGCTCGAGCAGCTCGGCTAAGCGATCAATCGCGGCCTGGCAATCCCCCATCCGCTCGGGCTCCACGCACTCAATCGCCAGGAACGCATCGGCCGAATCATCGGACAGCGCCGTGCGAACGCCGTCGCGCCAGTTCCAGCAGCGGCACACAGCGCCCGCATCGTCGATGTAGGCGAGCTCGCCGGGCAGCGTCGGATCGTCCGCCTCCTCGCCAAGCGGCAAGAACGTATCGCCACCGTCGGTCACCTTCAAGCGAAGGTCTCCCTCGATCGCATGCAGATCCTCGCCTCCCACGGGCAGCGCGTAGGTCAGCGACACCGTGTTGTAAATATCCACCGCGGGCGTAATGTGGCCCACCGGCTTGCCTTTGAGCACGCGTTTGAGCAAGTTCTCGATCGAGCAGCGCGCGCCTTTCTTGGTCTTGAACAGACGATAGGCCTCGCGCCATGCCTTGACCGGTGCGTTCTCGCTGATGGTATCGCTTGTCAGGTGACGCTCCGCATCGATATTGGCGCGATTGAGCAACGTGGCGATCGCATCCACGTCCTCCTGGGGAATCTGGGCCGCGGGCTTCATGCCCTTTACGACCACGACGCCGAACGCCGCCTGCGGAAACAGCTCCCAAAACGAATCCTCGGCAACGAAACTCTTCATATGCTCTCCCTTCATAGCGTACGCCCGAGCGAGGGCGCCTAAACAAAAAGCGCCCTCACGACGGCCACCTTCAAAGTCCTACGGTGCCGTCACAAGAACGCTTGCGCTGTCCCCATCCGGAGAAGGGGACGATATGTCAGGCGTATTGTAACCCGAGTCATCCACGCGAGCAAAACCACCATAAAGGTGCCCCCTTTATGGTGGTTTTGAGTCTGAGGCGACGCTAGTGGCGGAGCCCCAGCAGGCCGCGGCCGCGATGACGGGCCTCGGCGGACACCTGGGCGTGCGGGCCGGCGGCTTTGACGGACTCGGGCAGGTGCGAGTACTTCTTCTCGAAGTTCTCCTCGAACATCACCGCCAGGTTGTGCGCGGCCTCGTCGTAGCGCGCGGTGCTCTGCCAGTATTGGCGCGGCACCAGGATGCCATCGGGCACGCCGTGGCACGTCGTGGGAATGTCAACGTTAAAGATGTCGTCGTGCACGAACTCGCTGTCCTCGATGGTGCCGTCGAGGGCGCGCGCGACCAGCGAGCGCGTGTAGGCCAGCTCGATGCGATGACCCACGCCGTAGCCGCCGCCAATCCAGCCGGTGTTGACCAGGTACACGCGCGTGCGGCCGTCGGCAATGCGCTCGCCAAGCATCTTGGCGTAAACCATGGGGTCGAGCGGCATAAACGGCTCGCCGAACAGCGAAGAGAACGTGGGCGTGGGCTCGGTGACGCCGACCTCGGTGCCGGGAATCTTAGCCGTAAAGCCCGTCACAAAGTGGTACATAGCGGCATCGGCCGTCAGGCGTGAGATGGGCGGCAGCACGCCAAAAGCGTCGCAAGTCAGGAACAGCACGACACTCGGAGTGGTGCCCATGCCCTTAGTCCACGCGTTAGGAATGTGCTCCACGGGATAGGCCACGCGCGTGTTGTGCGTGATCGAGATGTCATCGTAGTTGGGCTTGCGGTTCTCGTCGAGCACCACGTTTTCGCAGATCGCGCCAAAGCGGACAGCGTTGAAGATCTCGGGCTCGTGGAAGGCGTCCAGGCCCTCGCATTTGGCGTAGCAGCCGCCCTCGATGTTGAAGATGCCCATGTCGGACCAACCGTGCTCGTCGTCGCCGATCAGCAGGCGCGTGGGATTGGCCGAAAGCGTGGTCTTGCCGGTGCCGGACAGGCCAAAGAACACGGCGGTCTCGTGCGTGACGGGATCCATGCTGGCCGAGCAGTGCATGGGCAGCACGTCGTCCTCGACGGGCAGCAGATAGTTCATGACGCTAAAGATCGACTTTTTAATCTCGCCGGAGTAGCCGGTGCCGGCGACCAGAATCACGCGTTCCTGGAAGTTGATGACCACCGCAGCGCTGGAGTTGAGGCCCTTGATGGCGGGGTCGCACTGGTAACCGGGCGCTGCGAGCACGCAGAAGTCGGGCTCGCCGGTGCGCGCGATTTCGCGGGCAAGCGGTCGGGCGAGCATCTGCTTGATAAAGAGTGCCTGGCTGGCACGCTCGCAGGCAACGAGCAGTCGACGTGTGTGGTTGCGGTCGGCGCCTGCCATGCCGCGGGTGACGAACACGTCGCGCTCGTTGAGATAGTCGACGATGCCGGCCTTGATGGCCTCATAGCTCTCGACGGACAGCGGGCAGTTGACCGCGCCCCAGGCAATCTTGTCGTGAACATCGGGGGTGTCAACGATAAAGCGATCGTTGGGTGAACGGCCGGTGCGCTCCCCCGTCTCAATCACCAGCGCGCCGTTGGATGCCATGCGGCCTTCTTCGCGGCGGATAGCGTGCTCGACGAGCTCCGCGGCGGGTAGATCGACCAGCAGACGGGGTTGATTCTCGGCGGGATCTTCGACCAGCGTAATACCAAAGTTGGACAAAACTTCTGCAGGGGTAACACCAGGCATGGGGCCTCCTTTAAAAACGCGACACATGGACGCGGCGCGCACTTTACTCACGTAAAGCACGTTGTACCCGATATGCAAAAACGTTTTTGCGGCAAGGGTGGCAAGCCCGCCCAACGGTCAAAAATCGCAGGCAAGCGGCCTAGTCATTGGGGACGTTTTTAAACGCCTAGTCATTGGGGACACTCTTGAACAGGCAACATTCAAGGAATGTCCCCGGATGCCGGCACTTAGGGACGTTCCCAAAGTGCCGGCACATAAGGAACGTCCCTAAGTGCCGACTACCGAATGGCGCCGCCGAAATTATCGAACAACCTGTTCAAAAACACGAGCGAGCACCGTCGCGTCTATACTAAAGCGCAGCAAAAGAAAGGACTCCGCTTTGAGCATCACGCCCCTCGATAGCATTCGCCGCGCCATCGCCCGCCGCAATGGCGTCGCCGACCCCGCCGTAGCGGGCAGCGGCACCGCAAGGGCCCAGGGCGGACGCATCGAGAACGGCCTGTTCCCCGCCTCCCACACGGCCGAAGAGCTCGCGCGCATCCAAGAGCTGAGCCAGCGCAACGCCGGCGGCCCCAACAGCAGCCAGGCCACGCGCCGTCGCCGGCGCGAACGCGATCGCGAGCCCGACCCCATCCACCGCATGGTCAACGCCTGGTGGAACCGCCTGCTCGGCGTTGTCTACGGCGGCGGCTTCTCCACGCAGGAAGCCGAATACGAGGAACACGCCACCCGTCGCGACTATCTCTGGAATACCCTGGGCACCGCCGTGTGGGGCTTCGCGTTTCCCCTGCTCACCATTGTGTCCACGCAGCTTGTGGGCGCCGAGGAAGCCGGTAAGTTCTCCATCGCCTTCGTCACCGGCACGCTCATCATGATCGCATGCAACTACGGCGTGCGCAATTTCCAGGTCTCAGACATCGACGAAAAGACGTCCTTTGCCTCCTACCAGCTCAACCGCTGGCTTTGTGGAGCGCTCGCCCTAGGCTGCGGCCTCATGTACAGCAGCGCCCGCGGCTATGACGCGCAGATGGCGACGATCGGCCTGGGCGTCTACCTCTACAAGGTGATCGACGGCGTCGCCGACGTGTACGAAGGCCGCCTGCAGCAGGCCGACAAGCTCTACCTGGCCGGCATGAGCCAAACGCTACGCTCCGTCGGCGTCATCGCGGTCTTTAGCGCGGCGCTGTTCCTCACGCGCAGCATGCCCATCGCGGCCATGGCCATGGGCATCGCCGCGATCGCCTCGCTCGTGCTGGTCACCGCGCCGCTTGCCCTGCTCGAGACCGAAAAATCGCGCCGCGTGAGCCTGCGCGAGGTCGGCCACCTGTTTGTCCAGTGCGCCCCGCTCTTTGGTGCACTGTTCCTGTTCAACCTTATTGAGAGCATGCCCAAGTTTGTGATGGAAGGCACGCTGGCATACAAATATCAGCTGTACTTTAATGCCCTGTTCTTTCCGGCGCAGGCTATTTTGTTGAGCGTCGGATTTGTCTACAAACCGCAGCTCCTGCGCTTGTCGAGCATTTGGGCTAATCCTCGCAAGCGTCGTCGCTTTGACCTGATTATTGTTGCCGTTATGGCGCTGATCGTGGCCATCACCGGCGTGTGCGCCGCATTTATGGCAGGTCCCGGTATTCCCCTCATGAGCTTTATGTACGGCCTCAGCTTTGAGCGCTACCGTACGCTGGCGTTGCTGATGGTCGTCGCCGGCGGCGTCACCGCGGCCATCGACTTTATCTACGCCATCATCACGGTGCTACGCCACGCTGGAGACGTCACCAAGATCTACCTGATCTGCTTCGCCGTAAGCGTGGTGCTGCCGGTGATCTTGATTAAGCTGCTGGGTCTGATGGGCGCTGTGGTGAGCTACCTAGCCATCATGGCCCTACTCCTGGTGCTACTGATTATCGAGTACGCCCACATCCGCCAACGCATAGAACGCGACCGCAACCCATACGGCGCCTAATTAGCTGCCCGGTCACCGGAATTTGCGATGGAATCACCCCGGCTGGGGTCTCGTTGCGGACAATATTCATCACGCAAAACTAAGTGAGTAGACTTTTACCGAATCCCCGACCACACCAACAGAGCACAAGTCTGTGACCTGCGGTTTTATTGAGGCAAATATGTTGGGTGCTCGGCATTTCCAAAAAAGTCTACTCACTTAGCCGGCGGGCAGCCAAATGATTATTTAATCCCCGTCCCAGAGAAATCAATTAGCGGGCAGAAGGGCAAAAGTAGTCAAATAAGCCCCGTCCCAAATTAGCTACCCCTTGCACCGATTATTCGCCCGGGTTGATGTTCGCGTAGAACTCCGCCCCGTCGTCCAGGCGCAGGATGCCCACGCGACCGAACTCGGAGCCGGTGGCGGCAGCGCAGTCGATGTCGATGCGATCGGGCACACCGGCGGCATCCTCGCCGCCCAGGCGCACAATCTGCCCGCGGCCCGACTCCTCATCGAGCCCCGCAAGACCACCGACCTCGCAATAACGCCCGAGCGACACCGTTGGCGTGTGACCGCTCACCACGACCGGACCCTTGCCCTCGGCAGAAAGCAGCCCAGTCGGCACATCCCAATAGCCGTGACGAATCCACAGCAGGTCATCGGACGACTGCACCGCGAGCATCTGCTGCAGCAGCTCGCGATCGGCACCCACCGCTCCGACGCCATCGGCACAATCGACACCATGCTCAAGCAAAAACGCGCGCGCCGCCTTCATCTCGATTCCAGCATGTACCAGCAGATACGGGCGCTCCTCGGTCTCGACCACCGCGTAGAGCGGCAGCGCGGCCATCCATCGCACGAGCTCCTCGTATGCCTCAAATTCCATGTCGTTGAGCTGCTCACGCGTCGTCCAGCCACCGTTGATATCCCAGGTCTCGGCATCGAGCGGATCCTGGCCAATGATGGCATCGAGCATGATCTGCTCGTGATTACCCTTGAGCACGTGGGCGTTGGGCAGCGAGCGCACGAGCTTAATAACGCCGACCGGATCGGGCCCGCGATCGATCATGTCGCCCAGCACGTACAGCGTGTCGTCGGACGTCAAAGAGATCTTAGACAGGGCCTCGTCAAGCGCACGCACGTGCCCGTGAGCATCAGATGTCACATAGATCGCCATGGTACGCCTCTCCTTGCATTGCGGCCGAAGCCCGGTGCCGCAACTAAAACTTCAAGTTGAACTTAAACGTTACCCATTGTACTCCGTTGCAATAAAGCTGGAAAGGGTTTCCGAGCAGAGGCAAAGACGGCAGCCATCTATGACGATATCGCGCACGCCCGCAATCCAACCCCATAAACCCACCATCTTTGGGTACAAATAACCGCAGACAACTGACCGTGCCACGCCAACCACCCAGGAGCGGATACTATCCATGAACCAGATCCTTCTCTTTATCGGCCTCGTCATCATTTTGTGCCTGACCATCAAACCCGTCGGCAAAAAACTCCCCTTCCCCACCCTGCTCATCTTTATCGCGCTGGGCATGCTGTTGGGCGTCAACGGCCCGACGCATATCGACTTTAGCGACTACGCACTCACCGAAACCGTCTGCAGCACGGCGCTGCTGTTCATCATGTTCTACGGCGGCTTTAACACCAATATCGACCGCGCCAAGCCCGTCGCTGCGCCGGCGGTGCTGCTGAGCACGCTCGGCGTCGTCATCACTGCCGGCATCACCGGCGTGTTCGCCCACTTCGCGCTGGGGTTCGACTGGATCGGTGGCCTGCTGCTGGGATCGGTCGTGGCATCCACCGACGCGGCAAGCGTCTTTAGCGTACTGCGTGAGCACAGCCTGTCGCTGAGAGGTGGCACCGACTCGCTGCTCGAGGTCGAATCGGGCTCCAACGACCCCGTCGCCTACATGCTCACCGCCGTGCTCGCCACACTAGCGGCCGGCGGCGACATCAACATTCCCGCACTGCTGGCCAAGCAGATTATCCTGGGCGTGGGCCTGGGCCTTGCCATCGGCTGGGCGGCGGGCCGCCTGATTGAACGCGCGCACGCAACGGCCAAGGACGCGCAGACCATCTTTTTGTTCGCCGTGGCCATCGTCGCCTACGCGCTGCCGAGCTACCTGGGCGGCAACGGCTTTTTGGCTGTATACCTGGCCGGCATTGTGCTGGGTGCCAGCGACATCACCGGCAAAGTCGAGATGGCGCACTTCTTTGACACCCTCACCGAGATGGCAGAGATGACCATCTTCTTCTTGCTGGGCCTGCTCGTTACACCCGCACGCCTGCCGCAAATGCTGCTACCGGGCCTGGCACTCATGGCGTTTATGCTCTTTGCGAGCCGCCCCATCGCCGTAGGCATGCTGCTAGCGCCGTTTAGGACGAACCCTCGCCAGGTCGCGCTCGTAAGCTGGGCGGGCCTGCGCGGAGCAGCTTCGGTCGTCTTTAGTCTCTTTGCCGTGGTGGCCGGCGTTCCCGGCGGACACGACCTATTTGACCTGGTGTTTGTGATTGCCGTGTCGAGCATTGTGGTGCAGGGCTCGCTGCTGCCGGCGGTGGCGAAGAAGCTCGATATGATCGATGCGACCGGCGACGTGCGTCGCACCTTTAACGACTACCGCGACGAAGACGGCATGTCGTTCGTCAAGCTCAAGGTAGGCGCTGGACATCCGTTTGCCGGTCGCTCGCTCGCCGACATTGGCAGCGCCACAGACATGCTCGTGGTCCTGGTGCTGCGCGACGGGGCGCACCCGGTACTGCCCAATGGCGACACCGTGATCCAGGAAGGCGATCTGTTGGTGATGGCCGCCCCAACGTTCGAAGAGCGTGCCGAGGTTACGCTGCGCGAGGTCACCGTGACGCCCCACGGTCGCCTGGCCGGCCAGCGTCTGCGCGACGTGCCGCAGGGCAAGCACCCGTTTATTGTGGTGATGCTTAAGCGCGACGGCCAGACGATCATCCCCGACGGCAACACCCTCATATACGCCGGCGACGAAGCCGTCATCGCCACACTGGCGTCGTAGTGACCAGGAAGTGGCTAATTTGCGACGAAGAGATCAAGCGCCTAGGAACCTCATGCCTTCGCTCGCAGATTCGGATTTGCCTGAGGAGTAAAGCACCCCTCCCCCATGTAACCATCCTGTAAATCATAGCGACGCACTCGAGTTTTACCGTGATGCGGTCGCGCCTGGCGCTGCACTGTGCTAAAGTATCCCGAACGTTCAAACGACTACGAGGGGGAACTAGAAGATGGCACGTGTGCACAACTTCTCAGCTGGCCCGGCCGCACTGCCCACAAGCGTGCTCGCCGAGATCGCCGACGAGATGATGGACTACCGCGGTTGCGGCATGTCCGTGCTCGAGATGAGCCATCGATCTAGCATGTACCAGCAGATCATCGATGACGCTGAGGCAACTCTGCGCCGCCTGCTGAGCATCCCCGACAACTACCGCGTCCTGTTTTTGCAGGGCGGCGCCACGCTGCAGTTTGCGGGCATCCCCATGAACCTCATGCGCCGTGGCCGCGCCGGCTACGTCGTGACCGGCAACTTTGCCAACAAGGCATACAAAGAAGCCGCCAAGTACGGCGAGGCCGTGCTGCTCGCGAGCTCCGAGGACACCAACTTCGACCGCATCCCCGACATGGCCGACATCAACGCGCGCATTGCCGCCGAGGCCGCGAGCGACGGGCTCGACTACGTTTACATCTGCCAGAACAACACCATCTTTGGCACCATGTACCACGAGCTGCCCGCTTGCGGCGACGTACCGCTGGTCGCAGATGTCTCGAGCTGCTTTCTGTCGCAGCCGCTCGATGTTGAGCGCTACGGGCTCATCTACGCCGGCGCGCAGAAAAACGCCGGCGCCGCGGGCGTGACCGTGGTTATCGTGCGCGACGACCTCATCGCCGACGGCCCCGCCTTTGCGCGGGCGCCGCAGTACATGGACCTTAAGACCCAGGCCGCCAAGGGCTCCATGCTCAACACGCCCAACACCTTTGGCATCTACGTGTGCGGCAAGGTATTCCGCTGGGTGGAGCAAACCGGCGGACTTGGCGCCATGGCCGAGCGCAACTGGGCCAAGGCCAACCTGCTCTACAACCTGCTCGAGCAAAGCGAGCTGTTCCATGGCACCACGCAGACAGACAGCCGCTCCATCGCCAACGTCACCTTCCGTACCGGCGACGCCGAGCTCGATGCGGCCTTTGTCGCAGGCGCGGCCGAGCACCAGATTCAAAACGTCAAGGGCCATCGCCTGGTGGGCGGCATGCGCGCGAGCGTCTACAACGCCGTAACCATGGAAGATGTGCAGGCACTGGCCTCGTACATGAAGGACTTCGAAGCGCAGCTTAGTTTGAGCCCGCGATCTAACTAGCCCGCAACGCGCGGGCCGATCAGCCATCTCAGACCACCCTGTATAGATCAAAACCTGCTAAGGAGTTTTCCATGCGCAAGATTAAAACCATCGATGACATTACCAAGGACGGCAAGGTCGAGTTTGGTGAGGGCTACGAGTTTGTGAGCACCGCCGAAGAGGCCGACGCCATTCTGATGCGCTCGACCGACCTGCACGGCTACGAGCTGCCCGAGGGCATCCGCGCTATCGCCCGCTGCGGCGCCGGCGTCAACAACATCCCCGTCGAGGAGTACGCCAAGAAGGGCGTCGTCGTCTTTAACTCCCCCGGCGCTAACAGCAACGCCGTTAAGGAGCTCGTCCTAGGCATGCTGGTGCTCTCGAGCCGCGGCGTGGTGCAATCGATGAACTGGGTGCGCGACAACGCCGACGACCCCGAGATTCAGGTCGATGCCGAAAAGGCCAAGAAGGCCTTTGTGGGCCGCGAGCTCAAGGGCAAGCGCATCGGCGTCATCGGCCTGGGCAACGTGGGCTCCAAGGTCGCCAACGCCTGCGTCGACCTGGGCATGGACGTTTACGGCTACGACCCGTTCATTTCCGTTGAGCACGCGTGGGTGCTGAGCCGCGAGGTGCAGCGTGTGGGCACGCTCGAGGATCTCTGCCGCGGCTGCGACTACCTCACCGTACACGTGCCCAGCAAGGCCGACACCATCGGCATGATCAGCACCGAGCAGATTAACCTGTTGGCACCCGACGCCGTGCTCATCAACTACGCACGCGAAACCATCATTGACGAGGACGCCGTCGACGCTGCCCTGCGCGAGGGCAAGCTGAGCTGGTTTAGCTGCGACTTTGCCACGCCCAAAACCGTCAAGATGCCCAACACGTTTATCACCACGCACTCGGGCGCCGGCACCGGCGAGGCCGAGGCCAACTGCGCCGATATGGCCATCAGCGAGCTCAAGGATTACCTGGAGAACGGCAACATCGCGCACAGCGTCAACTACCCCGCCTGCAGCATGGGCAAGGCGCGCGCCGCGAGCCGCATCGCCTGCCTGCACGCCAACGTGCCCAACATGATCGGCCAGATCACAGCCATCTTGGCCAAGGACAACGCCAACGTGCAGCGTATGACCAACGAGTCCGCCGGCGAGAACGCCTACACCATGTTCGACACCGACGAGCACCTGGACAGCAGCACCATCGAGGCGCTCAAGCAGATTCCGTCGATGTATCGCGTGCGCGTGATCAAATAGCGCCGGCTGATCTGACGGGCAGTTCCCCATGTGGCCTGCCCGTCACTGACATTGAATGCCCGCGGGGGCGCCTTTCGCATGAGAGGCGCCCCCGTTTCTGTGAGCACTCCATTAAATGCACCGAGCCGCTTCTTGGCATACAATCTGTATGTTGACCTAACTATCTGTGAGGTGCCTATGGTTGATACAGATTTTGCTTGGCGGCTTACGCAAGGACTCGTGCGGATCGACAGTTCCGACCCAGGTGCGTATGAGGGCGAGATTGAACGCTATATCAAAGCGTTGGTTGAGGAACAGTTGGCGCAGCTGAGCCATCCGGTACTCGATGCCGTGCAGATTGCAGAGCTCGAAGTACTCCCCGGGCGCCGCAACCTTATGGTCACCGTGCCGGGCCAAAGCGACGAGCCGCGACTCGTCTATATCTGCCATATGGATACCGTTACGCTGGGCGATGGCTGGGACGCGGACATTCCGCCGCTCGGGACGGTTGTGCGTAACGACAAACTCTATGGCCGTGGCGCCTGCGACATGAAGGGTGGCCTGGCCTGCGCCATTGCCGCACTGGTCCATACGCTCGAGCGCGTGGCGGCGGATGGCGCGCTACCCCGCCGCGGCTTTTCGCTCATCTGCTCGGTCGACGAAGAGGACTTTATGCGAGGCTCCGAGGCAGCCATCGATGCCGGCTGGGTCGGTTCGCGCGAATGGGTGCTGGACACCGAGCCCACCGACGGACAGATCCAGGTGGCGCACAAGGGGCGTACGTGGTTCGAGATTGAAATGGCTGGCGTGACGGCACACGCGAGCCAGCCTTGGAAGGGCGCCGATGCCGTCGCCGCCATGGCCGAGGCCGTCTGCGCGCTGCGCCATGCGTTCGCAGCGCTGCCCGAGCATGATGAGCTGGGGTCTTCGACCATCACGTTTGGCCAAATTGAGGGCGGATATCGCCCCTATGTCGTGCCCGACCGCGCCAAGGTCTGGGTCGATATGCGCCTGACTCCGCCGACCGATACGGCAGCCGCGAAGCGCATGGTAGAGCAGGCCATCGCCGTCGCCAAAGCCGCCATTCCCGGTTGCCATGGCAGCTACACCGTGACGGGCGACCGCCCCGCCATCGAGCGCGACCCGAACTCTCCCCTTCTAGCAGCGCTCAAGCGTGCCGCCGATGACGTGACGGACGCGGACACAACCGTCGGCTTCTTTACCGGCTACACCGACACCGCCGTCATTGCCGGCAAGACAGGTAACCGCAATTGCATGAGCTACGGTCCCGGGTCGCTCGCGCTCGCGCACAAGCCCAACGAATATGTGCCCCACGCCGATATCGTTCGCTGTCAGAACGTGCTCATCGCGCTCGCCGATAACGTGCTCTGGGACGCGAATGGGCAAGTTGGGGCATAATAAGCCGCGAACAAACCAACTCGTGCGTTAGGACCGCCCATGAAAGCACTTCCGTTTCCCTGCATCCGCCCGGCTCAGGACCGCGTGCTCGAGGCGTTGCCCGCAATGGGCAGCATCCTGAGCGGCAACGATGCTCTGCGCGGAGCCATTGCCGATGGCCTGATGCTCAAGGACCCGGGTGCGGCGTATTACGTGTACGAATGCTCGGGGGAGCCGGGGCGCGTGACGGGCGTTGTGGCGATCTGCCCGGTTGGTGCGCTGGCGGGCGGCGACGCGGTTGCCGCCGATACGGCCGCCGCTGCGCGCGCATTCGCCGACCTCAAGGTACAGCCCCGTCCCGTAACGCTCGCCTACGAGGCCTCGCCCGTCATGGATATCATCCTGGGCGCCGCCAAAGAGGGCGCCTCGCTCTACGCCGTCACCGATCCTGCGGGCATTACACACCGCGTGTGGGAGGTTAAGCGCGAGGACGCCGTCGGCGCCATCCGTGCCATGCTCGACCAGGCGCCGGAGCCGGTACTGGCCGACGACCCTGCCTACGCTGGCGCACTAGTCGGGGTATCACAGCTCCTGGCCGATGAGGCCCGTTCCGCCGGAACGTACACCGGCAAGGAGCCGTTCAACTTTACCGTTGCCGCGCTCTTCCCCGCTGCGCAGGTCAGCGGCGGCGCACCGCAGGTTCCGACGGGTCTGCTCACGCACCAAGTCGCGCGGTTCTAGCAAGACCAGACCGCGCAGCACAAAAATCGGCAGCTCAACAAACAGGGGGCGGAGATGCAGCAGGTACATGCATCTCCGCCCCTTTTGCGTCGAGAAGTTATGCCGGCGACCCGAGCCGCCACGCTCGCGTTATCCGCGCTGCGGACCTGCAGTAGCCACAAGCGGTTCAAGGCCCAGCTCGCGTGCGTAATCCTCCTGCGTAAAAATCTCAATCAGCTCAAACGTGTCGGATTCGTCGTCAAACGCAAAGTGCAGCACCGAGCAGTTGCCCGGCACGCGTTCGCGCTCGTCTGCCGCCGCGCCCCGCACGTGGTCCAAAAACTCCTTGATAGCCGAGCCGTGGCTCACCGCGAGCACGCACTCGTGGTCCGGACGTCGCATAAGCTCGGTCAGCGTCGCCACCATGCGCTCACGCACCTGCATCTGGCCCTCGCCGCCAAACTGACGATAGAAATCGCGCCACGGGCGCTCGGGCATAAGCATCACGCGCTCGGCCTCAAAGTCGCCAAAGAACCACTCGCGCAGACCGTCCAGGCGCTCGTACGCCAAGCCCGGCCACAGGTTGGCGATAGTCTGCTCGGTGCGATGAAGCGTGGAGGTGTAGGCATGATCGGGCTCAATGCCGCGCGCACGTAAAAACATGCCGGCGCGCGCCGCCTGGTCGCAACCCAACTGCGTAAGCGGCGAGTCACTCCACCCCTGAATGATACGCTTAAGGTTGAATATCGTCTGTCCATGACGGACCAGATACAGATCTTTATTCATAGGGGTCCTTTCGTTCGTTACCAATCAAGGAGCGAAAACGCACCGTCGCAATAGCCAAAATGAAGCACGGCACCGTTGTCGGGTAGCTCTCCCCTGCCAGTCACATACTCAAGAAACTCCTGGCAGGAAGAGCCGTGGGAGACTGCCAGCACACAGTCGTGCTGCGGCCTGGCCATGATGTGGGACAGCGCCGCGACCATGCGCGACTGGAGCTCGCCTTCAGACTCGCCACCAAAGGCCACCGGATAATCACCCCAGGGCTGCGGCGGCATCTCGCGATTTGATGTACCCTCCAGCGAGCCCAAATGCCACTCGCGCAGGTCATCGACCAGCTCTATCGAGCAGCCCTCACCAGCAATTAGCTCAGCCGTATGCCGCGCCCGGCCCAACGGCGAGGAATACACACGGTCAAAGGTCACGCCACGCGCCTCAAACGCCGCGCGCGTCGCCAGCGCCTGCTCGCGCCCGCGCGCCGTAAGCGGCGAATCGTGCCCACCCTGCAAAATGTTCTGCACATTGAGCTCAGTCTGCCCATGCCGCACCAAATACAAATCTGCCACACGTCCTCCCCTCGCACCACCGCAAAGGGGACAGGTACCTTTGTGGTGGTTTACCGCCGGATTGCGCCGCAACGACGCACAACTACAGCAGCACGTCGGCAAGCGGACGCTTGGGTACGTGGTGCACCCGCGCCTCGTCGCGCCAATAATTGATGGAGCCGTCGGGGTTGGAATCGATCGCATCGATCACCTGTGTCTCGGCCGGAACGCCAAACGCCATGATCAGCTTGAGCTCATATTTGTCGTTATCGAGCCCCATGGCATCGATCGCGTGGGGCGTAAAGGCCTTGAAAATGCAGGCTGCCGCCTCGGGCGTGGCGCTGCGGGCGGCGAGCATCATCGTCTGCGCGGCAATGCCCGTGTCGACATCGGTAATGGGAGCGGCGGGCTTGCCCGGAACGGCGCGCTCAGCAAGAATCGCGATGTAGCCGGTCGGGCGCTCACCCTCGGCAGGACCCGGCCAGTCCTTAAGTGCGCCGGCCCATGCGAGCTCGTCAAATACACGCGCGCAGTCCTCTGCACCGCTTACCACATGAAAACGCAGACGCTGAGCATTGGCACCACAGGGAGCCAGGTGCGCAAGTTCCGCCAGCTCGAGCAAAAACTCGCGCGGCACGCGCATGGACTCGTCAAAGCAGCGGCACGTGCGGGCGCGGCGAACCAACGCATCAAACGCGTCCAAGCCGAGCTTTTCGCAACCCTGCTTTGCCATCGACTCAGCGCTTACCGGCGCCGCGGGAACTGTTTCGTTCATAGGGACCCCCAATTTCGGGCAATTGTTCTTAGGAAAATCTAACCTAAAACGTAGGCAATAACGAACAGGGCTGCAATGTTCTACACCTGTTGAATAGAAAATCGCGACGTGGGGAACAACGGAAACAATTCGGGGCCTTTGGGTTACGTTTCACCCTCCCCGACCCATACGTCAGCGCCTTTAGGCGATACTGGTCGTAACGATCAAGGCTTACGCCGCACGGAAAGGAGACATTATGGGCATCTTTAAGAACGATGACCAAAAATCGAGCCAGTTTGGATTTGACGAGAAAAGCATGGCGGGCAAAGCCGTCAAGGCCGTACGCTGGATCTACGCCATCACGGGCGTCTTAGCGCTCATTGCTGGTATCGCGCTGCTTTTTGCACCCGCCAAGTCCCTCGTCTTTTTGATGACTGTCCTGGGTTTTTACTTTGTAATCACTGCTGCCATCAGGCTGTTCACTGCCATTTTTGAGCCGCTGCTGCCCACCGGCTGGCGCGTGACGAGCATCATCTCCAACCTACTCATTATCTTGGGCGGCGTCATAATCCTGCGCAACCAGGCCTTCTCGACCGCGACGCTCACCACGATGGTGGTTATCGTGGCCGGCTTTGGCTGGATTGTCGAAGGTGTCATGTCCATTCTGGAGTCCGAGCTTTCGTCCAACCGCGCCCTCGCTATCCTGAGCGGTGCACTCTCCATCATCGCCGGCATGTTCGTGTTTATCTATCCGCTATGGTCGGCCAAGATGCTCGTCATCTTTAGCGGCGCCGCGCTGCTGGTGTTTGGCGTTACGCTGATTGTTCGCGCTATTCAATTTGGCAAACTGGTGCACTAGATGCCGCGAACGCTCTTTATTGATGCCGACGCCTGCCCGGTCACGCGCGAGTCGATTGACTGCGCGCGGCGGGCGGGCGTCGCCGTTGTTATCGCCGGCAACAGCACGCAAAACCTGGAACGGCACATTCGCCGCGACGACCCGCGCGATGCCGAGCACGCGCGACGCGGCTTTTGGGTCACGACGCTCGACGTGAGTGTGGGCGCCGACAGCGCCGACTTTGCCATTGTCGAACGCCTGCAGGCGGGCGACGTGGTCGTGACGCAGGACATTGGCTTGGCGAGCATGGTGCTCGGGCGCGATGCCGCCGCCATCGGTGTGCGCGGGCGCGTCTACGACAAAGCGACCATCGACATGCAGTTGTTTATTCGCCACGAGGAAAAGAAGGTGCGTCGCGCTGGCGGTCGCACCCGCGGGCCGGCAGCCTTCACCAGCGAAGATCGCGCTCGCTTTAAACGCAACCTCACCGAGCTGCTGCGCTAACCAAGGTAGATTTTTGGGACATGTCCGGAAATCTGCTTTTTGCTTTGGGCGGTGTGAGCGCTCAAAATCCATGGCTCAACAAAAAACGGGTTTCAAAATGCCATGCGTCGCCGCATTGTGCAGGCGCCGAGCATGGCTATTTTGAAACCCGTTTTGTTAGGCCCACTTAGAGGCCGAAGGCGGATAGGATGAGGCCCCAGCCGGCACCGATGACGTACATCATGATCAGGAACAGGACGTTTTCGCGGGCACTGCGGTTGGTGCGGAACAGCACCAGGTAGCCCACACCGGCGGAAATGAGCGTGCCGGCGAGCATCGGCGCCAGCTGTAGCGCGCCCTCCAGGTACAGCTGCGTGATAACGACGCTAGCCGAGCAGTTGGGGATCAGGCCGACGAGTGCCGAGCCCAGGACCGCAAGCGTCTCGTTACCGCGCAGGAACTGCTCGATTGCGGACTCGCCGAACGTCTCGAGTACGGCGACCAGAATCAGCGTCACCAGAAAAATGAATACCGAGACCTGCACGGTGTGCGAGATCGCGCTGCGGATGATCGACAGGACAGGCGTCCCTTCGTGGGAATGAGAGTGACCGTGACCATCATGGTGTTCATGTTCGCCCTCATGACCGTGATCGTGGCCATGTCCGTGTTCGTGCTCGTCCTCGTCTTCATCGCAACCGCAATGGTCGCGCTCGCACAACTCGTGGATGTGGTCGGCGCTCACGCCCGCCTCGGCCACTTCATCAATGATGTCGCCCCCGGTATGGTCGTCGTGCGCGCAGTTCACATGAGCCGGATTGGCAGCGGTCCCCAGCACGGTACGGCGAATCGCCGCATGCGCGCGGGCATTACGACGCAGGCCGCGAATGGCGGCGTCCACGATAAAGCCCGTGATCAGCGCGATCAGTGCCTTCGAAGCCAAAAGCATCGCCATGGTCTGCACGGGCACCTGCTCGGCGAGCAACAGCGGCAGCATCTCATCGGAGGTCGAAAGGAACACCGCCACCAACGTGCCCAAGGTCACGACACGACCGGCATACAGCGTGGCCGCCATTGCCGAAAAGCCGCACTGCGGCACCATGCCCAGCAACGAGCCAACCACGGGGCCCGCGGCACCGGCGCGCTTGATGGCCCCGTTAACGCGGTCGCCCGCAACGTGCTCAAGTGTCTCGAGAGCAAGATACGTCACCAACAAAAACGGCGCCAGCGAGAGCGTGTCCTTGCCGGCGTCGAGCAGAATATCAATCAGCAAATCCATGACGGATGGAACCTTTCATGTCTTTCGGCAGCATTGTAAAAGTCCTAGCGGTCAACTAGGGTATTGTAGTTGTCCTAGGCGCGATGCCAATAGTTGCCCATGGTAAACTATCATCTCGCCATAACTCAATGCCACCGAGCCGCGCGACACGGCCCGTCCAAGGAGCAGTTATATGAACGTTTCACAAGCACTCGAATACGAGCGCCAGCCGTTTATTCCCATGTTTATCTATGGCGATCACGGCGCCATGGAGTCCGAGCGCCAGAAGGGCGAGGAGGCCCTTAAGGTGCTCGAAACCGAGTACTTTACCGCCGAGGGCGACCCCAGCTTCGACTTTGCCACCGTGCGCGACCTGGCTGACCGCAACCGCGACCTGTGCGACCAGATTGGCGAGGCGCGCCTGCGCAACGTGACGCCCGCGACGCTTTCGCGCGGCCTGTCCGATGCCGACACCTGCGCCGCCATCGGCAAGATGCAAAAGCGCACCGCCGCGTCCGTTATGCGCGAAATCCGCGGCGACCGCGACGCGCTCGGCGTGGCCTACGCCCGCAAGCCCATCCAGGGCACCGTGCTCGGTATCGACATCGAGACCACCGGCCGTGCACCCGAGCGCGGCTATATCATCAACGTGGGCTGGGAGATCATGGAGCTCACCAGCGACGCCGTCCCGCATGACGCCGAGGCACACTACTGCGGCCTGCCCGACATCTACCGCGGCGAGGATGTGCCGCTATCGAACATCCATCACATTACCTGGGACGACATCGACGGCAAAAAACCATTCCGCGAGAACAAGGAACTGCAGAAGCAGCTGCTCAAACTTATGAAGAAGTACCCGTACATGGCGCATAACGCCGCGTTCGAAGACAGTTGGTTCAAGATCCACCTGGACGGTTACGCCGAGGCACGCCGCGCCGGCAAGATTATCGTCATCGACTCGCGCCAGATCTGCCGCAGCCTGGATGCCGACGTCCGCTCGCTCCCCCGCGAGTCCGCGCCCGCCGCGCTCGAGAACTGGGCCCGCCGCCGCGGCACCCTCGCCGCCGACGCCAACGAGCAGCACCTGGGCCTCGACGACACCGACCTCATGCTCCGCACGGTTCAGGCCGAGTTCAACCTCAAGAACCTATTCGCCAAGTAGAAACGCCTGCGACAAACCCCGGCGTAGATCACGAGCGGTCTCGCAGCGGGAAACCCCGCAGCGGGGCCGCCCTACGTTCCACAGATAGATTTGCCATCACAAATTCTGAACACTCATTGCGAACGATTTCGGCCAATTCCCGACACGTAATTCGTTGTCGGATGGTGATGCATCACTATCAAATGTGCGGCAATTGAGTATTTATATGCTATAGCTAAGCTGCGAAAACTTTTATTTAGGGCATACCAACTCATAATTGCGTCAAGCTTTTGGACAGCATTTGGTTAGACCTCTAAAACGGCTTTTCCACTCAGCGCCGTCAACACGGCATTAGCTGACACGATATATATCATGAGTATCGTATTGTCACATACCACTGCAAAAGCGGTCTACCAGGCCGCGCATTCGGTGTCTGCGAAAGGCATCGAGTCCTGTAGTCCTGCCGCGATTTACGGATCATGTCCCACCGGAACGCTCCTTGACGCAGCCACAGAATGGCTCACCAAAAATGATGTTTCCCTCGACGCAAATGATTCCCTCGAGGTGATGGTGTTTGATCGCAGGAATGCGCGCTATACAATGAACTGTCAGTGCCACGTTTCTTCAAAACGATTCTCAAACTCACGCTTTATAGAGATCAAAGATGGCATCTTCATTGTTGGCGTTGAGCTTTGCGCACTTCAGGCCGCCACCTATCTTTCTTTTCGCGAACTAGTGGAGTACTACTTTGAACTGTGCGGCGCTTATTCCCTTGGAACCGACTCTTCCACCTCCTATACCGAGCGTTTCGCGCTCACCTCGACCGAGAGGTTAAAGCAGTTCTTTAATTCCATTACCAGATGCGACGGTTTGGCCCTTGCCCGAAAGGCGATCCAATGTGTACGCGACGGATGCCGGTCTCCTATGGAAACAGCCTTTGTCATGATTCTAACGCTGCCCAAAAGCGAAGGAGGGCTTGGTATTAAGGGAATTGAGACCGATTACGAGGTACAGGTCACCGCTGCCGCAAAGAATCTCACGAGACGCAAAAAGTTCTTTATGGATGCGTATCTAAAGAAATCTCGCACAGACATTGAATACAACGGTTTTTATCATGACGCGGAAGAAGACCGCGCCATCGATGAGGAGCGCAAGAATGCACTTGCGTCCATGGGGTACGGAATCATCACCGTCAGTCGTTATTCCTTTATGCATGCCAGCTCTTTCGTTAGGGTCATGGAAGCAATCCAGCGGAAAGAGGGCGTACGCCCCTCGCGTCTGCCAAAAGACTTTCAAATCATGCAAGAGGACCTGAGACAGTTTGTGCTCAGAAGGTTTATAGAAGAGAAAAAGCGAATTCAGAAGCAGCTTCGCCAGGATTCCGAAGATCGTCAACGAATCGACCTCGAAAAAGCAATGCTCGAAGGCACTACGTTGGATGATCCAACGATTAACGAAGCGCCGGCAATCGATGACATGCAAACAGTCAAAATCGACAGCCCATCATTTGCTCAAACAAGCAGCCTCGCGCCCGAGGGCAGGATCTTCGGGGCCGGAAGCTAGACCGGCTAACAAGGTGGGTACCCTAGCGATGTGCAAAATTGCGAGTATTCAGCAGGGTCGGGTGTCTATCACCCTCGAGTGGATCCAAATGTGAAGCGAAATCACTCTTGCGTGAGAGCGTTAGGCAACATTTGAGGAAGAACTCATCGGATTAACACCCTAAGATAACTCTTGAACTGCATTATATGACCTGCAATAAATTAACAGACCCCCTATAGTTGCAGAATACTCCATTTTTTGCACGGCTCAGGGGCACCCACCCCGGCATCGGCTATCAAAACCGCTCAGTCCGGGATCTCGTCCACTATTCCCCATCATTTTGTGCAACGAATTACCTGAACGTCATTGACACATGAACATACACTCATATAATCGAAAGTAAATTATATGAGCGCATGTTCATATGAAAGGATATTGCAATGAGCATCCGCGTTGATGAAACGAAACCCGACATCGAGGCCACCGAACCCGCGATCCCCACCACCTGCTCGCCCGAGGACCTTCCCGACGAGGAGCTGCTGTACGACCTTGCCGACCTGTTCAAGGTCTTCAGCGACACCACGCGCATCAAGATCCTCTACGCCCTCATGGGCCGCGAGCTCTGCGTGGCCGACATCGCCGAGGCGACCGCGACCTCGCAGTCCGCGGTGTCGCACCAGCTGCGCACACTCAAGCAGTCGCACCTGGTTAAATTCCGGCGCGACGGGCGCAATATCCTCTACTCGCTCGCCGACGACCACGTCTACACCATGCTCAACCAGGGCATGAGCCACATCTGCGAATAGCAGCCAACCACGGTACCAGCGCGGCCTGCACCCAAGCCGCAAATACAGGGAAAGGAACCCACCATGAAAAAGCAGTTTAAGCTCGATGAGATCGACTGCGCCAACTGTGCGCGCGAGCTTCAGGACGAGCTGGCCAAGCTCGAGGGCGTCAAATCCGTGTCCGTCAACTTTATGACCCAGAAGTTGACGCTCGAGGCCGATGACGCCGAGTTCGACGAGGTCCTCGACCGCGTTGTGGAGTTCACCGCCGACGCCGAGCCGGACTGCGAGATTATTCTCTAGCCCAGGTTTACGCCAACCTGCAAGGCCGCGCTTGCTGCGGCCTTTGCTCGCGAAATTATATGAGCGAATGTTCATACATTCAAATGGGAGGATACGAGTCATGGCCACCGCCGACCCCAAAAAGAAAAAGAAGAAGCGCAAGAAAAAAGAATCACTCGAGCATAAGCGCAACCGCATCCTGGTAGCGCTGGGCATTTTTGCCGTGGTGTACGCCCTCGATGAGTTCGGCACCCTTACCGCCGCATTCGGCACCCCGGGCGACATCTACGCCAGCTTTGTGCTGTTCCTCGTGCCGTTTTTGATTGCCGGCTACGACGTACTGCAAAAGGCATTCAATAACATCCGCCGCGGCAAGGCCTTCGACGAGAGCTTCCTCATGGCCGTCGCGACCATCGGCGCGTTTGCCACGGTGCTCTTCCCCGATACCGACCCGCACATGGCCGAAGGCGCCGCCGTCATGCTGTTCTACCAGGTCGGCGAGCTGTTTCAGGCGTACGCCGTGGGCAAGAGCCGCAAGTCGATCAGTGCCATGATGGACATCGCGCCCGACTACGCTAACGTCGAGCAGCCCGACGGCACACTCGAGCAGGTCTTCCCCGATGACATCGCCGTCGGCACCGTGATCGTGGTCAAGCCCGGTGAACGCGTGCCTATCGACGGCGTCATCGTCGAGGGCGAGACACAGCTCGATACCGCCGCCCTTACCGGAGAGTCGGTCCCCCGCCCGGCCAAAACTGGAGACGATATCATCAGCGGCTGCATCAACATGACGGGTCTCCTCCACGTGCGCACCACCAAGCCCTTTGGCGAGTCCACCGTCGCGCGCGTCCTGGAGCTCGTAGAAAACGCTAGTGAGAAGAAGGCACGCACCGAGAACTTCATCACGCGCTTCGCCCGCGTCTACACGCCCGCTGTCACCGGCGCGGCCGCGGTACTCGCGCTCGGCGGTGGCTTGGTCACCGGCGCCTGGTCCGACTGGATCCTGCGCGGCCTGACCTTCCTCGTCGTCAGTTGCCCATGCGCGCTCGTGATCAGCGTGCCGCTCAGCTTTTTTGGCGGC
Organism: Collinsella sp.; assembly: GCA_018367075.1. Classification (GTDB taxonomy): domain Bacteria; phylum Actinomycetota; class Coriobacteriia; order Coriobacteriales; family Coriobacteriaceae; genus Collinsella. The sequence goes on from JAGZGX010000019.1 coordinate 34,606, forward strand.
ATCGGTGGCGCATCCAAGCTGGGCGTCCTCATCAAGGGCTCTAACTACCTCGAGACGCTCGCGGATGTGGACACCGTCGTCTTTGACAAGACCGGCACGCTCACCAACGGCACGTTTTCGGTCGTGGCGGTACACCCCGAGGCAGGCTATACCGAGCAGTCGCTGCTCGAAGTCGCGGCCCTTGCCGAGTCATTCTCCGACCATCCCATCGCGCAGTCGGTACGCACCGCCTTCCAGGGCGAGCTCGATCCCAAACGCGTAAGCGACTCCACCAATGACGCGGGCCATGGCGTGACGGCGATTATCGACGGCAAGCGCGTCATCGTCGGCAACGCAAAGATGCTTGCTGTGGCCGGTATCGAAGCGCCCAATTGCGAGATCGTCGGCACCATCCTCCACGTGCTGGTCGATGATACGTACGCCGGCCACATCGTAATTGCCGACACCATAAAGACCGATGCCGAGCAAACGATTCGCGACCTGCACGCCGCCGGCGTCAAGCGCACCGTCATGCTCACGGGCGACCGTGAGGAGGTTGCGGCGTCTGTAGCCAAGCAACTCGGTCTCGACGAGTTCCACGCGCAGCTGTTACCGGGTGATAAGGTCGAGCGTGTCGAGGCGCTGCTTGCAGCAGAATCGGGCAAGGGCAAGCTCGCCTTTGTAGGCGACGGTATCAACGACGCACCCGTGCTTACCCGCGCAGACGTTGGCATCGCCATGGGCGCTATGGGCTCGGACGCCGCAATTGAGGCGGCGGACGTCGTGCTCATGGATGACAAGCCGTCCAACATCTCCCGCGCGATCCGCGTGGCGCGCAAGACCATGTCGATTGTTTGGCAGAACATCATCTTTGCGCTGGGCATTAAGTTGCTGATTCTGGTGCTTGCGGCACTGGGCATCGCCAACATGTGGCTTGCTGTGTTCGGCGACGTGGGCGTGGCGATTATCGCCATCCTGAATGCCATGCGCGCGATGGGTGTCAAGAACCTGTAGCGTTCGTGGGCTGTCCGGCCGGGACCGGGCTTGGTTTTGAAAACGTCCTCGCGCATGAGGCCCGTCTTTCCTGCTCCTGCGGAGCAACGGAAAGGCGGGCCTCGCGCTGTGGAGTGTTTTCAAAACCAAACCCGGCCCCGGCCTGCGGTGACGTAGGTGGCAGTTCTTGGGCATCGCTTGCTGGCGGGGTTCCTTTGCTGAAATGGACTTGGCCGAAAGGACCGCTGGTCCCGGTCGCTGGTTCGCGCTTTGCGCGAACTCCGCGCTACTGGGGGTTCGTTAGGATTCCGCCGCTTGGCCCGTCGCCTCGCCCCGGTTCAGCATCGCCCTCAGTTTCTCGAAGCTTTCCTCGCTCAGGCAGTGCTCCATGTGGCAGCCCTCTTGCGACGCGACCTCAGCCGAAACACCCGCATCCTCCAGCAGCCCCACGAAAAAGCAGTGACGCTCCCACATTTGGCGAGCGACCTCCAGACCACGCTCCGTCAGATGAACGTCGCGCTTGCCCATTTCGACATAGCCGTTGCTTTCCAGCGTCGCCATGGCCTTGGAAACGCTCGCCTTGGTTACGCCGAGGTACTCCGCAACGTCGATCGAGCGCACGATGCCCTGGCGTTCCGACAGAACGTAGATCGATTCGAGATAGTCTTCTCCGGATTCACGTAGGGCCATGGGCCGCCTTTCGCGATGATTGCTAGTTAGCCTTTGGATACTTTCCACGGCTTACTTTACCGCAAAAGTTGCCCATGTCTTACTACTTTGCCTAAAAGTTAGCCGTGTTTCACAAAACGAGCGGGACGAAAACAAAATGGGAACACGCCCCGCAAGGAGTGTCCCCAAGTGCCGAGCCGCAACTATAGCAGTCCAAAGTACTTCGCGGCGTTGTAGATCCCATCGTCGTCCACGGCGGTCGTTACGTAGGTCGCTGCGGCCTTCACGGTCTCCTGCGCGTTGCCCATGGCCACACTTGTGCCCACGGCCGAGAACATCGACAGGTCGTTCTCGCCGTCGCCAAAGGCAATCGCCTCGCTCGCGTCGATGCCCAGGCGCTCCAGCGTCGCCGCCACGCCCAGGTCCTTGCCGCCGTTAGCCGGAATAATGTCACAGAACAGGTCGCACCAGCGCGTGGTGAGCGAATGCGACACGGCATCGGTCACGATATGCTCGTCGGCCGGGTCCACAAAGGCGCAAAACTGGTAGACCGGCGCGTCAAAGGCGTGCTCAAACGGCTCCTCGTGGTAGACGATTCCAGCGTTGCTGCCAGCCGTCACCACGCGCTCGGACAGGCGGTTCACAAACGAGTTCTCGCCCTGCATGCACAGCGAGTCATAGCGCCCCTGCGCCACCTGGTCCACAATCACCGCGACGTCGTCCGAATCGATCGGGCAGCTGCGGTAGACGCCCTTGGCATCAAAACAGTGCTGGCCCGAAAGCGTAATGTACGCATCCCAGCCCAGGTCGAACAGCCAGTCCGGCATCTGGTAGGTCGGACGGCCCGTGGCGATCACGCACGCAATCCCCTGCTCGCGAAAGCTGTCGAGCACCTGCTGCGCCGACGCCGGAATCCGGTGGGTCTTAAAGCTCAGCAGCGTACCGTCGATATCGAAAAACGCGGCTTTGATCATTCTCGCCTACTCCTCGCCCTCGAGCTTTTCGCTCGCCTCGAGCCACGCCATCTCCAGCTCGTCCATGGCGGCGTGAGCCTCGTCGATCTTTGCCTGCTGCTCGCCGAGCGCCGTGTAGTTGGTGGGATCGACCTGGGCCATGGCGGCCTCGGCCTCCTCCACGCGGGCGCGCTGCGTCTCCATCTTGCGCTCGAGCGAGCTCACCTCGCGGCGGAGCTTCTGACGCTCGGCGTTGGAAAGGCCGTTGGGCTGACCGCTCGACTTGGGCTTGTCGGCAGCAGCCGCCGCACCGGTGTCGAACGTGCCGGTCTTAGCGCTCGGCGCGCCCACGGGCTCGCCCTCGGCGGTAGCGTTGCACAGGCGCAGGTACTGGTCCACGCCGCCGGGCATATGCGTCAGATGGCCATCGAGCAGTGCCCACTGTTGGTCGGTCACGCGCTCCATCAAAAAGCGATCGTGTGTCACCAGGATCAGCGTGCCGGGCCAGCCGTCCAGCAGGTCCTCGACAATCGCGAGCATGTCGGTATCCAGGTCGTTGCCCGGCTCGTCCAGGATGAGCACGTTGGGCTCGTCCAGAATCGTCAGCAACAGCGACAGGCGACGGCGCTGGCCGCCCGAAAGATCGCCGATGCGGCTCCAGAGCTGCTGCGTCGTAAAGCCCAGACGTTCGCAGAGCTTCTCGGGCGAAGTCTCCTTGCCGTCGATGACGTAGTACTTCTTATAGTTGCCGAGCACCTCGCGGATCGTGTCGCCCATGTAGGGCTTGAGTTCCTCGAGCTGCTGCGACAGCACGCCAAAGCGCACTGTCTGGCCAATCTTCACGCGGCCGCGCGTGGGTTCAATCTTGCCCTGGATCACGTCGAGCAGCGTCGACTTACCGGCGCCGTTCTCGCCCAAAAGGCCATAGCGGTCGCCCGCACCAATGAGCCAGGTCACATCGGTGAGCACCTGCTTGGGCGCGCCGTCGGTATCGGCATAGCCGGCATCCACGTCGACCACATCGATAACCTGCTTGCCCAAGCGGCTCACGGCCAGGCGCTTGAGCTCCAGCTCGTCACGCACGGGCGGCACGTCGGCGATCAGCTCACGAGCGGCATCCACGCGAAACTTGGGCTTGGTGGAACGAGCCTGGGCACCGCGGCTCAGCCACGCGAGCTCCTTGCGCGCCATGTTGCGACGGCGCTCCTCGGTAACGGCGGCCATGCGGTCGCGCTCCACGCGCTGCAGGATATATGCGGAGTAGCCGCCCTCGAAGGGATCGACCTGGCCGTCGTGGACCTCCCACATGCTGGTGCAGACCTCGTCCAAGAACCAGCGATCGTGCGTGACCACGAGCATGGCGCCCTGACCGCGCTGCCAGCGAGCCTTAAGATGGCGTGCAAGCCAGTTGATGGTGCGCATGTCCAGATGGTTAGTGGGCTCGTCGAGCATGAGCACGTCGTAGTCGCCGATCAACAGGCGCGCGAGGTCCACGCGGCGGCGCTGGCCACCCGAAAGCTCGCCCACCGTGCCCTCCCAGGGCACATCGCTAATGAGACCGGCGAGGATCTGGCGCGTGCGGGGGCTCGACGCCCACTCATACTCGGGCGTGTCGCCCACGACGGCATGGTGCACGGTGTCGGTGTCGACAAGCTGGTCCTTTTGGCCGAGCAGGCCGATCGTGGTGCCGCGACGATGCGTCACGCGGCCGTCGTCGGGCTCCAGCGTGCCGGCGAGCACGCTCAGCAGCGTCGACTTGCCGTCGCCGTTTTTACCGACAATACCAATACGGTCGCCCTCGCCCACGCCGAGCGTCACGCTATCGAAAATATGCTTGGTGGGAAACTCTAGGCTGACGGAATCGCATCCCAAAAGAATCGCCATATGCCCTGCTCCTTCGTAGAAATTCAACGTTGTCCATAATAGCAGCGAAAAGGCGGGCCGCACACGACACAAAAAGGCGGGCCATCTCCCAAAAGAGATGACCCGCCTCTCCAATCAGTCCCGTGGCAACCGTGGCCGCCGCGGGCCTCAAGCATGTCCCGGACTAGGAGAACATGCCGGTGAGGTAATCATTCAGCCGCTTATCCTTGGGCCGTTGGAAAATCTCGTCAGTCTCGTCGTACTCGACCATATCGCCCATGTAGAAGAACGCCGTGCGGTTGGACACGCGCGACGCCTGCTCCATGTTGTGCGTCACGATAACGATGGCGCGGTCGGCCACGATCGATGACATGAGGTCCTCGATCGCCAGCGTCGAGATGGGGTCGAGCGCCGAGCAGGGCTCGTCGAACAGAATCACGTCGGGGTTGAGCGCCAGCGTGCGCGCGATGCACAGACGCTGCTGCTGGCCGCCCGAAAGCGCGTAGGCGCTCTTGTCGAGCTTGTCTTTGACCTCGTCCCAAAGCGCCGCGCCGCGCAGGCTTTCCTCGACCATGCGGTCGAGCTCGTCGCGGTCGGTGATGCCGTGGCGCCTAGGCGCAAACGTGATGTTGTCGCGAATGGACTTGCGGAACGGGTTGGGCTGCTGGAACACCATGCCAATGGAACGGCGCAGCTCGTAGGTGTTTTCGGTCTTGGTGTTCACGTTGCGCCCGCGATAGTTGATCTCGCCCTCCACGCGGCAGCCGCGAATCTCGCGATTCATGAGGTTGAGGCTACGCAAGAAGGTCGACTTACCGCAGCCCGAAGGCCCGATGAGCGCCGTGATCTCGCCCTTGTGAAAGTCGAGCGACGTATTGTGCAGTGCATGGTGGTCGCCATAGTACACGTTGACGTCCTTGGTGGAGAGCACGACCTCGTCGCTCACGGCCTTGCCGCTCGCGCGCACGCGCTTCTCGCTCTCCCCCACGCTCGACAAAAAGTCCTGGGTCTCGGACGATGCCGCCTCAGTTGCGGGCGTTGCATTTATCTCGCTCATTCGGCCGTCATCTTCCTTGCCAGTTGTTTGCCCACGATACGGGCGACTACGTTAAACAGCAGCACGCAAATCATCAGCAGCGCCGCGGTGCCCCAAACGATCTGCTGGGCCTCGGGGCTGCCCTCGCCATAGATCTTGTAGATGTGCACGGCGAGCGACTCACCGGGGCGGAACACGTTCCAGGCGCAGGTGGGGCTCGACAGGTTAAAGCTCAAGAAGTTCAGACGCACCGGCGAGCTCATGCCCGAGGTAAAGAGCAGCGCCGCGGCCTCGCCAAAGACGCGGCCGGCCGAAAGCACGATGCCGGTCACGATGGCGGGCATGGCCTCGGGAATCAGGATGTGCAGCGTGGCCTCCCAGCGGGTAAGGCCCATGGCCAGGCATGCATCGCGCTGGGCCTGTGGCACGTCCTCGAGCGCCTGCTGAATCACGCGCACCAGAATGGGGATATTGAACATGGTGAGCGCGACGGCGCCGGAGATGATGGAGTACTTCCAGCCCAGCTGCACCGAGAACACCAGGAAGCCAAACATGCCGACGACGATGGAAGGCAGCGAGGACAGCGTCTCGATGGCGGTAGAGGCGATGTCGCGGATAGGGCCGTTCGGCGCGTACTCAACCAGGAAGACCGCTCCGCCTAGGCTGATGGGCACCGAGATGATCAGAGTGATCAGCAGCAGGTAGAACGAGTCGAACAGCTGGTAGAGCACGCCGCCCTGCGTTCCGTTGGCACGCGACGGCTCTGTGAGAAAGCCCGGCTGGAACAGCGTCGAGATGTCCTCGAACAGGATATAGGCCACCATGGAGATGACGATGAGCATGACGATGGCGACAATCGCCGTCAGCACGCCCGTGGCGATGCGATCCTGCTTTTGGACACGCCCGAGCCTCGCCTCGTCGATGTGGATGCGCGTGCTAGCCACGAGCCTTCGCCCCCTTGCGGCCAATGAGATGGATGATCAGGATGAAGATGAGGCTCATGCCCATCAGCAGCAGACCGAGTGCCCACAGGACGTCGTCCTGGGCCGAGCCCTCGGCGTAGACCGCCATGGACGTGGTGAGCGTGGTGGTGATGGTCGAAGCCGGCGACAGCAGCGACGTCGGCATGGCCTCGATGCCGCCGATGACCATGCGCACGGCGAGCGTCTCGCCAAAGGCGCGGGTCATGCCCAAGATAACCGCGGTCATGAGCGACGGCATGGCGGACTTGAGCACCACGTGCCAGATGGTCTGCCAGCGGGTGTAGCCCAGCGCGAGCGAGCCCTGTCGGTAGCCGTCGGGCACGGCGCGCAGGCCATCGACCGAAAGCGTGGTCATCGTCGGCAGAATCATGACCGCCAGCACGATGGCGCCGGGCAAGATGCCCAGGCCCGTGCTCACGTGGAAAACGCTCTTCATAAGACCGACGACCACGTGAAAACCGATCAGGCCAAAGACGACCGAGGGGATGCCGGTCAAAAGCTCAATAAGCGGCTGAAAGACCTTGGAACCAAATTTGGGTTGGATCTCGACCGCAAAGATGGCGGAGCCGATGGCGATGGGCAGCGCGATGAGCGTGGAGAGCACCATGACCGCAAACGAGGTGACAATCAGGGGCAGGGCGCCGGTGTAAGGCAGACCGTTTTCGGCTGTGTTGGCCAGGTCCCACTTGGTGCCGGTGAAAAACTCGACGACCGAGACGCCGTCCTTGACAAAAGCCGAGAGGCCCTTTTGGGCGACCATAAAGATGAGCGCGGCCACGACAAGCGTCACGAGCGCTACGCACGCGCCCGTGACGCCCAGGCCCACGTTCTCAAGGTCGCGCTTTGGCAGCTGTTTTGCCATTGCAAACCTTTCCGGGGCGATTACTTATTTAGCAGAGACCTTGCCGCTGGCGTCCTTGACGACCTTCATGGCAGAGACGGGGATGAAGCCCTGCTCCTCGACGAGCTTGCCCTGGACGTCGTCGGAAAGCATGAACTCCAGGAAGGCCTTGGTGGCCTCGTCGGCGTCCTTGGAGCAGTACATGTGCTCGGTAGCCCAGATCTTGAAGGAGTCGTCGGTGACGTTTGCGCTCTTGGGCTCCACGCCCTCGACCTTGATGGCGTTGAACTTGGAGTCATCGAAGTGCGAGAAGTCGAGGTAGGAGATGGCATTGTCGGTGCTGCCCATCTGAGTCTGAACGTCGCCGGACTTGTCGAGCTCGGCGTCGCCCTTAAAGTCGACAGCCTCGTCGCCAAAGACGGCAGCCTCGAAGGTGGCGCGGGTACCGGAGCCGGCCTTGCGGTTGAGAACGACGATAGTAGCGTCGTCGCCGCCGACCTCCTTCCAGTTGGTGATCTGGCCAGAGAAGATGCCCTTGAGCTGCTCGAGGGACAGATCGTCGACCGTCACGTTCTTGGAAACGACGGGGCCCATGCCCACGACGGCGACCTCGTGGTCGACGAGGTTCTTGACCTGGTCGGCCTCGAGCTTGGTCTCGGCGAAGACGTCGGAGTTACCGATGGTGACGGTGCCGGCGGCGACAGCGGTCAGGCCCTTGCCCGAACCGTTACCCGAGCCGGAGACGGAGACATCGGGGTTGGCGTCCATGAACTTCTCGGCAGCGGCCTCGACGAGAGCCTGGAACGAAGAGGCACCGTCGTAGGTCACCTCGCCGGAGACGGACTCGGCAGCAGCGGCGCTACCCTTGTCGGCGGCATCGGATGCGCCGGAGCCGCCGCACCCAACGAGACCGAGACCGACGATGCTGGCAAGACCACCAGCGAGGCCGAGGAACTGACGACGAGAATAAGCCTGATCGAGCATGATCTTCCTTTCATACATGCGATTCGCGGGCACCCTGCCCGCTTTGCTGTTTGGAAAGATACGGCCTCGATCGGGCAGTGCCCGCGCCAACTGCGGTTTTTTACGGGCATCTGATAGACCCTTACCGCAAGCGCAGCACGGCCTTTACAAACGAATAACAATCCAGCGCCGAACATGGCGCACCTTTTACACCAGAGGAAGGTAGTTGTTGGGGACGTTCTTAAACGACTAGTCGTTGGGTGTTCCTATAGTTTTGTCAACCGTCGGGGCTACTCCCGGTAGGGCACCCGGTCGCGCATCACGGCGTATATCGCCCTGAGCCGCT
>JAGZGX010000020.1:0-42832 GCA_018367075.1 Collinsella sp.
GCCGCCGGCTTGCAGCCGACGCCGGCGTCGAAGAGCTCGACGGCCCGCCTCCTGGACTCCAGGTCGTGCTTCACCCTGAGGTCTATACTCATGGAAAACCTCCCATTTCCCGATGTCCAAGAAATGGGAGGCAGTTCACTGTCCCCTTTGTGGTGGTTTTGGCGCGGTTGGGTTAGTTGAGGGCGGCTTGGGCTAGGCGGGCTTCGGCGGCCTCCTCGGTGACGCCCAAGGCCACGGCGAACTCCTCGATGGAGCGGCGCTTGGCTTCCTTGAGTACGCGCATGTAGTAGGAGCTGGGCTTTTTATCAGCTTCCTCGGCCTGGCGAATGCGGTACATCATGGTCTTTGCCACGCGGACCGTCTCGGGCGCGCCCAGCTTGAGCTGCTGCTTAAAGTGCGTCTCCTCAAGCGAGCTGTTGCGCTCGGTAAAGGTGTCGCACTCCAGCTCGTCATAGTGGCTCAGCAGGTGCTCGGCATCTTGCTGCGAGATGGCGGCGTGCAAACGGTCGGCCTGCGCCACGGGGTACATGAGGATCGTCTGCGCATGTCCCTGCTTGGTCTCGAGCAGCAGCATGGGCTGCGGTGTGTCGTCCCTAAAACCGACGACGGTGCAGACTCCCTGGCCCGGATGAATGACGTGTTGACCGATTGAGAACATGCTACCTCCAACTTATACGAATTTACGTATGTCTAGAATAACACGCTGACGTGCGCAAACCCTTACTTTATGCAGGAAAAGCACACAACTCTGATAGGTAAGAGTATTCGATAACAGACGCAGCTCATTCACACCTTTATGCATTTTCAACGCCTGCATAATCTGCAGGCAGACCGGCATCTTTGAGTGACTCCATACAAGCTGTAGTCAATTTTGTGCATATGCAATATCGATTGGCTTTACCCTGCGACAGTGCCCGTCGCTTGTGATAGAGTGCTACAAACTCTGGCTTTTGCCCTACGAGTGACCAAGAGCTCGGGGGCTTTAACACAAGGAGGATCTATGCCCGAGAAGATTGAAGAGCTGGTACGCGCTGCGCTTGCTGCGGCCCAGGAGGCCGGCGACCTTTCCGCATTTGAACTTGACGATTGCGCTATCGAGCGACCGGCTGACACTTCTCATGGCGAGTGGACCTCTACCATGGCCCTGAAGTCCGCCAAGCTGGCCCACTGCGCCCCGCGCAAGATCGCCGAGGCCATCGTTGCCCATATGCCCGAGGACCCCGCGATCGAGAAGGTCGAGATCGCAGGCCCCGGCTTCATCAACTTCTACCTCTCCGTTGCCGTCAAGAATGCCATCTTTGGCGAGGCTCGCGAGAAGGGTATGGACTTCGCTAAGTCCAACGTCGGTGGTGGCCTGAAGACCCAGGTCGAGTTCGTTTCCGCCAACCCCGTCGGCCCCATGCACATCGGCCACGGCCGCTGGGCCGCGCTGGGCGACTCGCTCTGCCGTGTTATGGACCACGCCGGTTACGACATCCAGCGTGAGTTCTACATCAACGACCACGGCTCTCAGATGAACACCTTCGGCAACTCCATCAGCACGCGCTATATGCAGCTTGCCGACATCATCGCCAAGCAGGGCGTGGATATCGACGAGGCTCACAAGCTGCTGATCGCCGACCGCGACGCTTTCGTTGCCGACGAGAACGACGAGCATCCCGAGACCCATCCGTACCAGGATAACTTTGCCGAGACCCTGGGCAAGGACTCCTACGGCGGCGACTACATCATCGACGAGGCCGCCGAGTTCTGGCGCACCGACGGCGATAAGTGGGTCAACGCCGATCCGCAGGAGCGCATGGAGGGCTTCCGCGAGCGCGGCTATGTAAAGATGGTCGACAACATGCGCGACCTTTGCCATGCCGTTAACTGCGACTTCGATCGTTGGTTCTCCGAGCGCTCGCTGTATGTGAAGGACACCGAGGGCGAGACCGCCGGCACCTCCGCCGTCGACCGCGCTTTTGAGAAGCTCGACAAGATGGGCTACCTCTACACCAAGGACGGCGCCCTGTGGTTCCGCTCCACCGACCTGGGCGATGACAAGGACCGCGTCCTGATCAAGTCCGACGGCGAGTACACCTACTTCGCCTCCGACGTTGCCTATCACTGGGATAAGTTCCAGCGCGTCGACCACGTCATCGACATCTGGGGCGCCGACCACCACGGCTACATCGAGCGCGTCCGCTGCGTCTGCGACGCTCTTGGCTATCCCGGCAAGTTCGAGGTTCTGCTGGGCCAGCTCGTCAACCTGCTGCGCAACGGCAAGCCCGTCCGTATGTCCAAGCGCAAGGGCACCATGGTGACCCTGCAGGAGCTCGTCGACGAGGTCGGCTCCGATGCCGCTCGCTACACGCTCATCTCCAAGAGCTCCAACCAGATGGTCGACTTCGATATTGAGGCCGTTAAGAAACGCGACAACTCCAACCCGGTGTACTACGTGCAGTACGCTCACGCCCGTGTGTGCTCCATCCTGCGCCGTGCCGCTGACGTTACGCCCGAGCAGGCTGACGAGATGGGCATGAAGGCCGTCGCCGCCAAGGCCATCGGTGAGAACGTCGATTACTCGCTGCTGACCGACCCGACCGAGCTCGCCCTTTCGCGTAAGCTCAACGAGCTCACCGACCTCATCGCCAGCTGCGCTCGCGACCGCGCCCCGTTCCGTCTGACGCACTTTGCTGAGGAACTCGCCGGCGACTTCCACAGCTTCTACGCTGCCTGCCAGGTTCTGCCGAGCGAGGGCCGTCCCGTCGACCCCGAGCTTTCGCGTGCCCGTCTGGCCGCTTGCGACGCCGTCCGCGTGACGCTCGCCCTGGTGCTCACCCTTGTTGGCGTTTCCGCGCCCGAGCAGATGTAATCTGCGAGTCATTTGACCGTACAGACTTGGTTTAACTAAGCCTTGAAAGCCCGATCTCCCACGGAGGTCGGGCTTTTTGCAAACGCCGACGTATTGACGAATTTGGAACTGCTGGAAATACGAAACTATGCCGGTTTACTACGATGAAATGAGAAATTCCAACCACGCCGGCTTTTCGCAAAAAGTGCAAGGCATCTACCTGCGGTTTTAGTTCAACAAGTTTCGGAGTGGTCGCGGTTGAGCGATTCATCGTAGTAAACCGCCATAGTTTTGGCGGAGGCAGTCAGATTTGTGGGTGTTAAACCAAAGAGTGTCCCTTTTGACTAGTCGTTTAAGAGCGTTCCCAATGACTAAGTTGCAGGTGGCGGCGGTTGTGTTACACTAACGCTGCGTATATGGCGCAATCATCTCGATACAGATCAATGATGTCCGTCGTTTTGAACGGAACTAGACTGTTTAGCCGCCCTGAAGGTTTATGCAGGGAGCATGTGATCACAGGGCTTGAAAAGAAAGTTGAGCAAACACTGTGTCTGATCAACAGCAAGAAAACGAAATAACGACGACGCAAGCCGCTCCCGCTGCACCGGTTGCGTCGGACCAAGTCGCGGCGCCCGCGCAAACGTCGGCTCCTGAGACGCCTAAGGCTGCAACGGCTGAGAAGGCCGTGCCTGCAACTGGTGAGGAGGCTGCTCCGGCAAAGCCCAAGCGTACGCGCCGCACGGCCAAGCCTGCTGCTGACGGCGAGGAGGTCACCAAGCCCAAGCGCCGTACCACGCGCACGACGCGCGTCAAGCGCACCGTTGCAGCTGACTCCTCGGCGCCGATTTCCGATGAGGTCGCGCAGGCACGTGCGTTGGCGCAGATTAGCGAGGCTCAGGTGGTGCGCGCCCGCCGTCGTGCTGCCGAGCGCGAGGCCGCGGCTCTGACCGAGCTTGCAGCTCCGTCTGTGCCCGAGACGCCTGCCGCCACCGAGACCCCTGTCGCCGACCAGCCGACCGAGAAGCCGGTACCGCGCACACGCCGTCGCACGGCTGCTAAGGCCGAGCAGGTTGCCGATCAGGTAACCCCCGAGCTCACTGAGGCTTCGGTCCGTTCCGCGGCAGGGGAGGGCACATCGCCTGTTGAGCCCGCTGCGCCTGTCGAGGCCAGCGAAGTTCCCGTTGTCGATCCGGCTTTGCGCCCGCACCGTCGCGGTCGCAAGCCCAAGGCTTTCGTCGAGGCCGAGAAGGCCGCAGCCGCAGCCGCCGCCGCTCGGGATGCTGCGGCGACCGCCGAGCCTGCAACCGCTGCCGACGCGCCCGTCCAGGATGCTACGACTTCCGAGGCCGTTTCTGCCGATGTCGAGCCCGCCGACGTCCGTCCTGGTCGCAGCCATCGTACTGCTGCTAAGCGCACGTCCAAGGCCAAGGCTGCCAAGAAGGGTGCGTCCGAGGTTTCCGCCGAGACGACCGCCGATGCATCGACTGATGCCGCCGAGCCCCAAGACGTCGAACAGTCTGCGTCCGAGAAGCCCAAGCGCGGTCGCAAGAAGTCCGCTAAGGCCAAGGCCGTCGAGCAGCATGCCGAGGCCGAGCCGCAGGGCGATTCCAATGCCGAGGCCAGCGATGATGCTTCGGCTAACGAAGACGCCTCCGCAACCGATGGCACCGCCCCCGTCGAGACCGAAGAGAGCGCTCGCCCCAACCGCCGTCAGCACAAGCGCAACGACGAGCGTAATGACCGCAACGAGCGCAAGGACGAGCGTAACAACGATCGCCGCAACCGTCAGCGCGACCGCAAGCAGCGCAATAAGGAGCGCAATGCCGCTCCGACTGAGCCCACGCTTTCGCGCGAGGAGCTCGCGGCCATGAAGGTCGCCGAGCTGCGCGAGAAGGCCAAGGAGTTCGAGATCGAGACGACCGGCAAGAAGAAGGCCGAGCTCGTCGAGGAGATCTACACTACCGCCGCAAAGGCCGAGGGTTTCCGCGATATCAAGGGCATTCTGCAGATTCGCCCAGACAGCTCCGGCATCATCCACGCCCATGGCTACATGAAGTCCAACGACGACGCCTTCGTGCCCGCATACCTCATCCGTTCCGCGCGTCTGCGCACGGGCGATGTCATCGAGGGCTCGCTGCGTCCTTCGCGCGGCGGCGACAAGCGCGCCGGCCTCGCCAAGATCACGACCGTCAACGGCATGGATCCTGAGCAGATTCGCAATCGCCCCAAGTTCGGCGACCTCACCCCGGTCTATCCCAACGAGCCGCTGCGCATGGAGCATGGCAAGGATTCCATTACCGGTCGTGCCATCGACATCGTGTCGCCGATCGGCAAGGGTCAGCGTGGCCTGATTGTGTCCCCGCCTAAGGCCGGCAAGACGACGATCCTCAAGAAAATCTGCCAGTCTATCTCGATTAACAACCCCGAGGTGCACCTCATCTGCCTGCTCGTCGACGAGCGCCCCGAAGAGGTCACCGATATGCAGCGTTCCATCAAGGGCGAGGTTGTGGCGTCGACCTTCGATATGCCCGCCGACAACCACACTCGCGTGGCAGAGCTCGTCATCGAGCGCGCCAAGCGCATCGTGGAACTGGGCGGCGATGTTGTAGTTGTGCTCGACTCCATCACGCGTCTTGCCCGCGCCTACAACTTGGCGGCGCCCGCCTCAGGCCGCATCCTTTCGGGCGGCGTTGATTCGGCGGCACTGTATCCGCCCAAGCGTTTTCTGGGTGCAGCCCGCAATATCGAGAACGGTGGCTCGCTCACCATCCTGGCCTCCGCACTCATCGATACCGGTTCCAAGATGGACGAGGTCATCTTTGAGGAGTTCAAGGGTACCGGCAACATGGAGCTCAAGCTCGACCGCGACCTGGCCGATCGCCGCATTTTCCCGGCCATCGACCCTGTTGCCTCGGGTACGCGCAACGAGGACCTGCTGGTCGACGAGCAGATGCGCCCGTTTGTCTTTGGTCTGCGTCGCATCCTCGCCGGCATGAACAATACCGAGCGCGCGGCCGCATCGTTTATCAAGGGCCTCAAGGGCACCAACACCAACCAGGAGTTCCTGGTGCGTTCGGCCAAAAAGCATAGCGACTACGAGCAGACGTTCTAAGTCGTCAACCGCACGCGGCGTTATTGCCGGCGCGATGAAGGGTCGGGGCTTGCGCCTCGGCCCTTTTTATATCGCCACTCGGCGCCAGTTATCGACCATAAGACTGGCAAGCAGCAGGTTTCCCGTTTCAATCCGACATCGTCGCTTGCAATCGACAGGGCGGTTTCGCATAATAGCTTTTAAGCTTCGCGACGGAAAACGCAGATGAAACGAACCATATACCGTTGCTTTGGGGCATAGCCCCGCTTCATCTTCTCTCGCGCAGCCAACTGAATGATGCGATTTGGGTGCTGGAAGATGGGGAGAGCTCATGGCTTCTTCTGATGCAACACAACGAGCAGTCCTTGCCGGACTTTCGTGCGGGATCGGCCTGGCCGCCCCCGTGGTTATGTATGCCGCGACGCTGCCGTTTTCGTCGGTGAACGAGACGGTCGTGGCGGGTGCGGTTCCCTTCGCCGTGGGCGCGGTGGCGGGCGTGGGTATCTATGCCGCCTCGCTGGGCATCTCCGAGTACCGTGCGCAGCGTGAAGAGCGTCTGTTCCAGCCCGATGCCATGGGCGGTGCTGCCAATCTCAATCAACATCAAAGTGAGTTCAAGACCGCCTCGATTCCGGCTCAGCAGCAGGATGCGACTCCTTACGCTGCGGCTTCTGCTTCTCAGGCTCAGGCGGAGCAGTCTACCTCGGCATACCTTTCCGGCCTGACTGGTGCGTTCCAGCGCCGTCATGCCGATGATGGTGTCCCTACCATCGCTCGAGCCGCAGATGCTATGGACGAGGCCGAGGCTTGGTCCATGATCGACAGTATGCTCGACGACGATTCGCCGGTGAGCTGCGACCCTGCACACTCGCGCGACGTCTATCAAGTCGCCATCGACGAGCTTACCAACGGCGGGCAGACCGGCTCCTTCAATCGTGACGACATCGCCGCCGCGGCGCGCGCCGTGTCGGGCTCCCAGGCCGCCCCTGCGGGCAGCACGGCGGCTTTCGTGGCACTCGTTGCCAACGCGGCAGCCAATAACGCCTACAACGCTACCTCGGGCGACGCGAACGCTTCTGCCGATTATTCGTACGTTGATGAAGCCATTACCGCGGACGAGGAGGCCGTTGCCGCCCGCCGTGCCGCCGAGAGCTCGCTTTGGGGCGCTCCTGCTCAGCAGCAGGCGGCTGAGGCTGCGCCGTACAACGCAAACCTCGCCAGCATGCCTATCATCTCCGGTGCCGCGGACATCGATCTTGACGACCTCGATGAACCTGCAGCCATC
This sequence comes from Collinsella sp., assembly GCA_018367075.1. GTDB lineage: Bacteria > Actinomycetota > Coriobacteriia > Coriobacteriales > Coriobacteriaceae > Collinsella. The sequence continues at coordinate 7,210 of JAGZGX010000020.1, forward strand.
ACCGCATCGATTGATGCCCAAGATTGCATCGACACCGGCGACCTTCCGGACGCCTCGCTCGAGGTCGATGTCCCCATGGCCGATTACTCGGGCCACGAGGACATGTGGGCCGCCGCCACCGCGATTCTGGATGAGATTGACGAGCCCGCTCCTGTTGCAGTCCCCACTCCCGTCGCTGCCCCTCAGCCTGCTGCTCCCGCCTATGTCGGCCGTCACAGCGCTGTGTTCCCCGAGGATACCGCCCGTATCTCGCGCGAGAGCATCGAGCGGGCCGAGGCTATTGCCGCCGGCATTATGGAAAATCGTCGTCACGAGCGCGTCAATCAGATCCTCGAGGAAGAGATCGAGCGCCTGCAGTCCTCTACCGCCAAGCGTACGGGCCGTGCCTATCTGAGCGTTATCGAGGGCGGTACCGCCAGCTTCGCGCCGCTCCGCGCGGAGGCATAACTTCTGCATGGTTAAGATCAATCGAAAATGGGCGGTCGTGACCTGCCTGATGGCGCTCTTGATCTGGGGCAATTCGCTGGTTCCCGGCTCGGGGTCGGGCTCGCTGAGCCTAACGGTCATGGAAGCTATCCGCGGTTTCCTGCACGGCGTGGGACTTCCATATGAATGGGTGACCAACTTTGTTGTTCGCAAGTGCGCGCATTTTACCGAGTATATGGTGCTCGGCATCCTGGCAACGCACGCTTTTGATTTTGAGGGCCGGCACACCTTTGACGTGCTGCTGCCCACGGCGGTGTTCCTGCTGCTGATTCCCTCGATCGACGAGACGATTCAGCTCTTTGTGCCGGGACGCGCCGGCATGATCACCGATGTGATGATCGACTGCTGTGGAGCGGCAATGGGCGTTGTGCTCCGATATCTCTTACGGTCGCTGATGTACGCCAAAAAGGCCGCCTAGGACGTATTGTTTGGTCCTAGGCGGCCTTTTTTATTTGAGGGCTTATATGAGGCGTGGTGGCGTCGTTCCATTGGTCGGATTTGCTGGGCGCGCCACGCCCCGTGGGTGCGTCTGTTACTGAAGCGCCTGTGCGCCCAGGGCAAGGCAACCCATGATGCCCTGCTTGCCCTCGAGGCTGTTGTTGACAATGTAGGTATCGATGTCGTTGACCTCGGGCGTGACGATATAGCCGTTGAGCATTTCGGCACATTTCTTGCGTGCGAGCGGCACGATGGGGGTGTGGTCGGCCACGCCGCCGCCGATGATGATCTTTTGCGGCGCGTAGCACAGCGTGTAGGTCATGAGCGCCTGTGCCAGATAGCCGGCGAGCAGGTCCATGGCCTCCGGGTCATCGGCCATGTCTCCGGCGCTCTTGCCATCCCAGCGCTTTTTAACGCCGGGGCCGGCGATGAGGCCCTCGAGACAGTTGTCGTGGAAGGGGCAGGCGCTGTGCTCGCCAATGGTGTCGCGCGGGTCGCGCGTGACCAGGATGTGGCCGGCCTCGGGATGCATCATGCCGTGCACGAGCTTACCGCCCGAGAGCACGCCGGCGCCCACGCCGGTGCCGATGGTCAGGTAGACCACGTCGGTGAGGCCCTTGGCGCAACCAAACGTGACCTCGCCCAGGCAGGCGACGTTGACGTCGGTATCGTAGCCGCAGGGGATATTGAGCTCGTTTTGGATAGTGCCCAGCAGGTCAAAGTAGCGCCATGCCGTTTTGGGCGTCTCCAGGATCTTGCCGTATTGGGGCGAGGCAGGGTTGACTGCGGTGGGGCCAAAGGCGCCGATGCCCAGCGCGGCGATGCCCTTGTCGGCAAACCATGCGTTGACGGCCTCAACGGTCTCCTGCGGGGTCGTGGTCGCGATCTGCTCGCGCTCTAGGACCGTACCGTCCGCATAGCCCGTGGCGCAGACCATCTTGGTGCCACCGGCCTCGAGCGCTCCGATAAGCTGCTGCTCTGCCATAGTATTCCTCTCTCTGGGACGAGTTGCTCCGTGACTAAAGTATAGAGCTCTAAACTATTTAAGAAAGCGCTATAGAAAGAGGCCTCGCAACGCGGCGGGCGGTGCGGGGCTTCTTTGGTTGCTTTAGTTGCCGGGCCGTCCTTACCCGCGCGGCTTGATTTTATCACGTAGCGACTTGAGGTTCTCCAGCGCCGCGTTAAGCGTCTCGTCTCGCTTGGCAAAGTGGAAACGAATCAGATGGTTGACGGGCTCGCGGAAGAAGCTCGAGCCGGGCACGGCGCCCACGCCCACCTTAGACGCGAGGTCCTCGCAGAATTCGAGGTCGCTGTCATAGCCAAACTCAGAGATGTCCATCATGACGTAGTAGGCGCCCTGCGGCACGTTGTGCGTGAGGCCGATGCTGCCGAGTCCCTGACAGAACAGGTCGCGCTTGGCGGTGTAGAGGTCGAGGACCTCCTGGTAATAGCTGTCGTCGAAGTTGAGGGCGGTGACGACAGCTTCCTGCAGGGGAGCGGCGGCACCCACGGTGAGGAAGTCGTGGACCTTCTTGATGCGCTCGGTGATCTGGGCCGGGGCAATGGTGTAGCCCAGACGCCAGCCGGTGATGGAGTACGTTTTGGACAGCGAGCTGCAGCTGATGGTTCGCTCGAACATGCCGGGCAGCGTGGCCATATAGACGTGCTCGTGGGGCGCGTAGACGATGTGCTCGTACACCTCGTCGGTGATGCAGTAGGTGTCGTACTTTTTGCAGAGGTCGGCGATAAAGGTGAGCTCCTCGCGCGTAAAGACCTTGCCGCAAGGGTTGGAAGGGTTGCACAGGACGATGGCCTTGGGGTCGTTGTCGCGGAAGGCCGCCTCGAGTGTCTCGCGGTCAAAGTCGAATGTGGGCGGGTTGAGCGGCACGTAGATAGGCTCGGCACCCGAAAGGATCGTGTCGGCGCCGTAGTTCTCGTAGAACGGCGAGAAGATGACGACCTTGTCTCCGGGGTTCGTAACCGTCATCATGGCGGCCATCATGGCCTCGGTGGAGCCGCAGGTGACTACGATATTCTCGTTGGGGTTTACCGACATGCCCATAAAATGCTCCTGCTTGGCGGCAAGCGCCTCACGCATGGCCTGGGAGCCCCAGGTGATGGAGTACTGGTGGTAAAGCGGCTTGGGGTCGGTGGTGATGGTGCTGAGGCTATCGAGCAGCTGCGCTGGGGGATCGAAGTCAGGGAAGCCCTGCGAGAGATTGACAGCGCCGTACTTATTGGAGATGCGTGTCATGCGGCGGATGACCGAATCGGTAAACGTTGCCGTGCGGTTGGAGAGTTCTTTCATGACGGTCCTTTCGAGCATTTGCAGTGGGGCAAGTTTACTCCTATGAAACCGGTGGGATTTGCTCGAAATGGTCTCGAAAGACTCTTTTCAAAATTCTTGAAAATTGGGGCTTGCATCACGTGGCGTTCCTTGCAATAATAGTCGAGCGCGAAGCGCACAGGACACGGTGGGTGTAGCTCAGTTGGCTAGAGCGACGGGTTGTGGTCCCGTAGGTCGAGGGTTCGAGTCCCTTTACCCACCCCAGTTCTTGCTTCGTGTTGATATCGGGTCGTTAGCTCAGTTGGTAGAGCAGGGGACTCTTAATCCCAAGGTCCAGGGTTCGACCCCCTGACGGCCCACCAAAGCAAGTTAAGACGGTCAACTTCGGTTGGCCGTCTTTTTTTTGTTGACCTTTCATGGGGTCGAACCCGAAAGGGCGCGGAGCTGAGGAAATGCGTAAGCATTTACCAGCGCAGCGCGCAAGGCGCCTTGGCGCCGCAGCGGCCGCCTGCGCAGCAGGCTGACCCCCTGACGGCCCACCCAAAGATCGTTAAAGCGACTGGCTTAGGCTGGTCGTTTTTTTGTTAACCTCGCATGGGGTCGAACCCGAAAGGGCGCGGCCGCTTTCACAGATTGAGTCTACCCTGGGGATCGGTGAAACCGTCAGTACCCTCCTTGAGTTTCTTCTCGTCTGCCTTCACGCGACGCTCGAGCTTTTTTGTATCCTCGGCAGGCGGTAGGTTCTCGGGAACAATTCCGCGGTCGATGAGGCTGCCACGCACGCTCGTGTTGTTCTCGACGTGTTCTTGTTTGATCTGGTCCAGACCGTACAAGTCGTGTTCCTCGGCGTTGAAGGCCGTCATCGAGTTCGTGAGGTCCTTTGCTTTGATGAGAACATCGGCTAGCTTGTCCGCCAATGCAGCACTCTTGGACACACCAAGCTGCCGCTTCATGTCCGCCGTGCTTCTGCCGCCGAATAACGCCTCATCGCCCTTCGACTTGATGATCGCGAATCCTTTGGAGTCCACGCCTCGTTTGAACGCAATGCCCGAGAGCTGTTTCTCTGAATCGGATAGCGAGTGGCACGCCTGCAAGCGCTGAATCTCTGCGAAGCGCTGCTCTATGAGCTCCTGACGGCGTGTCTGCACGGCGAAGTACGCCTGTGCGAGTGCGATTTCGGGCTTGTTTGGGTCTCCGTTTTGGGCGATTAAATAGCATGCGTAGCGCGTCAGCTTGTAGTCTTTTACGGCTCGTTTGGCGATGCCGGCATCTACCATTTTGCTGGCCTCAGCAAAATGGGCGGCAACAGGCATTTTATTGGTGTCACACGATGCCATGGATCTCTTAACTGCAGTCTCAAAATTACGCCATTGGGTGTATCCGAGGGGTTCCATTAAATCGCGTGCGAGCCAATACTCAACGCCGTCTTCTACATGGGCGTAGCTGTCAAGTTCGACACGCCATTTCTCGATATCCCTGCTGTCCATATCTCTTCCTTTCTGTTCGTTTGTCTACGTGGACTATGTCGACTCCGTATTCAGAATGAGTATATTTGCCCGCGCGGACACGAATGGGCCCTGTGTCGCTTTGAGTTCACGGGACCCATTAATATCGAGAAGTTGTGTTCTGCTCTGGAGGGGTGCTCGGCTTAGTCCGCTCGATAGTGCGAACCCAGGCTTTCGGTCCGCTTGCGCATGGCTTTGACCATTTCCTGTGCTAGTTGAATCTGCGATTGCAGGCGGGCGAGGGCAGCGATTTCGCTGTCGTTGGCATGTGGCTTATTTAGAGCCGTGGCTTCGTCTTGCAGGCTTTCAAGCTGTTGCAGGGCCTCGGATAGGCCTGTTTCGGTCCTGTTGATCATGCAAAAGGTGCTCATCGTGTGCCTAAGGCTGTGTGTCAGGCGTTCGGCATCTGTTGCGGCAATGCCGTACTGGGGGAGGGTGATATCCGCCTTCAGGGCCGCCTCAGGCTCTTTCTGCGCTGCAAGGGCTGCCGATGCGCCCGCGATACGTCCGAATACGATGCCGTTGGCGCTTGACAAGCCACCAATGCGGTCGGCGCCGTGCATGCCGCCTGTCGCCTCGCCGCAAGCGTAGAGGCCCTCAACGCCCGTGTGCGCGGTCTTATCGATCTTGATGCCGCCGTTAGCGGCGTGGGCATACATCGCAACGCGCATCTCGTCGGTCGGCGCGATGCCGTGCTCGTCTTGCAGCCAGGTGGCAAAGGTCTGCACAAACTCTGGGACATCCTCGCGGGGGAAGTCGTAGTGGAGTGCCAGGCCTTCGACACCTGCCTGATCGATGACGAGATCGATAGCGCGGGAGGCCAAGCGTGACGTGAAGGGACCATATCCAGAGCGCTGCTCGAGCAGGTCGTCCAGCTTGTCGTCGGCAATATCTACCGGCTGGTCTACGTGCACGTAGCGCCAGGTTTTCTCATTGAAGACCAAGTTACGCCTGGGCTCGATGAAGCCGGGCATCATCTGCATGAACTCTATATTAGTAAGTGTTGCGCCGTGCGCCAGCGCGATGGCCTGCGAGGAACTGAGCACATCAGCCGACGTAAGGCTGCGCTCGAACAGGCCGCCTGTGCCACCGGCTGCGATGACCGTGGCCTCGGCAGCAAAGGGCACGATTCGATTTTCGGTAAGGTCGTAGAGTACGGTTCCGGTTATTCTGCCGTTCGTGTCCTCAACAAGGTCGATAAGCTCATGGCGGGGGAGCAGGCGAATGCCGAGCGACTCGATCCAGGTCGTCAGAGCGTCCTCAAGGGGCTTGCGGGTGAGGCCGCGCCACATGCGCGTCTTGTGGTCAAAGCAGGGGATAAATTGCTTTTGTTGAGCACTCTTGGCGCTTTGCGGACGCTGGAGCTCAACGCCCAGGTCTTGCTCGAGCCAGTCAATCGCTTGGGGAATGCCGTGGACGAACGCTTGGACGAGTTCGGGGTCGGCAACGCCGCCGCCGACGGCCAGGATGGTGTCGATGAGGTCCTGCTCGTCGTCTTCGTTAACGGGTCCGATAAGCCCTAGGCCCCAGGTTCCGGGGAAGAAGCTCGATCCACTCATAGTCTTGCCGGCGCTTGCCACAGTGACGGTTGCACCCGTGCGTGCCGCTTCGATGGCGGCGCAAAGGCCCGCAATGCCAGATCCAATTACCAGTACATCAGTCGATTCCATCGGATTCCTTTCTCGTCCGGCGCATTGTCGCACGGGTGATCGGCAATGGGGCCGCAAAGACTCGGCAAATCGGTAAAGGGCAAATATGGCAGGTGGGCGTCATGGACGCTCTGACGCTCCATCTCATCACATCTTGTATTTCGCCCCAACTGATATATCGGCATTAGCTACCCTGCGACAGCGCAAACAAAAAGAGCCGCTACCTGGGTGGGTAGCGGCTCCAAAGCTCAACTATATGAGCATCGCGCGGACGCGATTAGGCCTTGAGGGCCTCCTCGACGGCGACAGCGCAGGCGACGGTGGCACCGACCATGGGGTTGTTGCCCATGCCGATGAGACCCATCATGTCAACGTGCGCAGGCACGGAGGAAGAACCGGCGAACTGGGCGTCGGAGTGCATACGGCCCATGGTGTCGGTCATGCCGTAAGAGGCAGGGCCGGCGCCCATGTTGTCCGGGTGCAGGGTACGACCAGTGCCGCCACCAGAAGCGACGGAGAAGTACTTCTTGCCAGCCTCGAGGCGCTCCTTCTTGTAGGTGCCAGCGACGGGGTGCTGGAAGCGCGTGGGGTTGGTGGAGTTACCGGTGATCGAGATGTCGACGTTCTCGTGCCACATGATGGCAACGCCCTCGCGGACGTCGTCGGCGCCGTAGCAGTTGACGGCGGCGCGGGGACCATCGGAGTAGGGGATGGTCTCGACGACCTTGAGCTCGCCCGTGAAGTAGTCGAACTGGGTCTTCACGTAGGTGAAGCCGTTGATGCGGGCGATGATCTGAGCAGCGTCCTTGCCCAGACCGTTGAGGATGACGCGCAGCGGCTTCTTGCGAGCCTTGTTGGCGTTTAGAGCCAGGCCGATAGCACCCTCAGCGGCAGCGAAGGACTCGTGACCGGCCAGGAAGGCGAAGCACTCGGTGTCGTCGGAGAGCAGCATAGCGCCCAGGTTGCCGTGGCCCAGACCGACCTTGCGGTCCTCGGCGACGGAGCCGGGAACGGTGAAGGCCTGGATGCCCTCGCCGATGATGGCGGCAGCCTCAGAAGCGGACTTGGCGCCACGCTTGACAGCGAGAGCGCAACCGAGGGTGTAGGCCCACTCGGCGTTCTGGAAGGCGATGGACTGGGTGTTGTTGACGATCTCACGCGGGTTGAAGCCCTTGTCGGTGCAGATCTGCAGAGCTTCCTCGAGGGAGGCGATGCCGTTGTCGGCGAGGCACTTGTTGATCTTGTCAGCGCGGCGCTCGTAACCTTCGAACGTAACAGTCATAGTTATTTCCCTCCCTTTCTACTCGTGAACCGGGAACACGCTGGCGACGGAGTGAGTCTCCTCGTCGGTGCGCGGGTCGATGTACTTGGCAGCGTTCTCCCACTGACCATAGTGGCCCATAGCGCCAGCGATGGCCTCCTCGGGGGTCTTGCCGGCCTTGACGGCGTCGGTGAACTTGCCGAGGTTCAGGAACTCGAATGCGATGATCTCGTTCTTGTCGTTGAGAGCCATGCGGGTGACGTAGCCCTGAGCGAGCTCGAGGTAACGAGCGCCCTTGGCCTTGGTGCCGAACATGGTGCCGACCTGAGAGCGAAGGCCCTTGCCGAGGTCGTCGAGGGAGGCGCCCACGGGCAGGCCGCCCTCGGAGAACGCGGTCTGGCTGCGGCCGTAAACGATCTGCAGGAAGATCTCGCGCATAGCAACGTTGATGGCGTCGCAGACGAGGTCGGTGTTGAGGGCCTCGAGGATGGTCTTACCGGGAAGGATCTCGGAAGCCATGGCGGCAGAGTGGGTCATACCCGAGCAGCCGATGGTCTCAACGAGGGCCTCCTCGATGATGCCGTCCTTGACGTTCAGTGTGAGCTTGCAGGCGCCCTGCTGAGGTGCGCACCAACCCACACCGTGCGTAAGACCGGAGATGTCGGAAATCTCCTTAGCCTGGACCCACTTGCCCTCCTCGGGGATGGGTGCGGGGCCGTGGTATGCACCCTTGGCAACGGGGCACATGTTCTCCACTTCCTGTGAGTACTGCATGCCTCTCCTCTCTATCGTGTTGGCGTCCCGTCTGGGGGCCGTGGCTGGCGATTGCCGGGCGACCCTTCGAAAGGGACATGACATGCAGCCCCTATAATACCGCGAAATGCACGGAATATTCGGCGAACGGCTCAGTTTTCGTAGCGAGATGCGCGGAACTTTCAATTGAAACGGTTTAACTCTATATTCTGTGGTCGTGCACTTCCGTAGAGGGGGTCCGTCTTGGGCAAGCTTTTGGTCAGCTTTTGTAAGCGTTGCAGGGGTTGACCTGTTGCAACGGTGCCGTTCGCCGCCTGTTTACTGCCTTTGGCCGCGCGAGCGAATTGTTTTGCGTGAATGTTTTGATGGCACGCTTCAATCGTGCTGTATTGGATGGCAAGCAGATCCCGGCGAAGGGAGCGCCATGCAGCGCGTTTGGAGAACGGTTACCGGCTTTTACCATGTCTGTGCCCGCGGTACGGGCAAGCAGCTCATCTTTGAGGGCGATGAAGACCGGTGGGAGTTCTTGGAGCTGATGCGTGAGTGCTGCCGCAAGGCGGGCGTGACGGTTATCGCCTGGTGCCTTATGGGCAATCACGTGCGTCTGGTGCTTGCAGATTACGAGGACGCGATGAGCGCGGCGATGCACCGGCTGCTTTTGGCGTACGCGCGGCGGTTCAATAAACGCACGGGGCGCACAGGGCATCTGTTCCAGAACCGTTTTGACCGGCGCTCGCTCGATACCGACTGGCAAGTGATGGAGGCTATTCGCTCCGTTCACGCCGATCCGCAGGAGGCGGGCATCAGTCTCATTGAGCGTTATCCCTGGAGCAGCTTTCCGGAGCATTTGTGCGCTTACGACGGTGACGCGGCCGATGTCGCGAGGGGATTTTCTGATCCTTCTTGCGTGCTTGAGCTTTTTGGTTCTGCCGAGGGCTTTATTGCCTATTCGCTTTCGACGCCCGACGGCGGCGAACCGGCGCTGCGCGATATGAAAGAGACAGAGTGGGAACGCCACGCCTTTGCCGACAAGTTGGCGAAGAGCCTCGGGGCTCCGCTCCATGGGGTTAAAGACGCACCGCCTGCGCAGCGCGATACCGTTATTTTTGGATTGCACGATGCCGGTTTTACGGTGCGCCAGATTGAGCGGTATACCGGGATTGGCAAAAGTACCGTCTCTCGTATCGTGCGCGCTTATGCGCGGGTGAAGGCACAGACTGAGCTCTCGGAATAGAAAATGGCCGAACCACTCTTGTCAAGCGATTCGGCCAACAAAAATCTTAAGATTTGGGACAAGTACTACTGATTATTTCGCCCCTCGAGCATGCCGTCGAGGGTGCGCCAGGCGAGCTCGGCGCATTTGACGCGGGCGGGCATGTGCGAGATGTCCTGGAGCTGGGCGGCTTCGTCCAGGTCTTCCAGGTCCTCCTCGGAGAGCTTCTCGCCGCGGATCATGGCGAGGAAGAGCTCTGCCAGGCGGCGAGCTTCCTCGACGGTCTCGCCGGTGATGAGATCGGCCATGATGTCGGCACTGGCCTGGCTGATGGCGCAGCCGTGGCCGGTAAAGGAGGCCTCCTCGATCACGTTGTTCTCGACACGCAGCTGCAGAGTGAGCTCGTCTCCGCAGCTGGGGTTGATGCCGTCGTGCTCGTGCGTGGGAGCATCCATCTCGTACTTGTAGTCGGGGTGCGAGTTGTGCTCCATAAATGTGGTGGAGGTGTACAGATTACCCATTGAACGTGCTCCAAACGTGATGCAGGCCGGCGATGAACTTGTCAATGTCGGCCTTGTCGTTGTAGAAGGCCACGCTGGCGCGGCAGCAGGCAAGGTTCTCGACGCCCAGCCAGGTGAGCAGCGGCTGTGCACAGTGGTGACCGGCGCGGATGCAGACGCCGTCCATGTCCATGATGCTCGCGACGTCGTGCGGGTGGATGCCGCGGACGTTAAAGCTCACAACGCCGTGGTGGTTGTCCCAATAGATGGAGCCGATGATCTGGACAAAGTCGAGCTGCATGAGCTCGCCCATCAGGTAGTGGACGAGTGCCTGCTCGCGTGCCTGGATGTTCTCGTAACCCACCGTGTTGACCAGGTAGTCGAGTGCCGCACCCGTGGCGAAGATGCCGGCGGCGTCCTGTGTGCCGGCCTCGAATTTCTCGGGAACGGGCGCCCAGACGGCGTCCTGCTCGGTAACAGAGTCGATCATCTCGCCGCCGGTGAGCATGGGCGGCATGGCGTTGAGCAGGTCCATCTTGCCCCACAGCACGCCGATGCCCATGGGGCCCATAGCCTTGTGTGCGCTAAAGGCAAAGAAGTCGGCGCCCAGGTCGGCCACATCGACCGGCATGTGCGGCAGCGACTGCGCACCGTCGACGACCAGGTAGCCGCCATACTTGTGCACGAGCTTGCCGAGGTTCTTGACTGGGTTCTCGACTCCCAACACGTTGGAGACCTGACCCACGGCCAGAATCTTGGTCTTGGGACCAACCTTGGCAAGAACCTCCTCGGTGGTGAGCTGACCGGTCTTGGTGGGGTAGAGGTAGACGAGCTTGGCGCCGGTCTCGCGGCAGACCTGCTGCCACGGAATCAGGTTGGAGTGGTGCTCCATGATGGTGATGACGACCTCGTCGCCCGGCTCGAGGACTGTGGGTGCAAAGCTCTTGGCGACCAGGTTGAGCGACTCGCTCGTGTTGCGGGTGAAGACGACCTCGTTGGCCTGGGCAGCGCCGATGAGGTCGGCGATCTGCTGGCGCACCTTCGCGATAGCCTCAGTGGCCTCGACGGACAGCGAGTACAGGCCGCGCAGAGGGTTGGCGTTCATGCGCTGGTAGAAGTCGCGCTCGGCGTCGAGCACACAGGCAGGACGCTGCGCGGTAGCGGCACTATCGAGGAAGGCGATCTCGGGGTGCTGCTGGAACAGCGGGAACTGCGCCTTGTAGGGATTAGTCTCGATGTCGACGGTAGGCCAGCCGCGCGAGGCCTCGTCGCTGGCGTCGAGCTCCATAGGCTCCGGTGCGGTACAGGTGTCGCATTTAACGTGCTCGGTGTCGATCATGCGAGCTCCTCTTCAAAGTTGTCGATCAGGTTGTTGCCCAGGCGGACGACGGCGGCGCGGGTGCGCTCGTCGGTGGCGGAAAGTGCGGCGTCCTCCAGCTTGGCGCGGACGAACAGGTCCTCGGCGGCGTTTTGGTCAAGGCCGCGGCAGGCGAGGTAGAACAGTTGCTCGTCGCGGACGTGGCCGATGGTGGCTCCGTGGTTGCCGGCGACGTCGTCCTCGTCGCAGAGAATGACGGGAACGGTCTTGTTGTCGACGCCCTTGTTGGCCAAAAGCACCGTCTCGCGCTCGGTGCCGGTTGCACCCTTGCAACCGTGCACGAGGTCGATGGTGCCGCGGTAGACCTTCTTGGACGTGCCGGTCAGCACGCCGTTGGCGTCGATCTCGCACTCGGTCTTGCGACCGCGGTGGCGCAGCTCGTAGTTAAAGTCGCGCACCTGCTCTCGGGCGCCCAGGTAGTCAGTATCGATGGTGACCTTGGCGGTATCGCCCAGCAGGTCGCCGGCAAGGCCGGTGGCGCTGGCGCCGGCACCCAGGACGGTGTGCTGCACGTTGACGCGCGCGCCCTCGTCCAGGAACAGGCCGGTGTCGTCGAGCGCGATCCAGCTATCGTCGAGCGTCTGCGTGCAGGTCACGTTGACGGTGGCGTACTCGTGGGCGCACACGCGCAGCACGGATCCCACGACGCCCTCGCCGGCAACGGGGGAGTCCAGGGCGATCTGCAGGTCGAGCGTCGACTGGGGACGGACGACGACGTCGATGGCGGCGATGGCCGCGGCGGCATCGACACCGCTCACACGCACGGTAACCGTGGCGTGCTTGTATGCGGGCACATCGATGACGACGCGCTTGGTGGCGTGGTCGGCCAGGTAGGTGTAGGCAGCCTCGCCCATGCCAGTCTCGAAGGCCTCAGCGGGGGAGAGCTCCTCCTCCAGCTTAATGGCACCGGCCTGGTAGACGGAGGTGGCGGGCACGTCGAGCTCGGTCTCGGGCGTGATGCGGGCGCGGTCGGCGGCATCGCCGGGCGCGGAGGCGCGGCGCTCGGGGAAGCGCTCGGCCATGGCGTCCATGGCGGCGTCGAACGCGTCTGCCACGCCAGCAAATTGCTCGTCCAAGCCCTCAACCTTAACGGTCTCGGCGGGAGCGGCGGCAAGCTCGTCAGAGAGCTCGAGCTTGGTCTGGTTCATCTTCAGCCAGCCCCATGTGGCAGCCGGCATCGCATTGACCTGCTCAAGGGTGGTAGCAGCGGTGTTCGTGGTCTGTTTCATTATCCGATCGCTCCTTCCATCTCGAGCTTGATCAGGTTGTTCATCTCGACGGCGTACTCCAGCGGTAGCTCCTTGGAGACCGGGTTGGCAAAGCCGTTGACGATCATGGTACGGGCTTCTTCCTCCGAGATACCGCGGCTCATCAGGTAGAACACCTTATCGTCGCCGATACGGCCGATGGTGGCCTCGTGGCCGATGTCGACATTCTTGGCGCGGATGTCCATGGCGGGGATGGTGTCGGAGCGGCTCTGGTCGTCGAGCATGAGCGACTGGCAGCTCACGGTTGCCTTGGAACCCTCGGCCTTGGGCGTGGCCACGATGGAGCTGCGGAAGGTCTGGATGCCGCCGCTCTTGGAGATGCCCTTGGTCTCGACGGTTGCCGAAGTATCGGGCGCGTTGAGCACGACCTTGCAGCCGGTATCCAGGTTCTGGCCGGCGCCGGCAAAGGTAATGCCGGTAAAGCTCGAGCGGGCGCGGCGTCCGCTGAGCACGCTCATGGGGTAGAGGTAGCCCACGTGGCTACCGAAGGAGCCGCTGATCCACTCGATGTCGCCGTCCTCGTCCACGCGCGCACGCTTGGTGTTGAGGTTGTACATGTTCTTGGACCAATTCTCGATGGTAGAGTAGCGCAGGTGCGCACGCTTGCCCACAAAGAGCTCGACGGCGCCGGCGTGGAGGTTGGCCACGTTGTACTTGGGCGCGGAGCAACCCTCAATGAAGTGCAGGTCGGCATCGTCCTCGACGATGATGAGCGTGTGCTCAAACTGGCCGGCGCCCTTGGCGTTAAGACGGAAGTAACTCTGCAGCGGGAAGTCGAGCTTGGTGCCCTTGGGCACGTAGACAAACGAGCCGCCCGACCATACGGCGCCGTGCAGGGCCGCAAACTTGTGGTCGGTGGGCGGGATGAGCGTCATAAACTTCTCGTGGATGAGCGGTTCCCACTGCGGGTCGTGCAGGGCCTCCTCGATGCCGGAGTAGACGATGCCCATCTTAGACGCCGTGTCCTGCATGTTGTGGTAGACGAGCTCGGAGTCGTACTGCGCGCCGACGCCTGCCAGATAGCTGCGCTCGGCCTCGGGGATGCCCAGGCGCTCAAAGGTGCTCTTGATGTCGTCGGGCACCGACTCCCAGTCGTGCTTTTGGTCGGTGTTGGGCTTGACATAGGTGACGATGTTATCCATGTCCAGGCCCTCGATGGAGGGGCCCCACGTCGGGTCGGGAAAACGATTAAAGATCTCGAGGGACTTTAAGCGCAGGTCGAGCATCCACTGCGGCTCGTCCTTCTTGGCGCTGATCTCGCGCACGATGTCGGGCGTGATGCCGGCGTCGAGGCGCTCAAATCCCTCCTCGCCATAGGTGAAGTCGTAGAGGCTGCGGTCGATGTCCGCGACCTCGGTGCGGTTCTTGGTCATTGCGTCGCCCCTTTACGCCTGCTGCTCGGCAGCGGCGGCCTCGGCCTGGGCGCGCTGCTCGGCGGCCTCGCGCTCGAAGGTCTCAAAGCCGTTCTTGTCGATCCAGGGGATCAGCGAGGCGTCGTCCTCGCGCACGATGTGGCCCTTGACCATAACGTGGACGCGGTCGACATCCAGGTGCTCCAGGATGCGCGTGTTGTGCGTGATGATGAGCATGGAGCCGTCGCAGCTCTTGCGGTAGGCGTCCATGCCATGACTGACGGTGGAAAGGGCGTCGACGTCCAGGCCGGAGTCAGTCTCGTCCAGGATGGCGAGCTTGGGCTGCAGCAGCAGAAGCTGGAGCATTTCGACCTTCTTTTTCTCGCCGCCCGAGAAGCCCACGCCCAGCTCGCGGTTGAGGTAGGCGGTATCCATGTTGAGCTCGGCCGCGAGCTCCTTGACGCGACGGCGGAACTCCTTGCCCTTCATCTCCAGGCCGGGGCGGCCGGCGATGCTGGCGCGCAAAAAGCTCGACAGTGGCACGCCCGGAATCTCGACCGGGGCCTGGAAGCTCAGGAACAGGCCGGCGCGCGAACGCTTGTCGGTGGTGAGCTCGGTGATGTCCTGGCCGTCAAAGACGATGCGGCCGTCGTTGACCGTGTAGACGGGGTCGCCCATGACCAGGTGGCCGAGGGTGGACTTGCCGGCGCCGTTGGGTCCCATCAGCACGTGGGTCTCGCCGGCGGCGACGTTGAGGTTGACGTTGTGGAGGATGGTCTTCTCGTCCACGGAGGCGGTCAGACCTTCGATGGAAAGCAGCGGATTTGCGCTCATGCTGTCCCTCTCTGTATATGGTGTACTCATAGGTGTACTAAACCCTAGGAATCTTCTCGGAATAAAGTTACTATGGGTTCGGCGTTAGTCAAGGGAAAACCCGACTAATCCACTCGACTTTTTAGATGTGGGACATAATAATCAGGTTTGTTTGCCCCGCGTGCATAAGATTTGGGACAAACAAGCCTGGTATTTTGTCCCGGTTACGACGAGAGGGTAGGTATGCTCATTTCTTCTAAGGGCCGCTATGCCCTCCGTCTGATGATCTATATCGCAGCGCTTGGTGACGTCGAGGGCAAAATCGCCCTGCGCGAGGTCGCCGACCGCGAGCATATCTCGCAAAAGTATTTGGAGCAGCTGGTCCGTCCGCTCATGAAGGCGGGCCTGCTTAAGAGCGTGCGCGGCAAGGGCGGCGGCTACATGATGGCCAAGGACCCCGCTGAGGTGCGTGCCGGCGACATCCTGCGTGCCGTTGAAGGCAGCACGGCTCCGGTGGCGTGCGATGGCATCGACAACAGCTGCACTCGCAGCGATCTTTGCTCGACCGTCAAGTTCTGGCGTGGTCTGGACGACGTGATCGAAAAGTACGTCGACGGTGTGACGTTGGCCGACCTAGCCGCCGTCCCCGAGATCAACTTTGACATTAAGCTGTAGGTTGAGCGCAATTCCTTAAGATTTCGCGGAGGGTTGTTGCCGTTTACCGAGTGGTTGTTGTGCAACAACGGGCGAGCTGCAATACTTAATTCTATCTTTGCAAACTGCACTTTAACTACACCAATGCAGGGAGGATCTTATGCAGCCCAAGCATTCTGCTATTGTCGCGGGCCTGACGCTGGCGCTTTCGTTTGGCGCCGTTTCCGCGCCGGCACCCGCCGCTGCCGAGGAGCCCACGCCGGGCGTTGCCTCGGATGCCACCGATATCGATAAGGGTCTCTACACCCAGCAGTCCTTCTCGGGCGTGCTGAGGTCGGTCCAGGGTGTCTCGTTTGTCAACGTGACTCCCGAGATGAAGTACTTTACCAAGTACGAGAGCCATGGCAACTACAACCAGGGCTTTTCGTACGGTGACGGCTATAACGCGCTGGGTTATTACCAGTTCGACCGTCGTTGGTCGTTCATTCCGTTTATGAAGCAGGCCTACAACTACAACCCCGAAAAATACAGCATGCTCAAGGATGCGATTGATCGCGGCAGCGAGATTTCCAACGCGAACAATCCCATGTCCGAGAACGGTCAGCTCACCGAGCTGGGCCGTATCGCGCAGGAGGCTTTCCAGGTTGCTTACAACACCGATCCTGTTGAGTTCTCTGCACTTCAAGATGCCTATGCGTACAACTCGTACTATGCAGTGACCGAGGCGTGGCTCAAGAGCGGCCTGGGCATTGATATCTCCGGCCGCGCCGACTGTGTTAAGGGCATGGTGTGGAGCATCACCAACATGTGCGGCACCGGTGGCTGCAGGGACTTTTTCCGCTGGGCGAATCTTTCCAACGATATGTCCGACCGCGAGTTTGTGACGGCGCTTTCCAATAGCGTGGTCAACAATGTCGCCACCAAGTATTCGAGCCAGCCCCAGTATCATGAGGGCTGGAAGAATCGTTATAAGAATGAGCTGAAGGACTGCTTGGTTTATATCGCCGAGGACGAGGCGGCCGCTGCGACGCCCGTGCAGCCCGAGCCTGCGCCGGCGCCCTCGCCGACACCTGATTCGAATGACGACTCGAGTGACGATGCCAACGATGACAGGATGGATGCGCCCTCGACCGATGCTGACGGTAATGGCTCTGCTGGTGGCACTACCAACGACGGCTCTACCTCGAACGGCTCCGATTCGAACGGCTCTGCTGCGGGCGATTCGTCTTCAAGCTCTGCCGGCAATACGGACAGCGCCGCCTCTGGTTCGACCGACGCAGGTTCCTCTGACTCTTCCACCGGCTCGAGCGATTCGTCCGTTGACACCGGCTCTAACAACGGCTCCGGCTCTGACGCAACCCCTGATTCCGATGCTTCCAAGGACGACTCGAATAAGGCGCCGGACGCCCCCGTTGCTTCGCCGGACAAGAAGCCTTCTTTCTCCGTGCAGCTTGGTTCTACGTTGGGCTCTTCGCTGATGGCTGGCGTCAATAACGGCTCGGCCCAGAACAAGGACAACTCTGATCAGGTTTCCACGGAAAAGACCGAGGCCGCAAAGGGCGACTCTAAGGACAAGGCTTCCGAGAAGACCGAATCCGATAAGGGTTCTAGCTCTGAGGAGAAGGACGACAAGTCCGCTCAGAAGAAGGACGATGGTAAGAAGTCTGAATCTGAGGATAAGGACGAGAATACGGGCAAGACCGAGGACGGAAAGCAGCAGGGCGAGGACGGCGGCAAGGGCAACACCGACAACCAGAACCAGGAGCAAAATGACTCCAAAACGGTGACCACCACGACGACTACAACGACCAAGTCCTCGGGCGGCAACATGCCCAAGACGGGCGATCTGATTGTGATGGCGAGCCTTGCCAGCGCGAGCTTGGCCACACTGGGCGCTACGTCTATCGTAAGTGGTAAGCATAAGCTCGATCAGCAGAAGAAAGCTTCTGGGGAGGACGGCTCGGAGGAGTAGCCTCTCGGTTACTAGATAACTAAAGAGTTAGGACGGGGTCCGGTGCGAATGCATCGGGCCCCATTTTGTTGCACAACGATTTGTTATGCCCCCTCAAGGCCTTTGTTCCTACCGTTGCCCGATATGATCGCGCGGCGACATCGGTACGCGCGAGGCGGTCATTACAATTGGCATCGTGTTGCGATTTAGGGGGAACGTTTTGGTGTCTGAACAGGTAAATAATGGTTGTGCTGCCGACTTTGGCGTGCGTTTGATCGGCTGTGCCGACGATGCGGCTTTACCCATTGGCATGCATGACTATGCGGAGGCTCTTGGTTGCTGCACGCTGGTCGACAAGACCATGTTTATTGCAGATGTGTTGGACTGCGACGCGTCCGTTGTGGTGTGCTGTCGACCCGAGGGTTTTGGCAAGAGCATGAACTTGTCGATGCTCAGGGCTTTTCTGGAGCGTCCAGCGGTCGGTCGCGCTGGTCAGCGTTTGTTTGCCGATGCTCAGATTTGGGATGCAGACGGCGGGCGCTATCGGGATGAGTACGCTTGCTATCCGGTGATATCGCTGGACTTTTCTGGCGCTGCGAGGCGTGGCCCCGCTGTTGCCGGCGTCGTGCGCGATGCCCTTTCGGGCGAGTGCGCTCGCTTGTTGGCGCTCTTGGAGGCTCCGGATTTAGCTCGAGATAAGGTGCGTCACATCGAACGCGTCGCGCGTGACGTGGCGAGCGCGGACGAGGTTGACTCGGTGCTCGGTGTGCTCATAGAGCTGCTGGAGATTGCCTGTGATGAGCAGGTTGTATTGCTCGTTGATGGGTACGATGCGGCGTGGTCTCGCCGTGCGAGCGCGAGGGACGCTTCTGACGCCGATCCGGCAGAACTACTTGACCGTGTGCTGTTTGACGCCATTGCTGCCGCGGGTCATTCGCTACGCTTTGCTTGTCTGATGGGGGAGCGTCCCAGTCCTGCCGAAGCGGCGCTTTCTTCGCGCAGTTGCTCGTATTGTCTGTCGACGCCGCTTTCGACGTGGTGTGACCGTTGGTTCGGCTTTTCGGATGCCGAGGTCCAGGCTCTGTTGAATCATGCTGGGCGTGAGGAATATCTTGATGATGCGCGTGAATGGCTCGAGGGATATCGGTTTGGTAGGGCCTATTGCTCGAGTCCAGCGCGTGTGATCGGTTTTCTGGATCGAGGCTGCACGGCGCCTGTGCGCGCCGATCTGTATGGGTATGCGGATTGCCTGAGTAGGGTAGTTGCCGGGTGGAATCTCGACCGCCTTTCGGTCTTGTTTGATTTGCTCGAGGCCCATAGGTGTGCTGAGGTCCCGCTTTGTTTGGGCGCTGCAGAGCCAGATGTCTCGCCTGACGATGGCATGTGGACAGCGCTGTATCTGTCCGGTTTTCTCACGACGGATATGACTGAGGAGCCAGAGCATGGCGATCGGCTCCGTGCTTTGCGATTGCCCAATAAAGAGCTTCGCCAAGCCTTGCGTCTAGTGATTGTTGAGTGGTTTGAGTGCGCTGCCGAAGACATTCGAGACGTCGATGCGTTTCGCGACGGGCTGTGCCGTGGGAACGAGGATACCGTGAGGCGGGCGCTAAGCCGCATCCTGGGGGATGCGGGAATCGGTGAGACCGACCCAGATAAGCCGCTGCCATATCATCTGTTCTTGCAGGGGCTCTGCTTTGGCTTGCCGGGCTATGCCAATCCTGCTTCGAGGCGAAAGTGTGGCGCGGGTCGCTGGGACATCCAGGTTTTTCCTACGGGCGCTGTGTTCGACGTAGCTGACACGATCGGCATGCTGGACGAGCGCCCGCTTATAACGATCAATATGATGTATGACCCCGATGTGGATGCGCTGGGGTTGGAATTGCTGGCCGTGCAGTCGCTACTCGACATAGAGCGCGATGGCATCGACGAAATTCGTGTGCCGCGCCCCGGCGTGGGTCGCATGCGCTGGGGGTTCGGTTTTGATGGGCAGCATGTGGCTACGGTGTGCCAGCGGCTTTAAGCGCCGAGGTGTTTCCGGCTTCCGTTACTCGGTGTCCTTCATGGGCGGCATGGGCTTCCAGTCGGGGTCCTTGATGATCTTGCGGGCGTCCTTCATGCCGCGGCGCAGCGCCGGAATGCCGGTCTTAAAGCACTTATCGACCGCAGCCAGGCGAATGAATTCCTTGCAGAAGGTCGCGGCATTGCCCAGGCGGAACAGCATGGGGTGGTAGTCACCGTAGATCTGCATATAGCGAGCGAGGAAGCCTCGGTTGCGCATGATGTAGTAGCGGTTGGTGTCGCTCGTAGAGTTGAGCTGGCGTTTGCCGGCGATATCCCAGTTAGAGACGGCGCGGGCGCGCTTGAGAACCACGTCGGCAACAACGACGGCGGGGAAGTGTTGGCTGGCTACGTAGCCGTAGCAGGCATCGTCGCCGTAGATAAAGAATCGCGCATCGGGCAGGCCGATCTTATCGACCACGCGGCGCGAGAACATGCCGCCCTCAAAGCATAGCTGGTTCATGGCGCGGTAGCCCTCGGGTCCCAGGTCCCACTTGGCGACAGGGTTGGGAATGCCGAGTGAAAGGATGAGTTGGTATTGCCAAAAGAAGGCGCCGCCGTCAAAGTCCAGGCGCGAACCCTGGATGACATCGTAGCGATCGGTCCACTTGGCAAGACGCTCGATGCCTTCGGGGATGACGAGCACGTCGTCGTCCATCACCCAGAACCACTGAGCGCCCAGGTCGTAGGCGCACTTGGTGCCGGCGGAGAAGCCACCTGCGCCGCCGCCGTTTTTGAGCTGCGGCGCGTAGATAACGCGGTTGGTGCCACCCTTTGCATCGGGCTGGTTGGTGTCGATGCCCCACAGGGTGGCGAGGCGCTCGTTGAATGCGGCGCACATGGCCTTGGTCTCGCGCGAATTCTCGTTATCGACAATCACGATGCGCCAGGGCGCGGCAGTGAGCTTGGTCATAGAGTCGAACAAGTTGGCCAGGAGTTCCTGGCGCTTATAGGTGACGACAACGATGGCGAGTTTGTCGATGGGAGCGGGGAGGGTTGAAGGCATGGGGCAATATATCCTTTCACGCGCGGCGGGCGAGTGCTGCGCGGAAGCTATCGAATACGTCCTTGGGACTGTCCTATTGTAAAGGCTCGGCGCACCTTGGCGGCAAGCTTTGAATAAAACGCAGGAACCTGCCACGGCTGTAGCGGCTTTAGCGTCTGACGGCAGCGTCTCTATTGCCGCTTGGGCTTGCGAGCGATAAGGCTTCTAGCTGCGTCGATGATGAGGAGCGCTAAGGCAAAGACGATGCTAATGACGGTACCCGTGACGATACATATAGCTGCCGGGCTGTTTTGGCTGACCAGTATGTTTGCGAGCAACGTATTGAAGACGGGACGCCACAGGCTACTGGTGAGCGACTGCGTCACATAGAAACCGAGCGTGGCGGTCGATAAGGTGACGATGACACCTGCAGTCCGCGGATTGCCTGAGGCACTGCGTCGGGTTGCCGCAAAGAGCAAGGAGGCGGCAGCGAGGGCAAACGAGATCAGCGAGGTTGATTTGTAGGAGAGGACTGCCATCGCCGTGAGGTTGTCGGTGAAGGAGAGTGCTCCTTCCAGGATGATGGTGAGTACCAAAACCGTTACGAGCGAGCGCATGCCCAAGGCGCCCGCCCTGTCCGAATCCATGACATCGGTAACGTCGCGGAGCAGCCCACCGATCAAAAACGCGATAACGTACGTGACGGCGCTCATGAGCTTTTGGAGCCAAGAAAACTCACCGCCGTTTGTCGCGCTCATGGCGGCTAAATACCCGTTAACAACAAATGCGAGGATGCCAACGGCGATGACCGTCGTCGTGTAGCTCTTCTGGGAGAGTCGGATCTTGGCCAGTCCAAACCATGGCGCCATGAAGACCGTGGCGGCATAGACCCAGATAAACTCAAGGCCTAGTGTGTACCAGTAGTGCGTATTGAGGGTAACATCGGGAATGGGGGAGACGACCGTGGACCACGTCAGCGCCACGAGGCAATAAAACGCGGTGGGCATAACAACCTTGCCCAGACGCTGCGCCATCCGCTGCATTTGTGACTTCCACGCTGCTCCACCGTCCCAAGCACGCGCGGCCGAAGCGATGAGAAAATAGCCCGAGGTCATAAAGAAGACCTCGTTGGCCCAGCAGCCCAGCAAGTTGATAAAGCCGAGTGCGCCGGAGTAGGGGAAGGCGGCGAGCGGCGTGTATTCCTGCAAGCCGACGCAGGTCCCCTGGAAGGTCCACTGAAACGTGTGGAATACCGCGATGCCGGCGACCGCGATCAAGCGCAAGGCTTCGATGGGTATGTTGCGTGCGGCTTTGGGCTGCATGACGTCCTTTCTTATCGGTTTGCCTCTGCGAGCTCCATAGATTATATAAACGCCCGCTGGCGCGCTGACCCTTTGATACCATGAAACGACAGGTATTTCCTAAGGAGCACATTTGTCTACTAACGCCTCTGGCAGCCCTGTTCTGTCGCTGCTTATTCCCATTTACAATGTTCAGCGCTACCTGCGCGAGTGCCTCGATTCCGCCCTGGCGCAGACGCTCAAGGACATCGAGATCATCTGCATTAACGACGGGTCGACCGACAACTCGCCCGCGATTATCCGCGAGTATATGGATCGCGATGGGCGCGTCAAGATGATCGACAAGGCCAACAGCGGCTACGGCGACTCGATGAACCATGGCCTGGAGATGGCGCGTGGCAAGTACGTCGGCATCTTAGAGTCCGATGACTTTATAGCGCCCGACGCACTCGAAAATCTTGTCTCGGCCGCCGATAGCAATAATGCCGACTTTGCGAAGGCGAACTTTGATTTCTACTGGTCTAAGCCCGAGGAGCGCCGTTCGCTGCACGAGATGTTTAGACCTCGGGATTGCGGTAAGCCGGTGCACCCGAGCGATACGACGCAGTTCTTTAAGCAAAAGCCGTCGATTTGGTCGGCCGTGTACCGTCGCGATTTTCTTGAGCGCAACGGCATTAAGTTCCTGCCGACTCCGGGGGCATCCTTTCAGGACACGTCATTTGCCTTTAAGGTGATCGCGTGCGCCGATAAGGCTGTTTACCTGCATGATGCCGTGTTGTCGTATCGCCAGGACAACGAGAATTCCTCGGTCAATTCTTCGGCTAAGGTGTTTTGCGTCAATACCGAGTATGCCGAGATTGAGCGTTGGATTCGAGAGGATTATGCCCGCGACCACGCAAGCGTCGATGTCGCGCGCATGCTCAAGTTCAATCAGCTCATTAAGTACGATTCGTACATGTGGAACTACGTGCGCCTGGCGCCTAAGTTCTATAAGGAGTTCCTGGTGCAGATGGCCAAGGAATTTCAGGCGGCCTTGGACGCCGGGGACTTTTCGCTTGACGACCTCAAGCCGTGGAAGCGCGCAAATCTCGCTGCCATCCTCAAAGATCCTGAGGGCTGGGTTGACGAGCACCCGAGTTTTGCGACGGATGGTGCCTTGGGGCGTGCTAAGTATTACGCCTCGGTTGGAGGCCCAGGCGTGGTTGCTGCCTTCCTCATCGAATCGCTGAGGGGGTAGGTCGGCATGGGAGAGGCCTCGTGTCCTAAAGCTACCATTGTCGTCCCCGTTTACAACTCTGCGCGCTCCATTCAGCGATGTCTCGATTCGCTGTTGGCCCAGTCCGAGCGCTCGATTCAGGTTGTCTGCGTCAACGACGGTTCGACTGATGATTCGTTGAACGTGTTGCGCCAGATCGCGCAGGCCGACGATCACGTACTGGTGATTGACCAGGAAAACGCGGGCGTCTCGTTCGCCCGAAATGCCGGAATCGATGCCGCCAAGGGCGAGGTGGTTTTCTTTGTAGACGCCGACGATTACATCGACGCCCAGACGGTCGAGCGCGTGCTGCATGCCATGGAGTCTTCAGATGCCGAGGTCGCCGTTTTTGGCGGCGTCTGTGAACCTGCCGATGCTGCCCCCAAACGCGTCCAGCAACTCATGAGCCCCAAAGCTGGTACCTTCGGCGCCCGTGATCCCCAACTACTGTTCCATTCGAATGCGCAGCCCTATGCCTGCCGTGCGGCTTTTTCGCGCGAGCTGCTCAATCGCGAAGGCATTCGCTTCGCCCCCGGTTTGGCTTTGGGCGAGGACGTCGTCTTCCAATTTGCGGCTTATGCGCTTGCCCGCAAGACCGTCGTCATGCCGGACAAGTTCTACCACTACGTGATGGAGAGTGAATCGGCGACGCACGAGTTCAACAGTGCCGAGGCTCGCGCCAAAAAGCTTGACGCCCACATGAGGATGCTCGAGGAGGTCTTGGAGGACTGGGCGGCCTACGGTCTTTTAGACCTGTGCCCCGGCGAGCTGATAACTTGGTTTTTGGACCTAACTGTGTTCGACCTGGCGCGCTTGGATGCCGATGACTTCCATCGCGTGGCGGCTCGCGTCAACATGGACCTCGCGACGTTTTTGGGAACGGACTGGGCAGATATGCCTGCTAAGGGCGCCGTTCGCCGTGTTGCCCACAAGCTCGTTGCGGCGACCTCGGGCGTTTCGATGGCAGACGCCACGCTGTTCTATCTTTCGACTCGCGGTCTCAAAGCCTGCCTGGAGCGCTTTATCTAATTCCAAGCGCTGCCGCTCGCCGCAACTCGGCTGTTAAAATAACCCTGTTACACGCTACTCAACAGGAGGTTCTCTTGCAGAACTCTGATACCCCTAAAGTTTCGCTGCTTGTCCCCATTTGCAATGTCGAACGCTACCTGTGCGAGTGCCTCGATTCCGCCGTGGCGCAGACGCTTAAGGACATCGAGATCATCTGTATCAATGACGGTTCCACCGATAGCTCGCCGGATATCATCCGCGAGTACATGGAGCGCGACCCCCGTGTGAAGATGATCGACAAGGCCAACAGCGGCTACGGTGACTCGATGAACCGCGGCCTGGAGATGGCGCGCGGCGAGTACGTGGGCATCCTTGAGTCCGACGACTTTATGTTTGAGGATTCGCTCCAAAAGCTGGTTGCCAAGGCCGATGCTGAGCATGCCGATGTGGTAAAGGGCGACTTTTACCTGTATTGGTCCGCGCCCAGTGAGCGCCGTGAGCTGTTTGGGATTATCGATGAGCATATGACGGGCGCCGCGTATCGCCCCGTCGATCGCCCTGGCATCTTCTACCGCAAACCTTCCATTTGGTCTGCCATCTATCGGCGCGAGTTCCTCAACGACAATCAGATTCGGTTCCTTCCCACGCCGGGCGCCTCGTATCAGGACGCAGGCTTTAACTTTAAGGTCTGGGCGTGCGCCGAGCGTGCCGCGTTTATTGCGGACCCCATCCTGTGCTATCGCCAGGACAATGAGAAGAGCTCTGTTAATTCGCCCAACAAGGTGTTTTGCGTGTGCGACGAATATGCCGAGATGCAACGTTTTTTGGATGAACGTCCCGAGCTCAAGGTTCAGCTCCAGGGCATTTTAATGCGCATGAAGGTCGATACGTATCGCTGGAATGACGAGCGTCTGGTCGATGAGCTGCGCGAGCAGTTTTGGGAGAAGGCTTCGCCCGAGCTCAAGGCCGATTGGGATGCCGGTCGCTTTGATCTGTCGCTGTTCGATCCGCGCGGCGAGACCGACTTGCGCCTGATGGTCAAGTCGCCCCGTGCTTATATCGATTCGCGCTTTGACTTTAAGAAGCCCGGCAAGCTCAATACGTTTAAGCACTACTTTAAGATTGGCGGCCTGCCGCTGGTCTGGCGCGTGCTGACGTATCAGCGCACCTACGGCGATAATCCGCATCCCGATGACGTGCCGGCCGCACAGTAGGAGCACTTGGCTATGACTACCCCCAAGATTTCCGTTGTCGTTCCCATCTATAAGGTGGAGGAGTGCCTGGCCTGGTGCCTGGACTCCCTGCTTGCGCAGGACATGCCCGATTGGGAAGGCGTGCTGGTCAACGATGGCTCGCCGGACGGTTCGCGCGATATTGCGGCTGCCTATTGCGAAAAGGACGCGCGCTTTACGTTGGTCGATAAAGAGAACGGGGGCCTGTCGAGCGCGCGCAATGCAGGCATCGCCGCGTCCACGGCGCCTATTGTCGCGTTCTTGGATTCCGACGACCGCTTTACGCCCGATGCATGCCGCGTGATCGTCGATGCCTTTGAGCGCGAGGACTGCGACGTGTTGACCTTTGGCGCGAACCCGTATCCGCTGGAGGCGGGGTATCCGTGGCTTAACTATGTGCTTAGCCCGCGCGATGTGTCGTTTGAGGGCTATAGCTCCGACCTGCTGTTTAAGGAAGCGTCTCGTCCCTTTGCATGGCGCACCGCCTGCAAGCGCGACTTCTTGCTGGGCAACGGGATCGTGTTCGACGAAACCGTTAAGTATGGCGAGGACCAGGTCTTCGACTTTGCCGTGTACGGTCGTTCGCACAAGACCGCGCTTATCTCGAACAAGTTGTACGACTATCGCGTGGCTCGCAAGGGTTCGCTCATGGACACCATGCGCTACGACGACGAGACACGTCTGCTGGAGCACGTGAAGATTTACTCCGCTATGCTGGCTGACTGGCAGCGCGACGGTCTCGACGCACAGCATGCTGATGACCTGGCGTACTTCCTGTGTGATCTGGTGCTGTACGATGCGCTGAGGTTGCTGGGTTCGGACTGCGGCAAAGTGTTTGCTGCCGTTGCCGCGGCGCTTAACGGTTCTGCCGTGGACAACGATGCTGCGCTCGCACAATGTGCTCCTTCGGTTGCCGCCATGGTGCGCGCGGCACTTATCGGTAAGGCCCCTGCTGCTCGTTTGTGCAAAAAGCTCATGTTCGATTACGACGTCTTGAGGTTTGGGCGCCTGGGTGCCTGCAAACGCATGGCAGCGAACGCCCTGGGAAAGCGAGAAGTGTAGATGAGTATCAAACGTTTGGCACTTTGCCGCAGCCAGGGCCGTCTGTTTGTGCTGCTTCGTTTTGCCGGTCAGGATGTCGCCGCGCTTATTGAGCGGGAGGGTTCTCAAGCGTTTGTCCATGCGACGACGAGCGGTTCTCGTGTGCCGTCGCTGGTGCTCCCGGTCGATCATGGCCGTGTGCTGGCGCTTTGCCCTTCCGTTTCCGGTTACGAGCGCGAGCTCGCCGTCATGGTACTTCCGTTTTTGGATGGCTCGTCGATGGATGTCGTTTTTGCATCCGGTGGTCAAAGGTTGGGCTCTATTCGCCTCGATAGCCGCGTGGCCAAGCTGGAATCCAAGATTAACTACAAAGCAAAGCCTGCGCTGTGCGCGCTTATCCGCGATGCGCAGCGTGGCGAATGCTGCGGTCGCTACGAGATCGATGCCATTCGCTATTTGCCGGCAGACTCCGGCGCGGTGT
Source organism: Collinsella sp. (assembly GCA_018367075.1). Lineage (GTDB taxonomy): Bacteria > Actinomycetota > Coriobacteriia > Coriobacteriales > Coriobacteriaceae > Collinsella. Next base: position 34,079 of record JAGZGX010000020.1, read on the forward strand.
GGCGCTATGAGGTTACCTGGGCGGGAGACCCCCAGTGCGCACCCGAGTTCCAGATCTCCGATACGCATATGAATGCCATCGATGTCACCGTGCATGTGTTTGAGTCGCAGGTCGATGTGCCGCAGCAGGACGGATGCCGCGTCAATAAAACGTTTCTGAGCGTTGAGATGCCTCAGGATATACGAGATTTTGTCGCGATCGTGAGCGATCCCACAGAGCGGATCCAAAGCGGGTTTTGCGCCATGGATGGTCGCCTGTACAACGGCATGGTCGACGACAGCTGGAACCGTATGAAGGACGCGCGTGCAGACGACGCAGCTTATCGACGTTGGTTTGAGCAGCATCGCGCAAAGCCGGGCGATTTGGCGTGCCAGCGTGTCGCTTCGGCGGCCTTTGCCTATAGACCGCTCGTGAGCATTGTGGTGCCGTGCTACAAGACTGATCGGGTCTACCTGCGCGAGCTGCTGGAATCGGTGCAAGCCCAGAGCTATGACAACTGGGAATTGCTGCTTATGGACGCCTCGCCCGAATGGGACGCGGTGGCCACCCTTGCGGCAGGTGCCAACGACGAGCGCATCCGTCGCATCGAGCTTCCCGGCAACGGCGGCATTGTGGTCAACACCAACGCAGGTATCGAGCAAGCGACAGGCGACTACATCGCTTTCTTGGACCACGATGACATTCTGGAACCGGACGCGTTATTCCAGTATGTTTCCGCGCTGAACAAGGCGGCCGAGGGCGAGCGTCCCCAGGTCCTGTTCTGTGATGAGGACATGTTCCAGAAAACGGGGGAGTGGGGCCAGCCGGTCTTTAAGACCGTACTCAACGTCGACCTGCTCTATAGCCATAACTGCGTGACGCATTTCCTGATGGTGGAGAAGGCGCTCATCGATCACATTGGTATGTCCCCAGAAGACGTTGCGGGCGCCCAGGACTACGACTTGACGCTTCGCTGCCTTGCAGCCGGCGCGCGCTTTGAGCACGTTGCGCATGTGCTGTATCACTGGCGCGTGCATCCGGGATCGACCGCCGATGGCTCTGCCGATAGCAAGCCGTATGCCATTGAAGCGGGTCGTCTTGCGCTGCAGCGCCACTTTAACGCGCTGGGCGTTCACGGAACGGTCGAGGAGACCGAGACGCCGTTTGTCTACCGCATGCGCCATGCGCTGCCGGAGCCTGCGCCGCTGGTGAGCATTGTGATCCCCACCAAGGATCACATTGAGACGCTCGATGCCTGTGTGATGTCGATCGCCCAGAAGGCCACGTATACCAATTACGAGATCGTCTTGGTGGAGAACAACAGTGAAGCCCCGGAGACGTTTGCGTATTACGAAACCCTGCCAGAGCGCGTGGCTGCAGCATCCGAAGGCAAGGGCATCGCGCGCGTTGTGTACTGGCCGGGCGAGTTCAATTACTCTCAGATCATCAATTTTGGTGTGAAGCACGCCAAGGGTGACTACCTGCTGCTGCTGAACAACGATACCGAGGTCATAAGCCCGGACTTTATCGAAGAGATGATGGGCTATCTGCAGCGTCCCGATGCGGGCGTGGTGGGCGCCAAACTCTACTTTGCCGATCATCTGGTGCAGCATGCCGGCATTTTGATTGGCGTGCGTGGCGCACTTGCCCATGCCAACCAGGACTTCTCGGCAAAGCGCGAGGGCTATCTTGCCCGTGCCGTGCGCCCGGGCAACTTTAGCGCCGTGACGGGTGCCTGCCAGATGGTGCGACGCGACGTATTTGAGCGCGTCGGCGGCTACAACGAGGAATTCGCCGTCGGTTTTAACGACGCAGACTTTTGCCTGCGCGTGTGGGAGGCGGGTTACCGCACCATCTTTACGCCCTATGCCGAGCTGTACCACTACGAGTTCACCTCGCGCGGCAGGGAAGAGGCCAACGAGGAAAAGTTGCGCCGCTGGAAGCGTGAGCAGGCGCTGTTCATGCAGCACTGGCCTGAGTTCTTCCTCGATGGCGACCCGTGGCTCGGACCAAACCTATCCTCCGACAGTGAGTACTTCTCGTTTTAGTGCGAAGTAATGCCAAGGTCCGGCAAAGTATCCTCCAGAGCTGCAAGAGCGGTGGGGTTCAGGTACTCCTCGTTCAAGCAGCTCTTGTCATATCGAAAACGTGTGTCTCGTGAGCATTCGATGAGTTCTGCAGTAAAGAACTTCTCCCAGCTAAAGAACTTTGAGCTTTCGATATGTTCAGCGGGGTTAAGCAGCATGTCCTTAATGTGTTTGCTGTTGAATAATCCCGACTTCAACACGAGCCATTCAAACGATTCCGGTAGGAATAGCTTGATGTTCTTTCGGCGCAATAGAGCAGCTGCTTCCGCAATTTCTGGTCCAAAGGCGGCACCGTCGGCAATCACGAGGATGTCGTTTTCCGGTGCGTCCATAATGCAGTTGCAAATATTTGATTTGCCTCCCGCGCTGATGCATTTAATGCTGCTCTTTTTGCATAGCAAACTGAAGAATTCGTAGCCCGAATTTGTGTCCTCGACAATGACAAGCTCGGGCCTCTCGCCTCTAAAATCAGTATCACCGTAAATACGATATGTAGAGGTGTAGACACGAGAGTAAACGGGATACTTCGTTGTGGTTCGGTTGGTGTTCTTAAGACCGTAGATTTCATCAACGCTATAGGGCAGTTGGCGCAGTGACTCTCTGGCGACAATTACGTAGTAGTTTGAGCTACGCTTTGCTTCATGGGCAAATTCTCTTGATCGAACAAAAGTATTGCCCTCATCAATAAAAACAATACTGCTGGAAATCTCTTGGAGATCTCTACGCCAATATTTTCCAGATATTGTTTTACAGGGCACTTTGCAACTTACTGTTACGCCGCTTTGTGCCCCAAGCTCTTCGTGAGCTGCCACCATATCAAGCAGAGTTGTCTTGCCTGTAGCACTGTTACCTTGGATGATGGTCAGATTTCTATTGATGGTCAGTTTAAACTGAACCCGGTTATTTTGAATAATTACCTTGTATGATCCGCGCATCAGGAGTTCTCCCTTAGGCATTTTCCAGCTATGGGGACAAGGTCAAACATTGTGTGGACTATATCGCCCGTATTTGCAATGGTTACCGTGAATTTGCCGTTTCCAAAATCCATTATGTGATAGAGATTGATTGTTAGATCCTTTTGCGCGGCGATCCTCAGAATCCAGTAGGCGCAATTATCACCGCAATTTGAGGCGTTATATATATTCTGCGGCATAAAGTACATAAGCAGTAGCGTTTTGGTGCCGCTGGATAGTTTCTCGGGAGGAATGATGCCTAGAATCTTGGTATCGATTGCATTGGGGCCTACCACGGTGCCTTTGTCGATGGATTTTATGACCCTTTGGGCAAAGGAGTCTTGAAACCACTGGGGCGAATATACGTTATCGAAGTAAACGGACGTGTTGTAGATAACGTTTTCCATATCACCATAGTGAATTGTTAGCACGTCAGCTCCTTCGGCTTGCTGATTTGGCATCTAGTGAGATTGATTATATCGCAGCACATGAGGCGGGCGTTATCGGCCCGCGGTAGATGTGATTGATGACCAAGGTTTGTATTTTGTTGCTTTATTATTCAGTTCACTCGTTTAATCAGTTCGCTCATGCGCTAAGTTTGCCTTAGAAGCTATTTAGCGTAACGGTTGAGGTGTGGCGACTCATATTTAAATTGCAGTCACAAAGACACCTTTTATCGATTTCCCGTTGAAATACTGAATTGATAGTTTAAAAATAACTTAAGAGAGCCTTAAATCTCGGAAAAAGGATGTCGTATGAAAAACCTTCGAGAAAGATGGCACGGACTAACAGTGCTGGGAGTTGTTGCATTTGCTGCTGCCTGCATGACGGTTGCCCCGGCGCCCTCATTTGCTGATATTGCTGGCGGTGGCGGAGGCGGTGGACCGATTACGGAATGGTGTTCCGACGGTCGTCCGAAGACTGGACTCGTTCGGTGCGAGGACGGCAACCTTCGCTATTTCGATCCCGAAACTGGCGCCATGGTCACGAACCAGTGGCATAACGAATACGAAGCTGTCTGGTACTATTTTGGCGCTGACGGGACCGCGGTGTCGGGCTGGCAGTCTATCGGTGGGGACAAGTATTACTTCTATCCCGAAAACCATGATATGGCATACGGCCGAGTTCAGATTGACGGCAAGAACTACTTCCTGAACACCCCTGGTGCCAACGCCGATGGCCGCATGCAGCATAGTGGCTGGTTCTACGACTCCATCTACGGAAAGTGGTCCTATGCGACCTCCGACGGTGAGCTATTGACCGGTTGGCATAATCTCGGCGGGGCTTGGTACTATTTCAACGAATCTGGGGTCATGCTGACTGGCTGGATCAACGATTCGGGTACCTGGTACTACACTAATGCCTCCGGTGCGATGGTCACTGGCTGGCTCAACATCGGCGGTACGTGGTTCTACCTCGACGGCTCGGGCGCCATGGTCGCTAACAGCTGGCGCAGCCTCGGCGGCTCCTGGTACTGGTTCGGCGACTCCGGTGCAATGGCCACTGGCTGGTTCTTGGCAGGCGGCTCTTGGTACTATGCGAGCGGTTCGGGCGCCATGGCAACCGGCTGGCTCAGCAATGGCGGCACGTGGTATTGGCTCGGAGGTTCGGGCGCTATGGCCTCTAACTCTTGGGCTAACGTTGGTGGAGTTTGGTACTGGTTCGACGATTCCGGCGCGATGGCCACCGGCTGGCGTCAGGTCGGCGGCGCCTGGTACTACTTTAGCGGTTCCGGCGCTATGGCTCACGACGCCTGGGTCGGCGACTACTACCTCCAGTCTTCCGGTGCCATGGCTACGAATGCCTGGGTTGGCTCCTACTATGTCGGCGAGGACGGCAAGTGGATTCCGGGCTACGGTTTAGTTTGGTATAAGAACGGTAGCGATGTTTACCATACGCATAAGTGCCGTACCGTTGGTAAGGACGCAAAGGGCTATTCGCAGATCTCTATTCAGGAGGCCCAGAGGCGTGGCGCTTCACGAGAGTGCAAAAACTGCCAGCAAATTGGCTAGCACATTACTGAGCTAGTTTTGATTGAGGCCCCGTTGCCCTGAAGCGACGGGGCCGCTGCGTGATTGGATACCGTGCTGTTATGAAGAAATGGTCATTCGGAGTGCTGGCTTTTTCGGGCCTCATTTCTTTTGGGCTCCTTTTGGGTTCGCCCTCGATGTTATACGCCCTTGATTCGAATAACACTGACGAAGGTCCCGCATCTAACGTTGCTATTGCTTCTGTCGAGTCAGGCGTTGATGCTCAGCGCGAATCGACCTTCGCTGTCGAGCAGAACTCTCAGGTGGATAATGAGACCCCTTCCGAGGTTTCGAATCAAATTATTTGGCATCAGGGGTGGATATCACCCGAAGAAGGGGCTGGTTTTTGGCGTTGGGGCTTGTCCGACGGAACAATCGCTGTTTCTTCTTGGAGACATATAGACGGTAGCTGGTACTGGTTCGACGACGAAGGTCGAATGGCTCAGGATGGGTTGGTTCAAGTCGGGGGTGCGACGTATGCCTTCTCCTCTTCGGGCGCAATGCGTGTCGGCTGGTACCTAGATTCTACGGGCTCCACTTCTGCTTGGCGTTATTTCTCCGGTTCTGGCGCCATGGTAAAAGGCTGGCTTTCAGACGGCAGCAACTGGTATTGGCTGGATGATGAGGGCAAGATGGTCCACGATGCGATGCTGCAGATTGGGGGAGCCACGTATGGATTCTCTTCTTCTGGTGCAATGCTTATCGGATGGCATCTTGATGCTTCTGTCTGGCATTATTTTTCCGGCTCTGGCGCTCTGGTAAAGGGCTGGCTCTCGGATGGGGGTCGTTGGTACTGGCTTGATCCTGCAGACGGTTCTATGGCCACCGGGCTGAATGAATGCAATGGCACCTCTTATATCTTTAACAGTTCAGGGGCCATGCTATCCTCCCAGTGGGCACTTATTGACAACAACTGGTATTACGCTGACTCCAACGGCTTACTGCATGGAGGTTGGTTACTTCTAGGGAATTCTTGGTATTACCTGGATCCAGGAAGCCATATTATGCTCACGGGCTTTGTGCAAGTGGGCTCGTCCACCTATTTCCTTACGAGCTCAGGTGCCATGGCAACAGGCTGGGCACTTGCTGATGGTACTTGGTATTACGCCGCATCAAACGGAGCTATTCAACGAGGGCGATGGATAAAGTCCGGAAGCGCCTGGTATTACCTTGATGATGTATCCGGCGCAATGCGTACTGGTGAATTTGCGGTAGGAAGCAAGCGCTATTTTTCTTATGATTCCGGTGCAATGGCATCTTCGTGCTGGATCAACTTGAACGATGGTATGGTATGGGCGAATTCGTCTGGAGCACTGAGCGAGCCGTTGCCTACTTCATCTGATGGATCTCCTGTAGTCGCTGATCGTACTGACTCGTCTTCATTGCCAGGTGTGATTCATATTGGAGATGCGGTTTTCTATGCGGATGCGAATGGTGTCGTTAACGTGGCGTCTGGTTGGATTATGTCGAAAGACGCTTCTGACGAAAGTGGCAATACTTGGTACTACGCATCTTCCAATGGTGTCCTTAAGTCTGGTTGGCAATATGTCAACGGTGCGTGGTATTGGATGGACCCTTCCACATTCAAGATGAAAACTGGATGGCTTAATGACGGCGGTACGTGGTACTGGCTCCAGCCTTCGGGTGCCATGTTTGCTAACGGGTGGCTGAAAATCGATGGCGTTGACTATTACTTCAATGCAAGTGGTGCATGGTTGAATACGTCTGGTTCTGTTTTGGGGGTCAATAGGTCCAGCTTGGTCAATTGGCTTATGAGCCACGAAAACGACGGCTATTACCGTGGAACACGCTACGACACGCATCTCAGCCAGGAAACGTGCATGTACCCAAAGGGTGATCCGCGTTGGGACGGTTATACGGGCATGAATTGTGGTGGATTTGTATCGCATGCATATATGAAGGCGGGCGGGAATTTAGCTCCCATTGCCGCCGAGCAGAGCCATTCCCCTTGGAGTGGAGGTCCCGGAAGGGGCGGCTGCGTAAACGCTTATCGTTGGTACGGCTACGCTATCGATACGTGTGCGAACGTGACTTATTTCAACTCTATTGATGAGTTGTTACGTAGTGGTTTGGCTCGTAAGGGGGACATTGTGTTCTTCAATCCTTACAACCCATATGCGGACGATAGCCACATTGGCTTTTTCTGGGGCAATTCGCCGAGCGAAAATTTGTTCTGGCATAGTGATGGTTATGGAAATCGCATCTCCGGTTTGACCGCTTTGGGCCCATCGAAAGTAATACTGATTCGTTAGAATTCCGAGTTGTAGGGGACTCTCTGGGCCCCCTACCTTTTTGACATCTGGTTTGAAAGTTTATTTGAAGTCGGTATTCTTGGGGGCAAGAGGAGGGGGCAATGAGCCTGCGGGTTCAACCCTGCCGGTAAGTTCTTCTTTTCTTTGCAGCATTGCGCCCAACTATTTATTGTCCTAGATGGCATCTTGTCCTGTTAGATGTTCGGGAATCTTTCATAGCTATGCTGTAAGCTAGACGCAATCAAGAGCGAATGACGAGGTTTACATGAACAAACATCTTAAGTTGTTTTCGGCATTGTTGGTGCTGATGCTCTTTGCGCCCGTTTCTATGTTTGTATGCCCTGCGGATGCAGAGGCTGCTCAGACTCTGGTTGAGAATTCTTGGCGTTATGAGGGTGGACAATTAGTTTCAGATGATGCTTCTTCCGAAGAAGACGGAATAGCTTTATTGTCTATGGACGCTCTTCCCGATGGGGTTACAGCTCAGGGCATTGACGTCAGCGAGCACCAAGGGCGTATTGATTGGGACGCAGTTAAAGCTTCTGGCATCGATTTCGCTATTCTGCGCGTTGGGTTTGGCGCTCCGTCTTTCGGCGGTCGAGTTGACTATCAATTTAATCGAAATATTTCTGAGTGCGAGCGACTCGGAATTCCCTACGGCGTCTATGTCTATTCATATGCTTTTGATAATCAACAGGCAGCCGATGAGGCGTCCATGGTGATTGACTGCCTATCGGGGCACAATCCTAGGCTACCGGTGTATTACGATCTTGAGGACAAGACAATTATTGCAGATGGTCGTCAATCCGGAATTGCATCTAGAGCTCAGACATTCTGTAATAAGATTTCTAGTGCTGGATATAAGCCAGGCATTTATGCAAACCTAAATTGGTTTAACAATATATTGACCGACCCTGTATTTAAAAGCGGTTCTTGGGATCATTGGATTGCTCAATACAACTCCCAATGTCACTATACCGCCAGTTACAGCTTTTGGCAGTATACAAGCCGCGGAAAAGTTTCTGGTATTAGCGGAAATGTTGATATGAATTACGCGTATGTTGATGTCTCTCTTTATTACTGGCAGTTAAAAGAGGGCACTTGGTATTACGCAACCTCTGACGGCAAAGCGTATACCGGATGGTTGCGCCAGGGCGGAGCCTGGTATTGGCTCGACCCCGACGCGGGCGGTGTAATGGCCACCGGGCTCTACGAGTGCAACGGCTCCATGTACTGGTTCAACGCCTCCGGCGCGATGGCGACCGGATGGGTCCTCGACGGCGGCACCTGGTACTACGCGACTGGCTCCGGCGCGCTGGCGCGCGGCCCCGTTTCCGTCGGCGGCGTGCCCTACTGCTTCGACGCCCGGACGGGGGCCATGCTGACGGGTTACCAGACTGATGCGCAGGGCGTCCGCCGCTACTTCGGCAGC
>JAGZGX010000021.1:0-40653 GCA_018367075.1 Collinsella sp.
CTCGTCGCCGGGACGGTGCAGGCAGACCTTCCTGAGCTTGCCGATCTCGGAAGGCACGTGCAGACCTTTCGTCATGGCCTCCTACCTTTCTTTCGGGCCTTACTGGCCGAATGTATCAGCGCCCCTCCGTATGGGACGCTGCTTGCTGACAGCTCTAGTTATATCCAAAAACCACCTGCAATTCCACCTCGCCCCCGAACGGTCAGCAAAGTGCGATGAACGGTATATCTCATATGATTCCCCCATGATGCACTTCGGTTCTCTAAAGCAGGTTTTCAAAGGTAAATGTTCTTTTTTCTAAGGAATTAAGCTAGATTGCACAAATATTTTCATGTTTAGGAATTGCATAGCTAAAACGGTTTTCTGCATATATATGTCGTTTGTTCATGATTCAATTTGGATTCGATTATATTCAGCTCGCAATCATTCTTATTCATACATCCTCACCAATTGAGTATGGATATAGATTGTTTCTAAACGAGTTGGGCAGTTAGTTGCATGCCTTGGCAGCGTAAGAAGTAGGTAAAGATACCGTTCACGCAATACGTCCGTGCCACAGGTCGACTAAATTGAGACAATAGTGAATAGTGTTAGGCTACCGTCCCCTGTGGGGACTGAACGGACAGATGCATATGCCGAGCAAAATCGAAAAGAAGCAAGCCGCCGCAAAGCTGCGCAAACCGCCGCGCGACTTCTCATACACGCAAAACCGAGAGCTCAGCTGGCTACGCTTTGACAACCGCGTGCTCGACGAAGCCTTCGACGAAACCGTTCCGTTATTCGAGCGACTAAAGTTCGTCTCGATCTTCGAGTCCAACCTCGATGAGTTCCTCATGGTGCGCGTGGGCGGCCTGTCCGATCTGGCGGAGCTCAAAAAACAACCTGTCGACAACAAGAGCAATATGACCGCCTCCGAACAGGTCGATGCTGTCATGGCCGAAATGCCCGGGCTCCTTACCCGTTGGGAGTCCATCTTTAAGAGCATCGAGGGCAAGCTCGACACCTTGGGCGTTCACCGCGCCCACATCGATTCGCTTACGCCCGAGGAGCGTACCTTTGTAACCCGCTACTTCCAGGCCTACGTGTCGCCGGTCATCTCGCCGCTGGTCATCGATCCTCGCCACCCCTTCCCCAACCTGCGCAACGGCGCGCTCTATCTGGCCTGTGGTCTGGACGGCGCCACCGACGAGGAGAGCCTACTGGGCCTTATCGAGATTCCCGCCTCGATGAACCGCGTGGTCGAGATCCCCTCGCCCACCGGCACCTACTCCTACATCTTGCTCGAGGACGTCATCCTCGCCTGCCTGGACAGCTGCTTTGGCTCCTATAAGCCGCTGGATCGTGCGCTGATCCGCGTCACCCGCAACGCCGACATCGATCCGGACGGCGAGGGCGTCGAAGAGGAAGAGGACTACCGCCAGCACATGAAGCGCATTCTCAAGAAGCGCCTGCGCCTGCAGCCGGTAGTGCTCGCGGTCTCGGGGTCGCTCGAGAAGGCGACGCTCAAGACTATCCGCAAGGCGCTCGAGCTTTCGCGCCGCTCTGTCTTTACCTGCGATATCCCGCTCAACCTGGGCTACGTCTTTGGCATTGAGGGCAAGATTCCCGAGCACCTGCGCAACGAGCTCCTCTTTACGCCGTTTAAGCCACAGCCCAACCCCACCATCGACATGACCCGCTCCATCCGCGAGCAGGTGCTGCAGCACGACAAGCTGCTCTTCTACCCTTACGAGGCCATGAATCCGTTCCTGGATCTGGTACACGAGGCAGCCTACGATCCCGAGTGCATCTCGTTGCGCATCACGCTCTACCGCGTGGCCAAGCAGAGCCGCCTATGCGAGTCGCTGATCGATGCCGCCGAGAACGGCAAAGAGGTCACGGTGCTCATGGAGCTCCGCGCCCGCTTTGACGAGCAGAACAACATCGAGTGGGCCGAGCGTCTGGAAGAGGCAGGCTGCACCGTCATCTACGGCTCCGAAGGCTTTAAGTGCCACTCCAAGATCTGCCAGCTCACCTATCGCGAGGGCATGGCGCTCACCCGCCTCACGCTCTTGGGCACCGGCAACTTTAACGAGAAGACGGCCAAACTCTACAGCGACTTTATGCTCATGACAGCCCATCCCGGCATCGGTGAAGACGCCAACCTGTTCTTCCGCAATCTGTCGCTGGGCAACCTGCGCGGCGACTACCGCTTCCTGGGTGTGGCGCCCGTCGGACTGAAACCGCTCATCATGCGCGGGCTTGACCGCGAGATCCAGCGCGCCCTTGCCGGCGAGCCCGCCCGCGTGTTCTTTAAGCTCAACTCACTGACCGACCGCGAGGTTATCGACAAGATCGCCGAGGCATCGTGTGCCGGCGTGCGCGTAGACATGATCATCCGCGGCATCTCGTGCCTCAAGCCCGGTGTTCCGGGCAAGACCGAGAACGTGCATGTCCGCTCCATCGTCGGACGCTTTTTGGAGCACGCGCGCGTCTATGCTTTCGGCGTGGACTCGGACATGATTTACCTGAGCTCGGCAGACATGATGACGCGCAACACCGAGCACCGCGTGGAGATTGCCTTCCCCGTGCTCGACCCCACCTGCCGCGCTCTGGTGCACGAGTACATGGGCATGCAGCTGCGCGACAACGTGAAGGCCCGCAGCCTCACGAGCGACGGCACCTGGGTCCCCGTGGAGCGTGCAGAGGGTGAGAAACCCTTCAACTCACAGGAAGCCCTGCTGGAGCGCGCCTATCGCAACGCCGAGGCCGCGCCCGAGCCCGTCATTGAGGCGGAACCTGCCTCCGAGGCCGAGCCGCAGCCAGTAGCACCCAAGGTCCAAGAGGTCCAGGCGACCGTCATTGAGCCCGAGCCTGCACCTGCACCTCAGCCCGATCCGCAGGTCACCAAGCCCGCACCCGAGACGAGCGCCCGTCGCGATAAGCCCGCTGGCAAGACCAAGGCCATCGAGCGCCATCGCCCCGGCCGCGTGCGCATGGGCCTGGGTCTGATCGGCCTGGGTCTTAAGACGCTCATTACCGGCAAGACGAAATAGTCGTTTGTAGAAGCAGTTTGTAGAAGCGCCCCGCATTTGAGGAAAGCCTCGGATACGGGGCGCTTTTCCCTGCTACCATGGTGCGAACAACAACGCGAATGACAGGCAGGAATATGAAGCTCACTATAGAATCGATGACCTACGGCGCCGACGGGCTGGCGCACGCCGACAACGGCAAGGCCGTCTTTGTGCAGGGTGCCGTGGCAGGCGACACCGTCGAGGCCGAGGTCGTACAGGACGGCAAGTCATTCATGCGCGCCCGCACCACCGAGATTCTGGAGCCAAGCCCCAATCGCATTCAGCCTCCCTGCCCCTTCGTGGGCATCTGCGGCGGCTGCTCGTGGGGCAATCTCTCACGCACGGCACAGCTCGCCGCCAAGGAGCAAAACCTGCGCTCCACGCTCGAGCGCATCGGCAAGTTCGCTCCTGAGCTGGCAGATGAGTTGGTACAGCCCATCTGCCACACCAAGGACGACTGGGGCTACCGCAATAAAATCGAGCTCGAACCGACCGTCGTCAACGGTCGCGTGCGCCTTGGCATGCACGGTGTCGACCCCAGCAAAATCGTGACCGTCGATATGTGTCCGCTGTTCGATAAGCGCTTCCCGAAGGCACTCAAATCGGTCGTCGGCGCACTCAACTATCTAAGCGGCAGCCATGACTTGGGGCTCGAACGCGTGGGCATTCGCGCATCGCGCCGCACCAAGGCACTCGAGGTCGCACTCTGGACGCCCACAGGCTCTTTTCCGCGCTCGCAGGTCTCCCGCGTGCTGGCGGACGCCGCTCATCCTACGAGCATCGTACGCGTGATGAGCAAGGGCGAAAAGAAGGCCCGCCGTGTCTCCAAGGTCGAAATGCTCGCCGGAGAGGGCTCATGGACCGAGAATATCGCCGAGGATCAGATGCGCTTGTCTGCCCCGTCTTTTTTCCAGGTCAACACCAAGGGTGCCGAGATTTTGATCGATCTTGTCATGGAAGCGCTCGACCCGCAGGAAGACGAGCTTGCCGTGGACCTGTACTGCGGTGCCGGCACCTTTACCCTGCCGCTCGCCCGCCGCTGCGACTTTGTCGCTGCCGTCGAGGCCTACGGCCCCGCCGTGCGCGATCTACGCCGTAACCTGGAAATCAACAAGCTTGATAACGTCGACGTCATTGGCGGAGACGCGGTGCGCGAGTTCCCCGACCAGGATGCCGACATCTTGGTGGTCGACCCGCCGCGCGCAGGCCTCGCCCCCGAGGCGATCGGCCTTATCGCCAGCACGAGTGCCCGCGATGTCGCCTACGTGAGCTGCGACCCGGCCACCCTGGCGCGCGATCTCAAACGCTTTGTCGAAGAAGGCACCTTCTCCCCCGTAAAGATCACGCCAGTCGACCTGTTCCCACAAACCTTCCACTGCGAGACCGTCGTCCACCTTAGGCGCAACTAGCCGCTTAATCATTGCTCAGAAAATCATTGGGAAATCGAGCGTGGCAAGCGGAGGTCTTCGGGGTATAAGACGGCTAATTGTATGCCGCCTATGAAAGGAACCCTCATGCCCAGCGTTGCCGTTCTCGCCGCCGATGGCTTTGAAACTATTGAATGCTTGACCATGGTCGATGTCATGCGTCGCGGCGGCGTGCGTGCCACGCTCGTCTCGATCATGCCCACGCGCGAGGTCGTAAGCTCGCTGCAGATCCCCGTGACCTGCGATGCGCTCTTTGATGAGATCAACTTTGACGAGTACGACTGCGTCGTGCTGCCCGGCGGCCTGCCCGGTGCCACCAACCTGCGCGCAGATCAGCGCGTCTGCGACGTGGTCTGCGAGTTCGCCGCAACCAAGCACGTCGCCGCCATCTGCGCCGCCCCGTTTATCCTGGGCGAGCTCGACCTGCTCGAGGGGCGCCATGCCACGTGCTTCCCTGGCTTTGAGAAAAGCTTCCCCGAAGGCGCCTATACCGGCGAGAAGGTCACGCAAGACGGCAACATCATCACTGCCAGCGGCATGGCACAGTCCCTCCCCTTTGCATTGGAGCTGCTGCGCACGCTCGCCGGCGACAAGGCCGTCGAGAAGGTCGCCGAGGGCATCCAACTATGATTTTGGCTTCGCAATCGCCGCGCCGCATAGAGCTGATGCGCGAGGCAGGCTACAACATTCGCGTGATTCCCGCGGATATCGACGAAACGCCCTTTGATGGCGAGGCCCCGCTCACGCTTGTCGAGCGCTTGGCACGCGCCAAGGCGGCTGCCGTTGCTGCCGAGCATGCCGAGCCCAATGAGCTAACGGTCGCGGCCGACACCATCGTCACCTTTGACGGCAAGATTCTGGGCAAGCCGGCAACCGAGGACGAGGCGCGCACTATGCTCCGTGAGCTTTCGGGCCGCACGCACCAGGTCGCAACCGGCGTCTGCATCGTTAAGGCAGGCGATACGGCCGCCCCGCATGCCGCCGAAAGCCTGTCCTTTGTCGATGTGACCGACGTGACGTTCTACGAGCTCACCGACGAGCAGATCGAGCACTACGTCGCCTCGGGTGAGCCCATGGACAAGGCCGGCGCCTACGGCATTCAGGGCACAGGAGGACGCATGCTCGTGCACGATATTTCGGGCGACTTCTATAACGTGGTGGGCCTACCCATCGCCCGCGTCGCGCGCGCGATTCAAAAACTCTCGTAATTGCATCTGGCGCTGGGTATCCCCCGGCGCCTACAATTTTGGCGTACCGTACGGATCCCGACCGGGCACAAGGCGCGGCGGAAAACCGATAGGAGTTAAACATGGATACACTGCTCGAGGCCATTGACGTCTGCGATGTCGATGGCTTTTGCTATGGCAACTATACGGACGAGGAGGCCGGCACCGGTTGCACCGTAATCGTGGCACCCGAGGGCGCCACCGGCGGCGTTGACGTTCGCGGCGGTGCTCCAGCATCGCGCGAAACCGACCTGCTGCGACCCGAGAACACCGTCGACAAGGTCCACGCCGTCTGCCTTTCGGGTGGATCGGCCTTTGGCCTCGAGGCTGCAAGCGGCGTCGCTCGCGAGCTTGAGAGCCGCGGCATCGGCCTTCCCGTCGGCCCCACGCAGGTGCCTATCGTGTGCTCCAGCTGTATCTTCGACCTCGCCTTTGGTAACCCCACCGTGCGCCCCGACATTGAGGCCGGCATCGCCGCCGTGCGCGAAGCACTCGACCACACCCCCACCAAGCTCGAACAGGGCAACGTAGGCGCCGGCACGGGCGCTACCGTGGGTAAGCTCATGGGGCCTGCCACCTGCATGAAGGCCGGCCTTGGAGCTGCCGCCGTGGCACTCGGCCCCATCAAGGTGGGCGCCGTGGTCTCGGTCAACGCCTGCGGCAACGTTGTCGACCCCTTCACCGGCGAGTGGGTCGCCGGCATGCGCGCCGCAGCCGATAGCGACCAGATCGTCGACATGGAACTCGCAGCCTTTGCCGCCGCCGGATCCATGCAGATGCCGCTCGACCGCACCAACACCACCATCAGCTGCATCGTCACCAACGTGGAACTCACTAAGGCACAAGCCACCAAGGTCTCCCAGATGGCCGCAGACGCCTACGCACACGCCATCCGCCCCACACACACCACCAACGACGGCGACACCATCTACACCCTCGCCAGCGGCAAACTGGGCGCCCAGGCAAGCGCCGCCGTTCCCCTAGACCTACTGGGCATGCTCGCCGTAAGGGCCCTACAGACCGCCATCGTAAACGGAGCCAAAACCGCCAAAACCTCCCACGGCATCCCCGGCGCCGCGAAGTAACCTCGCTCGACCGTCGGTCGGAGGCGGGCGGGCATTACGTTTGCTGCTCTACAGTCCTATGCGAGACGAAGGCCACATTAAGTGGCCTTCTTTGCATGCGGAACTCGCGACAAACGTAATGCCCGCCCGCCTCCGACCGACTACCAACTTAATTCTTTTCAGCCCAGGCCCCTGTGTACCGCGCGTCGAAGATCTTCAAATTCAAATAAACTGACAATCGATTCTTATAGCAGAGGCCCCTTGGCCTTTAGTTTGATACAAGTTCCGCACGAGCCGGAAAGCACTTAATGTGCTTTCCGTGCGAGCAGGACTGTTCGCAGTAGCAAACTAAAGGCCAAGGGGCCCAGTCAACCTATCAACAGCGATTACTCAGCAGCTAGTTGAATTTGAAGATCTTTGAGGCAAGACGGTATAGGCCGAGTGTGGTTTTGTCTCCGGCCCGTCCGCGCAGATTGGTGAAGAACCCGACCACGCCGTAGCGGGCACGACGATACATGCGCTCGTCGTAGGCCTTCAAATCATTCCACAGCATCTTTAGGCGCTCGTCGGCGCAATCTTCCTCGGAAAGCTTGGTGAGCACCGAGCAGATCGCCATCATCATGGTGAAATAGCCCATCATGTACGAGCGCAGACGCGACGACTCAACATCGCTGTACAGGTGGTACGACTCCATCATGATGCGCGTCACACGGAACTGCTGGTCCAGACGCTTGACCATCGTGGCCTCGTTGACACTCTGGCCCTCGCGACCGATAAAGTAGCGATAGAGGTCGATGTCGACGTAGTACATGGTCTTGCAACGCGGCAGCGGCACGTAGGCGTAGATGTTGTCCACATAGAACGTGTGCGGCGGCATGGGAAGGTTGGACTCGCGCAGCACATCCGTGCGATAGCACAGGCTGTGCATGAGTAGGTTCTGGTCCAGGCGGAAATGACCGATCTGATCCCAGGAAAAGATCTTTTTGCGCGGCAGGGCAAATTTGTAGCCAATAGCGGTATGCGTGCCCTCGTAAACCTTCTCGTACACGTAGTTCGAGATAAACAGGTCAACGCGCTGGTCACGCTCTTCAAAGCCACGCAGAATCGACAGCATAGTCGAAAGAGCCGCAGCATCGAGCCAGTCATCCGAGTCGACGACCTTGTAGTAGGTGCCCTGTGCCTCGCGCAGACCCGAAAGGACGGCAATACCGTGGCCGCCGTTCTCCTGGTGCACCGCGCGAATGATACCGGGATAACGTGCCTCCCACTCGTCGGCCTTATCGGCCGTCTCGTCCTTGGAGCCGTCGTCCACTACGATAATCTCGATATCGGTGGCGTAATTGCTCCCCTCCAAGATGGAGGTGATGCAATGGTCCATGTCCTTGGCGGCGTTATACGAGGGAATACCGAATGTTATGACTTTATGCATGGCAGGCGATAATCTCATCCGAAAGATCGAGGGCAGAATTGGTTACGGCGTCCATGTCGTAGTAGCGATACTCGGCCAGACGACCCACCGGGTGGAAGTTCGTCAGGTTCTGAACGCGCTCAAGATAGCGTTCATAGAGCTCACGGTTCTCGGGCTCAAGAATGGCGTAGTATGGCGTCTCGCCCGAGCCGGGCGTATAAGCCTTGGAGTACTCCTTCATGATGGTGGTCTTGCCGGGCAGGACCTGACCGGTCATGTTCTTGAACTCGGTAATGCGCGTGTAGTCCTCGCTCGTAGTGTAGTTGACGGTGCCCACGGGCTGGAACTGGTCCATTTCGAGCGTCTCGAATTTCATGTCAAGCGTGCGGTACGGCAGGGCGCCCAGGTCGAGGTTGAACAGCTCGTCGAGCGGACCGGTGTAGACGATCTCGCCGCCATAGACCTTGCCGTCGATCTTGACGGTGGTCTCGTCGATCTCGAAGAGATCGCGAGCATCCACGTCACAGAACACGTCAATCAGATCGTGGTCGAGCATATGCTCGAACAGCGCGGTGTAGCCGTCCTGCGGCATACCCTGGAAGGGGGCCTGCGGGAAGTAGCGATCATCGTCGCCCACAAAGACGGGAACGCGGCCGGTGATCGAGGGATCGATTTGATCAGGCGTCTGGCCCCACTGCTTCATGGTGTAGTGCAAAAAGACGTTCTCGTAGACGTAGTCGGCGACCTCAGCCAAGTCGGGGTCGTTCTTCTTGCGCAGCTCCATAATGGGTACCTTGACGTCCTTGCCAAAGGTCTCCACGAGCTTCTGATACAGCTCCTCGCCACGCTCGTCACCAAAGGCGAGCTTAAGGCTCGCGTGGTTAAAGGGCACGGGCATGAGGGTGCCGTTGATGTTGGCGAGCACCTTGTGCTGGTAGTCCGTCCACTTGGTAAAGCGCGACAGGAAGTTGTGCACGCGCTCGTTAAAGGTGTGGTAGATGTGCGGACCGTACTCGTGGACCAGGATTCCCGCCTCGTCAGTGCAGTCGAAGGCATTACCCGCAATGTGGCTACGGCGCTCCAAAACGGCAACACGATAGCCGATAGTTTCGGCAAGACGGCGGGCGCAAACGGCACCGGCATAACCGGCGCCGACAACGATCATGTCGTACGCACCGGCATTAAAGCCTTCAGGCAGGCCTGAGGTAATCTGCATCGATACTCCTTGTCAAAAGTCACACGCTTTTTAACTGGGCTTTTTCTCGAACATACGTCGAGACATATTTATCAGAGCGATTATAGCGCTAATGCGTCCTATAATGAGCTTGCCACACAAGGAAAGCTCAAGCACCGCGGCGTACATTATTGAAAGGTAAACCCGCTAGCAGCGGGTTTATTCGTGTACAGCCGGGCGCCTGGAGCTTAGCGAAACGCTTGTAAGGAGTAACATGAGCGATTTCCTAAACCGTATGAAGTCTGCCGCCAAGGCCGACCTTAAGACCATCGTCCTGCCCGAGGGCGAGGACCCGCGCACCATCGTCGCCGCCACCAAGATCATCGAGGAGGGCCTGGCAAAGATCGTCATCCTGGGCAACCCCGACGAGATCGACGTTCCCGGCGCTACCGTCATCGACCCGCGCAATGCCGAGAAGCACGAGGAGTACGCGCAGAAGTTTGCCGAGCTCCGCGCCAAGAAGGGCGTTACCATCGAGCAGGCTCGCGCCCAGGTGATGGACGCCACCTACTTTGGCACCATGATGGTCAAGATGGGCGACGCCGACGGCCTGGTCTCCGGCGCCTGCCACTCCACCGCCGACACTCTGCGCCCCGCGCTGCAGATCCTCAAGACCGCCCCGGGCACCAAGCTGGTCTCGGCCTTCTTCGTGATGTGCACCGATACCCCGCAGTTCGGCACCGACGGCACGCTGATCTTCGCCGACTGCGGCCTCAACATCAACCCGTCCTCCGACGAGCTCTCCGAGATCGCCATCGCCTCCGCTCACTCCTGGTCCACCTTTATGGGCAGCGTCGAGCCGCACGTGGCCATGCTCTCCTACTCCACCATGGGCTCCGCCGGCGGCGAGGTCGCCAAGAAGGTCCAGGAGGCCGTTAAGTTCTGCAAGGAGAAGGCTCCCGAGCTCGCCATCGATGGCGACCTGCAGCTCGACGCCGCTATCGTTCCCGCCGTCGCCCAGCTCAAGGCCCCCGGCTCCTCCGTTGCCGGCAAGGCCAACGTGCTTGTGTTCCCCGATCTCGAGGCCGGCAACATCGGCTACAAGCTGGTCCAGCGCTTCGCCGGCGCCGACGCTTACGGCCCCATCCTGCAGGGCATCGCCAAGCCGGTCAACGACCTTTCGCGCGGCTGCTCTGCCGACGACATCGTGGGTGTCGTAGCCATCACCGCCGTCCAGGCTCAGATGGCTGAGTAGCGGACGTACTCGCCCGAAGGCCGCACAGGTTAACCCCTGAAAACGTCCTCGACCAATGAAACGCCCCCGTTCTGCTCCTTCGGAGCTACGAACGGGGGCGTTTCTGGTCTGCGGAATGTTTTCAGGGGTTAACCTGTGCGGCCTTCTACTATCACGTGGCATTCAGGGAATCTGGGGTGGACGGCGGCTTGGCTACGAGCTGGGGCTGAGAATTTGGATGGATGGGCGACGTTGCTGAGAGCGTATGCGTTGCAGGTAATGACCACTTTGGAGCCATAAGATAGACTGCGTTCCGATTTCTGGCCTTCCGGAAAATGTGTCCCGGTTTGGAGGCTGATTGTGGGATGGAGTTTCCGCCCCGCTCGTCTCGTCCATCAAATAAGGCCTCCGGAGCTCGTTGCTCTGGAGGCCTTTCTCTCAATTGCAGACGAATGCGCTAGTTGCTACCGGTCAGACGCTCGACGTCGTGGGCGATCATGTATTCCTCGTCGGTGGGGATGACCATGACCGTGACGGCGGAGCCGGCAGCGCTGATGACCTGCGGGCCGTTGCCCACGGCCTCGCGGTTCTTATTGTTGTCGATGCGCACGCCCAGCCACTCAAAGCAGTCGCAGAAAGCCTTGCGGATCGACCAGTCGTTCTCGCCGATGCCGGCAGTAAAGGTAATGGTGTCCACGCCCGCCATGGAGGCAATCATGGAACCGGCCTGCTGCATGGCCTTGTAGGCGAACATGTCGAAGGCGAGCAGGCAGCGCTCGTCACCCTCGGAGGCGCGCGTGCGGATGTCGCGGGCGTCGTTGGAGATACCCGAGATGGCAAGCAGACCGGACTGCTTGTTCATCATGTCGTCGACTTCCTGGTAGCTGTAGCCGCCCTCGCGCTGCAGGTAGCACACGGTGGCCGGGTCGATGGAACCGCAACGGGTGCCCATCATCAGGCCGTCGAGCGGCGTGAGGCCCATCGTGGTATCGCGGCACACGCCGTCCTCAATAGCGGCGAGCGAGGCGCCGTTGCCCAGGTGGCACGAAAGCAGACGGTGGCAGCGCGTGCCCAGGATCTCCTTGGCCATCATCCACTCGTAACGGTGGCTCGTGCCGTGGGCGCCGTACTTGCGCACGTGATACTTGTCGCACACGTCCTTGGGCAGCGCGTAGGTGTAGGCGACCTCGGGCATGGTCATGTGGAACGAGGTGTCGAAGACGGCCACGTTGGGCAGCTCCGGATACTTCTCGCGGCAGTATTCGATTGCCGCGGCCTCGCCGTAGTTGTGCAGCGGGGCGAGCGGGGCCACCTCAAGAATCTTAGCCATGACCTCATCGTCGACGACCGCGGAATCATCGAAGTGCCAGCCGCCCTGAACGATACGGTGGCCGATGCCATCGATCGTAAAGTCGGTCTTCTCGAGCTCCTCGAGCACGCGAGCGATAGCAGAGCGATGATCGGGGAAGGGAACCTCCTCGGTCTGCTTGGTGCCACCGTTCTCGGAGTGACCAAAGACGCCCATCTCCGATCCGATACGCTCGCAGTTGCCCTTGGCGAAAACCTCGCGGGTATCGGTATCCAAAAGCTGATATTTAAGGCTCGAGCTGCCGGCGTTGACAACAAGTACGTTCATGAGACTCCTTCGTGATTACAGTACGGTCGGCAAACCTATAAGGCGGCCGTACCTTTAATAAGAAGTTATCAGAATTCAATAAATATCTATTAAGCTCTTCGCCCAAAGAGCATAAAAGGGGGCTGAACGGCACAAGGCCATCCAGTCCCCTCCCCTTGCATCAATTACTTACCGCTAACGATGCGCTCGACGTCGGAAGCGATCATGAACTCCTCATCCGTGGGGATAACGAAGATCTTGACCTTGGAATCCTTGGCGGACAGGCACCAAGCGCCGTCGCCGCGCAGGGCGTTGCGGGCATGGTCCATCTTGACGCCCATGAAGGCCAGACGGTCGGCCACGCCGGCGCGGACAGCCGGAGCGTGCTCACCGATGCCGGCGGTAAAGACCAGGGTGTCCATGCCGCACATGGAAGTGGCCATCTCGGCGGCCTTGGCGGCAATCTTGTAGACGAACATATCGAAGGCGAGCTGGGCCTCGGGGTCGCCGGCAGCGGCGAGCTCCTCAACGTTGCGGCAGTCGTTGGTCTTGCCGCCGGTCACAGCCAAAAGGCCGGACTTCTTGTTCATCATCTCGTCGACCTCGTCGAAGGTGAACCCGCCTTCGCGCTGCAGGTAGCACACGGTAGCAGGGTCGATGGAGCCGCAGCGGGTGCCCATCATGACACCGTCGAGCGGCGTCAAGCCCATGGTGGTGTCCATGCACTTGCCGTCCTCGATGGCGCACAGGGAAGCACCGGAACCGATGTGGCACACGACGACCTTGCGAGCCTCGCCGTTGGTCATCTCGGCAACCTTCTTGGAGATGTAGCGGTAGCTGGTGCCGTGGGCGCCGTACTTACGGATGTGCAGCTTGTCGCAGACGTCCTTGGGCAGGGCGTAGGTCTTGGCGACCTCGGGCATATTGAAGTGGAAAGCAGTGTCGTAGACCGTGACGTTGGGCAGGTCGGGATACTGCTCCAGGCAGTACTCGATAACGTTGGCCTCGGGGTTATTGTGCAGCGGGGCGAGCGGAGCGACCTCGCGAATCTTGGCGAGAACGTCCTCGTCGACGAGGGAGGAATCGCCAAAGTACCAACCGCCCTGAACGATGCGGTGGCCGATGCCCTCGATCTTGACGCCGTTGGCCTCGAGGTCCTTCAGGACGACCTCGATGGCGACCTTGTGGTCGGGGAACTCGATGTTCTCGGTCACCTTCTTGGAACCGTTGGCAGCGTGGGTGAAGGTACCGCCGGTAAAGCAGACGCGCTCGCAGGAGCCCTTTGCGGACACCTTGTGGGACTTGGTATCGATGACCTGATACTTAAGCGTCGAAGATCCTGCGTTGACGACCAGAACGTTCATGTGTCTCCCTACTAACAGGCGGTGTGGCGCCGCCAGGTTACATACGCTTCAATAATAAACCCAAACGCCCTCGCGCTCGGGTTTATTGCGTTGATATATAAGTTATCGGTGCCCAAATACTCATGGCCTTTGACTTGTAAGACGAAAGAGCGCGGGGATATACACCAAAGAAGATATCCCGAGCGCTACAAGCAATATGACTCGAATGCCCGCGATGCTGCTCAACGCAGCATTGAACAGATAGAAAAGGATAGCGCCCACCGCCACCATCTGGCTTTGGACCGAAATTAGTGAACAGCGCATCGAAGAATCGACAGCATTTTGAAAAATTGAGTATTTAATTGGCGCAAATAACGAGTAAGCGACCGTCTGCAGTACATAGAACACGGGCAGCAAATAGACCGGAGTAAAGGGAATCAAAAACAGAGCAGTCAGGGAAAGGCGCACGATGCCGCAAATACGCGCAAAACGGCCCTTGTCGACATGAGCAATCACACTGGGCACAATAAGCCCCATGGAGGCCGAGGCAAGGAGCTGGACCGCAATGATCACACCCGAAGCGACGGCATTCATTCCGCGACCCGCAAGCAACAGTGAGAAAAAGTCTTCCAGGGCGACAAAAGCAAATGCCTGAGAGCAGTCCATGATGAACGCTGAACGAAGAATGCCGTTACGCGCAATAGCGGCACCGATCATCTTCGGGCTAATTCCACGCTTAGGTGTCGCTGCAGTGTCCCCTCTTCGCATCTCAGGAATGCAGACAACGACAACCAACGTCAACACCATTGCGATGATATCTGCCGAAAGACCAATGAGATATGCACCGACAGACGAAATGAAACCGCCCACGCAAGCGGAGATGGCATAAGAGGCATAGAAAACAAATCGCTCAACGACATTAAGTCTTACGAGCTGGTCCTGAGAGACGCTGTCAATGTAGATCGCTTCTATGGATCCGCTCACACATGCAACTGCAAATCCTTTGAGAGCAAACGCGCCGATTAAAAGCAAAGGAGAACGGGTGAAAAGTAGGGCGGCGTAGTATCCAAGCATTCCCACGACGCCAACGAGACCGCTTGTCTTTCGTCCAAACCTGTCAGCAATATAACCAGTAGGAACCTCAAGAATGAACTTACTCACTTGGTATGCAATCATCATGCTAGAAATCGCTACCATCGAGAATCCGACGAATTCAAGGTAAACCGTCAGAAAATACAAAATGGTGCTGAAGTTCGACAGAAAAACGAACGTCATATAAAGCAAAACCGTACGGTTTTTCATGCTCCGCCCTCCAAGAGCCAGCAATCTAAATCAGAATCTTGGAAAAGCATGAGGGCAAAGCTGTCAGCTATGTGTTACAAGGCGTCAATAATCACTTGACGTCTCGAAGCCAATTAATTTCACGAAGCAAGATGACGCAATAGGTGCAGAAAAACCGTCTGGTGTCGATCGGTCCAGGCATTTTGTCGATAGCAAAAATAGATGGGCAAGGCCACGTCATGCGAGGCTTCAATGGAGCACTCACTCACTTCTGATCCATCCGATGCGAGAGAGGACCCAGACAAACTCAATATCAATCCCCCGGCTTGAAGAAACTCAGCCTGAGCCCTGCTTCCGTATTCAACATCACGGAAGCGAAAATTGACGAGCTGGGCTTCAGGGCATTGGTTAATCGCATTGAGACAGGGTGACAAATTAATGGGAACAGCGAGCCTGCCGCTCAGTAGCTCGCGAATGGTCATGGCGCCCACAGATTGATGACCCGCTGGACACGAAAGAACCTTGAGCTCCTTTTCACCCAAGTATTTCGAAGAAAGGACGCTGTCCCTTGGTTCCTCAAATGAGATGGCCGCGTCCGAAATTCCAAGCATAAGCGACTCAAAGCATGTGGCCGTTGGCTGATGCCAAACATCAAGGTGAATCTGGGGGTGCGAGCTTTCAAACGAGTCGTACCAGTTTTCGGAAAAAAGACGCCCCCGCCCGTGAAGACAGGGGGCGTAAAGACGGAAGTGGCCGTCGGGCGAAACGCCGCCGTTCCCCGATTGAGCGTACTTTTTGAGATCGTCGACTTGTGCCAGGATCACGCGTGCACGACACGCAAATTCTCTGCCCGCCGGAGACAAAACAGCCTCCCCCGCCGATCGGTCGAGCAAAACAATCTGATACTCAGATTCCAACTTTTTGATTGCCGACGAAACGGCCTGTGGGCTCACGTGAACGGCGCGAGCCGCTTTGCGCACGCCGCCGTAGTTCGCTACCGCTTGAAGGTATTCGAGTTGAGAAAGCTGCATAGGTTACTCCAAAGGCAGCCAAGGCGACGGGCTGTGCGTCCTCAGATGAGGTTCTCGCCCAGGTTCTTGCCGCCGAGGACGTGCATGTGGAAGTGCATGACGGTCTGACCGGCGTTGACGCCCTTGTTGGAGATGACGCGGAAACCGTCCTCCAGGCCCTTGGCCTTAGCGACCTCCTGGATGGCATGGGCCATGGCGCCCATGGTCTCGGCAGGCACGTTGTCGGCGATGTCGCTGTAGTGCTTCTTGGGGATCACGAGCGTGTGGACCGGCGCCTGGGGGTTGAGGTCGTCGAAGGCGATGACCTGGTCGTCCTCGTAGACAACAGTCGAGGGGATCTCGTGGTTGGCGATTTTACAGAAGATGCAATCACACATGGCTGGTTCCTTTCTTACAGACCAAGGTAGTCTTTTTGGGACGGGGCTTTTTTGACTACTTTTTCGCAAAAGCAAGTGCTCGGCGAGCCGTCGCCAAAGGGTAGTCAAAAAAGCCCCGTCCCAAAAAGACTACCCCAAAGTGGGCTGTGGGATGGTTAGAACGAGAGGTTGTCGTCGGTGTTGGCGGCTTCGCCGTCGGCGAGCACGTCGTTGCCGTCGACGTCCTTAAGAAGCACCGAGACCTTCTGCTCGGCATCGGACAGGCGGGTGCGCAGGCTCTTGAGGAGCTCGACGCCGCGGGTATAGCTCTCGAGCGACTCCTCGAGCTCCATATCGCCCGACTCCAGGCTGCGGATGATGAGCTCCAGCTCCTGCGAGGCCTGCTTGTACGTAAGCTGCTCGACCGGGGTCTTCTCTGCCATATCTGTTTCCTTTCCTAAAGGTTTATCGCTATGAAACGCGGGTTACTCGACCGTATCGACCGTTGCAGCCACGTTGCCGTCTGCCATACGCACGCGGATGGCATCGCCGGGCTTAAAGCTCTTGGCGCTCGTAGCCACACCATCATCGCTGTACGCGATGGAATAGCCGCGGGCAAGTACCTTGAGCGGCGACAGGGCATCGAGCGAAGCCGCTGCACGGCCCAAGTCGGAAGCTGACTTGTTGAGCATTGTGCGCCCCTGATGCTCCAGACGGGAACTCGCAAGCGTGAGCGCATGGCGTTTGCCATCGAGCCCCGAGGTGCTTGCGATCAAGCGCTCGGGCAGACGCTCGAAGTTGGAGCGGAAGGCCCCAACCGAACGCGTTATGGCGCCCGACAGTCGATCGGCAGTCAGCGCAAGCTCGGACTCGCGACGCTCGACCATAAACGTTGGATCGTTGAGGCACGGGCGGCACGCGGCCGCATCGAGCGCGTCAACCAAACGAGCCGTATAGGTGTCCCAGGCACGACGACCGCGCTGGTCGAGCATTTCCAGATCGACCTGATCCGACCCGATCATCGAAGCCATCGCGGCACCCAGACGTTGATGGCGCGTCTCGAGCACGTCGGCCAACTCCGTCATAGCCGGCGCCACCGATTCTGCCGCTGCCGTTGGCGTGGAGGCGCGACGGTCGCTCACCATGTCGCAAATCGAGGTATCGGGCTCATGGCCAATGCCGGTCACCACGGGCACGGGGCAAGCCGCCACCGCACGGGCAAGCTCCTCGTCGTTAAAGGTCATGAGGTCCTCGAAGGAGCCGCCGCCACGGACAAGCAAAATGCAATCGGGCGCCGGCGTAATGGCAGCGGCGCGGCGCAAGCCTTCAATAAGCTCTGCCGGCGCGCCCTCGCCCTGGACCTTTGCGCCCACGCAGACAAGCTCGACGAGCGGGTTGCGACGGCGCAGCGTACGCTTGACGTCGTCGATCACGGCGCCCGAAAGCGAGGTGACGACCGCCACGCGTGAGCAGAACACCGGGATACGGCGCTTGCGCGCTTCGTCCATCAGGCCCTCGCGGCGGAGCTTTTCGGCCAGTTGCGCCACTTGTTGACGCAGCAGGCCCTCCCCCGCCAGCGAGAATGAGCGAGCGACAAAGCTCATGCGACCCGTAGGCTTGTAGAGATTGAAGCTGCCCTTAAAGCTTACCTGCATGCCGTCGCGCAGATCGAAGGTGCGCTTAAGGTAGGCGCCCTTCCAGATGATGCAGTCGACGGCCGCCGAGTCGTCCTTAATCTGGAAGTAGCAGTGGCCGCTTCGGGCATTGGGACCACGAAAACCCGTGACCTCACCCAAAACGCTCAACTGCGGAATGGCATCGAGCGCGCCGGCGGCGATCTCCACCGCTTGGCTCACGCTGAGCTCTTTGCGCTCCTGCTCGTCCGATCCGTCGAACTCGGCGGAAACGGTATTGCCGGTCAGATTCCAGCCTGCCACGCAGCCCCCTTTCGTCATCGAGCACAAGGGCTTCGACCCTGCGCAGATTCAAGTCCAACACATAGTACAGCGCCGCGGGGACAAGAATCTCCGCGGCGCCTGTCAAGCCAACTTGTTATCGGTTGGAGTTTCTGTTGTAGCGAGCCATCAGGTAGAGCAGCTGAATAATCGAGGTGAGCGCCGCCGCCACGTAGGTGAGCGCGGCCGCCGTCAGGACCTTCTTGGCACCGTTGACCTGCTTGGAGCTCATGCCCGACTGCTCGATATACGCCACGGCGCGTCGGCTGGCATCGATCTCGACCGGCAGCGTAACCAGCTGGAACAGCACGCTAAACGAGAAGAAGACCAGCGCGAGGGTCGTGAGCCCCGCGATGTTCATGAACAGGCCCATGAGCAGCACGATCGTCCAGGTGTTCTGGGTAAAGTTGACGACGGGAACCAAAGCGGTACGTACCTTCATCATGGCATAACCACTTTGACGCTGGGCAGCATGGCCCGCCTCGTGACAGGCCACGGCAACGCTTGCAACCGACCCGCCCGAACGGTTGGCATCCGACAGATACAGGTTGTTGTCCTGCGGGTTGTAATGATCGGTGAGCTCGCCGGCAACGCCCTTGATACCCACGGCGTTGCAACCGTTGGCATCGAGCATGCGACGAGCGACCGTGGCACCCGTGTCGCCGTCCGAGCGAACCTTGGACCACGTCTTGTACGTCGAGTTGATATAGCTCTGCGCGGCAAGGCCAAGCACCGTGCAGACAAGAACAACCAGCAGGTACAGCGGGTCAATGCCAAAGCCGTATCCATAGTAATAAGGCATGCGAATTCCTCCGAATCGAGTTACACGTTGGAGGCATTCTACCCACTCAGCCGGCTAGGCTTCCCTATAACAGTTCAATCTTTCCGTCCTTCACGGTGAGCCCCATATTGCCGGAAAGCAGATCGTCCAGACGCGAACCCACGAGCTCAAAGCGCCAGCCTTCGCGCAGGGGGCTCTGCTCGGGATGCTCAATATAGTCGGCCAGGTCATCGCGCGAGGCAATGACCGAGGTCGCCACGCCCGAGCGCTCGGCAACCAGGCGAATGAGCGCATACATCAGGTCCGTCACGCTCTCCAACTCCGGCGAAATCTGACGGTGCCCGCGCACCATGAGCGGCAGGCGATCGTGTGGGCAGCTCGCACCGCGCTTAATGGCCATGAGCGCGCCGTCCACGTCGCGCTCCCCCAGCTGGTCGGTACCGCGAATGCTGCGGAACTCCTCAACACGAACGGGATTACGTTTAACCAGGGCCAGCAGCGTATCGTCGGACATGACCCACTTGCGCGGGATGTTGCGGCGCTCGGCGCGGTCCTCGCGCCAAGCGGCAAGCTCGCGTGCGATGCCCAACTGGTGACGGCTACACGAGTTGATGCGCTTGACCTTGCGAAACGCCTCATGGCGGTCGGCGCGGTAGTGCGACTCGTCGGCCAGCGGACGCAACTCGTCGAGCACCCAGTCCACCCGGCCCAGCTCGCGCAGGCGACTCATCATCTCGGTATAGGCGACGATCAAGTACTTGACGTCATCGATCGCGTACTCGACCTGCTTATCAGTCAGCGGGCGGCGCGACCAGTCGGTCAGCGACTCGGTCTTGGGCAATGAGACGCCACAAGACGTCTGCACGAGCGCGCCGTAGGAAATCTGCTGGCGCTCGCCCAAAAAGGCGGCGGCCACCTGCGTGTCAAAAATGGGACGCGGCAGCACGCCCACGGTATGGAGCATGACCTCCATATCCTGCGAGCAGGCGTGGAAGACCTTAGTCACGCTCTCGTCGGCCATAAGCTCGGCAAGCGGCGACAGGTCGTCGATCACCAAAGGATCGACCGCGACGCTCTCGGCAGGGGTGGCAATCTGAACCAAGCACAGGCGCGGATGGAACGTGCGCTCGCGCAAAAACTCGGTATCGACGGCAATCGCGTCGAACTCACGGGCGCGCTGGCAAAAGTCGAGTAGAGCCTGATGTGTGGAAATGTACATATCAACCCATCGAATAAGGTTAGGCCCGAAAAACACGGGTAGGATATCGGCATTGCCTTACAACTATACTCGGTTAGCCACAGAACGGGAACGTAAGTATGCGCTGCCTTATCATCCACAACCCGGCATCGGGCCCCAGCTCAGATGAAATCTACGCATTCACGCACGCCCTCGCGCAGGGCGGCGACGAGGTCGTGATGCGTTTTATCGGCGATGGCATGGAGCCCGAGGACGCCGTGGCAGACGTGCGCGAGTTTGATCGCGTGGTCGTTTCGGGCGGCGACGGCACCGTCTCCAACGTGCTCGACCAGATGCGCGGATGCGGTGTCCCCACGCTCGTCTTCCCCTCCGGCACAGCCTGCCTGTTCTTCAACAACATCGGCAATGCCCCCGAGGCAGCGGCGCTTGCCAAGGCTTGCCGCGCCGGTCGCACGGTCAAAGTGGACATGGGCGAGCTCTTTTGGCTCGACGAGAACGGCAACGAGAAGCGCCACGGCTTTATCATCATCGCCGGCTCGGGCTTCGACGCCGAGATCATGATGAAGGCCGCCCCCGCCAAAAACGACATCGGCGAGATCGCCTATTTCCTGTCGGCGCTCGCCACACCCAACCCCACGGTGGCGCATTTTACGATTGAGCATGACGGCATTGTCGAGGAGCTCGATGGCATCTGCTGCATGGCCGGCAACACCTCGGTCATTCAAAACGACATCAACCTGTTCCCCGACTGCCGCATGAACGACGGCATGGTCGACATCGCGGTCATCGAGCCCGTAAAAACCGTCCAGCTCCTGCCCACTGTGATCACCGCCGCGCTCGACCCCGCCGGCAAGGTGCTCGGCCGTCCGCAGTTCAAGATCATCCAGACCAAGGAAGCCAAAATCACCTGCACGCCGTCGCTGGGCATGCAGTTCGATGGCGAGATCATCTCCAGCAACTCGGGCGTCTTTGGAGCCCGCGCGCTTCCGCAATGCCTCGACCTCATCGTCGACGAATTCTCCCCGCTCGGAAAATAGGAGGACCCCATGAACGACAATCCCCTGCTCGGCTTTATCGTCATTGTTCTGGCCATGCTCGTCGGCTATGCGATTAACGTGATCCACCGCCGGAAGAAGTAATTCCACATTGGTATGATATTCATCCAATTATCGTCTCCCCTGTTGTTTATGCATTTGCACGACAGCGGGGGATTTTTCTTTGTGCCCCGTGCAAGGCGCTTTATTCAGGTACAGTAATTGCAGGGCGTCTTTATTTAAATAAAGCTAGATAATGAGTATTCTTGTCCGCTCATCGCATATTTTAGGACGCTCATCGAGTATTTCATCGAAATAGATGAATACTATTGAGACTTCCTATAGGCTAATAGATGTATTTATTAGCTGAAATCCTGCACGGTTCCGCGGGGTTTCAACGGTTGGGAGGGATTATGAGGTTTACTCATCCTGTCAACACGCTCAAAAAGCTCGGCTGCGGCCTTGCGTTTGGAGCAACGGCCATCATGGCCATGCCGACTTCGGCACTCGCCTGCACCCAGATCTACATGGGCAGCAAGCTCACGGCAGACGGCAACACGTACTACGGCCGTTCCGAGGACTTCGGTCCGCGCTATGTCAAGCACTTTGGCATTGAGCCCGCACACAAGGACGGCAACGAGTACACCTCGGTCGAGTCCGGTTTTGAGTACAAGTCCAAGGGCGCAACCTACCGCTACACCTTCGTTCGCGACAACCCCTCGCAGTGGGAAGATCGCTACGACGCATATTCCGAGGCAGGCATCAACGAGAAGGGCGTCTCCTGCTCTGCCACGCTGAGCACCTCCTATAACGAGAAGGCCGAAGAGGCCGACCCCATCACCGAGGAGACTGGCATTGGCGAATACAGCTATGCCAGCGTCATCCTGGGCGAGAGCGCCACGGCCCGCGAGGGCGTCGAGCTCATCGGCAGCCTGATCGACGAGCAGGGCGTCTGCTCCAACGACCAGATCATCATCGCCGACAGCACCGAGACCTGGTTGTTCGCCGCGCTTTCCGGCCATCAGTGGATTGCTATGAAGCTCGCCGATGACATCGCCTCGCTCAACCCCAACATCGGCAACCTCACCTATAACGTCGACCTCGATGACACCGAGAACTGTCTCCATTCCGAAGGCATCGAGTCCATGCCTAAGGAGAAGGGCTTTGCCGAGTACACCGACGGCAAGTTCGACGTCGCCAAGACCTACGGCGAGGAGATTAGCGAGGCCGGTATGCACCAGTGGTCGCGCTATATCCAGGGTCGTGATTACTTCATGGCTCCGCTTGCCGAGGGCACCGACTACGAGATCGTCAAGGACGAGCGCGAAGAGGCTCGCGCCACGACCGGCGCCCTGGTCCACGAGATGCAGCCGCTGTTCTTCCAGCCCGGCAAGTCCGACTGGAACACCTTTGAGATGATTCGTTCCTTCGCCGCTCGCGGCGAGAATGTCGCCGGCCTCAACGCCAACACCGACGGCGCCTATGCCATCGGCTCCAACCGCAACACCGAGATCCACACCTTCCAGATCCGTCAGGGCATGGACCCCGAGATCGCGACCATTCAGTGGGAGATGCTCTCCAACGCCGAATTCTCCGTCGCCATCCCCTTCTACTCCGCACTGCTCACCGAGGTCAGCCCCTACTTCAGCGATCAGGATGTCTCCTTCGATCACTGCGAAGAGGAAGACGTCGTGAACAACGAGGAGCCCAAGAACTCCATCAACTACGTCCTCATGGACATCAACACGCTCGCCTATGAGAACCGCGACCACTGCGCCACCGGCGTCCGCGCCTATCTCGACGCCCTGCAGAAGGAACTCATCGAGCAGAACCTGACCGTCGACGAGGCCATGCAGGCCGAAGAAGGCACCGAGGCCCGTACCGCCCTGGCCAACAAGGCCGGCAAGGCTGCAACCAAGAACACCTATGTTAAGTGCAAGGCCATGCTCGAGGAGATGCGCGACTACCTCAAGGAGGGCGATTTCTCCGAGGAGTTCGTCCCGAGTGACTACGATGCTGACAACGACTGCCTGGTCGAGTCCATCACCTACGCCGACGAGGCCCTTTCCGATGAGGACGTGGCCGAGCCCGAGGCCGAAGAGGAAGAGGCCGCCGAGGAGAAGTCCGAGGGCAACAACATGGCCGCCATGGCCGTTGGCGCCGTCGTCATCATCGGTGTCTGCGCCTACGTGATCTATCGTCGCAAGAAGGCCTAAGACCCTCATGTCCTAGCTGAGCGGGCGGGGCACATGAGTCACCTCACCCGCTTAGCCCGCTCTTATTGACCGACGGGAAACCCGCCTGAAATCTTTTCAAAAAAGATTCCCCCGCACACACTTCGCTGTGCTATAGTGCAGCGCAACAGCAACTAGGTGCGACCGCGCCATGGCATCACGAAAGGAGTCACCAATATGAAGGACACGATGACGTCTCTCAACAACTGGTGGTGGCGTGATGCGAATACGATCGGTCGACAGTGAGTCTCTCATGCCTGGTTTTGCGCTCTAGGTGATTGGAAGGCCTCCGGTTTCGACCGGGGGCCTTTTTCTATCTCGAGCCCGATCGCATTCGCATCACGCGCCTCCGCTTTTCTCTTGCACTCCCCTTCCGAAAGGATTTTCACCATGTCTCAGAACACCACCGCCGCCCAGCCCCGCACCGTCCAGACCGCCGACCGCGGCAAACTCGACGTCCGCGCTCTCGTCCTGCTCGCCATCCTGCTCGCTGCAGGCTTCATCCTCAACTTCACCGTCGGCAAGGCCATCTCGGGCATCTCGGGCGGCATGATCAGCCCCGAGTTCATCATCTCGGCCTTCTGCCTCACCATCCTGGTCGTTCGCCCTAACATCGGCCAAGCGCTCGTCATCGGCCTCATCTCGGCTGCCGTGATCCAGATCACCACCACTTCGCCGTTCGTCGATTTTGCCGCCGAGGGCATCGCCGCCATGCTCATGGCCGGCATCGTCAACGCCGCCGGCAAGAACGGTCAGGTCAAGCCTGCCGTCGCCATTGTTGCAACCTTCCTGACCACCTTTGTCTCCGGCGTCATCTTCATGGTCATCAAGATGGCCATGCTCGGCGTGGTAGGCGAGCTCGCCGCCGCCATGTTGCCCGTCGTCGCCATGACCGCCGTCTTTAACGCCATTCTGGTCGGCGCCCTCTACCTGCCCATCCAGAAGGCCCTTAGGCTCAACTAACCCGCTCGGCTTTACGAGCCACCCCATCTTGGCGTTCATTCGTCGCTCGCGTACCCAAGTACGCTTCGCTCCTCTTTCGCGCCAACCTGGGCCCCCTCGTAAAGCCGTCTCCGTGCTTCACCACCAAAGACCGTCCCAAACAACGAACTTTTTTGGGACGGTCTTAAACAACTGGTCATTTAAGACTGTCCCCAATGACTATGAAAGGTATCCATGGAAACGATCATCAACGTCGACGATGTCTCGTTCTCCTATGGCACGCAGACCGAGCAGGCGCTCAGCCACATCTCGCTCAGCGTGAACAAGGGAGATTTCATCGGCATCATCGGGCCCTCGGGCGCCGGCAAGTCCACGCTTGCCGCCTGCCTGTCGGGTGCCGTGCCCCACCACTACACCGGCACGTTCTTTGGGTCCGTCATGGTCGACGGCCACGACACCTGCGAAGTCTCGCTCACCGACGTCTCGCAAATCGTCGGCAGTGTGCTGCAGGATATCGACACGCAGATGGTCGCTTCGGTCGTCGAGGACGAGATGCTCTTTGGCCTCGAGAACTTTGGCGTTCCCCACGACCAGATCGAGCAGCGCGTGAGCGAAACGCTCGAGACCGTCGGCATCAGCGACCTGCGCGACCGCGAGATCGCCACCCTCTCGGGCGGACAGAAGCAAAAAGTGGCCATCGCCGCCATCCTCGCCATGCGTCCGCGCGTCTTGGTTCTCGACGAGCCCACCGCGGCACTCGACCCCGCCAGCTCCACGCTGGTTTTCGAGACCCTGCGTGAGGCCAACCGTGCACTCGGCATCACCATCGTCGTCGTTGAGCAAAAGGTCGCCCTGCTTTCGGAGTACTGCAACCGCGTGCTCGTGCTCAATCATGGCGAAATCGCGCTGCAGGGCGAGCCACACGAGGTCTTCGCGCATACCGACGAGCTCCGTGCCATCGGCGTCGACTGCCCTCGCGTCACGCGTATCTTCAATAGCCTCGAAACCGATGGCCTGGTAAGCGGCACCCCCTGCTTGGATGTCGATGAGGCCGAGCGCCTGATTTCGGGCATCGTCGACCCCGCACACGCGGCTATCGAAGCCCAGGCGCCCGCCGGTTCCCCGCATGCACCGTCGTTGCGTCCTCATGCCAAGGACGCCGAACCCGTACTCACCTTCGACCATGTTGAGTTTGCCTATCCCAATGGCGGAGCCGCCGTACACGACCTTAGCCTGACGCTCTATCCTGGCGAGCTCGTGGGCATCGTCGGCCAAAACGGCGCCGGCAAGACCACGCTCACCAAACTGCTCACAGGCCTGCTTAAGCCCGCCTCGGGCAGCGTGCGCGTTACGGGCTTGGACACCGCCGCGGTTCCCACGAGTCGCATTGCCCGCGAGGTCGCAACGCTCTTCCAAAACCCCGACCGCCAGATCTGCAAGGATACCGTGCTCGACGAGGTCGCTTTTGGCCTGGAGCTTGCCGGCATCGACCGCACCGAGGCCCTGCGTCGTGCCCAGCTCGTCATCGACCGCTTTGGTCTGCCCGCCGACGAGGCGCCTTTCTCGCTTTCGCGCGGTCAGCGACAAATGGTGGCGCTCGCCTCCGTCGTAGTGGTTGAACCCAAGATCGTAGTGCTCGACGAGCCCACGAGTGGCCTTGACTACCGCGAGTGCATGACCGTCATGGAAACGGTGCGAACCATGGCCGAGCGTGGCTGCGCCGTGATCATGGTCTGCCACGATATGGAAGTCGTTTCCGACTTTGCCGAGCGCATCGTTGTGATGGCCGACGGCCGCATCCTCGACCGCGGACGCACACACGAGCTGTTCTCGAATATCGAGCTCATGCAGCGTGCCTACGTGGAACCGCCCCAGGTCATCGAGCTCTCGCGCCGCTTGGCATCCTCCGTCTCTCCCGCTTTTGCGCAGGTGAGCGAGGTCACTGATATCGTTCGCATTACCAAGGAGATGGTCCGCCGTGGTTAACGTCATCGACTATATGCCGGGCGACACGCTGCTGCATCGCCTGAACCCCGTCGTCAAACTGGGCCTCGCTGCCGCCATCATCATCGGCATCTTTTTGTCCGACACCTATGTTGCGCTGTTGGGCTTTTTGGCACTCACCCTTGCGCTGGGCGCCTACGCCGGCATCGTCAATCGCCTGTTCTCGCTGCTCAAGCTGCTGATTCCACTCGCACTTATCATGTTGTTGCTCCAGCTGGCCTTTATGCGCGATGGCAACGTGGTGTGGAACTTTATCACCGACACGGGTCTCATCACAGGATCGAAGGCCTGCCTGCGCCTGCTGGGCGTGGCGTTACCACTCATCCTCATGCTCATGGTGACCAAGCTCAACGACCTTGCCAACGCCTGCGTCGAGGTGCTGCACGTGCCGTATCGCTATGCCTTCACCTTTACCACGGCGCTGCGCTTTGTGCCGGTGTTTGGTCAGGAGATGAACGCCATCATGGAGGCGCAGACCGCACGCGGCGTCGAGTACGACACCAAGAACCCCATCAAGAAGCTTAAGCTCATGCTGCCACTGTGTGTGCCACTGCTCATCTCGAGCGTGGGCAAGACCGATGCCACAGCCTTGGCGGCAGAACAGCGCGGCTTCTATCTGCGTACGCGCGCCAGCTCGTACAAGCGCTACCCCATCAAGGGCCTGGACATCGCCGTACTCATCGTCAGCATCGCCCTCATCGCCATCGGCTTCCTGTTCTAGTTCACCACCGACAGCAACCGCCCAACGCAAAAGGCCTCGGCTCGCACCAAACGAGCCGAGGCCTTTACTGTTTCACCAGATAAAACCTACCAAAATTAACCTGTCCCTTTTTGACAGGTCGGAAGCTAGAGGCGGTAGGGAGCGCCGCTGCGGATGATGGATTCGCGCACCAGGACATCCATGGCGTCGAGGGTGATCTCGGGCATCTCTCGGTACTTTTGCAGCACCGAGAGCTCGGTGCAGGCCAGAATGACGCGGTCGCAGCCGCTACGGGCAAACTCCCACATCACACGGTCGAACTTATCCATATCGGGCTCACGCCCGGCCTTCACATCATCGTAGATAAGCGACATCACATCGTTCTGACGTTTCTCGCTGGGATAGACAACCTCAACACCCGCAGCCTTACATTCGCGGCCGTAGACGCCCGCGCCCACGGTTCCATCGGTTCCCATAATGCCAATCTTGTGCACCGGCTCGGCCGGCATACTCAGGTTGGGATCGAACTCGCACTCCCCCATCACCGCACCGGCCAGAGCATAGCGCACCGACTCACGCGGCATGTGGATAATCGGCACCTTCGTAAACGACTGGATCTGGTCGTAGAAGTAGTGCGACGTGTTGCAGGGAATGGCAATGTGCGCACAGCCCAGCGACTCGAGTGCCTGGGCGCACTCTTTCATGGTCGCCAGCAGCTTGGCATGCTCGCCGGTCTTAATGGCCAACGTGCGGTCGGGCATGGTCGACTTGGAGAGCACCACCATGTCGATATGTTCCTGATCGCAGGCAGCAGCCGTATGACGCACCACCTGGTCGTAGTAATACGACGTGGCCTCGGCGCCCATGCCGCCGATAACTCCCAGCTTTTCCATCGCCGCCTCCTTGGTAACGCTTGCGCAATTGCGCGTATCATACCCGCGCCCGCCCGATGCAAACCGGACGGGCGCCGCACTCATCTACTTGTAATACGTCTTGAACAGCTTAAAGTGGCGCAGCTTGGTGTGCCACATGCGCAGCCAGCGGTTAAAGACAAAGTCGCCCTTCATAAACGAAGGGTCGGCGCCCTTACCTTCCTTGTCCAGGCGATGCACCTTAGCGCGCAGCTCGGGATCCTTGACGTACTTGTCGACGACGCCCATGGGGACGACCATCCACAGGGCCTCGTCCTGCGCCGTCACAAACTCCGGCTCAAACGGGCGGTTGAACACATACTCGTCCACCACATACTTGGCAACGTTAAAGCCACTGTTAGTGACGTAGTAGTTGCTGCGGCCCTGGCGCGTGTTGAAATCGAAGAACTTAAACGAGCCGTCGCGCTCGTCGTACTTAACGTCAAAGTTGGAATAGCCCACAAAGTGAAGGTCCTCGAGCAACTTGCGCACGCCGCCCATGAGTTCGTCGTTAGGCTCGGTAATGATACAGGCATGGTTGCCGACACCGTGGGGCTGATGCTCCTCGAGCAGCACATGGCCCAGGCACATCATGCGGACCTTACCGTTGCGGTCGGAATAGCTGGTGAGCACGCGCATGTACTCGTCGTTGCCGGGCACGCGATCCTGCAAGATCAGATCGTCGGTGTAGCCGCTGGCATACGAATCGCGAATGACCTGTTCCAGCTCGGCGCGGTCGGCAATCTCATAGGCCTTCTTCTGGCCCTCGAACTCATGCTGCCACCACATGATGCCGTCAGAAGGCTTCAGAATCATCGGGTAAGGAAAATCGATCTGGTCGAGCACTTCGGCAGGCGCCTCACCCTGAGCATTGAGCATCGCCTTGGTAAAGGTAAACGTGTGTGGATAGGGCACGCCATGCTTCTCGCACAGCTCGTAGAAGATCTCCTTCTTCTGGCACTGCTCGAGCATGCTGTAGGGCGCGTAGGGAGCGACGATGTTATCCGCCAGCTCATGAGCATCCTTGGCTTGAGCCACGAGAGCGACATAGTTGTCGCCGCAGCCCACAAGGACAATAGTCTTGTCGGCATGCGCTTGGGCAATGCCGTTGACGGTTTTGAGCATCACGGGCATGGTGTCGATATCCACGTTGGGCGTGTAGTCGATAATCTGGCTGCGGTACGCGGGACCCGTCTGATACTTGCCAAAGACCAGACTCTTGACCTGGTACTCCTCGTAGAAGGCGCGCGCCACCGAATAGGCGTTGATGTCGCCACCAAGCAGCACGGGAATGAACTCGCGCTCTGTAAATTGCAATGCCATGGAAACTTCCTATCATGAACTGCCCACACAACGGGCGGTCTTTGCGCAACTGATTTATTTTAGCGTGCCAAGCCGCCGGCGCCCAAAGCTCCACCGTATCTATGGCAATCGACGTAATCGTCCAGCACGAAGGCCAGCACGAAGACGGCGCTCACCGTTGTATGACAACGGGCAATGAACCTACCATTGTTGTAGGATTCAGTGTATTGACATCCTCGAGCGAAAGGCGCGCACGTGCCCCAAGACCATCCGACCGATAATCCCATCCTCAATGCCGCGAGGCGCGAGCTGGCGAAACGTGCGAAAGCGACCGCTCCCCTGTGCACGGCAAACGACGCCTACAACGGACCCGCCCACATCGTCTCGATCAACACGTCGGTACACAAGGGCACTCGCAAGTCGCCCGTCGCCGATGGACGCGACACCGTTATAGAGCAATTTGGCCTCGCCACCGATGCGCACGCCGGACATTGGCACCGTCAGGTTTCCTTTTTAGCCGCGGAGTCCATCCAGACGGCGCAGGCACGCGGGCTCGACGTACACGAGGGTGACTTTGGGGAGAACTTCACAACCCGGGGCATCAACCTGCTCTCGCTCCCTTTGGGCACACAGCTCAAGCTTGGAAGCGACGTGCTCGTCGAAATCAGCCAAATCGGCAAGGTCTGCCACACCCGTTGCGCCATCTACTATCTCGCCGGCGACTGCATCTTTCCCCACGAGGGCGTTTTCGGCGTGGTACTAAAGGGCGGAGAGGTCAACGCCGGTGACGAAATCCAGGTAGTCAAGCTCGGCGACGGCACCTGTTCGTTCACCCCCGCCGAGGCCCTCGAAGAGATTGAGCAGGCTCGCCAGAAGGGCACGCTGTAGTTATAAAACCCCACGTTGAGATGGCTTTTACAGCCCAAAACTCCTCTCAAACAGAGCTCTGTAACGTTAAAGTTGAACTCTATGGTTTCTCAACAATTCATCATAACTGCAGGTCAAAGCCAAAGCCTCAAGTTCAACTTGACCCTTTGGAACCTTTAAGGTTCAAGTTGAGGTCGAAAGCAGTAGTAGAATACCGTTCGAACCATAACCTACGATTGATTGCAGAGGGACTGGATGCAGCATTCGAATCATCGCACCGCAGCGTTCATTGCGTCGAAGCCGGCTCGTATCATCACGAGCGCCGTGCTCGCCGTTGCGCTGACGGCCACGCCGATGCTCTCCCCCGTTGCGGCGTATGCCGCCTCGCAGGCAACGCAGGACCAGCTTTCCGCAGCCCAGCAGAAGATCGAAGCCGCCACGAGCGCCTACAACGACGCCCGCACCAAACTCGATGACCTGCAAAAGCAGATTGACTCCAATGAGGCAAGCATCGAGGAAATCGAGGCCAAGCTTCCCGAGCAGCAGGCCAAGGCAAGCTCCGCCATGCGCGATCTGTACAAGTATCAGAAGGGCACCAATCCCATCGTGAGCTTCCTGGTCAACGCACAGAGCCTGGGTGAGTTCATCACGACCTGCAAATACACCAACCAGATCACGAGCTCGAGCGTCGACGAGATCGAAGAGCTCAATAACATGCAAACCGAACTCGAGCAGAACAAGGCCGAGCTCCAGCAAGCCAAGTCTCAGCTTGAGGCAGAGCAGAAAAACGCCGAGGATGCGCTGGCGCAGGCCCAGCAGCTCCGCAGCGAGGCACAGGCAAAAGCAGAGCAGGAAAATGCCGCCGAGCTTGCCAAGCTTGAGGCCGATAAGGCCGCTGCCGCCGAGAAGCTCTCGGGCGAGGGCGTAAGCGGCAGCAATTCCAGCAGCCAGGCCACCAACACCAACACCACCATCGACACCACGGTGAACAACGCCAATACCGGTAGCTCCGATTACGATTCGTTCATTAATGAGTGGACGAGCCGCATCGACAATTATCTCGCCGGCTCCCCCATGGCAGGCCAGGGCTACAACTTTGCCGTCGCCGCTTGGAATACCGGTGTCGACCCCCGTTGGTCCCCCGCCATCGCCTGCATCGAGAGCACAAAGGGTGCTTATTGCGCCAATTCTTATAACGCCTGGGGCTGGAGTGCACGTGGCGGCGGTTGGCGCAGCTTTGGCAGCTGGAGCGAGGGCATCTCCGCTCACGTTGCCTATCTGGGCGCCAACTACGGCTCCACCCTTACCCCGGCTGCGGCCAAAAAGTACTGCCCGCCCACGTGGCAGGACTGGTACAACAAAGTCGCCGCTCAGATGAACCGCATCTAAGTGCAACTGCAAAGGGCCCCAACGGGGCCCTTTTCTTTTAGGTAGCGGAGGTATCGACGACGCCGGTCGCATTGGCAACCGCGACTATGACGATCATGCATAGGAGCAGCACACCCAATGCCTTGAGCCAGAGTTTCGCGAGTTTCTTGCCGCGATAGCTGTCGAGCAGTGCGAATCGCCGACGAAGACGGCGCTTATCGAGCAGCGCAAAATGCATAAGCACCATAAGGCCATCGACAAAGAAAAAAATACTCGATTATGAGAAACCACGTCGGGTAGCTTTGGTTTGCTCCGGTGGGGTGAAAGACGGCAAAGTGACTTCCGGCAAAGAACACAAGCAGCGAGAAGCAGACGAGCGTATTCCAAATGCGCCCCAGAGACTCCGGAACACGAGAGAGCAGACCACATGCAGCGGAGGCGGCGGGCCTAGGAAGCCCTGCGGGAT
This sequence comes from Collinsella sp., assembly GCA_018367075.1. Lineage (GTDB taxonomy): Bacteria > Actinomycetota > Coriobacteriia > Coriobacteriales > Coriobacteriaceae > Collinsella. Next base: position 31,975 of record JAGZGX010000021.1, read on the forward strand.
TTCGGGGCCCTTGGGGCGTCAACACCGTCTCCGAGGCCGGAGTACGGACAGGCGCAGGAGGCCGCACGGGGCGACTCAGATCGTATGCCGCGCGCGTCGCCCGTCCCAACGCTTCCGCACTCGCAAAACGCTTGACCGGGTCGAGCGCCATCGACATGCAGACGACATCGGCAAGTGGAGTGGGAATGCCGCGCGCCTCGCATTGCTCGCGCATGTCGAGCCCTGGTTTAGGGTCGACTCCCGTCAAGCAGAAGAACAACAGGGCGCCAAGCGCGTAGACGTCGCTGCGCACACTCGTCTGCCCAAACCCATACTGCTCGGGCGGCGCATAGGGTCGCGTCCCAAACTTGACGGTATCGGCATCGGCGCCGTCGCGCCATACGCGAGCGATCCCCAAGTCGATAATCACCAGCGATGAAAATGTCAGGCCGTCATCAGGCGTATAGTTGGCACCTGTCACGATGATATTCGACGGCTTGAGGTCACGATGGATCACCGGCGCCGACGTCTCCCCCGCTATTGCAAAACCGGCGTGGAGCTCGCCCACGGCATCGCATAGGGCAGGATACAATTCACGCGCATAATCGGGGGTGGCTCCCAGACGGTCCACCAGCGCCCCGAGCGTCTCCCCTTCGATGTATTCCATAACCACGTTGAGCTCGTCGCCCACACGACGACAATCGACGATTCTGGGCAGGTGCTCAAAACGCCTGCCTGCCCGCTGAGCGGCAAACAGACGCTCGTATGCCCCGCCGATTTGAGCCGAAGCATCGATGCGTTTACGGACAAAGGGGCCGAGCGAACCACCGCCGGTTCCTTCAAAGTACACGAGCTCGGTTGCTTCAACGGACGAGCGCTTAAGTACACGCTCCACGCGATAGCTGTCGTCGCGATCGAGCGACGCCAGGTGCTCGGCAAGCGCTGCGGTCAGCTCGTCATCGGAATATGTTGGGCTCTGAGTATCCATAGCCTCCATCATAGCACAGGGCGCAGACACCCCATGGCATCCGCGCCCCGTTCGTTTGCATCGTTGTTCGACAGCTCTACCGGCTCAGATATCAGCCGCTAACTCACCGTCTCCTCGCCAAAGCGATACAGTTCCTCGTTGACCTTTTGGAGACTGCACCCGCGATCGATGCAAAAGATGATAATCGCATCGCGGCGGTCCTTGCAGTTAAGGACGCTTACCCCGGCAGCCGTCAGCGCACGGTTGGTCTCTTTGAGCGTCAGCGCCATCGCAAAGGCAATCTGCAGCACCTTATTGCGACTCGGATGACGCGCACCGGTAAAGATCTGATAGCCAAAGGTCTCATTGAGATCAGCCATACGGACCACGCGCGAGCGCTCCAAGCCCTTTTCCTGCAGTAGCTGCTTCAGGTAGTCCGAAAGCGACGGGGCGGCAAAGTCGTGCTCCCTGATATAGCCATCGATGTTCGGCGCATCGAGAAGCTCATTGAGCAACTCCTCGGTCAGCTTTTTATCGGACATACGACTTCACCTCCCCCAGTGCATGCAACATGCTAGAAACCGCTTACGTCCGAACGCTCCCAGCTAGCAACCTGGTCGGGAGACACCGTACCCAGCGCCTCGAACTTCCAGGAGCCGCCCGCCTTCAGATGATTGGTGTTTGCAAGAGCCGTTCCAACCTGGTTGCCATCGGCATCATACAGAACATATTCAATCTGAATGTAGCTCTTTTCCTTGTCCGTGTTATTGGTCAGGGTGCCCGTGATCTTATAGGTAAACTGATTGGAAGTGTCTTCAGCCTCGTCAGCAATGGTATACGGTTCTTGCGGTTCTTTTTGCTCCTCAGCCTGCCGTGTCGTCTCGGCAGGTTTTGCCGAATCGCTCGCAGACGAATCGGTTGAGTTGCCGCCCATAGAGCCCACGGCACCGACAATAACCAGCACCACGATGATGCCTAGGACAATCTTGCCGATTGGCTTCTTTCCCTCTTTTGCCATTATTCATCCTTCCTACGATCCGGCTACCGTGCCGGTACACAGCACATCGTAGGAAGGATTGAACTTGAATTCATTAGCTGAGAGCTAAGGCTGCGGTAAACGACCAATGCAGTTATCCAAACGCCGAGCAAACGCACTGCGCGCGACCGTCTGCTGGCAGTGCATCAACCCACCGTGACGGATTCCCCGGTAAAGGCACCGATCATCAACAGGACAAAGAAAACAAGGTAGCTGGCACTCAGCAGGTACGCAATGATCAGAAAGACGACCCAGCCGACATTGGTTTTACCGTCGACACGGCGTTGCTCGCGATTGCGGCAGAGCCAAATCGTCACGCCGATGGCAGTGATAAACAGCACGAGCGCCGCCGCGGCAAGCCCGGCAAGCGCAAACATCACGCCAATGCTCACGGCAATAACCGGAAGCAGCAGCAAACCGCACCCGCATCCACCCGGACTATATACGGCAGACTGTCGGCGTCGCCTCATCGCCGCGCCACCCCCATCATCTTTGAGCACTACAGTGCGATAGCCTGCTGAACAGGAACGATCTTGTCGAGTTCCGGTTCGATCCGCCTTTTCTCGGCCTCAAGGTCAAACGCCACCTGAGCGCGCAGCCAATAACCATCCGTCAGGCCAAAATAACGGCAAAGACGGAGGTCGGTGTCGGCCGTCACGCGACGTTTTCCCAAGACAATCTGCCCGATACGCTGAGCCGGAATCCCAGTCTCTTTCGCAAGGCGATATTGAGAAATGCCCATGGGAACAAGAAACTCCTCTTTGAGAAGCTCACCAGGAGTCACCGGCGACAGCAAATCGGCCGAAGTCTCATCACTTGTGATAATCGACGATTTCGACATTCCAAGCCATCTCCTGTCTCCACTCAAAACAGACCCGATAGCGCTCGTTAACACGGATGCTATATTGACCGGCACGATCGCCCTTCAAAGCTTCCAGGCGGTTGCCCGGTGGAACGCGAAGATCATCAAGCGAAGCACAAACCTGCAGTTGGCGAATCTTCCTCAACGCAACATGCTCAAAGGGTACGAACCTCCTGACCCGCACACCCATGGCAAAGCGTTCGGTATCCTCATCTTTATACGATGCAATCATAGTATCGCCTTACGTTAGTAACGTCAAACGTTTCTATAGACTTACATCTCTATTATATCGTACGTTTGTTCGTGTTTTCTAGAACAAATAGTCCTTTGCGCCTTAGTCAAGCAAAAGCAATCGTTTGTAGACATCGAGGCCTTTGAGAAGAATCTCCTCGTCAAAGAGCATGGTATCGGTATGCAGAGCGCTCATCGCATAGGCTGGGCAGTCATCAGCGTCGATCGGGTTTTCTTGTCCTTCTGGCACGCCCGTGCCCAGCAAGAAGAACACGCCCGGCAGATGGCGCTGATAGAAAGCAAAGTCCTCGGCAATTAACAGCGGCTCGTCCACAAGTTGCAGCTCGGGCAAGGCAGGCGCAATGTGGGCAAACAACTCGGGGTCGTTATCGACTGGCGGATAGCCCTCGGCAAAGTCGAGATCGTACGTACAGCCCGTTGCGGTGCACGCCTCGTCGAGCGCACGGCGTACGCCCTCGCGCGCACGGGCGAACATGGCGTCCGTAAACACACGCAAGCTACCGGCAACATGGGCCTCCCCCGCCACCGCATTGCAGACGGTGCCGGCCTGCAGCAGGCCAAACTTACCGATGCAGGGCTCATCGGCACCCAGCTCGTCCATCAGCTCGCGCTCGGCAACCAGGAACTTTGCCGCCGCCAGCGCTGCGTCATGTGATTCCTCGACTGGAACGCCGCAGGTCTTGGCGATATGGATGCTCGTGCCATGGATATGAATGTGCGTCTCGCTCGAGCGCGCCAGCAGCGGACCGGGACAGCTCGCCAGCGTACCGGCAGGAAGATCGGGCCACACGTGAAAGCCAAAGATGCGGTCGACCCCGTAGCGCTCGAACACGCCGCTCTCGCATACCGTCTTAGCGCCACCGGTTGTTTCCTCGGCCGGCTGGAACACAAAAAGCACGTTGCGCTTAATAACGCCCGGCTGCTCACGAATCGTACGGTCGACAAAAGTTGCCGCCGCGAGGGCCATAGCCATGTGCCCGTCGTGGCCGCACGCGTGCATCTTGCCGGGATGCGTCGAGGCAAAAGCGGCGCCCGTCGTCTCCGCAATAGGCAACGCATCCATATCGGCACGAATCGCCGTGGCATGCGAGGCACCCGTGCCAGCGTCGAAGAAAGCGCACACGCAACTAGGGCACGGATGGATCACCTCGCAGGCAAGCGGAGCGAGCACGCCCTCGATATAGGCGATAGTTTGCGGAAGATCGAAGTCGAGCTCCGGAATGCGATGCAGGTCGCGACGATAGCGACGGAGTTCTTGGAGCTCGGTCATGGGGATTCCTTTCATGGGGCAACTCAGTTGTCACCTATTGTGACGCAGGATTGTGGCGCCCTCGTTTCTAGCATGATGCTGCATTTTTTAAACGTTATATACGAATACTCTTGTTTGGTAAAGTGCAACGTGGTAGGGTCTTTACCACTTGATAGAGGCGCGGGCACGAAGAGCCGCGGGCGAGTCGGCAGACTTTGACCCCGCGGGGAGGCGAAACCCGCCGAACTGGGTTTTTCGGGCACGAACAGCCTGGTGGGCCTGCGGGAAACACTCGCAGGACTGTCTGCAGCAATGCGGGAGCGCTATCCGGACATTGGGTCCACGCTATGCGGATTCGATGCGCAGATGGCGCCGTCTGGATAGCGAGGTTTACGGGACATGGCATTGACCCCCAACGAGGCATATGCGGCCAAGCAGCCGTTTGTGGACAAGGAGACACTCGAGCATATCGTCGAGCAGTTCCCCACGCCGTTTCATCTATACGACGAGGCGGGTATCCGCCGCAACATGCAAGAAGTGCGCGACGCCTTTGCGTGGAACCCGGGGTTTAAGGAGTACTTTGCCGTCAAGGCCAACCCCAACCCGGCCCTTATCTCAATTCTCAACGAATACGGCTGCGGCTGCGATTGCTCGAGCTATACCGAGCTCATGATCGCCCGCTCGCTGGGCATCACCGGCCATGACATCATGTTCTCGTCCAACGACACGCCGGCGGCAGACTTTGAGCTTGCCGACAAGCTGGGCGCCATCGTCAACTTCGACGATATCAGCCACATTGAGTTTTACGAGCGCGTCGCGGGACCCATCCCCAAGACGGTGAGCTGCCGTTTTAACCCGGGCGGCCTGTTCCAGCTTTCCAACGGCATTATGGACAACCCGGGCGATTCCAAGTACGGCATGACCACCGAGCAGCTCTTTGAAGCCTTCCGCATGCTCAAGGCCAAGGGCGCCGAGGACTTTGGCATCCATGCCTTCCTTGCCAGCAACACCGTCACCAACGATTACTACCCCAAGCTCGCGCGAATCCTCTTTGAACTTGCCGTGCGCCTGGAGCGCGAGACCGGTGCACATGTCGCCTTTATCAATCTGTCCGGCGGTGTGGGTATCCCCTACCTGCCCGAGCAGCAGGCCAATGACATCCACGCCATCGGCGAGGGTGTACACGCGGCCTACGACGAGATCCTGGTTCCCGCCGGCATGGGCGATGTGGCGATCTGCACCGAGATGGGCCGCTTTATGATGGGCCCCTACGGGTGCCTGGTCACCAAGGCCATTCACGAAAAGCGGATCTACAAAGACTATATCGGCGTGGACGCAAGTGCCGTCGACCTCATTCGTCCTGCCATGTATGGCGCTTACCACCACGTTACAGTGATGGGCCAGCCGGGTGGCCCCGACAAGTCCGCAGCTCCCGTCACGAACACGTACGATATCACGGGCAACCTGTGCGAAAACAACGACAAGTTCGCCATCGACCGCGAGCTGCCGCATATCGACATGGGTGACCTGCTTGTAATCCACGATACCGGTGCGCATGGCTACTCCATGGGCTACAACTACAACGGACGTCTGCGCTCCGCCGAGGTCCTGCTGCGCCCCGATGGCGCGGCCGACCTCATCCGCCGCGCCGAGCGCCCGGGCGATTACTTTTCCACGCTCGACGTGCTGCCGTGCGGCCGAGAGCTGCTGGCCAAGTCGCGCGCCGAAAGCGCCCGCCGTCGCGCCCAAGACGAGCGCCTGGCAGTCGCAGCTCAATGGAACAAACGCATCCAGATCGCGGAGGCGAAGGAGAAGAACATGGACATCCGCAATCTCGAGGGCTCAATCGTCGCCCTGGTTACGCCGTTTAAAAAGGACGGCAGTGTCGACTTTGACGCACTCGAGCGCCTTATCGATTTCCACCTGCAAAACGGCACCGACGCCATCCTCACCCTGGGCACCACCGGAGAGAGCGCCACGATGACCGATGACGAGGACAACTCCGTTGTCGCCGCAGTGGTCAAGCAGGTTGCAGGACGCGTCCCCGTCATCGCCGGCTCGGGCTCCAACTCCACGCAAACCATGCTCACCAAGTCGCTCACCTACCAGGGCTTGGGAGCCGACGGCCTGCTGCTCATCACCCCCTACTACAACAAGTCCAACGAAGAGGGTATCTACCAGCACTTTAAGACCGTCGCCGACGCCGTGGACATCCCCTGCATCCTGTACAACATCCCCGGCCGCTGCGGCTGCGGCATCAGCGAGCGCAACGTAGAGCGCTTGGCCGCGCACCCCAACATCATGGGTATTAAGGAAGCCTCGGGCAACGTCGCCTACGCGGCCAAGATTGCCCACCTGTTGTCCGACGACTTCCGCATGTACTCGGGCGAGGACGCGCTCACCGTGCCGCTCATGAGCCTGGGCGCCTCGGGCACCATCAGCGTGTGGGCCGACGTTCAGCCGCAGCTCGTGCATGACATGTGCCGCGCCTATCTGGACGGTGACGTGGCACGTGCCCGCGATATCCAGATTGCCGGTCAGCCGCTCATCAACGCCCTCTTTAGCGAGGTCAACCCCATCCCCGTCAAGGAAGCGCTCGCTCAGATGGGTATGATCGAGGCAAACTACCGCATGCCGCTATGCCACATGGCCAACGACACGCGCGCCGCACTTACCGATGCTCTGAAGGGAGCTGGTCTGCTTGATTAAGACCGTCATTATGGGAACGGGCCGCATGGGCTCGCTCATCCGCACTACCGCCGAGGGCGTTGTCGATGCCGCCGGTCAGCCCGTTTTTGATATCGTCGCCCAGATCGGTTTTGATCTGTCCGAGCTCGAGGGCGCCCCGGCAGCCGACGTCATCATCGACTTCTCGAACGTCGTGACCTTCGATGCCGTCGTCGCCTATGTCGAGCGCACGGGTGCCGCGTTGGTCTCGGGCACCACGGGCTACACGCCCGATCAGATGGACCGCCTGCGCGAGCTGGGTCAGAGCGCCCGCATCATGCACTCCGGCAATTACTCCATCGGTATCGCAGCCCTGCGTCATCTGGTAGCACAGGCCACACGCGAGCTGCCCGGCTTTGACTGCGAAATCGTCGAGACGCACCACAACCAAAAGGTCGACGCCCCCAGCGGCACTGCCAAGCTACTACTCGACGCCGTCGTCGAAGCCGAGCCCGAGGCAGGCTACCACCCCGTCTATGGCCGCGAGGGCATGTGCGGAGCACGCGATCCCAAGGAAATCGGTATGCACTCGCTGCGCGGCGGCACCGTCGCCGGCGTGCACGAGGTGAGCTTCTTTGGCCAGGACGAGGAGGTCACGCTCACCCACCGCGCCACGAGCCGTCAGATCTTTGTCAACGGCGCCTTGGCAGCCGCGCAGAAGCTCGTCACCCGCGAACCCGGCTTCTATACGTTCGACAAGGTCATGTTTGCCTAACCAGGTATCAACCGAATCCACCCAAAGGAGAGATAGCAAATGAGCAACGCAGCCGAGATGGATGCACAGGAGATTATCAACTACATCGCCACCGCGCCCAAAAAGACGCCCGTCAAGCTGTACGTGCGCGAGAAGCCGGGCATGAAGGTTGCCTGGGGCGACGCACATGTCTACGGCGGCCGTCGCGGCAAGACCGTCTTTGGCGACTGGGACGAGCTCAAGACCATCCTGGACGCCAATGCCGATTCCATCGATTACTACGACGTTGAAAACGATTGCCGCAACTCCGCCGTGCCCATGCTCGACCTTAAGGGCATCAACGCCCGCATCGAGCCGGGCGCGATCATCCGCGACCGCGTCGAGATTGGCGACCGTGCCGTCATCATGATGGGCGCCATCATCAACATCGGCTCCGTTATCGGCGAGGGTTCCATGATCGATATGGGCGCCGTGCTGGGCGGTCGCGCCACCGTGGGCAAGAACTGCCACATCGGCGCCGGCACCGTGCTGGCAGGCGTTGTGGAGCCCGCCAGCGCCACGCCCGTCATCATCGAGGACGATGTCATGATCGGCGCAAACGCCGTGGTCCTGGAAGGCGTGCACGTGGGCAAGGGTGCTGTAGTTGCCGCCGGCGCCGTGTGCGTCGAGGACGTCCCCGCCGGCGCCGTCGTGGCCGGTGTCCCCGCCCGCGCCATCAAGATGCGCGACGAGAAGACCGACAGCAAGACCGGCCTGGAAGAGGGCCTGCGCCAGCTTTAATAGTTACGGCGTTTTACCAAACGCCGTAACGGCCCGACGCTGCAAACGCCCCTAAGCGGCAATCTGACGTTCAATCGTCGGTCGCGTACCGAAGTACGCTTCCCTCCTCTTTCACGTCACCTTGCTCGCTTAG
>JAGZGX010000022.1:0-51087 GCA_018367075.1 Collinsella sp.
GCGGTCGCCGAACTTGTTCATGAGGTACTCGAGCTGCATGAGCTCGTCCCAGGTGCCGCCGACGCCCATCAGGAACACGGCGTCGTAGCCCTCGTCGGCAACCTTGTCGGCGAGCGCGGTCATCTTCTTGCCGGTCTCGTAGAGCGCCTTGCCGTCCTCGAGATAGCCCTCCTGGTCGAAATGCATGATCTCGATCTTCTCGGTTTCCTTCATTTGTCTCTCCTTTCTGGGGTTGTTTCCACATCCCCCATGCCAACGGGCATCAAAACCCGCTTACATTCCGTAACACTCGGCCGCTTTGGCCTTAAGCGCATTGACTGACTCTTCGTAGCCCTCCGCCTTGACCTCCATTTGCTTGGAGACAGCATCGAGATACGGGTGAACGTCCCATGACTTCAGACGCTCGGCGATTATTGCCGCAATCGTCTGGAAGAACACGAGATTGGGAATTGCACTGAGCAGCGGAGCCACCTGAGGCACCACAACCTCGTGAGCCCTACCCTTGGGATGGGCCGTGAGCAGCACCGTTTTTGCCGTAACGTTCGATAGCGCATCGGCGATATTCGCAAGACGCTCCGACCCCTGCGGATCGTCGACAATAAACACCAGGTAGCCCGGAACAATCTGCATCTCGGGACCGTGGACGAACTCCTCGCCTTCGTGATGCATGGCAGGAATCTTGATGGTCTCGCTCAGTTTGAGCGCCGCCTCCTCGGCAACACCGTAGTTGGGGCCGTTGCCGACGACCATAGCGGGCGTGTGCTCAGAAAGCTCGAGCATGTGGTCTTGGACATATGCCTCGGCGGTCTTGCACATCACGGCATTAGCCTGGATAGCCTCGCGCAGGCCATCAAGACGCTGAGCAACGCCCTTGGCGTCAATCGTTCCGCGCGCCTGACCGCCGTAAATACCAAAGAGCACCAGGTACTCAACGAGAACCTCGACGCCCAGAGTCACAAAGTCCACCGACTCGACACCCACACCGTAGTCAAGAACGATGTCGGCGTGTTCCTTGATGGGTGCCTCGACGTTTGCCGTGAGCGCAACTGCAGCCATATCGTGTGCGCGCATGTAATCAAGAGCCGCGATCGTATTGGTCGAATAGCCACTCTGCGAAACGGCAATGTTGAGCGCATGCTGTGGATAGGTGTGTTCAAAATCGACGAAGGCCTCGGGCGTCACAACGGACACCTGCATCTGCAGCGTATCTTGCAGGAAATCGCGGGTGCAATCCGCAGCATGGCGCGACGAACCCGAAGCAACGATGCGCAGTGCGTCAAAAGAACCGGACTGGAAAATATCAACGAGCTGCGCTACCAGCTCAGACGAACGCTCGAGGTTCTCCCCCATACGCACATGGGCAAGCTGAACGTAATCGAGCATCTTCATCGTCTCACCTCGTTACAAATCATTAGTATTTGATACCAATCACAGTTACAGGTTACGGCTTTTTGATACCTCTTTGTCGATTAATTTATCCCCTTCGGCGAACGGTCGATTTTGAGCCATGTAAGGTTGTATATACAGTCGGTCAAATTGCCCAAACAGACCGGCTGTTACCGCGCGCGATGCAAAGCCCCAGCTAGTACGTATAGGTGTAGCCGCCCGTATCGCCACGATTGAAGGACTTTACATACTCGATAGCCTGACCGCTCGCGTCATAGCTCACGCATTCCAAAAGCAAAACAAGATCGCCCTGTTCCAGTCCAAGGAGGCCGGCATCTCGTGCGCCCAGTGCCTCGATATCGAGCTTTTCCTGTGCCATGACTGGCTTTCGGCCCAGCATCTCATAGGTCTCGTACAAACTGAAGACCGACACGTCAATATCTTCGATGGTTGGGAACAGCAGGCAGGGAATCAGCGCCGTCTCAATCGATACGGGGCTACCGTTTATGCAGTTCAGGCGTCGAACGGAATAGAGCAGGTCGTCCTCGGCGATGCCAAACAGGTCGGCGTAATATGGCCCCGCATAACGCTTGGAACGCGCGAGAATACGGACGGACGGCTCGCCGCCCGAAGCACGGACCGATTCACGGAAACCGACCGTGCGTTCAAAAAAAGCAGGTACTTTCTGCGCCACAAAGGCACCTTTTCCCCGAACACGGCGAATCTGCCCGCGTCGAACCAGCTCATCGACAGCGCTTCGGATGGTCAAGCGTGTCGTACCAAATTCCTCGGCGAGGTCTTTTTCGGACGGAATCATGGAACCCGTGGGATATGCACCGCGCTCGATACGTTCCTCGATGCAGCGTCGAATGCGCATATAAACCGGGGTGGCATCTACTGTTTCAGCCATTGTTCACCTGCCACGCTCCTCATGCCGTTCTCTTCGCCGTTATCGGCAAAGCGGAACTTTGTGGGCAAAATCACCGATTTGCAATGCTCCACAAAACGCATGTCCTTATCAAATTCGATCGAGCTCTCATAGAACACCGGCGTTCCCTCTTCTTGCTGGAGCAGCTCGGCCTCTTCGAAGTTCAAACGCGAGATGGAGATATGCTCACGTCCATGCTCAACGCGCACGCCACCTTCTTTGAGCAAGACATCGTAAAGGCTCTCACACTCAAAATCGTGCTCGGGAAGCGATGGGCACAGGGACAGGTTAACGTGAGCGGTCTCGATTGACGCCGGCTCGCCCTCAATAAGTCGAACGCGCTGCATGCGGAGCAAGGGAGCGCCTACAGCCACCCCAAGCTTGTCGGCAAGCGCCTCATCCGCCTCGATGGTCCCGGTGGAAACCAGACGAGAAGAGGGGTGCAGGCCGGCAGTCCGCACAGCATCGGAAAAGTTATACGTTTCCTGGAAGATGTTCAGCGGCTTGGGAGGACACACATACGTGCCCGATCCGCGACGGCTCTCGAGCGTTCCACACGAGATAAGCCGCGTGATACCGGCACGCAACGCCGTACGCGAAACGCCAATCTCTTCGCACAGCACGCGCTCGGCCGGCAGGCGATCGCCGCCGGCAAGCTGATGGTGCTGGATATACCAAAGAATTCCCTCAACAGCATGATCTTTGGGGGGAATTGCATAAGATTCGCCTGCCATTGCACAGACTCCTCATTCAGAAACGTATGCCGCCAAAATTAGGCCAGCCCTCCCATGGCATCAAATTCTGCCTTGATCTTCTCGGCGACATTCCGATACGACTTATATAGACTTGAATCGCGTTTGACTTCGTCGGTCATAACGGGAATCTCTAATTTGGAAACCTCGTCTTTTCCCGTCTGAACCGCCACAACAACGCCCATACCAAGACACATATTACGCTTGGCAGCATTTATTTTTGCTGCCTTGGCAGGATTTGCCAGGATACGCTGGGCAAATTCCTGTTTAGAGACCGCTTCTTCGGCCTCCGGATCGCCCGCCTCGGCCACTTCGCACTGCAACACGTCCGCATAGTCAAAAATCTTCGGCTCGCCGCCGCGCTGATGTACGGCCCATTTGCGATGCGTGGCATCCTGGTAGATAGCCGGCAAAAACGTAAACCGCGGCGGGTCCAAAATCGTATCCGTGATGGTAAACACATCGGGATCAAAGGCATCCTGCGGGTTTTTCTTCTTGAACAGCCCCATATCAGCCTCCCGTACTAGCATTAAACAACTCAACCTGAATATAGCACCAATTTCAAGCCGCCGCCTTACCCTATCGGTGCGCGGCGTCTATAGCTCGCCCAGCGGAAGAGTTCACGGACGAGGGCCGGGGTGCCTGCCTTGTTTTGAGAAGTGGGCTCCGCGAACTTCTCAAAACAAGGCAGGCACCCCGGCCCCGCCGGCAAATAGCGGACACTCCGCATGCAATCTATGCAAACAAACAAGTACGCTTAGCTACATTCGGTAAGCTCGAGCACGCTGCCCTTAACGATAAGCGCCGGCTCCAGGACGACCTCTTCGGCACGCCTGCCGCCCCTACCGGCAAGACGCTTGGACATGCAGCCAAAAGCATGCTCCGCAAGGACACCAGGATCCTGCTCAATCGCGGTCAGCGCCGGCTCAAAGAGAACGTCGGCCGCCGAGTTGTCATAGCTTACGACCGAAATGTCACCCGGAATGCTCTTCCCCATCTCGTGCAAGCGCTTGAGCAAACCGAGGGCAATGTTATCCGAGCTTGCAAATACGGCGGTGGCATCGGTTGCAAGCACCGCCTCCGAGGCCTCGTAGGCGCTCGGAATGTAGTACTCGCTCTCAAACTCCAAACGTGCGTCGATGGGCAGCCCCACCTCGCGCAGCGCGCGCTCATAGCCGGCAAGTCGTTTACGCCCCGTATTGGAACGGCGTGCGTTAACCAAGCAGGCAATGCGACGGTGGCCCTGCTCGATCAGATAGCGGGTGGCCATGTAGCCACCCATCTCGTGGTCGAACATCACCTTGTCGCACTCGAGCCCCTCAATGGCACGGTCGACCATCACGGCAGGGATAGGCAGATGGCTGACTTCTTCGCGCAGGGCGCGGTCGTCGGAGAACTCGTCACCCACCACCAGAAAGACACCGTCGACGCCGCGCGTCACCAGCTGGCGCAGCAGCTCCAGATCGTCGTCGGCACTTCCGCCCGAGCTGGTAATAAAGAGCGCATAGCCGTCCTCGCGGCAGCGCTTTTCCAAGCTGCCGGCAAGCGAGGCAAAAAAGCGGCTCTCGATGTTAGGGACGATAAGGCCCAGCGTGCGCGACTCGCGCATGACCAGGCTACGCGCAATCTGGTTGGGAACATAGTGGTTGCGCGCCGCGACCTCTTTGATGAGCTTGCGGTTTTCTTCCGAGATGCGACAGGGCCGATTATTGAGCACAAGCGAGACCGACGAGGGGGAAAGCCCCACCTCCTGGGCGATCTGCTTGAGGGTGACTTTGTTGGCCATCTCGCTCCTTCCGGGTTTACGCGCAATCTCTTGAAAGTATAGCGACTACCCCTCTACCTCGGTGATAAACACTTTACCAATCCGGTAGACGGCTGTTTTATCGCCGCCAGCGCACCAAATCCGTCCGGGTGGGGTATATTGCAATCGATTGATGACAACGACCACCAAAAGGCGGATATTCGTATGCACGAGAACGACTTTTTTAACGAGGACCTGCTGTGCGCACTTGCTGGCGTTGCCGGCGAGGACAACGTGTTGATGAGCGAGCCCATGCGCGAGCACACCACGTTTAAGATCGGCGGCCCGGCCGACGTCTTTGTCACGCCCGATACTGAGCAGGGCCTCGTCGCCACGCTCGATACCTGCTATCGCTGCGACCTGCCGCTTACCATCGTGGGCAACGGCTCCGACCTGCTCGTCGGCGACAAGGGCATCCGTGGCGTCGTCGTGGCGCTGGGCGAAGGCCTCTCCGACATTACGGTCGACGGCACGCACGTCACGGCGGCGGCCGGCGCCTTGCTTTCCGATGTCGCCGCGGCGGCAGCCGAGGCCGGTCTCACCGGCATGGAGCCCATCTCGGGCATCCCCGGATCGGTCGGCGGCGCCTGCTACATGAACGCCGGTGCCTACGGTGCCTGCATGGCCGATGTGCTGGAGTCCGTGCGCGTCTACAAACCCGCTCGCCAGCTCGACGACGGCACCCGCGGCAGCGGCAATATCATCGAGTTCGATGTCGACGAGCTCAACCTGGGTTATCGAAAGAGCCGCATCGCCGATGACGGCTTTATCGTGCTTTCGGCCACCTTCAATCTCGCCCCGGGCAACGCCGCGATGATCAAGGCCGACATGGACGACTACCGCCAGCGCCGCGAGGACAAGCAGCCGCTCGACATGCCGAGTGCCGGCTCCACTTTCAAGCGCCCCGAGGGTTACTTTGCCGGCAAACTCATCATGGATGCCGGCCTGCGAGGACACGCCGTTGGCGGCGCGCAGGTGAGCGAGAAGCACTGCGGCTTCATCGTCAACGCCGACCACGCCACCGCCGCCGATGTCGACGAACTCATCCGCCACATCCAGGCAACCGTCAAAGACCAATTCAACGTAGACCTAGAACCCGAAGTCCACCGAGTAGGCGAATTTTTATAAAAAGAAGGCCCCGAAAGGGGCCTTCACTTTCTTTAATTCAGACAACCAGTCCGGTGTGCCGCGCCCCGAACCCAAGAGGGCCGCGTGCCCGCCCGCAATATATTTGATTGATCGCGAGTTCCGCACGCAAAGAAGGCCACTTAATGTGGCCTTCGTCTTGCGCAGGACTGCCCGAGCAGGCAATCAAATATATTGCGGGCGGGCACGCGGCCCCGTCGGCTTTACGACAGCGCCACGCCGCCGAGCCAGCCCCAACGCACGCCAGAGCCAGTGCCATAGAAGCTAATAAACGAATCAAGCGACTTAGACGTAATGGCACCCTCGTTGCTCATAACGATGCCGCCGCCAACGTAGATACCCACATGACCGTAGATAAGGCCCGGAGCACCCGTGCCGCTGTGCGAGGAATCGGCCACGATCATGCCCACCTGCAGCGCCGAGCGGTCGGAGCTATAGCACCATGCGTTAAACATGTCGCACGCATTGCCGCCAAAGTAGCCAACGCCGGCGTTACGGAAGACATTGGTGACCCACGCCGCGCACCAGTTCTGACCCGGCGAAGGCGTGGAGTAGCACGCGTTGACGACAGCCTGCTGCTTGCCCGAGCCGGCATTCTGCTGCGGAGTTCCGGGCGCGTACGATCCACCACCCGAGCTCGAACCACCCGAGTAGGAATTGTTCTTGTTCGCGGCAGCCGCGGCAGCGGCAGCCTTCCTAGCGGCCTCCTCAGCCTGGGCGGCAGCGAGGATCTCGGAATCGCGCTGAGCCATGAGCTCCTTGACGTCGTCGGAAAGACCGCTCAGCACGGTCTGGACCTCTTGCTGCTTGGCCTGCATATCCTGCATCTGGGCAGTCTGCTGGTCCTTGAGCTTCTCTAAGTCGGCCTTCTGCGACTCAAGCTCGGTCTTTTGCGCATCGAGCTCTTCCTGGATGGTCTGAATGTCCTCGATGGCGTCGCGGTCGCTCTTGTTGATCTTCTCAACGTAATGCGCGTTGGCGACGAGTTCCTCAAACGAGCCAGAGGCCAGCAGCAGCGACAGGATGTTCGTGCCGCCGGACTTGTAGCTGGCGGCCACGCGATCGGAAAGGTCGTTGCGCTTCTTCTTGAGCTCGGCCTTCTTTTCATCGATCTGGGCCTGCGTGTCGTCAATCTTGCCCTGGACATTCTCGATGTCGTTGAGGGTCTGGGCATTCTTGTTGGCCAGCGCCGCATACTCATTTGCGATGCTGTCGAGCTGGGCCTGAACCTCGTCGAGCTGGGCCTGGGCGGCATTCAGTTTATCGGTGGTTTCTTTGGAAGCCTCCGCCGCATGGGCGCGAGCGGGCAGGCCAAAAAGAACTGCCGCAGAAGCGGCGCCGAACAGGGCCTTGAGGGCAGTGCGGCGCGAGAGCTCCTGGGAAAGGATGGAATCGCTGTTTGGTGACATATGTACTCCGTTACATGCTTATTTATATGTCGCTCAACTCATACATATTAGCGTACATATGGCGCGTCCCAACGATTTCCACGAACGGCAGGAAACTACAAGGTCAGCGGCTCGTAAGCAAATGTCAAAGATCAGGTTATGCGTACGCAAGCTCTTCTATGAGTACGTTAGCACAATCCTCTGCTTTTCCTACAGCGCACGATTTGGGCGTCCCTGCCTGCGCTATACTCCCCTGAAGAAGTGTTCCTGATTCGATAGGAGACTACATGTCCAAAGCACTCGACCCCAAAGACACCTGCGTCCTCGTTACCGGTGGCGCCGGCTTTATCGGCTCGCACACCGTCGTTCAGCTGCTCGAGGGTGGCTACCAGGTCGTCATCGTCGACGACCTCTCCAACTCCAGCGCCGTCGCCGTCGACCGCGTCAAGACCATCGTGGGCGAAGAGGCTGCCAAGAACCTCACCTTCTACGAGGCCAACGTGCTCGACCGCGAGGCCATGAACAAGATCTTCGACACCCATCAGATCGACCGCGTCATCCACTTCGCCGGCTTTAAGGCCGTCGGCGAGTCGGTGAGCAAGCCCGTCGAGTACTACCACAACAACATCGAGAACACCCTGGTACTCATCGACGTCATGCGCAACCATGGCTGCAAGTCCATCATCTTCTCGAGCTCCTCGACCGTCTACGGCGACCCGGACAACCCGCCCGTCACCGAGGAAGACCCCAAGAAGCCCGCAACCAACCCCTATGGCTGGACCAAGTGGATGATCGAGCAGATCCTTATGGACGTTCACACCGCCGACCCCGAGTGGGACGTTGTGCTGCTCCGTTATTTCAATCCCATCGGCGCCCATCCGTCGGGCCTGATCGGCGAGGATCCCAAGGGCATCCCCAACAACCTGGTGCCCTATGTCGCGCAGGTTGCCGTGGGCAAGCTCGAGGCCGTTCAGGTCTTTGGCAACGACTACCCCACACCCGACGGCACCGGTGTGCGCGACTACATCCACGTGTGCGATCTGGCCTCCGGTCACGTTGCCGCCCTTAACTGGATGAACGGCAAGATCGGCGTCGAGATCTTTAACCTGGGCACCGGCACCGGTACCTCGGTGCTCGAGGTCGTTGCTGCCTTCTCCAAGGCGTGCGGCAAGGAGCTGCCCTACGTGATTCGCGAGCGCCGCGCCGGCGACATCGCCGCCAACTGGTGCGATGCCTCCAAGGCCGAGCGCATGATGGGTTGGAAGGCCCAGTACGATATCGCGGACATGTGCCGCGATAGCTGGAACTGGCAGAGCCACAACCCCAACGGCTTCGCCGACGCCGAGTAGCCACTCCCCCGTGCTAGGTTTTGTGGCATGCCTCAAAACCTAGCACGCGACATGCTCGGCACATGCCGCTTCCCGCATGGGTAGATTTCTAGACATGTCCCAAAAATCTACTGGCCCCGGCCTCCAATGTGAGGTCGGGGCTTTTTAGGAACTCGTTCTCGAGCTCGAGCTCGCGCATGCACTTGCGGGCGGCCCTCATCTCGGCGGTCTCGGTCTTGGCCGCGGCCACCGCGACCGGGTGGTTGGCCAGTTCCTTCTTTCTGACCGTCACCCATCTTCCCAGGATCTTCTCATTGATGCCGAGGTCGGCGGCCACTTGGGCGATGGGCTTCCCCGACGCGACGGCGAAGTCTGCGGCCTCGGTGCGGTGCCCCGCTGTGCAGGAGAGCCTATCTGCCATGACTGAACACTCCTTTCTTTTTGGCGCTGAAACGATTATCGCCGCTCAACGCCATTCCTCTAAGTCAAGTGTCCTGGGATACAATACAGTTCAAATGGACGAGGAGGATCCGGCGCTCCTCTTGATGAGCCCGGAGAGGCCCCTTGTCGTCACCCTTCCCCGCGCGAACGCAAAGCGGACGGCGGCGAGCCATGTCCTCCCCGCGCGTTCCATTTAGGGAGTCCTCGAGAAGTCGATCTCCCTGTGCGATAATCGAGCTATTGAGTCTCGCGAGTTTAGAGCTGGTGATATGCATTGAAAATCAAGGTGAAAAACATCGGCAGGGTCGCTGAGGCCGATATCGAGATTAATGGCATTGCCGTGATCGCCGGGGAGAACGGGACGGGGAAAAGCACGGTTGGAAAAGCGCTTTATGCGGCCTTCAACAGCATGTCCGATTCGGAGAACAAAATCGACCGCATGAGGCGCAATAGTGTTGAACGCGCCATCAGGAAGGCATATGTGGGAGGCCCTCTCGACTCCACGTCTCGCCACAGGCGAACTGCTGGAAGAATGAATGGTTTCATCGACAGGGTTTTTTCGGGCGAGTGCACGAGGGACGAGCTTATTGATGAGATAAAGGAGTATTACGGGGAGGAGATCTCCCGTGAGATCGAATCCGATTTCACGAATGGCGTAGCAGGAGTTGCCGATCAGATTATCGAGATCATGGATATCTCCGATGATGAGGTATTTCGTGCGATTGCGACAAACAGGTTCCAAAGCGAGTTCAACGGCCAGATCAATTCGGTTTTCGGCGAAGAGCCCGGGAAGGTCGAACTCCAGATAAAGGACGCATCTACGGTTTTCTCGGTTGCAGGTGACGAGGTGGCGGAGGTGCACGATAGGAGGGTTTTGCGATTCAGGGCGCATTATCTGGACGACCCGTTCCTGATCGATTCTCTCGGAGGGCCCTACGGCCCCGCTTTTCGGTTCAGGCCCCTCCTTGGACACCAGGAGGAGCTGCGGCAAGATTTGATTCAGGCGACCATCCGTAACGATGACAGCGAGTCCTCGCTGTTCGACGAGATCGCGAAGGAGCGGCACCTGAAGGTTCTCATGGACAAGGTCTCCTCCTTATGTCCGGGGTATTTCGAGAGGAGCGAAAGTCGCGGTCACCTTACGTATCTCGAAGAGGGCTTCGCTCGGGGGTTGGAGCCTGGGAACCTTTCTGCTGGCTTGAAGACGTTCGCCATCATGAAGGTGCTCTTGAAGTCCGGCGCGCTAGATGCCGGAGGGACTATTATCCTCGATGAACCCGAGATTCATCTTCATCCTGCATGGCAGCTGGCCTTCGCCGAGATAATCGTGCTGCTCCAGAAAGAGCTCGGGATGCACGTCTTAATGAGCACCCATAGTCCATATTTCTTGAATGCGATCGAAGTGTATTCTAAGAAGCACGCTGTTGATGGATTGTGCTCATATTATCTTGCGGAGACCTGCGCTGATGGACGCTCTCGCTTTGCCGAAATAACCGGCTCGACTGAGGTCGCCTACGAGAAGCTGGCGGCTCCTTTTGATACGCTTGAGAGGGAGGAGTACGGCCTTGAGTAGCGACCTGTGCGCCTCCTGCCCTCATCCGAACTCTCCCGTGGTGCCAGATGGCAGCGATGGTTGCTCCCGTTGCAGGACCTGTATCCTAAGGGACTGCACGTCGACCATCTCCAAAACATCCAGAGACGGGAGCGTCTCTCTTGTGGATGACGATTTGCCTGTTGTCAATTTTGACTCTGTTAAAGAATGCTACTGCAAGAAGGTCAATAGGTGGATGCAACTCCCGCGCTCCGCCGATGCGCTGTATTGCGATCGGGAAACGTTATATCTAGTCGAATTTAAAAACGGCAGTCTGAAGGAGACGCTGGGGAAGAGGCTCAATCCCAAGGATGACGAAGAGCTTGGTATCAATCTTGGCCAAAGGGACGCCCTCATCGAGAAGTGCAAGGACAGCGTTTTGATCTGCTCGGACCTGTGGGGAAAGAGGACGAGATGGTTTCGCGAGCACTGCGTCTTTGTTTTGGTATACAACGAGGACAAGAACAAGACCGCGTTGAAGCGGGTTGCCAGCTCGATTAGGAAAAAAGCGCGTTTTGGGCTTCCTGACAAATTGAAAGGTTTTTGCGTGAAGGATGTCTTGACGCTAACCGAAAAGGAGTTTTCGACATCGCTCCTTTCAACTTGGCGAGACGCAGAAGAAATCGCGGAGGTCGACGCGTAGGAGACCGAAAAGCATCCGGTGGCTATTTGCTCCCGATATCGATCGTTCGTCTGCAGTCGGTTTTCTTTCCGCTGCGCCCGCCAGTTTGCGATGAGTCGCGCACCGTGTGAAGCTCAACACGGATGAAATACAAATATAATCCCCCCCCCTTGCACTGTGTTGATAAATATTGCTCGTCGAACTCATCTGAACTGGGCTTTCTTGCATAGAACTGCCTGAACCTGAGCGTTTTCGGGTATCGCATTGCCCGATCGAGCACCATCGCGACCTTCTCAAGCTTGTCCTCGGGCGGACTCATAGCCACAGCCCCGCATGTCGTCCCGGTTGGAGCCGGGATGAGACCTCAGGAAGCACTGCATGAAGTAGCGCATCCGGTTCACGGGCCCCAGCGGGTTCTGGCCGTCGGGAACGCCCTTGAGCAGCTTCGCGTTGTAGCGCTGGCTCTTCAGTGACAGATTGTTGACGGGAGCCGTGGTGGGGCCCGNNNACGCTCATCCACGACATGGAGCCGGGCGCCACACGGCTCCCGAACGTCGCCAAGGTCTTCGCCCTGCTTGTCTTGCCAAGGCCCTCCCGGATGAAGATTGAATTGCCTGGCTCATCGCAGCCGAGCGCGACACGGGCTCTACCCGAGACCATCATCTCTACACATAGCCCATCATTCGACAAGAACGCGCAGTTTGTCCTGCATAGGCGCATGGTGTCCCCCTCCGCCGCAAGAGGTGAGCAAAAGAGAGGCTCCCCTCGCCACTACCGGACAAAGGGACCTCTCTGGGGAAACACGCTATAAAACCTTCTTGCCGGGCGGTCGAGTACAGCACCGACGGCGTACCCGTGGAGACCTACCCAGAGCCCACGCCATTTCAAGTTTCTTGGTCTTCAACGCCACAATCCGATAATCATCCAGCCGTCGAAATGACCTCGTCACAGGCGGCAAGCATCTCCTCGTCATGAGTGACAACGATTACAATATGGTCTCTCTTAATTTCATGAAGCAATTTGATCAGCGCGCCTCGACTCTTCGCATCAAGTGCTGAGGTCGGTTCATCAAAAAGCATAACGTCCGGCGATTTCAACAGCTGTCTCACAATTGCAATCTTTTGCTTCTCGCCGCCGGACACCCCTCCTTTCCCGCCGTCAAGCATCGCCGTTGCCCCGTTCTCCACAGAAGCAACCATTTCGTCTAGCCCCAATATGACAAGCATCCGATTCAGCTTATCCATCTCGTAATCATCAGAAAGCAGCGTAAGATTATCGAGAATCGTCCCCTCAACGATAGGGGGTTCTTGCTCCGTAATGCTGACTCGACACCGCCGCAATGCATATCGATCGATGCAACGCTGTGACACTCCGTTGTAGCGAACGGCCCCTTCTGTGTCATCTGGATATAGCCCCAATATCACTGACAGCAGCGAGCTCTTCCCCGAACCATTCGGCCCCGAGATTCCATATAGCCGACCCCTGGAAAACGCGAGCCCCTCAATGCTTAACGCGACCCTTTCCGCCCCTGGATAACGTAGCTTGATGTTCTCTAGACGGATTTCCTCAATCGGACCAAGCGCCAATTTGCCATTCGCTTCCACCGGGACATCCCAAATTCTTTTCAGCCGCTCATAGCATACGCGATTAGTCTGGTAATCCCTTCCCCAGCCCAACAAATACTGTACCGCTGAGCTTAAGTTCGAATAATATCCAACAGCAGTCACGAGAAAACCAGGCAACAGTCTCCCGCCCATCACTTCAACCGCGCCCACAGCAAGAAGACATCCTTGAGCGGCGGAAGCGACCAACGCGTTGCCAAAGGTAAATCTAGACCCTACTTCCTGATTTGCTCTCATCGTTGGATAGAGCCCATTAAAAGCTTCGACCAGTACAGCGCGGGACCTATCGAACAAAGCATGTTTGCGGATGAAATCAACTTTCTCCAACTGATCTTGTAGACAGGAAAAAACCTCGCGCTCTGCTCTTGTACGTCAAAACTTCTCTCAAACAGCCTTGCGCGTGAAACCGCATAAAAAGCGGCACTCGCTGCCGCAAGAACAAGGCAGACCACACTCAACTTGATATTCAGGCTACCGAGAACAAACAGGGCGGACAAAAGGGTGATAACGTTGCTTGAAACCCCCACAACCGAGTTGATTACGAAGATGACAAGGTCATTAGCGTCGTGATTGATTTGCTGGTTATAATACGACGCGTTGAAGCCCTCGAAGAATGCCTGGGGAAGGTGCTTCACGTGCTCAAGCGTATCCGCATTTAAGCCGAACCCCGCATGCGACTGAAGGTTGATGTACAGCATCTCTGAGCAATACACTAGTCCCGCTCGAACCGCTTGGACCGCAACCAAAATAAGGCAACAAACGAGAACGGCGGCAAGATCGGCGCTGGCCGGCATCGCCAATCGGTTTACCACTATGCCGGTAAGAAAGGGACCCGCAAGCGCAAGCAGCCCGACCAAAACTGTTACGACAAGATAGGCGTAGAATCGACCGCCCAGTATATATTTTCTACAGAGATTAAGCATCAGCCTCATTTTGCCCCGCACCCCGTTTTGCCGTATTCATCATCTGGGAGAGCAGCATTTTTTGCTCGGCATCATACCGGAAGGAAACGCAACGTTTCCCCTCACCGTTTAAGGCGTGGTTGGGGCACCCTCCCATGCACATGGGAAAAGCAAAGCACTCTTGGCATTCCGGGTCATCCGGCTCATATGCCATCCAGTTAATCATGTTCTTGCTCAACATTGGCGGCTCGAAAATAGTTCCGACCCTCCGCTCCTTCATTCCAATGTCATCCCAGCACTTATACAAATCTCCGACGGGATCAACCACGTACGAGTTGATTCCAACGGCGCAACATATCCCGAAATTCGTCCCACCAAAAGGTTGAACTTTGAAGCCCCGCGCAATTGCCCTTTTATAAAACTCAGTCTCCTCATACGAGAACTCTTTTACAGTAAAGCAGTGGCTGTCGTTCGCACATACCTGATTGATATCGTCAACAGGGGCTAAATAGAAGTGAACCTTATTCATCAGGCCATTTAGCTCGAGATAATCCAATAGCTCTTGAGCGGCCTCGATGTTGGTCTTGTCGACGTTGCTCCTTATCGAAATATCGATGATGTCGGCACACTCTTTGACGTTCTTGAGAATACGTTCGTATGTAGGGCTTCCGTCGTGAAGAATCCTTCTCGAATCGTGATCCGACTTCGATCCATCTATAGTCACTTGCGCGCTCGTCACACCACATGCCGCGAGCCTCCTTGCAACATCAGGCGTCAGCAGATAGCCATTTGTCACTATCGATGCGGAATATTCACACGTTGGCCCCACGACATCTTTCAGATCCGACGTAATCCGTTCGATCATCTTCATTCCGAGCAGAGGCTCGCCGCCGTACCATCCAACTGAGAGACTTGCGATACCAGGATAGTAATCTTTCACGAACTTGGAGAGCTGTGTCAAAACCTCCTCGCCCATCGTCGTGTACGCCTGTCCCTTTTCATAGCAGTAGGGACAGCAAAAGTTGCAAGCCATCGTTGGCGCAATGGTAAGGGACAGAGCAGTATTCGCAAAGCGCGCGGCGCGACTTTGCAACCTGATCTCCCCAAGCTCGTCCCTCTCCTCATTGACTAGGATGCCTCCCCTTATCAGCTCCGCGACAAGATCATCGGCATCCCGAACGTCCCCTTCTTGAATCCTTTTGAATTTCTGCGCGTATTCCGGATTTAACGACAGGATGCCGCCGGTTCGCGCATTCATGATAAGAAGACTTCAGTTATGTTCATGCACCACATTAAATTGCGACAGTTTCACTTCGCACCATCTCCATTTCCAATCAAATCCATATCGACCCTCAGACGCTGCGCATACGCCAGCGCACTACCTTCTTCGATAAAAACTGCACGAAAGCAGCAATAGACATGCGAGCGACACGATGACCGCATGGCCGCATGCAGCCATCAGGACCGTCCCGCCGGCAGCCCCGCACGCCCTC
This sequence comes from Collinsella sp., assembly GCA_018367075.1. Classification (GTDB taxonomy): domain Bacteria; phylum Actinomycetota; class Coriobacteriia; order Coriobacteriales; family Coriobacteriaceae; genus Collinsella. Next base: position 15,404 of record JAGZGX010000022.1, read on the forward strand.
ATCCAATAAGCCATGTGAACCGGGGGTAAAACGGTTGGGAAGCTCATCGCGATAACAAGGCCCGCGAACGTTGCGACCAGCAAGGCTCCCGACACAAGAGATCTGATCCTGAACACCTCATATGCAACCGCAACCATCAGCGTATAAGCGGCGTCTATAACGATATTCGACAGGAGTGCCGAGGTCACATTACCAACCGTAAGGCTGTCTAGACCGCTTCCGGAGCACACGGCAAAGACCGCAGCGACACCGAGAGTAAACACGATGTAGGGGCACAGCGTATACACTTCGCAAGCCAATGTCTTTGCCGCAAACAGCTGCCAGCTGCGGAAGCCCCGAGCAATCGAAACTCCCCTTGCCGACACGCTCGTCGCATCACCGAATAGCGTCCCCGCCACAACAACAGAGACGATTGGGAAGAACACCGTATGCGCCATGGAGACGACACTTAGCCAGGAAGAGATACCCGTTGGCCCAACCCCTATCGAGAAAAGATAGCCCGGATCGGCGGAAAAGCCAAAGAACTGGCCCTCTCCCCCTGCGGAGACCCATGCGCCGGACCCGGCAAACACATAAATCCCCGCGATGCCCAAATACATCAGCGCTATTATCACGGCGAGTTTCATTCTCCTTGCGCGGAACAGTTCCGCCCTGACCGACATCCCAAGATTCATCGAACCGCCGTCCTTACAAATAGCGAGACGAGCGCAACTCCAACCGACACAAGCACAGTGCCGCCCGCATACAGCAAAACCTGAATTACACCAACATTCTGCCTACTCAGGGAACACAGGTTCATCAGGTAATACACGGGCGAGAGCATGAGCAGCAAGCTGGGCTGACCGCTTCCGTATGTACTTGGGAACCACACCATCACAAATGTCGAAACCGCTATTGCAACGACGCTGCTCGCCACCACACTCCTCGTGAGCAAATACAGGGCGAAGGTAGCGGCGTACATCGAAATGAGCAGCAGCGCGATCATCAGCGCAATCGATACAAATTGGGCAAACCCTGAGCACGAGGCCCCAACGTCCCATTGGGCCATCTTGGTTAAATACAGCGCAGTCGTAGAAAGAAGATACACGGCACCGACCAGAGTGCAGTTCACCAACAGCTTCGTGATCACAATCGCCGCCTGCGACACCCCTCGCGATCTCGATACGGCGTAAGCCACGGATTCAAAGTCTCTCGACGTAGCGTAAACCGCGTAGAGAATCGTCACCGGAATCCAGACCACTGTAGACGCAAAAGACGTCCGGGCAACAGAGCCCAAAACGTCCCCTGCATCCACTAGGTTTCCAATAAAACCTATAGCCCCTCCAAGCGTATACGGGTCATCACCGGCGACCATGATCAGCACCTCAGACGAAGTCGCAGCCGCAACCACATACAGCACAGCCGCAAGCGCAATCATCAGAGCGGTCGCCGGGTGCCTGGCGAGCAACCATACCTCGCTCCGAAAAGCTGAGATGAACTCGCGTTTCATCACAGCTCGCTCTCTCGACCGATGAGCTCCGAATAAAACTCCTCAAGGCTCTTCCTATGAGAATACGCCTCCGCAACCCTCACACCTGCGGTCGAGAGCGCTTCGATTGCAATGCCCCGCCCTTCCTTTTTCTCCTCATAGCGCATAAGGACGCTGCCGTCCGGCAGAAAAGAATGTGAGGTCTCATCTCCGAGAACCGATCTCGTTCGCTCCAGATCGTCCACATGCAACACGAAACCACCGCGGCATGACTTTTCCAGCTGAGGTGCGGTCATCCTTCGAATGAGGCGACCATGACTTATGAAGAGGTAATCAGTTGCCAGCTTGTGCATCTCCTCAAGATTGTGGCTGGATACGAGAATCGTTTTACCTTGATCTTTGTTAAGATGCGTAAGGATTTTTCTTACTTCGACTATCCCCATCGGATCCAGGCCGTTTGTCGGCTCGTCCAGGATCAACAGCTCCGGATCGCCCAGCAACGCTATGGCCAGATCGAGACGCCTCCTCATTCCCATTGAGAAGTTCTTCACTTTCTTCCCGCCGGCCTCCCCCAAACCGACGGTTGATAACACACCGTCGATGGAACGATCGGTGGGAAGCCCCCACTCAATACAGCGAACGACCAAGTTGTCTCGCGCGGTCAGATTAGGATACGAAGCATTGAGGTCGGGCATATAACCCAGCCTTTCCCTGCAGTTCCGTATTTCACGTCTCCCGGTTTGCCCAAACATCGAGATCGTTCCTGACGATGGCTCCGAAAGCCCCGTGATCAATCGAATTAACGTGCTCTTGCCGGCACCATTCTCCCCAATGAGTGCACACAGCTCGCCTTCCATTAAAGAGAACGAGACTGATTTAACCGCTTCAAACCCGCCATATCTCTTGGATATGGCACGCAATTCAACTGGGACTTCCCGCATGGACGACATCCTCCCCGTCAATAAAAAGGGACGACATGGCAATTGTGCGGGGTTATAGGTAACGTCGGTTCGCCCCCCCCATATTGCAATGCCACATCGCCCCTCAGGCGCTGCTGGCCAAAATATCTTTGAACAGTCTGTGCACGCCGTACGGCGTGCACTATCCGCTAAAAGCGGATAGTGCACTCCTGTGAAGAACACTTGGTGCTGCAGCTGCCGTGCGCGTAAAAGAAGCAATTGTTGCACATGGGCTCAGCCCCGGCTGACGGCTCGGTAATCCATTCCATTTCATTCCCCTCCTTTCGCGGTAGAAAGCCAGTTCATCTCTGCCCCCTAGAAACGGAACGTGCAGGACTGATTGGGGCACCTCTTCGTGCATCCCCCGTGCGCGTAGAAGAAGCAGTTGCCGCACGCGGGTGCAACGCCTTCCTCCGGCTCGTTAATCCAATCCATCTCTCCCTCCTTTCCTTGCATACCGAATTGATAATGTTATTCTAATTCGATATGTATCATATTTCAATATAAGCTTATTTATATATTACACAAGGTAAGCACCCCCCTGCATCCAGCACAGGAAATGACTCTCTCGTTCCCCAGTGACGCGGCGAGAAATACAGGCCACTGCAGGACGTTGAATGAACAGCCCGTGAAAACCGTTGTTTTCACGGGCTGCACCTGCTCAATACTTTTTTATTCTCCAGCCTCAGTCGTCTCTAAGATCGACCACGTAAACATGATCTGACTCCAGGACCGGGTCATCACCCGTCGCGGTCGCCCTGCTCAGCGCGTTGCGGGCGCGCCGCGTCGCCAGTTCCTCAAGTTCTCTTTCGTTGACGCGCTTAATAAGATCGCCAGGCTGGCAATCAAGCTCTACGCAAATATCCAGCAATGTCTTTAACCTAATTGCCTTCACCTTGCCATTTCGTATTTTTGAGATACTTGCCGGTGTGTGCCCGGTCGCCCGAATGATATCCGTACTCGTCTTTCCGCGTCGAAGCAATAAGCTTTCAAGCTCAATAATCAGATAGTCCATGCCGCCCCTCACACCAAATCCTCGGTCTGGTCTTGAAGCAGAGCTCCGTAGCGCCATATCGCAGAAATCGAGAAGCAGCAAACGGCCCCCAGCACAGCACCAATATCTATGGGCAGGGCCAGGTTTTCAAACATCGAATAGGCGTTCCCCAGCAAGTCGAAGGGGCCAATCACTATCGAAAGAAACCCCGGAGAAAACAAGAGGTCACCTATTGCTGCTGCAACAAACAGCCACCCGATAATCGAGATTCTTCGAGCATGCGAAAGGGTAAAGGGCGATTCGCCATGAGCCATGTCCATGCTGATTCCCCGCAGGGTCCATGTGGCCCCTCCGGAAATCAGAAGATACATCAAAGGAACCACTACGGAAACCGTCTTTGATGGATCATATAGGTTTCCTTGAGCAGCCATAAGCCCAATGGAAATAACCACCACCGAACAGCAACACACCGCTATAAACAGCGCCGTAAACAGAATCCCAAGCCTTCTTCCGAGAGTCATCATCTTCTGGATGGACTTATCGATCTTCTGGGCGCTATTCACCACAGCTCCTCCTAAAGCAATCAGAGGTCTTCTTACTTACTGTTTTTCCTACATTGTAACGAACTCGATAAGAAGAGGGTCGCTTCACGCCGCGCAATCCCGAACTCCAAGCGTTTCTCATCAGCATTGCCCATCTTTCGAGTCGAAATCCAAATCCAGCTTCCTATCGCATGCCAAAATCAAATCCTGATCGTGGCTTACAACAAGAATTAGCTGATTAAAGGGGTTTCGAGAGACATACTCCGTGAACTCCCGACGGCTTTCTTCGTCTAAATCATTCGTCGGCTCGTCAAACACAAGCACTTCCGGTTGCCTGCAAAGTGCTGAGATTATCCTTAGCTTCCGATACTCTCCACCAGAAAGGTCCCTACAATTCTTACCTTTTAACGATTCGACGGTTCGGCAGAAACTCGGCACAAGCTCGCAGAGATGCTCGCCCGTTCCCCGAATCGATGCCCTCTCAAGATAGTGTTCCACCGTTTCATTCGGAATAAAGAGCTTTTGCGGGCACACCGCAAACAGGTCCCGTCGGATCGTCTCCATATCGAGCTCTTCATATGGCACCGACCCCAAAGCCCGATGTCCCCCAGCAGAATATAGTCCAAGAAGCACCTTCAGAAACGTGCTTTTTCCGCATCCGTTCGGCCCGGTAATGGCATAGGTTTTTCCTTCCTCCACCTCCACGGAGAGGTCGCGGTATAAGTAGGGCTTTCCCGCGTATCGGTACGCGATGTTGGACAACGATATGCTCTCCACGTGCCCAACCGTGAGGGTGCCGCGGTCCTCGGCGTCCTCCGTCAGAGCCCCCAATCGGTCGAACGAGGCCCTTGCGTCCTGATACGATTTGAAATAATTCAAAAAATACTTGAAGCATCCGAACGCCATCGAGTAATACGAGTTCACCATTGTGAACTCGCCTAAGCTCATTCTTCCGCTCAATATTTCCATCCCGGAGATCACGAGCAGTGCCCCCCGAAACACAGACGAGATCAGGCCGTCGCTCGAGGTGGCCAGATTCGAGACCCTACTTGCTTTCATCTAAATCGGGTAGTACCCCTCGAATACCCCTTTGAGCGTCCGAGCGCTCTGGTTATATGCGCCATCGCACTTAATGTCAAACAACTGCGACAGCTCGCCGCTCACGGACGCGAAAAGCTTACTCAAACCCTCCTTGTTCGCAAGCGAACTGTTGTACAACGGCTTTTTCAACGCCCTGAATAAAATGAAGTACGCAACAAGCGAACATGCACTTAACACCAGGAACACCGGATTGATCGAAAACAGGATGATGCATATCAACACAACCAGAACGATGTTAAGCCCGATCGTCAGGAAGTTGTTCACGACAAACGATGACACCGCATTCGAATCCGCATACACCCTCTGCGTTGTATAGGATGGATCCGCCTGCTCCCCCTTTTCCAGGGGCCCCCGTTCAAACGACTCACACGTGGTCCCCATCAGTCTCGTCGTCATCTCCAAGATGACGCGCGATACGTTCACACCCATCGCATACGACATGAAGGAGGCCGATATCCCTATGCCCGCAACAAAGGCCGCAAACCACACGACGCGAGATGGATCCCTATTCGTCACGAGAAAGTCTACAAACCCACCGTTTAAGGCGGGCATGACGCACGAGAGAGCGAAATTAACCAACATGAGAATCACGAAAAGCCGTGACCCTTTACACCGAAACAACTCGTGAACCGTCTTCTTAAACATGCCAGCTCCCATCAAGCGGCCTTTTATCCAAAACTGAATTTGCTCGCCGCTTAATCGCTCCCATATATCCCTTGTTGTTAATCCTTGCTCAAGACATTATCGCGGGCTGCGGTGCCCAGGATTCCATTTCACCTTTATATACATACGAATAGGCCCCCTATTTGCATAGGCAAGCGCGGCGATTATAACGGCAGCCACCATCAGGCCGAGAATAGCCCTTTTGTCCGGAAAAAGGGACGAGAGAAAAAGGCATATTGCGGAGAAAACTACAGACGCCCCCACCACTCGGTTTGCGCCTAGAGACTCGGCCGTCCGCTTTGCCTCCTCTAAACGCTCTCCCGATAGCAATGACATTCCGGCAAGCAATCCCGTGAGCTTGCCTCGATATATCATTATTCCGAATACCAGCAGCAGGCATGACCCCACCATTGGAACCACAACGTCCGACATCGCCATCACTCCAGTCCATTCCTTGTCATCGAATCCTTGCGGCGGCTCAGCGCATCTGGCGTCAAATGCAACCTCGTGTCAAACGGACTGCTCGCAAGCTCAATTACTTTGCATGAGCTCGAACATACCGGTTTAAACGGCATACAGTTTAGCCTCGATGGCCTACGTGATTCTCATGAACATATGCGGGGGTTCCCGGGGCTATACGACCGGGTACTAGACGCCATCGATATCACGCTGAACGAAACTTCGCTGCACCTTTCGATTGCCTTTTGTCCAACATCATTTAATGTCGACGATTTCAAACCAGTTTGCACGATGCTCCGGGACAAGCTGAAATCGTCGAGCAGGACCGACCGAATTGACCTTCGAGTCAGCCACTTATGCTCCTCGGCAGAGCCCGAAAAAACCGCACAATTCGCCCTTCAAATAATCAATACCGTCGGTTGGTCAACACGATCAACGACCTTCGATACGATCCAGGCTATCGAGGCTACTTCATGTTTGAGTGGGGCGACCCCATCGACCACTTGGTCAGATTCCCCCAGCTGCAGATGCAATTTGACCAAGTGGCCATCCACGCCAATGGCGATATCGTCGTATCCCCCTATATACCTCTCATCATTGGAAACGTTCGCAAACACAGTCTTCAGGAATACTACGATGCCGGAATGGCAACCGTTTGGGATAAACCCGTTATTACCGCGTTGGCCAATCGCATGCACTCGATTGACGAGATGGAAGAGATCTCATCGTTGATTGCAGACATCAATATGGACGGCGACCTCTATATCGACCTAATCGATGACGATCTAGGCGACCTGAGCGTCCTGTCCCAACTCTAAGGAGATGTTCCCATGTACGAGACCCCAGAAGTAGAGAAGATGGATTCCAAAACCGGCCCCATTCCCGTTGTAGTCAACTTCGCAGCCGTCGTGGATAACGTAGTTGCAGCCGTCTACGATGCCGTCGTTGCGGCCTACGCATTCTGGTACTCGGCAGATAACGACGGCACCGAGGCAAGTACGGCACAAAACTAGTCGCCAACCCATCGAGCAATCACCTCGCCTATCGCTGCATGCGATTGACTGCGCAGCCCTAGCCAACGCCCAGAGCGCCTTGAAGAGCTGCTTGTAAAATTCGCTCATTCAACAACGCGATCTCTTCACCAATCTCGGCCGGCCCGACAGAACTGCACACCAGTCGGACCGGCCAGACCCATAAAACGCTGCGTCCCGTCCACACCACACCTCACGAAACTCGCACTGCCACCACATGGGCGATTCGCGCCTCGATGTTGCGGCGCGATACTATCACGAATAGTCCCCGTCCAACAAGGCTATCCCTTCCACAGGCGTTTCAACTGTCAGTGGTAGCATTAAACTGAACGGTGAAAAATACACTAACACTAACAGCGGAGATGACGACGTCGATGCCCTTCATGCAGCTGAGCACGTCCATCGTCGGCTTCCATCGGGGCTGTTCCGACTGGGACTCCACCTTGGATTCCAGGTCCTTCTTCTCGTCTACCGCCCGCTTGACGCGCTCCTTATAGCAGTCGAGGGTCTGCTGGGCCGTGGGGTCGGCCATCTCCGCGGCTTCGATCCAGGCCCAGTGCGCCCTGGTCCACGTCCCGAGCCTCCTTCTCTGGTCGTCTCCGCCGGGGTGGCACTGCCCATTCCTGGGCAGGTACTTGGAGAGGCGCTGCTTGACGATAACACGGTAACCTCTCCCGGGCATCGGCGGGGGCCTGGGAGAGGTCCCTGGCGCCCTCGCACTCGCAGTCGGGGACGTGGACCTCGACGATTTCGTGCAGTGCGAGCTGCTTGGCCGAAAACTCGGCGTCGCGCTTGTCGGTCTTGCGTCGCTTGTCGGCCGCGGGCCTCTGCATCTTGGAGACCGCGCCGATGACGCAGTCCACGCCGAGGCAGCGCGGCTCCCTGCAGAAGGGAAAGCCGGTGACGCCGGACTCGTAGACTGCCCCGGGCGACTCGATAGAAAGGATCGAGTCGGCGACGGAGGCGGGGTCGTAGGAGAAGGGGCTTCCCGCCGATCTCGCCCGTGAACGGATTGAAGGCGCATCCTTTGATGCTGCGGGCGTGCACCTCAAGGCCAATAGAGGCAACATGTGGCATTGTGAGCCAGTCTCGCATTGTGGCAACCTGGCTGGCTGCCGGATTTTAATGACGACGACCATTGTCAGCCTTGGCCCACGAATCAAAAGACGATACGAAGCAGGGGCTCACATTGTTCTGCTCATATCGTCTTTATGGCGCACTACCATTCACCGAAATTCGGCAACTTTTTCATTCTCTATATACATGTTTAAACAACATGTTCTACAATAGGGACAATAGAAATGGAAACTCGGGACGAGCCGTCTATCCATCTACGGCGCAGCCCCTTATTCAAAAGGACGGTGAGTGCATCCATGGAGCGTGCAAGCGGTGTTCTGATGCCCATTTCGTCATTGCCCGGGCCTTACGGCATCGGCGGCTTTGGCCGGAACGCCTACGACTTTGTCGATTTCCTCGTATCGTGCAAACAACATTACTGGCAGATTCTGCCCCTCACGACGACGAGCTATGGCGATTCGCCCTATCAGTCGTTCTCGGCCCGCGCAGGCAACCCCAACTTTATCGACTTTGCCGAGCTTATCGAAGCTGGCTATCTAGAGCAGCGCGATATCGACGGCGTGTATCTGGGGTCTGACCCCACCAACGTCGACTACGGCGCTATCTTTGGCGGTCGCCGTCAGATTCTCGACCGTGCCGCCCAGCGCTTTGCGACTAACAAGCCTGCAGACTTTGATGACTTTATCCAGGCCAACGAGGACTGGCTCATCCCCTACTGCGAGTTTATGACCGTTAAGGAGGAGTGCGGCCTTAGGGCGTTTTGGGAGTGGCACGAGGAGCTTCGCTGCCGCGGCGGCGCCAGCAGCAAGGTTTGCGCCGACCATCCCGAGCGCATGCTGTATCACCAGATGACGCAGTACTTCTTCGATCGCCAGTGGAGCCGCCTCAAGGCTTACGCCAACGAGCGCGACATCCTGATCATCGGCGATCTGCCCATCTACGTCTCGCGCGACTCCGTCGAGATGTGGGCGAGCCCCGAGCTCTTTAAGATTGACGCCGCCGGCAATCCCATCAGCGTCGCCGGCACGCCGCCCGACCAGTTCTCGGCCACCGGCCAGTACTGGGGAAATCCCATCTACGACTGGGACGCCATGGAGTCCGACGGCTTCTCCTGGTGGGAGGGCCGCATTCGCGCCGCCCTCGACATGTACGACGTCATCCGCCTGGATCACTTCCGCGGCTTCGAGGCCTATTGGGAGGTGCCGTTCTCCTCGCCCGATTCGTCCTACGGTTCGTGGACGCAGGGTCCCGGCCTCAAGTTCTTCAAGACGCTCGAGAAAAAGCTCGGCACGCTGCCCATCATCGCCGAGGACCTGGGCTTCCTCACCCCCGGCGTCATCGACATGCGCGACAACTCGGGCTTCCCCGGCATGAAGATCCTGCAGTTTGCCTTTGAGGGCACCAACTCGTACTACCTGCCGCATAACTACATCGCCAACACCGTCGCCTATGTGGGCACCCACGACAACGAGACGGCGCGCGGTTGGTTTGAGGGAACGGCCACCCCCCGTCAGCGCGAGCAGGCAGCCCTGTACACCCATCAGCAGGCCGGCGAACCCATGGCAGATGCACTCAACCGCACCATCGCCGCCAGCGTGAGCGACACGTGCATCTACACCATGCAGGACCTGCTCAACTTGGGCAACGAGGCGCGCATCAACACCCCTGCCACGCTGGGCGGCAACTGGACCTGGCGCATGCTCGACGGCGCCATCACCCGCGAGCTCGAGCACAAACTCACCGACTGGACCGAGACCTACTTCCGCATCCCGTCGGAAGCCGAAATCGAGCTTCCTCAATAGGAGCTACCGCGCCCGACCCCACCCCACCGTGCGGACGCGACCGCTTTTCCCGCGCGAGGCCACCCCAATCCCCTCGCGCGGGCTTCTTTTGAATTTCTGACATGTCGTCAACTCACCACAGGAGGAAACATGCCCCGTATCGATCTTGCGGATCTTGCCGAGCAGTCCTTTGGAACTTCGCTCGAGCAACTCGATGACCGCCGCATTTACAAACTGCTGGTCAAGCTCGTACAGGAGCGCTCCGCCGCCTGCCCGCTCAACAATGGCAAGAAAAAGCTCTATTACATCTCTGCTGAGTTTTTGATTGGCAAACTGCTGATCAACAACATGATCGACCTTGGCATCTATGCCGAGGTCAAAGACCAGCTCACCGCTGCCGGCCACGACCTCAACAAGATTGAGGAATTTGAGGTCGAACCGTCGCTGGGCAACGGCGGCCTGGGTCGCCTGGCCGCGTGCTTCTTGGATTCCATTGCCACGCTGGGCCTTACCGGCGACGGTGTGGGCCTCAATTACCATTACGGCCTGTTCCGTCAGCGCTTTGTCGACAATCAGCAGAAGGCCGTCCCCGACGAATGGCTTGGCGAGCAGGACATCCTGATCGATGACGACCGTTCCTACACCGTCGAGTTTGGCGATTTTGCCGTCACCTCCAAGCTCGTCAACATCGATGTGCCCGGTTACGGCCAGCCCACCAAGAACCGCCTGCGTCTGTTTGACCTGGCAAGTGTCGACGACGGCCTGGTCCCCGGCAGCTCCATCGACTTCGATAAGACGAAGATCGCCAAGAACCTCACCTTGTTCCTCTATCCGGATGATTCCGACGAGCAGGGCCGCCTGCTTCGTATCTACCAGGAGTACTTCATGGTGAGCAACGCCGCCCAACTCCTGATCGACGAGGCCGTCGAGCGCGGCAGCAACCTGCACGATCTGGCCGACTACGCCGTGGTCCAGATCAACGACACGCACCCCACCATGGTCATTCCCGAGCTCATCCGCCTGCTCACCACCGAGCACGACATCGAGTTTGACGAGGCCGTTACCATCGTGCGCTCCATGGTCGCCTACACCAACCATACGATCCTTGCCGAGGCACTCGAGAAGTGGCCGCTCGCCAGCCTGCAGAAGGTCTCGCCCGCCATCGCCGACATCATCGTCAAGCTCGACGAGGTTGCCAAGGCCGAGCACGATGATCCGCGCGTCGCCATCATCGACGAGCACGACACCGTCCACATGGCCCACATGGACATTCACTTTGGCTTCTCCATCAATGGCGTCGCCGCACTCCACACCAAGATTCTGGAGGACACCGAGCTTCACCCGTTCTACGAGATCTATCCCGAGAAGTTCTCCAACAAGACCAACGGCATCACCTTCCGCCGTTGGATCCATGGCGCCAACCCCGCGCTCGCCAGCCTGCTCGACGATGTGATCGGCACCGATTGGCGCAGCACCGGCGATCTGAGCAAGCTCGCCGAATTCGCTAACGACAAGGATGTTCTTGAGCGCCTGGCCGCCACCAAGGCCGAAGCCAAGACCATCATGCGCCAGTTCATGGCGCTCGAGCAGGGCGTGACCATTCCCTCCAACGCCATCATCGACGTCCAGGTCAAGCGCATCCACGAGTACAAGCGCCAGCAGATGCTCGCGCTCTACATCATCTGGAAGTATCTCGACATCAAGAACGGCAACAGACCTAAGCATCCCGTCACCATCATCTTTGGCGGCAAGGCAGCACCTGCCTACACCATCGCCCAGGACATCATCCATCTGATTCTGACGCTGTCGCAGTGGATCGCCAACGACCCCGACGTGGCCCCCTACCTGCAGGTTGTCATGATCGAGAACTACAACGTCACCGCTGCTGAGCGTGTGATCCCCGCCGCCGATATCTCCGAGCAGATCAGCTTGGCCTCCAAGGAGGCGAGCGGCACCTCTAACATGAAGTTCATGCTCAACGGCGCTTTGACCCTGTGCACACTCGACGGCGCCAACGTGGAGATTGCCGAGCTCGTGGGCGACGAGAACATCTACACCTTTGGTGCCTCTTCCAAGCAGGTCGAGCAGCTCTACGCCAATGGCAGCTATAACGCCGGCGCGCTCTATCGCAAGCCCGGCATCAAGCTGCTGGTGGACTTCATCACCAACCCCGCCTTTATGGCGACCGGCAACGCCGAGCGCCTGCAGCGTCTGCACGACGACATCAAAGGCAAGGACTGGTTTATGGCCCTGCTCGACATTGAGGAGTACATCCAGACCAAGGAGCGCGTGCTGGCAGACTACGAGGACCAGGGCGCTTGGATGCGCAAGGCGCTGATCAACATCGCCAACGCCGGCACCTTCTCGTCCGACCGCACGATCTCCCAGTACAACGACGAGATCTGGCACCTGAGCTAATTCGCTTCCCTTACCCATCCTCTTGAAAACGGAGTCGCGGCAACGCGGCTCCGTTTTTTGTGCCCATACGCCGGCCCGTGATTTGTCTCGACCAAACAATCTCGTTCTGTAACAGGTAGCTGCCGAAATCAGCCTCCCGTGTTACAGATCGAGATGAAAGGACAGGCAGCTCGACGCTGTCTAAATCTGTAACATCTAGGCCCAATTTGGCCCTCCTCCTGTTACAGATCAAGACAAACTGACAGATAGACAGCCCAACACAAAGAAAGGCTCCCCTCTCGCCCAGTGGACGGGAGGGGAGCCTTATATGTGACCACGGCAAAAGGATGGCAAAGCCGCAGTCGCCCAAAAGGAGGGCCTGATTGGATCGGGCCTAGATAAGGTTCTTGCCAGACACCTTATCGAAGAGATGGGTCGCGTTCTTCTCGAACTTGAACCAAATGGGGTCGCCCGCCTTGAGCGCACCCTTGGCCTCAATATCGACGACAGGGATGATCAGGACAAACTGGCCGTCGGGAGACATCACATGAACGTGCTCGGTCGAACCCATGAGCTCGGTGACCTCGATGGTGCCCTGAAGCGCACCCTCCTCGCCCTTTTCGGCAAGCAGAATCTGCTCGGGACGTACGCCGGCCGTGATCTCCTTCACGTCGCCGCCGTCCCAATTAAGGGCGAGCTGAGCGCAGGTCTCGGGGGCCAGCGCGACATTCATGTCGTCGGTCTTGACGGTAAAGCCGTCGCCCGAGCGCACCAGCTGGGCATCGAAGAAGTTCATCTGCGGCACGCCGATGAAGCCGGCGACGAAGATGTTCGCGGGATGGTTGAAGACCTCCTGCGGGGTGGCGATCTGCTGGACGACGCCGTCCTTCATGACCACAATGCGATCGCCGAGGGTCATGGCCTCGGTCTGGTCGTGGGTGACGTAGATGAACGTGCCCTTGATCTCGTGGCGCAGCTTGATGAGCTCGGCACGCATCTGGTTACGCAGCTTGGCGTCCAGGTTGGACAGCGGCTCGTCCATCAGGAAGACCTTGGGGTCACGCACGATGGCGCGGCCGATGGCGACACGCTGACGCTGGCCGCCCGAAAGCGCCTTGGGCTTACGGTCGAGGTACTCGGTGATACCCAAGATCTCGGCAGCGGAGCGAACCTTACGGTCGATCTCGTCCTTGGGGACCTTCTTGAGCTCAAGCGTAAACGCCATGTTCTCGTACACCGTCATGTTGGGGTACAGAGCGTAGCTCTGGAACACCATGGCGATGTCGCGGTCCTTGGGAGCGACGTCGTTGACGCGCTTGCCGTCGATGAACACGTCACCCGAGGTGATGTCCTCCAGGCCAGCAACCATGCGCATCGTCGTGGACTTACCGCAGCCAGACGGGCCAACGAGGACGACGAACTCCTGGTCGTGAACGGTGAGGTTAAAGTCCTCAACAGCGAGCACGCCATCCTCGGTAACCTTGAGGTTGTGCTTCTTCTCCTCGGTCTTCTTCTTTTTGCCAAAGAAGCCCTTCTTTTTGGACTCGGTGTTGGGATACACCTTCTGAACATGTTTGAGAACGATCTCGGCCATGTCTTTACCTTTCGATATGCGGCACCATGTTGAGGGCGCCGCAGAAACTTGCAAAACAGTTACGGCATCAGCCCTTGACGGCACCTGCCACCACGCCGTCGATGATGTACTTCTGGCAGAGGATGTACATGACGACGATGGGGACAACGACCATCATGATGCAAGCCATCATGGGGCCGAGCTCGACGTGGCCGTAGCCGCCGCGGAAGTACTGGATCAAGATAGGAATGGTCTTGTACTTGGTGGAGTCGAGCGTAAGGTAGGGCAGCAGGTAGTCGTTCCAGACCCACATGGTCTCGAGAATGCCGACCGAAAGATAGGTGGGCTTCATGATGGGAAGGACGATCTTAAAGAACACCTGGACCGGGTTGCAGCCGTCGATCATGGCCGCCTCCTCGATCTCGAGTGGGATGTTCTTTACAAAGCCGGCGAACATAAAGACCGCCAGGCCCGCGCCAAAGCCGAGGTAGATAAAGCAGATGTTGAACGGCGTGTTGAAGCCGATGCGGTCCGCCAAATTGGACAGCGTGAACATGAGCATCTGGAAGGGCACGACCATCGAGAAGACGAACAGGTAATAGAAGAAGTTCGAGATCTTGCTGTTGACGCGCACTACGTACCAAGCACACATGGAGCAGCACACCAGAATCAGCACGACCGACGTGACCGTGATGATGAGCGAGTACATAAATGCCGAGGCAAAGCCCTGCTCGTTAAGGGCATGCATGTAGTTTGCGAGGCCGTTGAACGTCTCGGGCGTGAGCAGATCGAATGCCGTGGTGGTGCTGATTGCAGTTGCCTTTTTAAAGGAATTGAGCGCGATCATGAACACGGGGTAGATCCACGCGAGCGACAGGATCGTAAAGAAAATCGAGAGCGCGCGGTTGATAACCTTATCGCGTTTCATTACTGCTGCACCTCCTTGGACCTCGTGGCCTTAAGCTGGATCATGGAAATAGCAACAACCAAGATGCAGAAGATAACCGCCTTGGCCTGACCGATGCCCTGCCATGCAATACCGGCACGCGAATAGAACGTGTTGTAGATGTTCAGGGCGAGCATCTCGGTGGAGTGCGCGGGGGCGCCGCCGGTAAGGGCGAGGTTCTGGTCGAACAGCTTAAAGCCGTTGGTGATGGACAGGAACAGGCAGATGGTGATGGTCGGCATCAGGTTAGGGATCTTAACCTTCCAAAACGTCTGCCATGCCGTAGCGCCGTCGACCTTGGCGGCCTCGATGTAGTCGGACGGAATGGACTGCAGACCAGCGATGTAGATGATCATCATGTAGCCGACCTGCTGCCACAGGGTCAGGATGATAAGGCCCCAGAAGCCAGCAGCAGAGTTAAGGGCAATGAGCTGGGCGCCCACGTTGGAGAGTAGGCAGTTGATCAGAATCTGCCAGATGTAGCCCAGCACGATGCCGCCGATCAGATTAGGCATAAAGAAGATCGTACGGAAGATATTGGTGCCCTTGAGCGCTTTGCGGGTGAGCGCCTGCGCAATGGCGAGGGCGATCACGTTGATGAGCACCGTCGACAGGAAGGCAAACGCCACGGTAAAGAAGAACGACGTGGCAAACTGCGGATCGGACAGTGCGCGCACGTAGTTCTCGATACCGACAAAGTGCGTATTGTTGATGGTAATAAACTGGCAGAACGAGAGATAGAAGCCCTGGATAAAGGGGATCACGAACCCGATCATAAACGCCAGGCACGTGGGCAGCATAAAGAGCGGCCACCAGCGCTTGAGTGCTTTGCCCATAGAAGGGTCCTTTCAATATGCAGGGGGCGGGCAAACCAACGTCTGCCCGCCCCCTGTCGCTAATCAGATAGCTTGGGCAGCAACTACTTACTCGGAAGCAGCCTTCTCGGTCTTCCAGCCATCGACGAAGGCGTTCTTGACGCCGTCCCACTTGCTGTTGTCGGCAGCATAGGCGATCAGAGCCTGCTTGAGGTTCTTCTTCCACTCCTCAGAGGGGATGTAGACGAAGTCCCAAGCGACGGTCTTCTTGCCGTCCTTGGCCATGGCGACGGCCTGCTGCGAGAAGACATTGGTGGTTTCCTTGGCGCTCTTGAACGGGGCAGTCAGACCCATCTTGTCAGCGATGATGCTGGTGGCGGTGTCAGAAGTGACGCACCAATACATGAAGTCCTCGGTGGCCTTCTGGGCATCCTCGGAAGCCTGGGAGCTGACGCACCAGTAGTTCTCGCCGCCGGAGCACAGGCCCTGGTTCTCCTCGCCGTCGACACCGAT
This sequence comes from Collinsella sp., assembly GCA_018367075.1. Lineage (GTDB taxonomy): Bacteria > Actinomycetota > Coriobacteriia > Coriobacteriales > Coriobacteriaceae > Collinsella. Next base: position 31,723 of record JAGZGX010000022.1, read on the forward strand.
GTAGATGGGCATCATGCCAATCTGATCGTCGGTCATGCCGGCCTTGACGAGGTCAGAGTAGGCCCAGGAGCCGTTCTGATAGAAGACGGCCTTGCCGGTTGCGAACTCGTTGGTGGCGTCGTCGCCGGTCTTGGAGGCAAGCTGCGAAGGATCGCAGGTGGAGTCGGTGATGTACAGGTCGAAAATCTGCTTGAAGTTGTCGAGATACTCGCCCTTGATCTCGTCGTCCTCCTGGTTGTGCTCCTTCTCGAACTCGTAGTAGAGCGGGAGGTTGGCGAGGTGGGTGGTGTAGCGCCAGCTGGAGGAGTCATCCATGCCAGCAGAAGTGAAGGCACCCTCAATGCCAAGCTCGTCCTTGCGGGCCTGGATGTCGTCGGCACAAGCCTTCAGCTTGTCGAAGGAGTTGATGTCCTCGGCCTTGTAGCCAGCCTTCTCGAGCAGCTGCTTGTTGTAGATGATGCCGTAGCTCTCCTGGACCCAGTCGATACCCAGATCCTTGCCATCGGACTGCAGAGCCAGGGAGTCGTCAATGAGCTCACCGCGGAGCTTGGTATCGGACAGGTCGGCGCAGTAATCCTTCCAGTTCTTAAGGCCGGTGGGGCCGTTGACCTGGAACAGGGTCGGAGCGGAGCTCTTGGACATCTCGGACTTGAGCTTCTCCTCGTAGGTGTTGGAGGCAGCGGTCACGATCTTGACCTCGACGCCCTTCTCCTTCTTATAGGCCTTGGCGATCTCCTTCCACTCCTTGTCGACCTCGGGCTTGAATTGGAGGAAGTAGACCTCGGCAGCGTCACCAGAAGCAGAGGAGCCGGAGCCGGCAGAACCACCGCAGCCCACGAGACCCAGACCAAGAACCGCAGCCGCGGAACCAGCAAAGCCCAGGAACTGCCTTCTGCTCATTTCGTTCTTCATTACAATCCACCCTTTCACACCGTGGCGGCACCCTTTGCCGCCGCCTTCGGAGATTGGCTCGGGGACTTTGCCCCTTTTGCTGATTTGTACGATACGCTATTTGGCTAGTTGTTTGAACAAGTATTACTAGAGCGGTAGAAAAACTTCGGTGAACGGTAATTTCAACTTGATACTTGACAAGTTTTGTATAAACAATTATTTGTTATCGAATGCAGAGAAAACGCCCGGTCAAGCCGATGCGTCGTCGGTTTGACCGGGCGTTTTCTCTTTGAGGGCATGAGTCTCGTCAGGCTGCGAGCTAGCCGGCTATCGCTTGGAATTGACGCGGTAATGGAAGATCTCGGGGTGTGTGCGAGTGTGCGTCACCTCAAACAAGATGCCATCCGAGGTGTACGACTGACTCTCCATGACGGCAACGCAGTTGTATTTGCCGAGGTCAAGATAGCTGCAGTCTTCATCGTTGGCGAGCTCGACACTCACCGTACGACGGCTCGCCATCACTTTGACACCGCGCTTGTGCTCCAGATAGCCGTAAATAGAATCTGCCGCGATCTCGGGGGTCAGGCCCTTGGCGATCGACGCCAAAAAATAGCCATGGTCCACTTGGCGCGCGTTGCCGTTGAGGCTTCGGACACGCACTACGCGAATAAGCTCCTCGCCCACCCTAAAGCCCAGGCGACGAGAGAGCTGCTCGGTGCAGACCAGATGTTCAAAAGACTTAACGTCCGTCGATGCAACGGCATTGTTGCGCTTTGCAAACTCGCCAAACGACTCAACCTCTTCGAGTGCGCCCAACATGTCGGTTTCGCCCTTAAGCCAAATAACGCGCACGCCCTTGCCGTGTATGGGCTGCACAAACATCCCGTCGGCCAGCATGCTCAAAGCGCGGCGGACGGTATTGCGCGTGCAGCCAAATTCCGCGGTCAGTTCGGCTTCGGTTGGCAGCATCTCCTGAAACGCATAGGTCCCATTAATGATGCGCGAGCGTATTTCTCGGTAGATTCCTTCGTATATCGCTTTTGGCATTGTTTCACCTCTACATTGTTCATTACCGGCTAGGCACGATAGCATTTCTTAAAGTTGTTTAAACTGAATATCGGTAAAGCGACAGGATTTAACCGTTGACGGTTTCTGTCATGCCCAAATCGGTTTCGCTCAAAACTGCCGGTACGGCAATCGTCCGGTCCTCTACAATGAATCCATTGTTTAAACGTTTCCCCACGCGCAACGCGCCTCGATATTCGGAAGGCAGAACATGCTGCAAAAAATCCAACGCTTTGGCGGGGCAATGTTCGCGCCCGCCATGCTGTTTTCTATATCAGGCCTCATGGTCGGCGTCTCCGCTCTCGCAACGACTGCGGACATCGTCGGCGATCTCGCCGTATACGGAACCCCTTGGTACGCTTTTTGGACCATCATCCAACGCGGCTCGTGGACGGTCTTTAAACGCCTCCCGCTCCTTTTTGCCGTAGCGCTGCCCATCGGCCTTGCCCAAAAACAACCGGCTCGTTGCTGCCTCGAGGCTCTCGTCGCCTATTTTGCCTATTGCTTCTTTTTGAGCGAAATCATTAAGCTGAGCGAAGACAATCTTGGACTTAAGTACCCGTCGTCTTTGACCTCCGCCAGCGGCATCACCATCATCGACGGCATCAAGACGCTCGACACCGGCATTATCGGCCCGCTGGCGGTGTCGGCAACCGTCGTCGCCATCCATGACCGCTTCTACGATGCCAAGGTTCCCGATTGGCTCGGTACCTTCTCGGGCTCCTCGCTGGTCTACCTCATCAGCTTTTTTGCCGTGTTCGCCCTTGCCGCCATCTCGGCCGCCATCGTGCCCTTCGTATACGCTGTGACCGAAACGCTGCGCCATGCACTTACGAGCGTCGGCCCCTTTGGCGTGGGCATCTTTGTGCTTTTGGAGCGAGCGCTCGAGCCCATGGGGCTGCACCACCTGCTCTACATGCCGATCTACTACGACAACCTGGTCATTAACGACGGCATCTACGCCACGTGGAGCAGCTTGCTCCCCATCCTCTCCCATAGCACGCGCCCCCTTAATGAACTTGCGCCGTGGGCCGGTTTTACCGCCACCGGCTGGGTCAAGCTCTTTGGCCTTCCCGCCATCGCAGCCGCGTTCTACTCCACCGCAAAACCAGAGCGCCGCGCCGGCCTCAGGGTCATCCTTGTTCCCGCCATCATCGCCTCGGTGGTTTGCGGCGTTACCGAGCCACTCGAGTTTCTCTTTATGTTCACCCACCCCGGGCTCTTTTTTCTCTACGTCGTCTTATCGTCTTGCCTTGCCACAACCATGAATCTCTTTGGCATCGTCGGCATCTTCTCGGGCGGCCTCATGGAGATGGCAGCCTTCAACTTTATTCCGCTCATGCGCACGCATGCCGGTGCCTATCTTTTGGCACTCGGTATCGGCCTTGCCTTTAGCCTCATCTTTTTTGTTAGTTTTCGAGCACTCATCTTGATCTATGACCTTAAGACACCGGGCCGCGAGGATCATGTCGCCAATCGCGCGGCAATCGATCATTTAACGGGAAGCGGCTTTGCCAAAGAGCAATCTCCCAATGACGAGGTCAATAGTCGATCCGATCAAGATCACGTCCTCGCTGAGCGGGCAATTCAGCTTTTAGGTGGCGTTGGCAATATTGTGGGCGCAACCAACTGCGCCACGCGCCTGCGCGTCGAGGTCGCAGACCCTTCCATCGTTGCAGATAACGCGGCGTTTGTCGCGGCGGGCGCCAAGGGCCTCATCATTACGGGCAAGACCGCCCAGGTGATCATCGGCATCTCCGTTCCCCGCGTTAAAGAGCATTTTGACCAGATCATGGGCCTCGAGCCGGGATTTGTGCCCACCGCCTCGGCCTCCCCTGCCGCCAGCGCAGCCCATAAGCGCGGCGATATTTGCTTCTTCGATATCGACGGAACGCTCGCCTGGCAAGACCCCAGGCTCGCCCAAGACCTTCCCGAAGACGAGCGGGACCTCTCCCCCTATCCCAACGAGGCGGTTTCGCAGGCAATCCGCGAGTTTGTCGCCAACGGCAACATGGCCTTCATCTGCACAGGGCGCACCCTCAGCTGCATCCACCCCAAACTTCTTGAGCTGCCCTGGACCGGCATCGTCTGTCTTGCGGGCGGTTACGCCGAGATCGACGGACACGCAATTCGCGATCTGTCGATGACACCCAGCATGCTGCAGCATCTTGCCCCCTATCTTGAGCAATCGGGCGAGGTCATCCGCTTTGAGGGCCTCAACGGCGTCGTGCGCATGAGTGCCGATGCGCCCGATGCTCCCGGATACGCGCGCACCCTGGGCGACGCAGTCACGCAGCTGCAACATTACAGTGTCTACAAGATCTTGATGTCTACATCACTCGCCAACCACATCGCTCAAGATAAGGCACTTGAGCCGCTACTGTGCTTTAACGAGCTCGAACTCGAGGTAACCGAAATCTCGCCCCGCGAATGCACGAAGCGCGGGGGCATCCAGTCTGTACTCGACGCCCTCGATCCCCACCACGGAACCGTATACGGCATTGGCGACGCCAGCAATGACGTCTCGCTGATGAACGCCGTCGATATCGGTATCGCCATGGGCAATGCGCCGGACTATCTCAAGGATAAGGCCGATTACGTGACCGACACCGTCGATCACGACGGTGTCGTTGCGGCGCTCGAGCATTTTGGGCTGATTTAGGCGCGCTCCATCAAACGCACGCCCGTTGTCCCAAATCGCCAAAACTGCCGCGCCAAACGCCCTAATGTGGCAATATGTTGTCTGCATATTGCATCAACGCAACCTCAGAAAGAATGCGAGAACCCGTGTCCAGTCCGTTTACCAGCTTTTTAGCCCAGCACTTTGACCAGATTAACGACTATCTGGCCACGTTCTTTGACGGACAGGCGACCTCTGCCGATATCGAGCGCTACCTGTATGCGCCGCTCTCGGCTTTTACGGCCAACGCCGGCAAGCGCCACCGCCCGCTTATCTGTATGCTCGCCGCAACCGCAGTGGGCGGTAGCTTTGAGAGCGCCCGCAGCGCCGCGGCAGCCATCGAGCATTTCCAGTCGGGCGCGCTGATCCACGACGACATCGCCGACAACGGACAGCTTCGTCGAGGCAAGCCCTGCATGCACCTTACCGAGGGCACGGGCCTTGCCATCAATTGCGGCGACCTGGCGCTCACTATGGTCACCAAGACGGTTCTCGACGACCCCACGCTGGAGTCCGACGTGAAGCTGCGCGTGCTCCACGAGCTTACCGAGATGATCGTCCGCACCATCGAGGGTCAAGCGCTCGACCTGGGTTGGGTCCGTGACGGGCGCTTTGATATCTCGGTTGATGACTACCTGGACATGGCGACGCACAAGACCGCGTTTTACAGCGGAGCCACGCCGCTTGCCGCCGGAGCCATTATCGGCGGCGGCAGCGATGAGCAAATCGAAGCGCTGCGCGCCTTTGGCCTGCACACAGGCCTTGCCTTTCAGATTCAGGACGACCTGCTCAACCTTGTCGGCACTAAGGAAGCCGCCAACAAGGACTTCCGCACCGACATCACCGAGGGCAAGCGCACGCTTGTCGCCGTACACGCCCTCTCTGATGAGCGCCACCACGACGAGGTCGAGGCGATTCTTTCCTCGGGCACCGATGATCCCGCGCAGCTCGCACGCGCCGTGGAGATCTTCCAGGAGACCGACTCCATCGATTACGCCCACACTTACGCGCTCGACCTGACCGCTAAGGCCAAAGCGGCCATCGAGAACGTTGAGCTTGATCCGCACGCACGCGAGCTGTTCCTCTCCATGGCAGATTTCTTTGTGGAGCGTCTTAACTAACGGGGGTTATAAAACCTGTCAGCAGCGTATTTAGGCACAACTTGCTACACTGTTGAGTGCATGTTTATGCATCCCTTTGCGTTGTCTATCCGACAGACGCTCAAATAGTACGAATGGTACGCCGAAAGGGGTTCGTTCATGGAACCTATTACAACGGGCATGCAAGGAGCAGCCGTCGAGGACGTGCAGTCTCGTCTCCTGCAGCTCGGCTACACGATTGATGCCGCCGAAGTCACCGACAAGTACTTTGGAGCCACCACTGAGCAGGCCGTCAGCACCTTCAGGCTCGACAGCGGCCTTGCTGCCGGTCATGCCGTCGATATCCCCTGCTGGAGCGCCCTTGTAGACGCTTCGTATAAGCTGGGCGACCGCACTCTCTATCTGCGCATGCCCAATTTCCATGGCGCCGATGTGCAGGCCCTGCAGCGCGCTCTCAACGTTTTGGGCTTTGCCTGTGGCGAAGACGACGGCTACTTTGGTCCGCATACCGAGGCCGCCCTGCAGCAGTTCCAGGAAAATGTCGGCCTGTTTGCCGACGGCATGGCCTTCCAGGACACCTACGCCTACATCAACCGCCTGCACCATGTGTGGGAGGGCAAGCCCTCGGTCACCGAAGCCGAGTCCCGTATCGGTTTTGCTCGCGCCGCCAACGTGCTCGAGCGCTTCCAGATTGCCGTTATCGGCGAGGACCCCATCGCACGCAGCGTTGCGTCGCGCATGTGGAATATCGCCACGGCAACGACCGACAACAGCGGCATGATGCTCTGCGACTCCGAGGTCCCAACCGACGTTGACCTGGTGCTCGAGATCGCAAGCGATGAGCTGCCCGCAGATGCAGCGCCGCGCGCCACAATCGCCCTCGCCGAGTGCCACAACCTGGCCCAGCGCATCCGCACCGCCAATGTCGCCGCGCAGCAGAAGCCAGCTCGCATTCGCATTGAGCTCACGGGCATGACGCGCTACAACGGCACTTTCACGGCCAGCGACGCGCAGACACTCGCCGTACGCCTGCTCGATGGTGTTTGCGATGCCCTCGCAGATTAGGTAAACTAAACGAGTTGCTTTTGGGCAACACCGCACATTGGGACGTAGTTCAACGGTAGAACTCCGGTTTTTGGTGCCGGCTGTTGGGGGTTCGAATCCCTCCGTCCCAGCCCTTAAGAACACAGCGCTCCAGGCCCTTATGAACCTGGAGCGCTTTCTTGTGGGCAAGCGGAGGAATTCGAACCCGCAAGGAATCTACCTATATAAGACAGACGCCCCAGGCCCATAACGACCAAAAGCGCCTTGCATCTAGAATTATCAGCCCTGTTCCGAAAAGCGAGCCGCATGCGACAACCAAGTAGCCGCAGGCCCCGGGAGAGCGGGGACACCGGCTTAGGTTTATCGCGAGTTCCGCACGAACAGGAGGCCACTTAATGTGGCCTCCGTCGTGAGCAGGACTGTAGAGCAGGAAACCTAAGCCGGTGTCCCCGCTCTCCCGGGGCCGAACGCCCTAGTTGTTGAGCATGCGGTCGAAGCTTCCCGAGTCGCCATCCCGATAGTCGGCGGTCATCAGAATCTCCTGCGGAATGCGCCCGCCCTCGCGCAGCACGTTGCGGAACTGCACGCGCGTAACCATGGGCAGATCCTTGATCGTCGCCGCCAGGTTCTGCGGCACGCCCTGGTTGGCAGCCGCGGGCTCGCACTCGCCGCCGGCCTTCACGCGACGCTTATGCTCGGCGAGCATGGCGCGGTACATGCCGGCATGCAGGCGAATCTCAACCACATTGGCATTGCGAGTCTGCTCGACAATGCGCGCGCCCTCGCGATCGATATCGCCTACGTAGTAGACGTAGTTAAAGCGATAGCCAATCTCGGCCAGATAATCGTCCAGTGCGTGCGAGACGCTCGCTTTGCAGCCGCCGCCAAAAATCACGCCGCCCACCTTGATGCCAAAGAGCTTGGCGTGCTTGCGGCCACGCAGCAGCTTGACGATCTCGTCGTAGGTGTCCAGGTTCTCGACCATAATGAACGGCTTGTCGGCGCCCAGCGTAAAGAAGCCCGTAAAATGCACGGGGCGATTGGGGGCGACCTTGATCGCCTGCATGCTGATGCCCTTTTCGGTCATACGCCTGATCAGGCGCTCACCGTGCTTGCCGTCAAAAGCCTTCTCGTCGTTAAAGATCTGGTAGGCACGCTGACGGCGCGAGGCAACCGGCGTATCGGCACCTCGGTTCTGCTCGATCCAAGCCTGGATGATTGCGATTTCCTCGGCAATCTTGCGGTTGGACATCTCGTTGTGCTGAGTGCGCTGCGGAGCCTTTTTGCCGTCCTTGCCCTCGACCTTTACGATCTGTGTCTGCTGCTCCTTGATCTTGGAGAGCGCCATAGGCGTGGGGACAACCTTGAACAGCTGCCTGCCTAAAACGCGGGCAAGGGCAAGCGCCGAGACCTCGCCGTGGGCGGCCGACTCGGGCTGCTGGGCAGCAGTATCTACTGCGGCAGACTCCGGCTTCTTCTGAGACTTGCGCTTAGAATCGCCTTGGGGATTGCGCTCGCGCTTCGGCATAGACGCCTGCTTCTGCGGACGATCGGACTTGCTCTCCTTCGCTGACTGGCGCTTAGGCTGCCCCGAAGAAACCTCGGCCTTCGCATCCTCGTTCTGCGGCGTGGTCTTCTCGGTTGCAGTCTCGGCATGGGAACTGCGGCCCCCACGATGGCGACGGCGGCGAGGCTTGCTCGACGCGCCCTGCTCCGTCTGCTCATCAGTAGGCTGCTGGCCCTTGGCCTCGGCATCAACCTCAAGCTGCGGCTCAACAGGCTTTTGCTCGCGAGCCACCGGCTCAACGGCCTTCTCGTCCTTCTCGCCCTGAGTGGTCGAAGCCGGTTCGCTCTTCTCCTGACGCCTTACGGGATACGCGCGCCCCTCAAAACCACGTCCGGGACGGCATGAACCCGGAGCCTTCTTGGCCGGTTCATCGGACGCGTCAGCAGCCTCGACGGAATCCTGGACCTCGCATGCGGCACCTCGCTGCTCGGCCTTAAAGTGGGCACCGCGGCGACGCTTGGGCTCCTGGATCTCAGCATGCTCTTGAGCGAGAGTCGGCTCCTGCATCCCGACGGGCTTTTCCTCGACGGCCTCAGCATCCGTCTCACCCTTTTGAGCAACGGCGCGACGGAAGCGCTCCTGCTGGGCGCGGCGCTGCGCATCGCGCTTGCCACCCCCGCCAAAACCGCCGCGTCCTGCCTTGGCCGTAAAGGCACGCACGACGTTCTCATCGAGCAACTCATCGGTATCGACATGCTCACGCGGAGCAGCTTCTTCCACAGCAGGCACGTCAGCGGAATCCTCGACGACAAAACCCTCGACGGACTCGGCAGGCTGCTCTTGGGCATCGCGGATCTCGGCATTGATGGTATAGAACGCCGGGCGCCCGTTAATGCCGCTACCCTCGATCTTGGTCACGATCTTTGCCGCGATAAGCTCATCGCGCATCGCCTTGGTGTCGCACTCCTTATCGACGGAGCGGAAAATCTGCGCCAGCGCACTCGACTTAATCTTGAGCGCCTTGCGGCAGAGCAGGTCGTAGGCAACCAGCTTGGCGCGCTCGGCAGAAAGCGACGTCTGGCTGCTCAGGCGCTCAGCCAAAGCATCGACATTGTTTTGATTATCGGAATATACCGTCTTGGCCACGGGGCCCCTTTCATATGTACACATATACGTCTATATGGTACAACGCACGCCCTTATCCACGCAAAACATCTGCGAGAACACTCGAGCGTCACCCGCTTTCGCATGAAAAAAAGACCGAGTCCGCGTCGTTGCGGACCCGGTCTTTCCGAGTCATATGGATGAGAGATTCAACCCGTCCGACCGACTAGGCCTTGACGGCCTCGGCGTCGGCAGGAGCCTCGGCGGCAGCGGCGCGACCGTACTCGGCCTTGCCCATATCGGACCACTCGGGCTCCTCATCAGGCATGGAGCCAGCCTCCTTGCCGAAGAACTCCTTGAGGCAGTTGACGGCGACGATGAGGCCCAGGACCATCAGCAGGACGGCAAAGACGAGCTGCAGGCCCTTGGTGGCGGCGACGGAGACGGCGGCCGTGGTGGCGGTAGCCGGGATGGTACCGAAGAAACCGTAGGCCTGGACGGCGGTCATGCAGCCCATGGCGCTCTGGACCAGCGAGGTGAAGGTGCAGCAGAGCAGGAAGACGACGGGCACGTAGAGCATCCAACCCTTGCGGCCGGTGCACTTGCAGAACACGGCGAGGGTGATCATGGTCATGCCGCCGAGCAGCTGGTTGGAAGCACCAAAGAGCGGCCAGATGTTGGCATAGCCACCAAAAGCGAGGGCGAGACCGGGAAGCAGGGTGACGACCGTGGCGAACCAGGGGTTGCCGAGGACCTTCATGTAGCCGGCCTTGGACTCGATGGCCAGGGCGTCGTTGGTCTGGGCAAAGAACTCGGAGAACGAGGTGCGGGCGATGCGGGCGACGGCGTCGAGCGAGGTCAGGGCCAGAGCGGAAACATTCATGGTCATGAAGACGGTAGCGAGCGTGCCGTCAACACCGAAGGCCTGCATACCGCGGGAGATGCCAGCGGCGAAGATCTGGAACGGGGTGGAAGCGACACCGGCGTTGAGGGCGCCGGTACCGGCGGTGTTCATATCGGAGAACATGATGCCGGCAACGATGATGGCAAGGATGCCGACGAAGGACTCGACGATCATTGCGCCGTAACCGACCTTGACGGCGTCCTGCTCCTTCTCGACCTGCTTGGAAGAGGTGCCGGAAGAAACGAGGCTGTGGAAACCGGAGAGAGCACCGCAAGCGACGGAGACGAACAGGACCGGGAACATCATGCCGGAGGCAGTGGAGAAGCCGGTGAAGACCGGAGCGGTGATAGTGGCCTGACCGTTGACGCCCAGGACGACGATGCCGAGGACAGCGCAGACGATCATGACGATCATCATGATGGAAGTGAGGTAGTCACGCGGGGTCTTGAGCATCTGGATGGGCATAGCGCCAGCGAAGACCAGGTAGACCATGACGACGGCGAACCACTGGAACTTATCCAGGTAGACCGGAAACTGCATACCGACGGCGAACATGAGAACCATGAGGACCACGCCGGTGACGAACTCGGCAGCGCCGGTGAGGTTGAACTTCTTCTGGGCCCAACCAAAGGCGATAGCGACGAAGGTGAACAGGATGGAGATGGTACCAGCGCAGCCGGCGGCATAGGACTTGGTGAAGTCGATGGCACCGGTAGCAGCACCAGAAGCGTCAACGGCCGGGGTGAACATGAACGTCTTGCAGACCATGTCGGTAAAGGCGGCGATGACGATGATGCAGAACAGCCAGCAGAACAGCAGGAACAGGCGACGGCCGGTCTTGCCGATATACTTCTCGATGAGCTGAGCGAGTGACTTGCCGTTGTTCTTCATCGAAGCGTACAGGGCACCAAAGTCGTGGACGGCGCCAAAGAAGATGCCGCCGACGAGGACCCAGAGCACGACGGGCAGCCAGCCAAAGGCCATGGCGACGATCGTACCCGTGACAGGGCCAGCACCGCAGATCGAGCTGAACTGGTGCGAAAACGCAGTGAAGGCGGAGACGGGCGAGAAGCTGTTGCCGTCCTTCATGCGCTTGGCCGGCGTGAGGGCCTCTTTGTCAACGCCCCACTTGTTGGCCAGCCAGCGGCCGTAGCCCAGATAGCCGCAGGCGAGCACCGCCGCGGCCACAACCATGAGCAAAACTCCGTTCATTACATTTCCTCCTCTAAAAAGAACTTCCTAGACATAAAAAATGAGGGCCGTCGGTTGCGCTCGACGGCCCTCATCTTCATCAGCCGCCCGTTATCGTACGGGCTAGCTGTATGTGCTAACCCGCATCAGATAATTACTACGCTGATAATGTTTAGCTGATGCGTGAACATGTCTAAGAAATCCTCTTCAATCATGATGCGAACGATCCGTGCGTGTTCACATCCCCCAGTGGTTGAAAAGGAGTATGAAACTTTAGTTACCTAAAGTCAACGCAAATTTGTAATGAATTTTCAACTTTTTTGGATTTCTCGGTATAAAACGCCACTGACCTCGGACTTTACCCAGCGACAGTTTTTGCATGAGAGATGTCCCTCGGGAGCGGGCGGGCGTATACAAGGTTTCCTGCTCTACAGTCCTGCTCGCACGGAGAGCACATTAAGTGCTCTCCGGCTCGTGCGGAACTCGCGATAAACCTTGTATACGCCCGCCCGCTCCCGAGGGGCTCCCATCCCAAATGCGGAGCAAAGCTCCGCACACCAACTTTTTCTTTCAGCTAAAGAACGCCGAAAATTCGACGCTGGCTTGTTAACCTTGTTGGACGTTGTCGACGCCAATCCGGCTCAGAAGCCGCATCGATACAGAAAGGTCCCCGGACGGAGGGGCCGGATATAAGGTTTATCGCGAGTTCCGCACGCAAAGAAGGCCACTTAATGCGGCCTTCGTCTTGCGCAGGACTGTAGAGCAGGAAACCTTATATCCGGCCCCTCCGTCCGGGGACCGCGCCGTACCAGCTACAGCGTCATGTTTGGATCGGCGTCGACGTCGAACGGCGAGATTTCACCTCGGTCGAATTTACGGCGAGCGACCTCCGCGATCATGGCTGCGTTATCGGTACAGGCAGACAAGGGCGGCACCGTTACGCGAATCCCCTGACGTCCAAGCTTCTTGATCATCATCTCGCGCAGATGCGGGTTGGCCGAGACGCCGCCGCCGATGCAGTATTCCTTACATCCGGTAGCGTGCAATGCGTTTTTGGCCTTCTTGTACTGCACGTCAAAGACAGCCGCCTCAAACGAAGCCGCCAGATCGGGCAGGTGAATCGTGCGCCCGGCTTTGGTCTCTTGCTCGATGTAGAGCGTCACCGCCGTCTTGAGGCCCGAAAGCGAGAAACGATAGTCTCCCCTGCTGTTAAGCGCGCGGGGAAAATCGATCGCCTTGGGGTTGCCTGTCTCGGCCAGCTTGGAAATGATGGGGCCACCGGGATAGCCCAGGCCCAACGCCTTGGCCACCTTGTCGAAGGCCTCGCCCACGGCGTCGTCGAGCGTCTCACCGAGCACCTCGTAATCGTCCCACGCCTTCACGTGCACGAGCATGGTGTGCCCACCCGAGACAAGCGTGAAGATAAACGGCGGTTTGAGGTCGGGTTGCGCCAGCAGGTTGGCAAACAGGTGCCCCTCCAGATGGTTGACGCATATGAGCGGCTTACCGGCAGCGTAGGCAAAGCCTTTGGCAAAGGCAACGCCCACCACGAGGGCGCCCACCAGGCCCGGACCCTGTGTCACGCCCACGGCGGCAAGCTCGCTGGGCGCAATCGCCCCACCCTCAAGGCCAAGCGATGCCGCGGCATCCTCGAGCGCCGCATCTACGACACTCACAATCACCTCAACGTGCTTGCGCGAGGCGATCTCGGGCACCACGCCGCCAAAGCGGGCGTGAAAATCAATCTGTGTCGACACCTGGTTGGCCAGCATATTGCCATCCGCATCGATAATCGCCACGGCCGTCTCGTCGCAGGAACTCTCGATAGCGAGCACTAGGCGACGACGCTCAATTTCAGCGCGCTCCTCAACGGTTCGCTCGGGCGCAGGCAGCGGCCATACACGCTGCTCAGCCGCCGTCGGCTCGGGCGAAGCGTTGTCGACCGGGAGCACCAAGGGCAGCGGCGCCGTCATGACGATGGCATCCTTGCCGGCACCATAGTAGCCGCGGCGCCGTCCTGCCTCGGTAAAGCCCAGAGCGTTATAAAGCGCGATCGCTCCCTCGTTGCCGTCCTCGACCTCGAGCGAAGCCGTGGTGCAGCCGAGCATCTGGGCATCATAGCTCACATGCGACAGCAGCTTGCGGGCAATGCCCTCACGGCGATGTGCCGGGTCGACGGCGACATCCAGAATCTGCACATCACCGTCCACGACCATACCGCCGGCAAGGCCCAGCAGCTTGCCGTCGTCGTGTGCCACCCACCAACTACGCGGCGCAGCGACGTCCTCGCCCAGTTCGGACAGGAACATGCCCGGCGTCCACGCCTCGTGTCCGGCACCTTCAAAGCAGGCAGCCTCCAGCGCGCTCGCGCCCTCGGCATCCGCCGCGCCCATGGGACGGAACTGCAGATGACGACCGGCGAGCTCATCGGCAACACCCGTAATTTCGCTCTGCGCACTCTCGGCAAGACCAAGACGCTTGCGCTCGTTTTCCTCGGCATCCGAAAGGCGCGTGTAAATCGGCAAGACGCGGGCCGGATCGCCGTCACCCGCAGCGTGCGCGAGCAGCAAGCCCTCGCCCGAAGGCCACCACAGGTCGCGCTCCACGCAGCGGGCGGTCTCGTCCTCGCCCAGCAGCTTGCCATAGCGCACGAGACCGTCACCGGTCAGCTGAACCTGGTCCCAGTCCGCTGCTTGGCGCCACTCATCGAGCGCAACGGCGGCCTTGACCACGTGTTCGCGCTCAAATTGACGCTCGGGACCCTCATCGACCAGCATATACAGCGCCGGATATACCTCACCGCGCATAGCATCGGCCAAGATACCAAGCTTGCCGCGCACGCCAGCCTTCCACGCCGTCCAAGCGCAGGCGTCGAGCGTCGACACGCCCAGCAGCGGAACATTGGCACCACGCGCGAGGCCCTTGGCAGTGGAGATGCCGATGCGCACACCCGTAAAGGACCCCGGGCCGCGGCCGACCACATAGCAACCAACATCGCTGCGATCCAGACCGGCTTGAGCCAGCACGCCATCAACGGTATTCACGAGCTCAACGTTGGCGTGACGGCGACACATGTGGTCGCCACTCACGAGCTTCGTCTCGCCCGTCTGCCCATCAATCCAGCTTGCCGCGCAGGCAAGCATGTCGGTCGAGGTATCGAGCGCCACCACCAGCGCGTTGTCGTTATGCAAGCTCATCTTGTACAGCCCTATCAATCAAATGGGAAAGCTCCATTGCGCGGTCACCGTGCGCCTCAAGCGTTATCGTTCGCACATCGCTGTCGCCCTCATCACGCTTGAGCGTCACCGAAAGATACTCATCCGTCAGCTCGTCCTGGAATTGTTCGCCCCATTCCAGCAGGCAAGCACCCTCATAGCCCAGCACATCGAAAATGCCCGTATCCTCGAGCTCGTAGGCATGCTCCAGGCGGTATAGATCAAAGTGAAACAGCGGAATACGACCTTGATCGTGAACGGCCATGAGCGCAAACGTAGGGCTCGTAACCATATGCCCATCGCCCAGCCCGCGCGAGACGCCCTTGGTAAAGTGAGTTTTGCCCACCCCCAGGCCACCGGTCAGGATGAGCACATCGCCGTCCTCAAGGCACGGTGCAATTAGCTCGCCAAAGTACTCCGTATCGGCAGCGCAAGTCGTTTTGTAAGTACCTACCCCCAGGCGCTCCAGGGACATATATGCTCCTTATTATTCCGAGGCGTCCTCTGGTGCGGGATGTCGCTCCAGATAATCGCCCAGCATCTTAAAGTCTTCCTCCAGCAGCTCCTGCCACGCCGGATTGCGCAGCGCTGCTGCCGGATGAAAAGTGGGCATTACTACAAAATGCCCCATCTGGTGGAACCTGCCGCGCAGCTTAGTAATACCAATCTCGGTCTTAAGCACAAAGTGTGTCGCGGGGTTGCCGAGCGTCACGATAATATCGGGCCAGATGCTTCGAATCTGCTCACGCAAAAACGGCGAGCAAGCCAGCACTTCCTCGGGACGCGGATTGCGGTTTCCCGGCGGGCGGCACTTAAGCACGTTGGCAATGTAGACGTCTTCGCGTTTGAGCCCCGCCAGCGACAAAATGCCGTTGAGGTCCTCGCCTGCCGCCCCCACAAAGGGCTCGCCCTGCAAATCCTCATTGCGGCCCGGCGCCTCACCAATAAACATCACGCGAGCGCGGGGGTTTCCCACGCCAAACACGATATTGTGACGCGACTGGTAGAGCTGGCAGAGGTGACAATCGCCCAGAACGGCCTCAATTTCCTCGAGTGCGACCTCACGTGGTGCCTGATGGGTATGGCCGGGGATGTGCATGACGCCCATAGCGGCTCCTACACGTAGACCTTGTCGAGACGCATGCCAAAGCCGCAGGCGACCTCGTAGTTAATCGTTCCGCGCAGTCGGGCCATCTCGTCCATAGTGATCTCGGCATCGCCATCGCGGCCGACAATAATCATCTCATCACCATGTTCGGCCTCGGGAATCTCGTGTGCCGGGTTGGACTGAATGGCGACCATAAACTGGTCCATGCAGATATTGCCAACCTGATGCACACGCTCGCCGCGATACAGCACATCCATACGATTGGAAAGCGTACGCGATAGGCCGTCGGCATAACCGATCGGCAGCGTGCAGATCTGAACGCGTGTACGCGGTACGCGGTAGGTAAAACCGTAGCCCACGCCCTCACCCATCGCAGGGTGCGCCACGCGCGTCACGCGCGCATGGACGCTCATAACGGGATCAAGCTGCATCACGCGGCCACTCAGCTCGCACGGCTGCATGCCATACAAGCCAACGCCGGCGCGAATCATATCAAAATGCATCGAGGGGTCGAGCATCGAAGACGGCGTGTTGGCGCAGTGCACGATACCGCACTCAAAACCCGCATCCTTAATGGCCTGAACGGCCTCGGTAAAGCGCTGACACTGCAGCTTGTAGTCCCAGCCCGAAGGTTCATCGGCCGTGGCGAAGTGCGTAAATACGCCGTCGCACTGAATACCGCGATGGAAATTAATACCGCGGACAAAGTCGAGCACCTGCGTGTAATGTACGCCGATGCGGTTCATGCCCGTCTCGATGGCGAGATGATACTTGCCCACCTTGCCCGCCGCGACGGCACATTCGCCATACGCAAGAGCAAAGTCAGACGTATAGACCGAGGGCATGATATCAAACTCGAGCAACGTCGGAATGGCCTCGATAGGCGGCTCGCTTAGGATGAGAATGGGTTTCGTAATCCCGCCCTGTCGGAGCTCAACGCCCTCGTTAACCGTCGCCACGGCAAACATATCGGCACCGGCCGAATACATGATCTTGGCGCACTCAACAGCTCCATGGCCATAAGCATCAGCCTTGACCACGCAGCACAGGCGCTGACGTGGATTCAACAAGTTCTTATAGGCCCTCGTGTTGCGACGGAGCGCCCCGCGGTCGATCTCAACCCAGGACCAGCGCGTCAAATCGGCTTTATTCATGATTAGTCATCCGACCCTTCGTCCATGATTCCCAGATCTTCGAGCGCATCCTTTGCCGCCAGTTCCATGGCAGGACCGATCAAGTCAATAAGATCGGTCGCGATAACGCTCTTCTCACCATACTCCGTCGCCGCGGCAAAACCGGCGTAGCTGTGAAGTGCGACGGCGTACGAATACAGCAACTCCCAACGATCCATCTCGTCGCGCATGGTGGCAAGCGTGCCGGCCAAAATACCCGCGAGAACATCACCCGAACCGGCAGTTGCCAGAGAAGCCGGACCCGAGAGCGGCAGCAGCACACGCTCAACGCCACAGATAGCCGTCGTCGGCCCCTTGGCAATGACCACCAGATTGTCAGAGCCTGCAGCCCAGACAACCTTCTGCGCGGCTGCAATCGCAGTACCAAGGTCGTTCACCTCGTCACCGGCAACCAGACGCGAAAGTTCACGATAGTGCGGCGTCATAACCAACGGCTGCTCGCGACGATACATCTCGGGATTACTATCAATACCGTCAATGGCAATCTTAGCAAGGCAGTTGAGTGCATCGGCGTCCAAGATAAGCGGCACATCAAGCTCGAGCAAGCCCGAAACCACCTGCATAGCGCCGGCAGATGTCGTCATACCGGGACCGCACAGTACACAGCTGTACTTCTTTGCAATCTCGCACACCGTCATGCGCGCAGCGGCGCCAAAGGAGCCGCGGGAATCAGACGGAATAGCAAAGACGGGAATCGAAGGAAGTGCCATGCGAATAAGATTGGCGCAGGCGTCAGGAGCCGCGACTGCCACGTAACCAGCACCCGCGCGAGCTGCAGACTTGGCCGCCATAATGGCAGCACCAGGATATTGCGCAGATCCGGCGACAATAAGCACAGAGCCACGGGAATACTTATCGATATTCGTAGGTAGTGGGGCAAAGTAATCAACTAAGTCACCGGGCTCGACAATCTCGGCGGCGTGGTCGACATCATCGATGACCTCGTCAAGACGGTCGTAAAGATTGCCGCAGATCAAATCGCCAGCATACTCAGGACCATCAGCGCTATACAGACCAATCTTGGGCGCAATCATCGTCACCGTATGCTCGGCACGAATGCAGTCGTCATCAACAACGCCCGTCTCGGCATTCAGGCCCGAGGGAACATCAATGGATACGACACAATCGGCGCATTCATTGACCGTAGGAATCCAGATGGAGAACGGCGCACGCAGATTTCCGTGGAAACCGGTACCAAAAATGGCATCGACAACAACATCGGCCTTATCGATCAAAACCTCGAGTTCGTCACGCGAGGGGCCGACGCAAACGTGCACATCGCGGCCGGCAGTACGACGAGCAACATGACGTGCCAGAGCAGCAGGAATCTCATCCGGCTCAACCGGAGAAACGATATCCACGTCCACACCCTTATGGCTCAGGATATCGGCGGCAACCCAACCGTCGCCGCCATTATTACCAAAACCGACCAGAACGAGAACCCGATCGGGATTGAGCTTCAAGACCTCGTTGGCGGCAAACTCACCCGCTAGCTCCATAAGCTCGGCCTTCGAAGTCCCTTCGCGTTCGATGATATCCTCGAGACGAACGACTTCTTCGGTACTCAAAACCGGTTTCATCTATGCTCCTAGCGTATCTTGCGAAGCATCGCCCAGGTGCTCCGTCAATGCTGAATTCTGCAGCTGCTCAAGCTCATCTAAAACAGAGCGAGCCTCTTTAAATGTCTGCGCTACGCGTTTCTTGGTGCTCACCTTTTCCTCTTTTGGCTTAGGCCGAGCATCTTCGGTAATCGCGATGGCATTCGCAACGGCCAAATCTCCTGTAAGCGTAATGGAAAGAGCGACTTCAACAACACCCAGTTCTTGAGCGATCTCGAGAGCACGGCCCGAAAGCAGCGCCTTCGGTTTGCCGAGTTTATCACGCGTAACCGAAACATCCTTGCGACCCACGCCTTGACTAAAACCCGTGCCGAGAGCTTTAAGTACCGCCTCGCGCGAAGCAAAGCGGCTCGCATAGTGAGCAGCGGGACGCGATGATGCATCGCAATACGCACGCTCTTCTTCGGTAAACACACGCCGAGCAAACGACGGCGTCTTTTCAAGAATTGATTTCATGCGGGAAATCTCGACGATATCAACGCCGATACCAGCTTCAGCCATGTTCACCTCCATATCGCACAGACTAAGTTATTGTAGCCCGTTCGCAGAAGATGCGACAAACGAGGGTTATAAAACACAGCTACTATGTGAGACAAAAGCCCGCAAACGCAAAAAAGGAGGAGGCCGCGAGGCCTCCCCCTTCCAAGTTCAAGCGTACGGCTCGGTGCCGTCCACCGGTCAGCGGCGCCCTGGCCTCCCACGGGCCGACCCCGCAGTACTCTCGGCGCGATGGGGCTTAGCTTC
>JAGZGX010000023.1:0-47121 GCA_018367075.1 Collinsella sp.
GCTCCTCGCGGGCGTCCTCGAGCTCACCGTACTCCTCGACCAGGGGCATGAGCTCGTTCACCCGCTCGACGATGCGGCGCTGCTCGGCGAGAGGCGGAATCGGAAGAAATAGCTCTTTTAGCACTGCTGCTTTGATTCCTTTTGCGGTCGTCCCCGTGGCATGATCCTTAACTTGAATTTGGAACAGTGGAGATAGAATTATTTGGCAGAACAGGGCATTGTCTGGACCAACTGTGCCGTAATTCTGAAGGGTAATGACACGCTGTCCACAGCTGCAACGTTTCATTTCGCATATCGCGCAATACCCCATCGGGGCTTCGGTTGTAAACAGCAAATCGCCACGGTGGGTCTCTCCGCGAGACAAGCGTGTTGCATATTCGTCTTCTGAAATATACTCCTCGCGTGTGTAATCAATATAGCCTTGGCGAATGTTGCTCGCAGTCATTAGTCGAACACCTGAAGGTGATTTGTGAGGTGTTTTACCCCTGTAATCAATGAAGTTATATACGGTTTCCAGCCTTGCCCAAGCCCACCCCTCGGGCAGCTCCTCAAACGGCACTTCGTTCGCGATGCACTTATCGCTAGTCACGCGACCCTTGGCATCCACCTTCTTCTCATAGGGGGAGCCATCGGAACCGGATTGGCTTTCAACTGTATTCGCGACAAGCGTTGTAAAATCTAGTGAGACGAGCATCCCGGTTGCTCCAGCGCTTCGATGCTCTGGTCTTTAGCGTCTTTCGTTCAGTGGGGGACTGACCGCAAGCGGCGTAAACAAGAAAGGGGACAAGCGTAAATGAAAGCAACCGAGGCGAATCTGCTCGACCTTATGGGCGTGGCGAAGATGCAGTTTGTCATTCCCGTGTACCAGCGAGTTTACTCGTGGAGTGTAAAAGAGTGCGAGGTGCTTTGGGATGACGTCATGCGAGCGGGTCGTGATGGCGTATCGCACTTCGTGGGGTCAATGCTTTATATCCCCGAGTCCGAGAGCTCTGCCACGAGCATTTCGCGCGTGCTTCTGATTGACGGACAGCAGCGCATGACGACGTTTTCGTTGATGATTGCAGCTTTGGCTGACTATTTGGAGAGCAACCCCGACAAGGCTGGCTTCCTTGGCGACCTCAAAATCTCGGCGCTGAGGAAAAATTACCTCTTTAACGATGACGACTACAACGGTCTGGCACGCTACAAGCTGGTGCTCTCGCAGGACGATAAAGAGACGCTGTTCTCCATCGTGTCTGGGGCTCCCGTGCCAGATGAAAAATCGGATCGGATTGTCGAGAACCATGCGTTCTTCCGCGAGAAGATGCGTGGTAAATCATTTGACCCGGCAAGGCTTTGGGCGGGGCTAAACCGCGTGCAGGTCATCGACACTAAGCTCACCGCTGGCGTTGATAATGCCCAGCTCATATTTGAGTCCATGAACTCCAAGGGCAAGCCGCTCACGCCCATTGACCTCATCCGTAACTACGTTCTAATGTCGCTTCCCAACGACGAACAGACCAAGCTTTATGAGGGTTATTGGCATCCACTCGAGTGCTTGTTCGGAAAAGGCGGCGAGGACGAGTTCAATGCATTTATCTGGTACTGGCTGTGGCTTAAAGTTCCCAATAGGATGCCGAAGGAGAACGAGGCCTACTACGAGTTTAAGCGCTATTTCGCCGACGACTACGATGGTGACACCGAGGGCCTGCTTAAGGAGCTGCGCGGGTATGCACATAGATACGCCAGTCTGTTCCTTGGTAAGGAGAAGGACGACGGACTGCGCCGAGTGTTCGGCAGAATCGTAAGCCTCGACGTGAAGCAGATAAGGCCCCTCTTAATGTTGCTTTATTCGGTTTACGAGGGGAATGGACTAGACCGCAATGCGTTTTTACGTATCTGCGAGACTATCGAGTCGTTTCTGTTCAGGCGAGCGGTTTGCGGCAGACTTACCACGGGCCTAAATAATTTCTTTGCCGGCATGTATCGCAATCTCGAGCGGCAGGACGATATCGAGGAGTACGTTACGGCGATGCTCCTTATCCACAGCAGCGGTATGACCGCATACTTTCCGACAGACGAGCATTTTGTCGAGGAGTTTAAGGCGCGTGACTGCTACAACCGCTTCTCTAAAAAGCGCTATTACCTGGAACGCATGGAGAACTGGCACCACCCGAAGGAGTCCATCTCAGCCGACGATTACCAGATCGAGCACATCATGCCCCAGACGATTGATGATGAGCACGGCTGGAAGGAATCGCTTGGTGAGAACTGGGAAGACGTCCACGACAGGCTGTGCAACAACTTGGGAAATCTTACGCTGACGGGCTACAACCAGGAGTACTCAAACCGGTCGTTCTCGGACAAGCTCAATCTGCCTGACGTCGGATTTAAGTGCAGCCCGCTCTACCTAAACAAATCGATTGTCTCGCATGAAAAATGGGGTGAGGAAGAGATTGGGCAGCGCGCGGACGAGCTGGCGAAAGAAGCGTGCGAGATATGGAAGTATCCCGACCTTCCGGCAGACGTCGTCGACAAGTACCGTCCTTCTCGTGGGGAGCCTGACGAGGCTCCTGTCTGGACTCTGCATGAGAACCACCCCACCTTTGCCGAAGGTGGGCTCAACCAGAAGCTTTTCGATGAGGTGCGCGAGTCCGTTCTGAGTGGTAACCCTTCGTGGGAGTCCTACATAGCCAAGTACTATGTAGGCTTCAGGTCGGGCAAGCGAAAACTGCATGCCGTGTTAGAAGGTAGGACCAGCAACGGTGGCTGGATTGCCGTCGGCCTGGCAAAGAGCGTGGATGACCTAATTGATCCAGAGGACATGTGCCAGGACAAACGTACGCAGGGTGGATTTGGCCCAGGCCTACCGACCTATGTTGCTCTTCGTAATGCCGATGACATTCCCGCGGTGCTCGATCTTATAAAGCAGTGCTAGGTTAAAGGCCGGGAATCTAATTCCCGGCCCTTGCCATCTCGGAATTGCCGATGGCTTATCTGCCCACCTACACCCCCGCAATCCCGCGCGCCGCGCTCAGCAGCTCGTACTCCCTCTGGTTCCACTGGTGCAGCTCGGCCGCGTGCACGGCGTCGCGACACAGGTCCAGGAACACCTCGGCGCCCTCGCAGAAGCACTCGCGGGCAAAGGCGCCGGATCCGTCCGCAACGCACGCACCGTCGGCAAAAAGCTTCCAGCTGGACGGCTCGCGCGAGCCGTCTCCGAGCAGCTTGATCTGCAGAACATGTGGGCCGCCAGCGGCACATGGCCCTTCTTCCAACGCCTGCACCGTAAAGCGCATCTGGAGGGACAGAGTATAAAATCCGGAAAAGTGTCGAAATAGGCACCTTAAAACTTCGGAAAAGTGTAGCTGGATGACAAAACAGCACTTAGAAGCCGGTGCTGGATGCGGGATCCTGCGGCCGCCTTCAGCTCTCGCTACTCGTCGTCTCCGTCGTTGGGGTCGCCCTTGAGGGTGTTGATGTCCAGGTACTGGTTATCGTCCTCTTTTTGCTGGGTCTCCGACTCCGCTTGGGTGGGGCCGCGGAACAGCTGGAACCCCTCAAACGCAATGACACCGAGCAGGGCAATGATAATGGCGATAAAGGCAACCTTGACTGCCTGCGGAAATTCCGAGAAACGCAGCGCCTTTTCCTCGGCGTAATAATCGGCAAAGCGCTCTTCGCCCGTGCTTTTGGTATACGCCGGCGCGGACGCGGCCTCCGGGTCATATTCCGGTGCAGGCGTGGCGGCGTACGGATCGTTGAGATAATCGCTCGATGCGGTGCCATAGTTCTCGGTCTCGATGCGACCGTTGCCAGCATAGCCATCGGAATAATCGGAATATGCCGCACCGCCCTCATAGTCCGCGGCGCTCGTGTTGGCGGCAAAAAGCGGGTTAACTGGAACGTCGAGCGCCGGCATGCCGGTAGAGGTCTCATCCAGATCGGTTGCAGCCCAGGAATCGTAGGCAACCTGATGGGCAACGGGCTCATCGAGCCTTGTGACCGGAGGCTTGCGTGCCGCAGGAACGGGCAACTGCTGGGCGTTGTACATAACGGTGCTGTCGGCCGATTTGCCCTGCGTCGCCGCAGCGAGAAATGCCGCCGTCTCGGACGGGTCGCTTGCGGGGCGGGGAGCGGTCGTGGGCGCCGAAGTGGGTGCGGGCGTAGGCGCGGGCGTCGGCGCAGATGCGGGCTTAGGCGCAAGTGCGGGATTGGGACTTGACGGGCGAGCCCCGCCGCCCATGAGTTCGTCGGCGGTCCACGGGCGATCATCCATCACGTCGTCAAGGCTCAGCGAAAACAGGTCGTCTTCACTCTCATCGAACATGCGGTGCACATGTCCACCAATTGCCGGAATCAATCCGCGACCGGTGCATGATGCCTTGCTCAACGCCATTCTGTTCCATCCTTTCGAAATACTAATGACATCGATTATATGGAACTTCCCAAGCGGCTCGGTCTTGGATTCGTGCTTTCCAGAACTCGCGCCCAAAAGGGGAGGGGCAATCCAGGCGAGTGCCTACTTGTCGCCGGCAGCAGCCTTGGCCTCATTGAGGTAGCTATAGAAGCTGTACTTGGAGATGCCAAAGAACTCGCAGGCGCGCTCGCTCGACTTGGAAATGAGGAAGGCGCCGCGACGGTCGAGGTAGCCAATGGCACGAATGCGCTCGTCTTTGGTCATGAGTGCCGCGGGCTTGCCCACAAACTGCTCGCACTCGTGCAGCAGGTCCTCGAGCAGGTCGCCGATGTTCTTGGTAATGGGCTCGGGCTCGGTATAGCCCGTGCCGCCGGTGCCGGTAAAGGCGTCGAGCGAACGCTCAAAAGCCTTCATAAGCGTAATGTCAAAGTTGATGCCCAAAATGCCGACGGGCTTGCCCTCGTCGTTGCGGATAAAGATC
Organism: Collinsella sp.; assembly: GCA_018367075.1. Lineage (GTDB taxonomy): Bacteria > Actinomycetota > Coriobacteriia > Coriobacteriales > Coriobacteriaceae > Collinsella. Next base: position 4,881 of record JAGZGX010000023.1, read on the forward strand.
GTCGACGATTTGAGCAGCTTACCGTCGGTGGTTTTAGTGAGGTACGGCTCGCGGTCGTGTACATCGGTGGCGCCCTCGTGCATGGACTCAAACACGATATGGCTGGGGCCGTCACCCAGTTTGCGCCCGCTGACGTGGCCGTTTTCAATCACTACGATGGAGTGGTCCACGTCATCGGTCTCCAGATCGTGGACGACGATTTCGCAGTTGGGGCCAAATTGGAGCGCCAGGCCGTGTGCAAGGCGCTTATAAAACTCAATCTGTGCGGGGGTCATAGGTGCCTTCCTAAAAATTAGTTTGGGCTCACTGTGCCATAAACCACACATGACCGCAAACAAATCCATCAACAAGGCAATTCATGACCGTTCGGCGGCGAAAAAGTACCGATTGCGGCAACAAACAATTCGTTAGGTATACCAATCAAAAAGTGTGATAGAACATTACTAACAAACTTTTTGTTTGGCATCCACATAAAAGTTCAGCCGTGTGAATGGGATCGGGCTGAAACGCGTATGCGGGGGCCGGCAAGAGAGGACTTAAGGAGTTCACCGTATGGCCGATAAGATCCAGTGGGCGGGCAACACGATGCCCAAGAGCGATGACAAGCACTTGGGAATCATGAGTCTCGACCACGTGAAGAAGGCCCGTGCCTTCCACCAGTCGTTCCCTCAGTACACCGTCACTCCGCTTGCCCGCCTGGACGGCCAGGCCGCGCGCCTGGGCCTGTCCAACCTGTGCGTTAAGGACGAGAGCTATCGCTTTGGCCTCAACGCCTTTAAGGTCCTGGGCGGCTCGTTTGCCATGGCCAACTACATTGCCGACGAGACCGGCAAGGACGTTGCCGACTGCACCTTCGATTACCTGACCTCCGATCAGCTGGCCGAGGACTTTGGCCAGGCTACCTTCTTTACCGCCACCGACGGCAACCATGGCCGCGGCGTGGCATGGGCTGCCAACAAGCTGGGCCAGAAGGCTGTCGTGCACATGCCCAAGGGTTCCACCAAACCCCGCTTCGATAACATTGCCGCCGAGGGCGCCACGGTGACCATTGAAGAGGTCAACTACGACGAGTGCGTGCGCATGGCCGCCGCCGAGGCCGACGCCTGCGAGCGCGGCGTCATCGTTCAGGACACCGCCTGGGAGGGCTACGAGAAGATCCCGTCCTGGATCATGGAGGGTTACGGCACCATGGCTTCCGAGGCTGCCGAGCAGCTGCGCGAGATGGCCATCAACCGCCCGACGCACGTGTTTGTCCAGGCTGGCGTGGGTTCGCTCGCCGGCGCCGTGGTGGGCTACTTCACCAACCTGTATCCCGATAACCCGCCCACCTTCGTCGTGGTTGAGTGCGCGCCTGCCGCCTGCCTGTACAAGGGCGCTGCCGCCGGCGACGGCGATCCGCGCATCGTGGACGGCGACATGCCCTCCATCATGGCCGGCCTGTGCTGCGGCGAACCCAACATCCTGGGCTGGGATATCCTGCGCAACCACACCACCGCCTTCGTGTCCTGCCCCGACTGGGTCACCGCTCGCGGCATGCGCACCCTGGGCGCTCCCGAGAAGGGCGACCCGCGCGTCATCTCCGGCGAGTCCGGCGCTGTGACCACCGGCCTGGTCGAGACCCTCATGCTCGATCCCGAGTACGCCGAGCTCAAGGAGCTCATCGGCCTGGACAAGACGAGCTCCGTGCTCTGCTTCTCCACCGAGGGCGACACCGATCCCGACCAGTATCGCCGCATTGTTTGGGAAGGCGAATATCCCACTTGCTAATCGTTGGGGCGGAGTAAATAGGTATCGCTCCGCCACCTCACAGGTAGATTCCTTCGTTTGAAAGGTTATGAACAATGGCTAAAGAACTCGATTTCGACGCTATCAAGGCTGCTGCTGAGTCTCACCGCGCCGACATGACTCGTTTCCTGCGCGCTATGATCTCCCATCCCTCTGAGTCCTGCGAGGAGGGTGAGGTTGTTGCCTGCATCAAGGCCGAGATGGAGAGCCTTGGCTATGACGAGGTCAAGGTCGACGGCCTGGGCAACGTCATGGGCTTTATGGGCGAGGGCGACAAGATCATCGCCATCGACTCCCACATCGACACCGTCGGCATCGGCAACATCGAGAACTGGGATGCCGATCCCTATGAGGGCTACGAGACCGACGAGATCATCTACGGCCGCGGCGGCTCCGACCAGGAGGGCGGCATGGCTTCTGCTACCTACGCTGCCAAGATGATGAAGGACATGGGCCTCATCCCCGAGGGCTACAAGATCATGGTCGTCGGCACCGTCCAGGAAGAGGACTGCGACGGCATGTGCTGGCAGTACATCTACAACAAGGATGGCATTAAGCCCGAGTTCGTCATTTCCACCGAGCCCACCGACGGCGGCATCTATCGCGGTCACCGCGGCCGCATGGAGATCCGCGTCGACGTTCACGGTACCTCCTGCCACGGCTCCGCTCCCGACCGCGGCGACAACGCCATCTACAAGATGGCCGACATCATCGCCGACGTCCGCGCCCTCAACAACAACGGCTGCGACGAGTCGACCGACATCAAGGGTCTCGTCAAGATGCTCGACCCCAAGTACAATCCCGAGCACTTCGAGGATGCCCGCTTCCTGGGCCGCGGCACCTGCACCGTCAGCCAGATCTTCTACACCAGCCCCAGCCGCTGTGCTGTCGCTGACTCCTGCGCCATCTCCATCGACCGTCGCATGACCGCCGGCGAGACCTGGGAGTCCTGCCTGGACGAGATCCGCAACCTGCCGGCCGCCAAGAAGTACGGCGACGACGTGAAGGTCTCCATGTACATGTACGACCGTCCGTCCTGGACCGGCGAGGTCTACGAGACCGAGGCTTACTTCCCCACGTGGATCAACAAGGAGACCGCTCCGCACGTCAAGGCCCTCGTCGACGCCCACAAGGCCATGTTTGGTGACGAGCGCATCGGCTGCGAGTCCAGCATGGACAAGCGCACCGGTCGCCCGCTGTGCGACAAGTGGACCTTCTCCACGAACTGCGTCTCCATCCAGGGCCGCTACGGCATCCCCTGCGTGGGCTTTGGCCCGGGTGCCGAGTCTCAGGCTCACGCTCCCAACGAGGTCACCTACAAGGACGACCTGGTCACCGCTGCTGCCATGTACGTGGCTGCCCTGAACCTCTACGATCCGAGCAAGGCCGATGGCGACGCCACCGTGTTCCGCGCCGGTCTGACCAACAACAAGATCGATTAGTCCCATTCCTCGATTTTGTTGAGCCGGGGGCTGCTCGTGTCCCCGGCACCCCCTGTTGACTTGGGGCCCGCGGTCGTTATCTCCCATGCTTCCTCAACGGTGGCGGGTCCTCGTCATGGTGCTCTGCATGTTCTAGCCACACGCGCATGCCGGAGCACATCTACTCATTGCGATCGTTTCATCTTTAGAAAGGACATTTCCATGGACGCTAAGTTTACCGAGCTCGTCGAGCAGCTGAACGGCCTCGATTTTAAGGGTATGTACGGCAGCGATTTCCTGCACACTTGGGACAAGACCACCGATGAGCTCAAGGCTCTCTACATCGTCGCCGACGCCCTGCGCGAGCTGCGTGAGAACAACGTTTCGTCCAAGATCTTCGACTCGGGCCTGGCCGTCTCCCTGTTCCGCGACAACTCCACCCGTACGCGCTTCTCCTTCTCTAAGGCCGCCAACCTGCTCGGCCTTGAGCTGCAGGACCTGGACGAGAAGAAGTCCCAGATCGCTCACGGCGAGACCGTCCGCGAGACCGCTACCATGATCTCCTTCATGGCCGACGTCATCGGCATCCGCGACGACATGTACATCGGCAAGGGCGACGCCTACATGGCCGAGGTCTCCGAGTCTGTCCAGCAGGCCTACGAGGACGGCGTTCTGGATCACCGTCCCACGCTCATCTCCTTGCAGTCCGATTCCGACCACCCCACGCAGTCCTCTGCCGACATGCTCTACCTCATCAACGAGTTTGGCGGCCTTGAGAACCTCAAGGGCAAGAAGGTTGCCGTGACCTGGGCCTATTCGCCCTCTTACGGCAAGCCGCTGTCCTGCCCGCAGTCGCTGATCAGCCTGCTGCCCCGTTTTGGCATGGACGTCACCCTGGCTCACCCCGAGGGCTACGACCTCATGCCCGAGGTCGTCGAGCGCGCCAAGGGCTATGCCGCCGAGTCCGGCACCACCTTTAAGCAGGTCAACACCATGGCCGAGGCCTTCGAGGGCGCCGACATCGTGATCCCCAAGAGCTGGGCTCCGTTTGCCGCCATGGAGAAGCGCACCAACCTGTACGCCGAGGGCGACGACGCCGGCATCGCTGCGCTCGAGAAGGAGCTGCTCGCCCAGAACGCCACCCATCAGGATTGGTGCTCCACGACCGAGCTCATGGAGAAGACTGCCAACGGCCAGGACACCATCTTTATGCACCCGCTGCCCGCCGACATCTCCGGTGTCTCCTGCGAGCACGGCGAGGTCAACGCCGACGTCTTCGACATGCACCGTGTGGGCATGTATAAGGAGGCCAGCTACAAGCCGTACGCCATCGCTGCCATGATGTTCCTGCAGAAGGTTGCCGATCCCGCCGCTACCCTCAAGGCCCTCGACGAGCGCAACACCGCCCGTTGGCTCCAGGCCTAAAGCCGGGTTGAGGTAAGCCATGTAAAGGGGGCGCTCTGCCAACCGGCGGGGTGCCCCTTTTTGCATCGCGGGCGTGCGGGATAAGCGCTTTCGATGTGGATGCCCGCGGCGCGAGTTGTGGGTACGATGGTTTCAGGGGAGGTATCACCATGAAACTTGGATGCGTCATTATGGCCTCGGGCGAGGGCAAGCGGTTTGGCTCCAACAAGATGCTTGCCGATATCTATGGCGAGCCGCTGATTGCCCGGACCATCGATTCGGTTCCCCGGGGCTTTGACGTCGTGGTTTCGACGCGTTGGCCCGAGGTCGCTCAGATTTGCGAGGACAAGCATTGCCCGTGCGTGCTGCATGATGGCGAGCTGCGCAGTGAAAGCGTCCGTGCGGGCCTTTCGTGGGGAGTCGAACGCAACTGGAAAGGTTGCCTCTTTTTGCCGGGCGACCAGCCGCTCGTGGGTTCGGATTCTTTTGAGGCTATGGTTCGCGCGTTTGATGAGCGTGGCCGCAAGCATCCGGTGCGTCTTGCGTGCAACGGTGAGCCTTCGAGCCCGGTGCTCTTTCCGGCGGAACTGTTCGATGCACTTATGTGTCTTGAGGGCAAGGACGGCGGGGGCTCGATTCTCAAAGGTCGCGTCGACGTTGCGCTGGTCGAGGCGCGTGCCTACGAGCTGTGGGACGTCGATACCGCCAAGGGACAGCAACGCATAACGGAGCATATCGCCGCCTGCTCGTATTTTGATCGCGTGGCCAACTGTATTAATCAATAAGGAGCAACATGATCATCATCAAAAACGGCGCGCTCGTGACGCCCCAGGGGCTTCGCCGCACCGATCTTGCCATGGAGGGCGACAAGATTGTGCGGATTGCCGCGGCGATTGAGCCGGCCGAGGGCGATACCGTCGAGGACGCCGCGGGCTGCTGGGTGTTTCCCGGCTTTATCGACGGCCACACGCACATGCAGTGCTGGACTGGCATGGATTGGACAGCCGATAGCTTTGAAACCGGCACGCGTGCGGCTGCCTGCGGCGGTACGACGACCATCGTGGACTACGCGACGGCTGATCGCGGCGTGACCATGCCCGATGCCTTGGCCGAGTGGCATCGCCGTGCCGACGGAACCTGCACGGCCAACTACGCCTTTCATATGGCACTCGCCGAGTGGAATGAACGCAACCGCGCCGATCTTTCGGCTATGCGCGAGGCGGGCGTATCGTCGTTTAAGACCTACTTTGCCTACGATCATTTGCGCCTGGACGATGCCGAGACGCTCGAGGTGCTCGAGGAGCTCAAGCGTATTGGCGGCATACTGTGCGTGCATTGCGAGAACGGTACGCTGGTGAATGAGCTGCAGAAGCGCGTGTACGAGCAGGGGATTCATGGGCCCGAGGGGCATGCGCTCAGCCGCCCGGACGTGTGTGAGGCCGAAGCCGTGAGCCGCCTGCTGTATCTGGCGCACCTGGCCGGCGACGCCCCAGTCAACGTGGTGCACCTTTCGACCAAGTTGGGGCTCGGGGCCATTCGTGCTGCCAAAGCGCGCGGGCAGAAGAATATCTATGTCGAGACCTGCCCCCAATATCTGATGCTTGACGACACCTGCTATCTGGAGCAGGGCGAGGACGGCTTTGCGGGCGCCAAGTACGTGATGAGCCCGCCGCTGCGCCATGCCGGTGACCGTGCGGCACTGCGCGAGGCGCTTGTGGCCGGCGAGATCGATACGATTGCGACCGATCATTGCAGCTTTAACCTGCACGGGCAAAAGGACCGCGGGCGTGACGATTTCCGCGCGATTCCCAACGGCGGGCCCGGCGTGGAGCATCGTCCCGTCGCGATTGCCACGAGCTTTGAGGGTCAGCTGGGACCCGAGGATCTGTGCCGCTTGATGAGCGAGAACCCGGCGCGCGTGTTTGGTATGTATCCGCGTAAGGGCTGTCTTGCCGAGGGCGCCGATGCCGACGTGTGCGTGTGGGATCCCAAGGCGCGCTGGACGATCAGTGCCGCGACGCAGCATCAGGCCGTGGACTACACGCCGCTCGAGGGTTTTGAGGCGCATGGCCGCGCCAAGGCCGTGTTTGTGAACGGCGTGCTGGCGGCACGCGACGGCGAGCCCACCGGAGCCCAGCCCGGTCGCTACGTGCCCCGCTAGCAGCAAAGATGCCGTGTCCCCTCCTCAGTTGCGGTGAAATACGGACTGTTTGCGGCCGTCGGGCGGCCAAACAGCCCGTATTTTGACGCGTGCGGTGCTGAGTTTCAGCGCCTGCATCTCGGCATTGAGCACCATGGCGACGCGCTCGGGTGTGGCGATGTCGGTAGGCTCGCAGCCGCAACGCTCGCAAAAGAGCTCGGGGCGGTGGACGGCTTCGTTGATGGGCTTGCCGAGCCCTGAGGCGCCGGCGATCCAGACGATGTTGGCCGTGCCAGAGGGAATCACCGGCTCCCAGGCGGCGTGGGCCTTGAGCGGGAGCCGCTTGCTGCCGTCCGCCTCGGCCAGGACGTAGTCAAAGCGCTGCGCCAGCTGGTCGAGCGGCTCGGCAGGGGAGGAGAGCTTGCCTGTCTCCGGGTCCAAAACGCCCGCCTGGCAGATACTTCCGCGGCTCATGCCCGCGCATGCCTCGCAGGTACAGCCGGGAACATGCAGGGTCCCCGGCTTCCAAGGCGCGGCGTTCAGGCGACGGCTCGACCCGTCCCATGGCACGCCGGCGACGGGAAACATGTGCGTGGTGGTACAGAGAAGCACCCTGCCGCCGGCGCGCATGAGCTCGAGACCCAGCGTCTTCAGCAACGTCGACTTGCCGCCGCTGCCGATAATCGCGGTAATGCCCGGCTCGATCCTGAGCGCCGAGTCAAGATTGCCGCTAACCGTTTCCATCTGTTCACCGCCGTATAATACTGTGATAATAAATAATCATCAGAGTAGCGGTCGAGCCGCTTTTGCTCTGCTCAAACCGTAGCACAGGGAGGTGCCCCGGGAATGCTCGTTTATGTTCGCGGCGCCGGCGATATCGCCACGGGTGTCGCCGCTCGCTTGGTGCGCGCCGGCGTGTCGGTCGTTATGGCCGATATCGCGGTTCCCACGTGCATCCGCCGCACAATCAGTTTTTGCGAGGCTATTCGCCTGGGCGAGGTCCAGGTCGAGGGCATTCGCGCTCGCTTGGCGCAGACGCCGGCAGAGGCGCTCGAGATTACCCAAGCGGGGGATGTTGCCGTCGTGGTGGACCCTCAGGCCAAGATGCTCGATGAGCTTAAACCCGCAGCTGTGGTCGACGCGATTTTGGCCAAGCGCAACCTGGGCACCACGCGCGACATGGCGCCTACCGTCATCGCCGTGGGGCCGGGCTTTACCGCGCCGGTCGATTGCGACGCCGTGGTCGAGACCATGCGCGGGCATTTTTTGGGCCGCGTCATTACCCAGGGCTCGCCCCAGCCCAACACGGGCGTGCCGGGCGTGATCGCCGGCTATGGCAAGGAGCGCGTTATCCACAGCCCCGCCGCCGGCGTGTTTCGGTCCGACCGCGCAATCGGCGACATCGTGAGCGCCGGAGACGTGATTGGCTACGCGGACGATACGCCCATGTGCACGCAGATCGATGGCTGCCTGCGCGGGCTTTTGGCGAACGGCGTGCAGGTGACTGAGGGCTTTAAATGCGCCGATGTCGATCCGCGTGGCGATGCCAGCTATATCAACTACATTTCGGACAAGGCGACGTCGGTCGGCGGCGGCGTGCTCGAGGCACTCGCTATGCTCACCGATATCTTTAGAGGATAGAAGGCGGCAATGGAAAAGCTCGATGTTGTGAATGCGGCGCTTGTCGCCCTGCGTGCTGGCGAGACGTGCGAGCTCGTGGTCGTAGCCGGCACGGCGGGGTCGTCGCCGCGCGGCGTGGGCGCCTGGATGGCCGTCTTTGCCGACGGTAGCCAGGCGGGCACCATCGGCGGCGGCAAGATCGAGCTCTTTGCGCTGGACGAGGCGCGAGAGCTGCTGGCCGCGGGGCAATCGCGTCTGGTCCGCTACACCATGGGCGGCGAGAACTCCGATACCGGCATGATCTGCGGCGGAGCCATCTGCCTGTGCTACCTACATCTGGATGCGACCCAGGCACCGTTGTTCCAGGAAATTGCCGACGTCTTGGTCTATCGGCGCATCGGCGACTTCGTCATCGACTTTGAACCGTTTATCGCGAGCGCGCTCGAGGGCGATGTGGCCGAGTACCATGGCGAGGCATCGCGCCATACCATTGCGGGCTGCCCCGGGCTTTCACTGGTGGAGGAGGGGAGTAACGTCACCTACACTAACGCCGCCTCCGAGATTCCCGCGGCGCACGTCGAGACGCTCTGCCCCGAGGGCCTGACCTACATCTTTGGCTGCGGACACGTGGGCGCCGCGACGGCGCGCGTGCTCACGGCGGCGGGCTTTGCCGTCGTGGCCTGCGATGACCGCCCCGGCACGTTGACGCCCGAATGGGTGCCCGGTGTCTACGATCGTCGCCTGGTCGATTACAAGAACCTGAGCGAGCTGTGTCCCATCGGTCCGCGCGACTTGGTGGTCGTCGCCACGGCGGGTCACAAGTCCGATATCGACGTGGTGATTCAGGCCATGCGTGCCAAGCCTGCCTACCTGGGCTGTCTGGGTTCGCGCCGCAAGACGGCCTTTGTGCGCGCCCGCCTGGAGCAGGAAGGCTTTACGCAGGACCAGATCGACGAGCTGCACCTTCCGATCGGCGTTGCCATCGAGGCCGAGGACCCCGAGGAGATCGCCATCTCCATCGCCGCCGAGATGATCCACCTGCGCCGCACCAAACTCGTCCCCCGCAAGCGCTAATCGCATCCCCACCAATAAGTTGCGGTGAAATACGGATTGTTTAAGCCTGTTAGGCCGCCAAACAGTCCCTATTTCACCGCAACAGCTTTTTGGGACCCATTTGTGCGGGGGAGTTGTGGAGTTGTGCAGGCAGACGAGGTTTTTCTGGAAATACGCTCCCGATGCGCGTATAGTACCGATTGTTTTGTCGGCTCCTGCTGCGTCGAGTCCAAACCGCAAAATGCCATGAGCGGCGCGGATGCAGCCAGGAGGCACGAGGACAACCCATCGTGGCCACGCCCCGTGCTTAAAACCCCAAGAAGGAGTGAACAATGGCAGAAGAGAAGTATGTGCCGCGTCTGAAGACCAAGTACAACAACGAGGTCAAGCAGCAGCTTCAGGACAAGTTCCAGTACGAGAACGTCATGATGATCCCCAAGTTTGAGAAGATCGTCGTGAACATGGGTGTCGGCGAGGCCGCTACCGATTCCAAGGCCATCGACGGTGCCGTGCGCGACCTGCGCGCCATCACCGGTCAGCAGCCGATGATCACCCGTGCCCGCAAGTCCATCGCTACCTTCCGCCTGCGCGCTGGTATGCCGATCGGCTGCAAGGTTACCCTGCGTGGCGACCGTATGTGGGAGTTCTTCGATCGTCTGACCTCCGTCGCGATCCCCCGTATCCGCGACTTCCGCGGCATCTCCGCCAAGAGCTTCGACGGCCGTGGTAACTTCTCCATGGGCGTCACCGAGCAGCTCATCTTCCCCGAGATCGACTTCGACTCCGTCGATCACCAGCGTGGTATGGACATCACTTTCGTGACCACCGCCAACACCGATGAGGAGGCCAAGGCCCTTCTGGACGCCTTCGGTTTCCCGTTCAAGAAATAGGTTCACCTGCCCTATAAGCGCCGTTCCCACAAGGGGGCGGCGCTTGGGGCGAACAATACTCTATGTGAGGAGGATATAAGTGGCTAAGACATCGATGATCGTCAAGTGCAATCGCAAGCAGAAGTTCTCTACTCGTGAGTACACGCGCTGCCAGCGCTGCGGCCGTCCGCACTCTGTGTACCGCAAGTTCGGCCTGTGCCGTGTCTGCTTCCGCGAGCTTGCACTCAAGGGCGAGCTTCCCGGCGTTAAGAAGGCCAGCTGGTAAGTCACTACCAGCGTTTCAAGCATCAGTTTGGAACAGGGAAAACGCGCTAAAAAGGCTTTGCCGTTAAGGGCGGCGAAGAACCAAGAGCACGTGTTCATCAAGAACGAAGGAGAATCTGTATGAACCTTACAGACCCGATCGCAGATATGCTTACGCGCATCCGTAACGCTAACTCTGTGAACAAGGCCACGGTCTCCATGCCGAGCAGCAAGAAGCTCGTCGAGATCGCTCGTGTTCTGCACGAGGAGGGCTACATCGAGGGCTACGATGTCGAGGACACCGTTCCCCAGAAGACTCTGCACATCACGCTTAAGTATGGTCCCAAGAAGGCTAAGGTCATCAACGGCATCCGCCGCATTTCCAAGCCGGGCCTGCGTAAGTACACCGGCGTTGCCGACATGCCCCGCGTCCGCGGTGGCCTTGGTACCGCCATTATTTCCACCAGCCATGGCGTCATGACCGACCGCGATGCTCGCAAGCACAACGTCGGCGGCGAGATCATCGCTTACGTCTGGTAATTCGCTCGGTAGGTAGAAGGAAAGGAGATCACCGTGTCTCGTATCGGTAATAAGCCTGTCCAGATTCCCGCCGGAGTCGAAGTGGCAGTCAACGGCAACAACGTTGTCGTCAAGGGCCCCAAGGGCCAGCTCGAGCTCGATGTCTTTGAGAAGCTCGCTATCAACGTCGAGGACAACGTCCTCACCGTTTCCCGTCCCGACGACGAGCGTGAGACCCGTGCCCGCCACGGCCTCACCCGTGCCCTCATCCACAACATGGTTGTTGGCGTTTCCGAGGGCTTCGAGAAGAAGCTCGAGCTCGCCGGCGTCGGTTACCGCGTGCAGCAGAAGGGCAAGAACCTCGAGTTCTCCCTGGGCTTCTCGCACCCCGTGATCGTCGAGGCTCCCGAGGGCATCACCTTCGAGGTTCCCGACAACACCCACGTGAACGTCAAGGGTATCAACAAGCAGCAGGTCGGTCAGATCGCCGCTGAGATCCGCGGCCATCGTCCTCCCGAGCCTTACAAGGGCAAGGGTATCCACTACGTTGGCGAGCACATCCGCCGCAAGCTGGGTAAGGCCGCCAAGTAGTCGTAACCGACTCACTCGCATAAGACCAGCACCCCGTCAGGTGCTGGCAAGATCAACCTTTTTAGGAGTTTACGTATGAACAAGCATAAGGCGAAGCTGGAAGGCCTCAAGCGTCGTCAGCGTCGTGTTCGCGGCAAGGTCTCGGGTACCTCCGAGCGTCCGCGTCTTCGCGTGACCCGTACTAACGCCAACATCTATGCCCAGATCATCGACGACAGCAAGGGCTCCAGCCTGACGCTCGTCTCTGCCTCGACCCTCGAGGCCGAGTTTAAGGGCACCCACACCTCGAACAAGGAGGCTGCGGAGAAGGTCGGTCAGCTCGTTGGCAAGCGCGCCATCGAGGCCGGCATCACCAAGGTCGCCTTCGATCGCGGTGGCCGTATCTACCATGGCCGCGTCAAGGCCCTCGCCGACGGTGCTCGTGCCGCCGGTCTCGAGTTCTAGGAGGTATGTAGCACATGGCTCGTAATCAGAAGCAGCAGCGCGAGGCCTCCGAGTTCGAGGAGCGCGTCGTTTACATCAACCGCGTGTCGAAGACCGTCAAGGGTGGTCGTCGCATGAGCCTCGTCGCTCTCGTCGTCGTTGGCGACGGCAAGGGCAACGTCGGCGTTGGCATGGGCAAGTCCGCTGAGGTGCCCATGGCCATCTCCAAGGCGTCTCTCGATGCCAAGAAGAACATGTTCCACGTGCCGGTGACCGAGCAGGGCACCATCCCGCACGAGGTTCTCGGCCACTTTGGTGCCGGCCGCATCATCATCAAGCCCGCTGTCGAGGGTACCGGCGTTATCGCCGGCGGCGCTGTGCGTCCCCTCTTTGAGCTTGCTGGCATCAAGAACGTCCTGTCCAAGTCCCTCGGTACCGACAACGGCCTCAACATCATCAAGGCTGCCGTCGAGGGCCTCAAGGAGCTCTCCAGCCCTGAGGACGTCGCGGCTCGCCGTGGCCTGACGGTCTCCGAGATGTTCGTCGGTAAGGAGAACTAAGCATGGCTGACACCATCAAGATCAAGCAGGTCCGCAGCACCAATGGTTGCAAGCAGGACCAGGTCCGTACTGTCCGTGCCCTCGGTCTCCACAGGATCCGCGAGGTTCGCGAGATTGCTGACAACGAGTCCGTCCGCGGCATGATCTTCAAGGTCAAGCACCTTGTCGAGATTGTAGAGGAGTAGCAAATGCAGCTTCACGATCTTACTCCCGCGCCCGGTTCCACCAAGAACCGTAAGCGCGTCGGCCGTGGCAATTCTTCGGGTCACGGCACCACTTCTGGCCGCGGCCAGAAGGGCCAGGGTTCCCGCTCTGGCGGCACCAAGGGTGCCGGCTTCGAGGGTGGCCAGACTCCGCTGGCTATGCGCCTGCCCAAGCTTCCGGGCTTCCGCAACCCCCGTCGTATCGAGTACACCGCCGTTAACGTTGAGCGTCTCGAGCGCAAGTTCGAGGACGGCGCTGTGATCGACGGTGCCGCTCTTAAGGCCGCTCGCATCACCAAGAGCGAGTTCGAGCCCGTCAAGGTGCTCGGCAATGGTGAGCTCACCAAGAAGTTCACGGTCAAGGTCGACAAGGTCAGCGCTTCTGCGCAGGCCAAGATCGAGGCCGCCGGCGGAAAGGTCGAGCTGCCGTGCTAAATGGTCTTAAGAATGCTTTCCGCATCAAAGAATTGCGCGAAAAGATTCTTTTTACCATAGCTATGCTCGTCGTGTACCGCATTGGTGCGCACGTTCCTGTGCCCGGCATTCCCTTCCAGGGGATGCTGGGCCTTTTCTCGACCGATAACAATTCGGTCGCCGCAGGTGCTATGGCCCTCCTGAATCTTTTCTCTGGCGGCGCGTTGAGCTATGTGTCGGTGTTTTCGCTGGGCATCATGCCTTACATCACCAGCTCGATCATCCTCCAGATGCTCCAGGCCGTCGTGCCTTCCCTGCATGAGCTTGCCCGCGAGGGCGAGGTCGGTCAGACCAAGATTACGCAGTATTCGCGTTACCTCACCCTGGCTCTGGCAATCCTCAACTCCGTGGGTTACCTCTTCCTCTTTAAGAGCTTCGGCATCAGCTTCAATGGCGCCGGCGCTCCCGAGATCATCTTCGACCTCATGATCGTCGGTACGCTCACCGCGGGCGCCATGCTGATCATGTGGATTGGTGAGCTCATCACCCAGCGCGGTATCGGCAATGGCATGTCGCTGATCATCTTCGCGAACATCATGGCCGGTCTGCCGCAGGCTATCTTCTCCAGCACCGAGGGCAATGCCGGTGGCATCATCACCATGGTGATCATCTGCGCCATCATCCTGCTGGTTATCCCGCTGATTGTTTTCCTTGAGCGCGGCCAGCGCCGCATCCCGGTCTCCTACGCTAAGCGCGTCGTGGGCCGTCGCATGATGGGTGGCCAGACCACCTACCTGCCCATCAAGGTCAACACCGCGGGTGTCGTGCCGATCATCTTCGCTTCGGCGCTGCTGTACTTCCCGGCTCAGATTGCCGTGTTCTTCCCCGGCATCGGCTGGATTCAGGCAGTTGCCTCCGCGCTTTCGACCGGTTGGCTCAACTGGGTGCTTAACGTTGTCCTCATCGTGTTCTTCGCGTACTTCTACACCTCCATGGTGTTCAACCCCGATGACACGGCCGATAACCTTAAGAAGCAGGGCGGCTTTATTCCGGGCGTCCGTCCGGGTAGGGCTACCGCGGCCTACATCAAGAACGCGCTCAACAAGATCACGCTTCCCAGCGCTGTCTTTTTGGCGCTCATCGCCATCGTGCCTTCGATCATCTTCTCCTTCACGGGTAACCATCTGATCCAGGCATTTGGCGGCACGTCCATCCTCATCATGGTCGGCGTCGTGCTCGACACGGTCGATAAGCTCGAAGGCCAGATCAAGATGTATGATTACGATGGATTCTTTAAATAGGCTAGAGGAGGATTGCTCATGAACCTCGTATTGCTCGGAGCTCCGGGTGCCGGTAAGGGCACCGTCGCACAGGAGCTCGTCGCCGAGTTTGGCGTCGCCCATATTTCCACGGGCGACCTGCTGCGTGCTGCCGTCAAGGGTGCCACCGAGCTTGGTATTCAGGCTAAGAAGTACATGGACGCTGGCGAGCTCGTTCCCGACCAGCTCGTGATCGACCTTGTCAAGGAGCGCCTTGCCGCCGATGACGCCCAACAGGGCTTCATCCTCGACGGCTTCCCGCGCAACACCGCCCAGGCTGTGACGCTCGATTCCGAGCTTTCCGCCATGGGTCGCGAGATCGACTGTGCCCTTCTGGTCGATGTAGCCCCCGAGGTCATTATCGATCGTCTGTCTTCGCGTCGCACCTGCCGCGCCTGCGGTTACACCGGCACCGCTGCCGATGCTACCTGCCCCAAGTGCGCCGGCGAGATGTATCAGCGCGACGACGACAAGCCCGAGACCATCAAGAACCGTCTCGACGTCTACGAGAAGTCCACGAGCCCGCTCGTCGACTACTATCGTGGTCAGGGTCTGCTCAAGTCGGTCAACGGTGACCAGGCTCGCGAGACCGTGTACGGGGATGTCAAAGAGGCTCTCGGTCTATGATCAAGATTAAGTCTGCAACGCAAATCGAGCAGATGAAGAAGGCAGGAGCGCTATCTAAGATGGCGCTCCGCCACGTTGGAGCCATGGTGCGCCCCGGCGTTTCGACTTTTGAGCTCGATCAGCTCGCGGAGCAGATTATCCGCATGCATGGCGGCACCCCGGCCTTTAAGGGTTACGGCGGGTTCCCGGGGACCATCTGCGCATCGATCAACGATGCCGTGGTCCACGGTATTCCCAACCCCGACATGATCCTGCGCGATGGCGATATCATCTCCATCGATACGGGAGCCGTTGTCGACGGTTGGGTCGGCGATAATGCTTGGACGTTTTTCGTCGGCACCCCCACGCCCGAAGCCAAGGCTTTGTGCGAGGTCACGCGTGATTGCCTTAAGGCTGCCATCGAGCAGGCTGTTCCCGGTAACCATATCGGGGACGTCGGTTATGCCGTTCAGTCCCTCGCCGAGTCTCACGGTTACGGCGTGCTTCGTGATTATGTGGGCCATGGCATTGGCCGCGTGATGCACGAGGACCCCAACGTTCCTAACTATGGAAAGAAGGGGAGGGGCGTTCGCCTCCAGGCCGGCATGGTCATTGCCATCGAGCCGATGGTTACGATGGGTTCCAACCATGTGAGCACGGGCTCCGACGGTTGGATCGTCACGACCAACGACCACCTGCCCGCCGCGCACTACGAGAACACCGTCGCCATTACCAATGACGGTCCGGTGATTCTGACCACGGATGCCCAAGGTGCTTGGTGTTCGCTCCAAGGCGGAGAAATGTAACAAGTTCCACTTAGTTGTGGAGCCATTACGAAGTTATTACGATGCGTGCATACGTGTTGTAGAATACTCAATCGCTGTCGTTTTCTAGAGAAAGATGATTGCTTGTGAAGAAGGAAGACGCAATTGAGCTCGAGGGTACGGTAAAGGAACCGTTGCCCAATGCCATGTTTAAGGTTGAGCTCGAGAACGGTCATTCGGTTCTGTGCAACATTTCTGGCAAGATCCGAATGAATTACATCCGTATTCTCCCCGGTGACAGGGTTGTCGTGGAGCTTTCCCCGTACGACCTGACCCGCGGCCGCATCACCTATCGCTACAAATAGCGGCACGCATACACGCACTCCATTTCCGACTGCAGGCTTAGCTCAACCTACGGTCGGATTGTGTGTGAAGACCAGCCATAGTTTTAAACGCCTGCGGCTGGGCGAGTAGATAGTAGGGAAGTAGTTTGAGCGCTACCGAAAGGAAGAACGATGAAGGTACGTCCTTCGGTCAAGAAGATGTGCGATAAGTGCAAAATCATTAGGCGCCATGGCAAGGTCCTCGTCATTTGCGAGAACCCCCGTCATAAGCAGCGTCAGGGTTAAGAGAGGAGACTACGTTGGCCCGTATTAATGGTGTCGACCTCCCGCGTGAGAAGCGCGTTGAGATCGGTCTGACCTACATTTACGGCATCGGCCGCACCACTGCGACGAAGATCTGCGTCGAGTGCAACGTTAACGTGGATACGCGCGTTAAGGACCTCACCGAGGATGAGGTTAACGCCATCCGCGATTATATCGATAAGAACCAGATCATGGTTGAGGGCGACCTCCGCCGTGAGCGCAACCAGAACGTCAAGCGCCTTATGGACATCGGCTGCAACCGCGGCCTTCGTCACCGCAAGGGCCTCCCGGTCCGCGGCCAGCGCACCCACACTAACGCTCGTACCCGCAAGGGCCCGAAGCGTCAGATCGGTGCTAAGAAGAAGAAATAAGGAGCGCTAGATAGATGGCTACTGCTAAGAAGAACGTTCGCGCTGCCCGTCTGAAGCGCGCGGACCGTAAGAACATTTCCGTGGGCCAGGCTCACATCCGTTCTACGTTCAACAACACGATCGTTTCGATCACCGATCCCCAGGGCAACGTCATTTCCTGGAAGTCGGCTGGACAGGTGGGCTTCAAGGGCTCCCGTAAGTCCACGCCGTTCGCTGCCCAGATGGCTGCCGAGGCTGCTGCCAAGCAGGCCATGGAGCACGGTATGAAGAAGGTTTCTGTCTTCGTCAAGGGCCCCGGCTCCGGTCGTGAGACCGCCATCCGCTCCCTCCAGGCTGCTGGCCTCGAGGTCTCGAGCATCCAGGACAAGACCCCCATTCCGCACAACGGCTGCCGCCCCAAGAAGCGTCGCCGCGTGTAACTGAAAGGATCGTATCAATATGGCAATCGACAGGACTCCTGTTCTTAAGCGCTGCCGTCAGCTCGGGATCGATCCCGCTGAGCTCGGTTACAGCAGCAAGAAGGAATCTATCCGTCAGCCCAAGCGCCGTCGCAAGGAATCTGAGTACGGCATGCAGCTGCGCGAGAAGCAGAAGGTCAAGTTCATCTATGGCGTTCTGGAGAAGCAGTTCCACGGCTACTTCAACAAGGCCCGCAAGATGAACGGCGTCACCGGTGAGAACCTCATGATCATCCTTGAGTCTCGCCTTGACAACGTCGTCTTCCGTCTTGGCTTTGCCCGCACCCGCAAAGAGGCTCGTCAGTCCGTCCGTCACGGTCACTTCACCGTGAACGGCAAGCGCGTGGACATCCCGTCCTACCGCGTCAAGGCCGGCGACGTCGTCGCTGTCGGCGAGAAGTTCCGTGACCTCCTCCCCATCAAGGAGGCTCTGATTTCCTCCGAGCGCTTTGAGGTCCCTGGCTGGCTCGAGGTCGATATCGAGAAGCTGTCTGGTAACGTGCTCGCTCTGCCGACGCGTGAGCAGATCAGCGGTGATATCAACGAGCAGCTCATCGTCGAGCTCTACTCTAAGTAGTCCATCCGGGCTGCTGAGGCTGGAGGTAATACATGTCAGAATTCATTAGGCCTCAGGTTCAGGTCGAAGAGATCAACGAGACGTCTGCTCGTGTCTCCGTCGAGCCGCTCGAGCGTGGTTACGGCGATACGCTGGGTAACTCCCTTCGTCGCGTTCTTCTGTCCTCGCTCGAGGGTGCCGCCGTCGAGGCTATTCAGATCGATGGTGCGCAGCACGAGTTCATGACCATCCCTAACATGGTCGAGGATGTCACCGACATCGTCCTGAATGTCAAGGGTCTTGTCTTCAGGGCTCTCGGCACGACCGACGAGGCGACCGCCACCATTTCTGTTGACGGCCCCTGCGAGGTCACCGGTGCGGACTTCTTTATTCCGTCCGAGTTTGAGCTGGTCAACCCCGAGCAGCACATCGCTACGCTTACCGAGGGTGGCCATCTCACCATGAGCATGCGCATCGGCTATGGCCGCGGCTATGTCTCTGGCGAGGCTAACAAGCGCGACAACGATCCCATCGGTGTGATCCACGTCGACTCGCTGTACTCGCCGGTTTCCCGTTGCGCCAAGCTCGTTGAGGCTTGCCGTGTCGGTCAGCACACCGACTACGACCGCCTTGTCCTCGAGATCGAGACCAACGGCTCCATCGCCCCGCGCGATGCCGTGGTCCAGGCTGCCAATATCATCAACCAGCATATGGCCGCCTTTATGAACCTTGCCGAGACCCCCGAGGTCGAGGAGGAGGCTTCGATCTTCGCTCCCGAGGTCACCAACGACAACGCCGAGCTGGACAAGCAGATCGAGGATCTGGACCTTTCCGTCCGTTCCTACAACTGCCTTAAGCGCGCCAGCATTCACTCGGTCCGTCAGCTCGTTGAGTTCTCGGAGAACGATCTGCTCAACATCCGTAACTTCGGTGTTAAGTCGATCGAGGAAGTGAAGGACAAGCTTGAGTCCATGGGCCTGAGCCTGAAGGCTTAATGCTTCGCATATTTGAGGAGAAACTAGACCATGCGTCACAACGTTAAGAAGGGCCTGAAGCTCGGCACCGATGCGAGCCACACCAAGGCCATGAAGAAGAGCCTTGCTAAGGCCCTCTTCGAGAACGACCGCATCAAGACCACCGAGACCCGCGCTAAGGCGCTGCGTTCGGTCGTCGATCCGATCATCACCTGGGCCAAGAAGGGCGACCTGCACTCTCGTCGTCTGGCTATCGCCAAGCTCGGCGATAAGCAGCTCGTTGCCGAGATCTTCGACAAGGCTGCCCAGGGTATGTGGCAGGACCGCAACGGCGGTTACACCCGCATCATGAAGCTCGGTAACCGTAAGGGCGACAATGCTCCCATCGTTATCATGGAGCTCGTCACCGAGCCTTGCACGCCTAAGGCCAAGAAGGCTGCTCCGGCTCCCAAGAAGGCCGCTGCTCCCAAGAAGGTCGAGGCTGCCGAGGAGGCTCCTGCTGAGGAGACCGCTGAGTAGACAATCCGTCTGCATAGGCTATATTCGAGGGGTACGTTCGCGTACCCCTCTTTTTTTGTCGAAATGCCATTGCCTGTTTGTTGGGAGCGCCCATGACCGCGTCGTCTGATTTCAATTCGATTCCCGAGCTCGACGCCACGCTCGTTTTCCGCGTGGCCTACGATGGCTCGTCCTATAGCGGCTTTGCCGAGCAGCCTGGCCAGACGACGGTTGCGGGCGAGCTGCGCCGCGCTATCGAGACGCTCCTGCGCCGTCCGATCGACCTAACGTGCGCAGGGCGCACCGATGCCGGCGTGCATGCGGTGGCGCAGTACATTAGTGTGCCCGTAACGGACGCTGAGCTTGTCCTGACGCGCCGTAGGTGGCTGAGGGCCATGGATGCCCTGCTGCCCAAAGATATCGCCATAAACGAGGTCTACAGGGCCCGTAAAGGCTTTTCTGCACGTTTTGACGCGCGTTCCCGTACGTATACGTACCGTATTGCCGATCGAGATGCGCGCCCCGTGCTGTCCCGCGGTGCCGTGTGGTGGCATCGCTATCCCTTGGATGTTGAGGCTATGTCTGCTGCCTGCCCCGCGCTGCTGGGCGAACAGGACTTTAAAAGCTTTTGCAAGGTTGCCTCGGCCGTTGGCAAGCCCACGCATCGCTGCGTGATGCGTGCCGAGTTTGGCCATGAGATTGCGTTTGGCGAGGACATCCTGACGTTTACCATCGAGGGCAATGCGTTCCTGCATTCGATGGTCCGTACGATCGTGGGCACGCTTGTCGAGATTGGCATGCATCGCCGTGAACCCGAGTGGATGCGTGAGGTCATCGATGCTTGCGACCGTACCGCTGCGGGCCCCACGGCTCCTGCCTGCGGCCTTACGTTTATGGGCGTGGATTACGATCCCGCCGAGCTCGTCGTGCTCGACTAGGGGAGGGCTCGGCGCGTCGTGCGTCGGCACCTGTCATCTGTGGGCTGCGCGTGTGCAACATCTGTTCTTGGCGTGCAATACAACCGGTGTCTCATTGCTTTTATTGCCGGGGTGTACCATGAACGACAGTTTGATTCACTGCTGTCGAGAGGACGGATAACTTGGTTCGACGTGGCTCGCATCCGCGACTTTCGGTGATCCTTGTGGTAGAAGGTTCGCCCAGCTATGCGATGCGTGCGCTCGAGAGTATCCAGAACCAAGACCTCTACGATTTGCAGATTGTCGTTGTCTGCCGCGATGCTGCGCCCGGTGTGCGCCATTCGCTTCAAGTTGCCGCCGACAGGGACATCCATATTGATCTGATTGACGTCGAGGACGCGAAGCGCGGCGCTTGTCTTCGTGCCGGTTTTGCTGCCTCGCGCGGCTCTCAAATCATCGCTATGAACGCCGATGAGTGGTTTGCTCCGCAGTCCCTTTCCAAGATGGTCGATATCGCGTGCGATACTACGGCAGACATAGTGCTCCCCACGGTGTCGCTCGACCGCTATGATGCACATCGAGAGTGCCATTCGCGCGTCTTGGATGCTGCTCATATTTCCATTGATAGCAAATCCTCGATGGTGACCGGGCTGCCCCAGTTGATTTTAGGCGGCCTTGTCGTTCAGACCTCTGGCGTGATGTACAGCCGCTCGCTGTTTGAGGCATGCCTGTCGCGCGGCAAGGCGTACCGTACGGTTGAGTTTATGGCTTATGCGCTCTCGCAGGCACGATTCGTGTCCGGCTGCGGCGACGCTTGTTTCCACGCGGTGGCACCTAAGCTTACAGATGCCTTTGATCCCACCATGTATGCCAGGATATCCGATGACACTCGAGCGCTCGACGAGCTTGCGGACTCACTCTCGGAAGCAGATAGCGGTGGTCGGCTCAAGCTGGCAAGCCAAAAGTTCTACTTTGCCGGACTGGTCGCCTGCATCGAGAATTTGTGTCTGAGCCCGCATGGAGTGTCGTCAATCGAGCGTTCCGCCCGCATGCGTGATATGCTCGAGGCACCTCGAACCCGTCAGATGGTCGCCGCGCTCAAGGATAACCATCGGGGACTCGGTCTGTTGTTTGGGCCGATCGCCAGCGCCAAGCCCGCGCGCTGCGTGATGTGTACGCATCTGGCAGCTTTTCTTAACCGGACGGGCGCAAAAACCGCCTAAACGGCTCATTTCGAAACAAATTTGCATAGAATTGTTTCGAAATGCGTTCTTATACACAAAAGCCTTCAAATAGCGTTAAACTATTCAATCACTGATTGATTGTCTCCGCCATCTTTTGGAGAGAGGGTTTGTATGGCTAAAAAACGCAATGGGCGCCAAGATGCCATTAGAGATATTGTGCGCAATAAGGACGTCCGCACGCAGCGCGTGCTGGTCGATGAGCTCCGCGCTATGGGCTTTGATTGCACGCAGGCGACTGTCTCTCGCGATATTGCCGATATGGGGCTGCGTAAGCTCCCTGAGGGCATCTATGTTCTGGCAGAGGACCTGCACCTGCAGCGTATGGTTTCCGAGCTCGTAACGGGCGTTCTGCGCACCGATAATCTGGTTATGATCAAGGCTCAGCCTGGCACGGCTTCCGGCATCGCCGCCGCCGTTGATGCGGCAGAGCTGCCCGATGTGCTTGGCTCGCTTGCCGGCAACGATACGATTTTGGTTATTGCCCAGACGGCCGAGGACGGCGAGCGTCTCGAGGCGCTGATCAATAAGCTGAGCAATTCTCGCAAGTAGGCGTGCGGGTCGTGCGCTCGGCACTGTGTGCGTGACATGGTGGCTTGTAAGGGGGTATCGACGTTGGTCGGTACCCCCTATATTGTTTGCCGGTATAAAGACCGTTCACCAGGTCGCTTTAAACTAAAAGGCCCCCGAGCAGTTTAATAAGCTGCTCGGGGGCCTTGTTGCTAATGGCCGGATGAATTTCTAGCCAACAGTATCGTCAGGCGTGGACGAGGGGTCGGGAGTGGGCGTAGGCGTGGGCGTAGGCGTGCCGCCATCGCCGCCGGTCGAACCACCAGTGGAGCCGCCCGTCGAGCCACCGGTCGTTCCGGTGCCGCCGGTGGTGTCGCCGCCCGTGGTCTCGGTGGTCGTGGTCGTCGTGGTGGTCGTTGTGGTGGTTTCCTCTTCGTCCTCGTTCTCGTCCTTGTCGTCGTTCTCCGTCTTCTTGGTGTTGTTGGTGCCGTAGAACTTCCAGACGCTGTTGTTCTTGTAGGTGGGCGCCGTTCCGGTCGCAAACTCCTCGCGTTCGGTACCGGTCAGAACGGTGTTCATAAACTGCTTAAAGACAGGCAGGTTGGTGCTGTCGCCCAGCAGGTCCGTGCCGTATTTTTGGATGGGGATCTCACCTGCGGAATAGCCGGTCCACAGGGCGCACGCCAGCTGCGGGGTATAGCCGCAGAACCACAGGTTGGTGGTGTTGTCGGTGGTGCCCGTTTTGCCGGCATAGGGCTGGTTGACGCTCAAGGCGCCGGCAGCACCCGTACCGCTGCCCTGCATGACGCCGGACAGAACATCGGTGACCGCGGCGGCCTCGCCCTCGGTAAGCACCTGTGAGGGATTGTCCGTGTGCTGGTACAGCACCGAACCGGTACGAGAGTCAATCTCGGTGATGGCGATCGGCTGGCGATAGTAGCCGCCGTTGGCAAACGTCGCGTAGGCGGCGGCCATCTCGAGCGGCGAGATCGAGCCGGTGCCGAGCGTCATGACGGGAACGTCCTCGATGTTGTCCTTGGCGGGATCGATGCCGAGCTTTTTGACGAGCGAGATGATCTTGCTGTTGCCGACGGCTTCCGCCACCTGGATGTAGCCGGTGTTGGAGGAGTATGCCGTCGCCTGCTTAAGCGTGATGTTGCCATAGCTATGGTTGGCGTAGTTTTGGACCTCGGTCGTGGTGCCCTTGGCCTTGAGTGGCGAGTTGCAGTTGAGGGTGACGTTGGGGTTCATGCCGTTTTGGATGGCAGTTGCCAGTGTAAAGGCCTTAAAGGTGGAGCCGACGGGACGCTTGGCCGTGGCATGGTTTACGTGGTTCTCGTCGGCGTTGTAGTCGTAGCCGCCCACCATGCACTTGATGTAGCCGGTCTTGGGGTCGACGACGACCATGCCCATGTCCAGGCCGTCGAGCGAGAGCGTGTCGAGCTGCTCGCGGACGGCATTTTCTGCCACCTGCTGCATCGTGGGGTCGATGGTGGTCTTGACGGTCAGACCGCCCTTAAAGAGCACGTCGGTCGAGAACTCCTGCTCCAGCAGCTGCTTAACATAGGCGACAAAGTAGGGCTGCGAGTATACGTCAACGCCGCTGCCCGAGATTTCGGTCACGTTGAGGGTGATGGGCTCGGCCTGTGCGGCATCGTGCTCCTCCTGCGTAATGTGGCCCAGGCGCAACATGTTGTCGAGGACCTTGTTGCGGCGAGACAGTGCCAGATCGGGATTGACCGTGGGGTCGTACTGCGAAGGCGAGTTGGGAAGGCCGATGAGCAGCGCGGCCTCGCTGAGGGTGAGGTCGGCGGCGCTCTTGGACAGATAGGTCTCGGCTGCGGCCTCGATACCGTAGGCGCCGTGGCCGTAATAGATGGTGTTGAGGTACATCATGAGGATCTCGTCTTTGGAGTACATATCCTCCATCTTGACGGCGATGTAGGCCTCGCGCACCTTACGCTCGATGGTCGAGTCGAACTGCTCCTCCTGCAGGATGGTGTTGCGCACCAGCTGCTGGGTGATAGTCGAGGCGCCTTCGTGTCCGCCGCCGAGGGTTGCCACCGCAGCACGCGCGATACCCCACAGGTCGATACCGCCGTGCTCGTAGAAGCGCTCGTCCTCGACGTCAACGGTGCCCTGCAGCACGTAGGGGGAGACCTCGTCCTTGGTGATGGACTTGCGGTTTTGCGTGTAGAAGCTCGCGATCTTGTTGCCGTTGCAGTCGACGATCTCGGTGGGCTCGCTCACCAGATACGCGTTGGCGTCGGTGTAGTCGGGCAGATCGGACAGCCAGCGGTTGACGTTGCCGACCATGCCGATGCCAAATGCCACGCCCGCAATCAGCAGAAAGCCCAAAAACGAGAGCAGGATTATGGGCAGGGCATGCGTCTTTGAACGGCTGCGTCCCTGTCGTTGGCGAGGACCCATATATTGACCTCCAGGTATGTCGTGCCGGACGGTGGATGTGCCGTCGGGGCAGGATGGACATAAGTTATTACACGATAAACCAAACGGGGCGCGCGAGGCCTCGTGTATGCTGGAAGACGGCATTTTTCAGAGTGAATGCATACCTTGGTAAGGAGTTTGTCGATGGCGATTCGGACGATGGGGCCGAGCGGACAATACGAGAATGGATTGGATGCTGCCGGTGCGGCGCTGCCCGAGCTGCTGGCGCCGGCGGGCGGACTCGACCAGATGCTTGCGGCCATCGCCGCGGGTGCCGATGCCATCTATGCGGGGTTGGGCGGCTTTAACGCCCGCGTGAGCGCGCATGGCTTTACGGATGACGAGTTTGCGCGCGGCTGCGCCGTGGCGCATGCCCATGGCGTGCGCGTGTACGTGACGCTCAACGTGTTCGTGTTTGACGATGAGTTGTCCGACGCGGTGGCGTTGGGAGCTCATGCACTGGAGCTGGGCGCCGATGCTCTGATTGTCGCCGATGCCGGGCTGGCTTGTGTACTGCGCACGGTGATTCCCGGGGTCGAGATTCACCTGTCCACGCAGGCGGGCGTTCATAGCGAAGGCGCCGTGCGGCTTGCCGCCGATGAGCTGGGGGTCGAGCGCGTGACGACGGCACGCGAGCTGACGGTCGACGAGATTGCGGCGCTATGTGCCACGGGCGTGCCCATCGAGGTATTCTGCCACGGTGCGATTTGCATCGGCTATTCGGGGGCGTGCGAGTTCTCGGCCCTGCGGCGTGGGCGCTCGGCGATGCGCGGCGACTGCACGCAGCCGTGCCGTCTGGCGTACGACCTAGTGGACGAGGCGGGGCAGAGTGTTGTTGCCGTCGAGGGGGATCGTCTGCTGTGTCCGCATGACTATCTGGGTATTGCGCATCTGCCCGAGCTTGTAGATGCTGGCGTTGCGTCGCTCAAGATCGAGGGACGCATGAAGAACCCCGATTACGTATTCAACGTGGTGCGGGTTTGGCGCCGGGCGCTCGATATGCTGCGCGATGGCGCGTGGGATCCCGATGCCGTGCTGGCGCTCGAGCGTGAACTGGGAAGGTCGTTTAACCGCGGGTTTACCGACGCGTATTTGCGAGGCCGCTCGGGTGCGGAGCTTATGAGTTTTGAACGCGCGATCAACCAGGGCGTGCGTGTGGGGCGCTTGGTCGCTGTGGGCCACGAAGAGGTGACCGTTGAGCTCGACGCCGCCGTGGCGGCGGGCGATACGCTCGAGATCAGGTTTTACCCGGGCGCCGACGCTCGGCCCGATGTACCTAAACGCTGGCCGCAAGTTCCCTGCCCGGTGGATGCCGCGGCGGGGGAGCGCATCGTTGTCCATTGCAAGCGTAAGGTCGACGCGGGCTGCGAGGTATACCTGATTCGCAGCGCCGGCGTGTTGGATCAGACGGCGGCGGTGTTGGAGCGCATGCGGGCCGAGGCCGATGCGGTCGTGCTTGCGAAACGCGCTGTCGAGACGCTGCCGTTTGCGGGCGTTCTGATGGATAGCGGCACGCAGCCGGAAGAGTCGGCAGAGTCTGCCGCCGCTCGCTTGGTCTTTGCCTGGCAGCTGATGGACCAGGACCCGCACGACGAGCTCGACCTGTCCGATGCGACTGTTGTGCTCGACGAGATCTGCCGTGTGGGCGATATCGAGCGGACTCGGTCGCTCATGCAGCGCGCCGGCCGCATCGTCTGTCGCAATCTGGGACAGGTGGCGATAGCTCGCGAACTGCGCGTCGCGTTTGACGTGGCGGCGCCGGTGTTCTGCGCGAACCGGGCAACGCTCGCCTGGTTGCGAGGACTCGGTGCGGGGCGGGTGTACTTGCCGGCCGAGTTGCTCAGCAATGATGCGGAGCGTATTGCCGAACTGGCTGCTGAACCCGGCGTCTTGGGTCCGGTCGACGCCGACCGTCCCGAGCTTATGGTGTGCGAGCACTGCCTGCTGACCGCCGAGGGCGTCTGCGCCACCGATGCGACGGGACAGGTCCGTTGCCGCGACTGCTTGCGTCGTCGGCAGGCACGCTATCTGGTCGAGCGTGACGGTACACGTCTGCCAGTTGCCATTGACGCATGCGGCAGGACGAGGATTTTCCTGTCGTAGGTGCCGCGTCGCGTCAGTTTGTTATCATAAGAGAGTTTATGGACTTCCAGCACCGCCGTTTTCGGCGAGGGTGCTATAGCAAAAGGAGGATACCCAATGCTGTCTGTTGACGAGCAAATGCGTATCATCACCTCGGGCGCCGCGCAGATCGTTCCCGAGGCCGACCTTCGCAAGAAGCTTGAGAAGGGCGAGCCCCTCAACATCAAGCTCGGCGTCGACCCCACCAGCCCCGACCTGCACCTGGGCCACGCCGTGCCGCTGCGCAAGATGCGTCAGTTCCAGGACCTGGGCCACAACGTCACCCTCATCATCGGCAACGGTACCGCGCTGATTGGCGACCCTTCGGGCAAGAACTCCACCCGTCCGCAGCTTTCGCAGGAGCAGATCGAGGCCAATGCCGAGACCTACGTGAGCCAGGCCATGAAGATCCTGGATCCCGAGAAGACCACCATCGTGCACAACGGCGACTGGATCTTGTCGATGGATCTCGCCGGACTGCTGCAGGTGTGCTCCAAGTTCACCGTCGCCCGTATTCTTGAGCGCGATGACTTTACCAAGCGCTACCAGTCTCAGACGCCGATCGCCCTGCATGAGTTCCTGTATCCCGTGATGCAGGCTTTCGACTCCGTGCAGATCAAGGCCGACGTGGAGATGGGCGGCACCGACCAGCTCTTCAACCTGCTCGCCGGCCGTGAGCTCATGGAGAAGATGGGCATGGAGCCCCAGATCGCGCTCACCATGCCGCTGCTCGAGGGTACCGATGGCGTGCGCAAGATGTCCAAGTCCTACGGCAACTACATCGGCCTGACCGACGCTCCCAAGGATATGTTCGGCAAGACCATGTCCATCCCCGACGAGATGATTGGCAAGTACTACCGCCTGGCCAGTTCGCTCACCCCGGCCGAGGTCGACAAGATCGACGCTGCTCTGGCCGACGGCTCTGCCGATCCCTATGAGCTCAAGCGTGCTCTGGGCCGCGACCTGTGCGACACCTACCACGGCGCCGGTGCCGGCGACGAGGCTCAGGCCGAGTTCGATCGCGTGTTCAAGGAGGGCCAGCTCGCCGACTTCCCCGAGAAGCACGTTGAGCTGACTGTCAACGACGAGGGCCAGATTTACCTCGCCGGCCTGCTCAAGGACCTGGGCCTTTCGGCCAGCGCCGGTCAGGCCCGCCGCGACATCGACGGCGGCGGCGTCAAGATCAACGGCAAGGCCGTGGCTCCCAAGAGCTACAACATCGACCCCAGCGCCCTCAAACTGGGCGACACCCTCTCCGTAGGCAAGCGCAAGGGCTTCAAGCTGGTCTAGCAAGTAGGTCAACCTAACATGTGCAATAGGGCCGCAGCCGGAACTCCCGACTGCGGCCTTTTGAGTTGCGGTGAAATAGTTCCTAAAAATGCCATACGGGCGCCCAGGTAGGAACTATTCCACCGCAACCTTTTTCCTCCGTCCCCAAGGGGTCATTTGGCGGTGCCGTTAAGCGGAAGGGGTGTTATCGGCGGCCTCCTTTTGGGCATACAATGGCTATTGGTTTGCTGCGGTGAAGGTCTGTCCGCTCCGCAGCTTTTTTCTACGGTTAAAGGAGTATGTATGTCCGTTGAGGTCATGAGATCTGTGATCGAGGCCGCCGAGGGTCGTGTGCCCGTTGACACGCTGTTTGCCAACGCACAGATTGTCGATGTGTACGGCCAGCGCGTGGCGCCCGGTAGCGTTGCCGTCAAGGATGGCGTGATCGTCGGTGTGCTCTACGATGGTCGCGACGATGCCGCCGGTACGTATGAGGCTGCCGAGGTCATCGATTGCCAGGGCCGCTATCTTGCCCCCGGTTTTATTGACGGACACTTGCATATCGAGTCTTCGAACATCCGCCCTGCCGAGTATGCGCGCATGGCGGCGGCGCGCGGTACCACCACCGCTATTGCCGACAGCCACGAGATCGCCAATGTTTCCGGCTTGGACGGCCTGCGCTTTATGATCGAGGACGGTCGTCGCGCTCCTATTTCCATCAAGTACATGATGCCCTCGTGCGTGCCCGCACTGCCCGACGAGCAGGCCGGTGCCGTCATCACCGCTGCCGATATGCAGGCATTTTTTGCCGAATATCCGGGTGATGTCTTTGGTCTGGGCGAAATGATGAACCTGCCGGGCGTCTTTATGGCCGATCCCGAGACCTGTGCTCGTATCGACGCTGCCAACCAGACGCCGTCCAAACAGGTTGACGGTCACGCCCCGCTCGTTGCCGGCAAGGACCTCAACGCCTATGCCGCAGCTGGCATTATCGCCGACCACGAGTCGACGATTCCCGAGGAGGCGCTCGACAAGCTATCTCGCGGCATGTATGTGATGCTGCGCGAAGGCACGTGCAGCCATGACCTGGCCAATCTGTCTCCGATGCTGCTGGAAAACCCCGCCCGTGCCCGCCGCTGCTGCTTCGCGACCGATGACCGCGCTCCCTCCGATGCACTTTCGACCGGCATGATCGACAACGCCTGCCGCGTGGCTATCGAGGCCGGCATTGACCCCGTGGTTGCCATCTCTATGGCGTCCCTTTCCACGGCCGAGGCGTTTGGCCTGGACCACGGTTGCCGCGATCCGCATGAGCTGCGTGGCGCCATCGCCCCGGGCAAGCGTGCCGACCTGCTGTTGCTCGATGACCTGACGTTTGCTAAGGCTCCGCATCGTGTTTATGCCGCCGGTGCTTTGGTGGCGCAGGACGGCACCTTTGTGGGCGAGATTGCACCCGAGATGGCCGAGGTTGCGGCCCTTGCTGATGAGCTGCGCGCCTCCGTTAGGCTGCCGAAGCTTTCGCTCGACGTATTCGACTATGCCTTTAAGCCGGGCGAGGCCGTGATTGATGTGATCCCGGGCATGGCTATCACGGGCACGGTTCGTCCCGAGACTGACGAGGGCCTGCGCCGCATTATGCTGATCGAACGTCACGGCCGCGGCGTGTCGCTGCAGGCCGAGGGCGTCGACGGTGATGGTCCTGCGGGCCTGGGTCTTGTCGGCAAGCATATCGGTCGCGGCTGGGTGCGCGGTTTCACCATCACCGGTGGTGCCATCGCCTCGACGATCGGTCACGATTCGCACAACGTGTGCGTGGTGGGCGACAACGCGGCCGATATGATGGCTGCCGTCGAGGCTGTTGGCCAGGGTGGTCACGTGCTGGTGCGCAACGGCGAGGTCGTGGCGCGCATTCCGCTGGCGCTTGGTGGTCTGATGAGCGAAGGCACGGCCGAGGACGTTGCCGCGCAGCACGACGGCTTTATGGTCAAGGCGCGTGCCATGGGTATTGAGCCGCCGCTCGACCCCATCATGGGCATCATTTTCCTGCCCCTGCCGGTCATCCCGACGCTCCGCATCCGCCCCGAGGGCATGTTTGACGTCACGACCTTCACCTACGCCGACTAGTCATCGGGGACGTTCTTAAACGACTAGCCGCCTGCGACACTCTCTGGCGTGTCGCCTGACGCTGCGACCGTGGGGCCTCTGGCGCGCGTGAGCTATTTGCTAGGTCCTTGTAACGTTTGCGCCCCCGGAGTCTTATCTGAGCTCCCTTTGGGTACGGTGATTTTGGATATACGTCCGATTCCATCAAGCCCGAAGGGAGCTTTTCTATGTTTAAACTGATTGCATCCGATATGGACGGCACGCTGCTTGACGAAAACGGCCAGGTGCCTCCCGAGACCTACGAACTGATTCTGGCACTACGCGAGCATGGCGTGCATTTTGCCGCATCGTCAGGCCGTCGCTACGACCGCCTGTGCGAGTTCTTTTCACCTGTTCGCGACAAGATAGACTTTGTCGCCGCTAACGGCGCCCAGGTCTACGCCGACGGCAAGATGGTAGACCGTGAGGTGTATTCGCACCTGGCGATTCGAAGGCTCGCCCAAGCCGTCAGGACGTTTCCCAATCTGCATCTTGCGCTTTTTGACCGAACCAAGTCCTTTTTGCTCGATGACGAGTGCAAGTTCGTGCGTGAGGTCGATAAGGACCTTCCCAATGCCGAGCGCATTTGGGAGCTGCCCGATCCCAGCGTAAATATCATCAAAGCGAGTATCTTTTGCGACGACGGTGCCGTTATGGACAGTGCGTACGTGCTGCAGCGCGAACTTGGTCAGCTCTTTACCTTTGCGCCTTCGGGCAACGCGTGGATCGATGCCATGCAGCCTGGTGTGTCGAAGGCCTCGGGCATCGCGCAACTCGCGGAGCATTACGGCATTGGACGCGGCGAGGTCATGGCATTTGGCGACTCGATGAACGACTACGAGATCATTCGCTTTGTCGGCACGGGCTGCGCGATGGAAAACGCGCGCCCCGCGCTTAAGGCGGTGGCCGATCGCGTCGTAGGCTGCAACCGCGACCACGCCGTTCAGCGTGAGCTCCGCCGCGTGCTGGAGAGCCTCGCCTAATCCGGCAGATGGGGACGTTCCTTTTCTGCCGGCAGTGGGGGACAGTCTTTGCGTTTGTGCGAAGAGTGTCCCCAACGACTAGTCATTTAAGAACGTCCCCAGTGACTGGCCAATGACTAGGCAAGGGCGGCCATGATGGTGCGGGCGACGCCGTCGTGGTCGTTGTCGTATTCGGTGATGGCGTCGGCGGCCTCGCGGTCCTCGGGCTCGGCGTTGATCATGGCCATGCCGTGGCCCGCTGCCTGCAGCATGGGGATGTCGTTGATGTTGTCGCCGAACGCCCAGGCGTCGGCGAGAAGCTCGCCCAGGTGCTCGCATAGCCACGTGAGGGCCGTTCCTTTGGTGGCGCCCTCGCCCATGACCTCGATATTCATGGCGTACGAACGTGTGACCTCAATGCCTCCGAGCGTGTCGAGCTCCGCCGCGATGGCGTCGCGATCGGCCGGGTCGTGCCAGTACATGGCGATGCGTTCGAGCGTCTCGACCTCGTCGATCTTGCTGTCGATATCCATGTCGATCGGTGTTCGTGTGCGCTTGAGCGAAGCTGCGATGTGGGGGTCGCCGCCGCAGAACTCATCCAGGCGCGTGTAGAGCGAGCGGGGGAGGAAGCACTGCCCGTCCGCGAAGATATCGAAGGTCACATCGTGGCCGGCGGCGATGCGGCGGATGCGATGGGCAATGCCGCAATCGAGCGGTCGGCTCAAAATGCGCGTAGCACGTGAGGTGTCGGTGGGCGTACCGTCGTCGAGCTGCCAGACGCTGGCACCATTGGCGCAGACCGCGTAGTGCACGGCAGGATGGGCGAGGATGGGCTCAAAGATGCCCGACAGCGGGCGTCCCGTGCAGGGCACAAACTCAATACCGCGGCGCGCAAGCTCGTCGAGCATCGCCCAGGTGGCGTCGCTCATCTGCTTATCACTCGACAGCAGCGTTCCATCCATATCGGAAAACACAATCATTTGATGAAGCCCTTTCTACTGGCATAAAAAGCGTGGCCGAGGGCGATGATGCCCTGGCCACGCTCGGGTTCTATAACGGTCCGCGTCCTAGCGATCGGCGAGCGGCTTGTACTCCAGCGGCTCGATAACCGGGCGATACGCGGGGCGAATAATACGGTGCGCGCAGAAGAGCTCTTCCATGCGGTGTGCCGACCAGCCGGCCATGCGGGCGACGGCGAATAGCGGCGTAAAAAGCGTCTCGGGCACGCCGAGCATCTTGTAGATAAAGCCTGTGTACAGGTCGATGTTGGCGCAGATGGGCTTGGTCATGCCGTGGTCGCGCATCACCTGCGGTGCCAGGCGCTCAATGCGCTCGATGAGCGCGAACTCATCGCCCAGGTCTTTCTTGGCGGCAAGTGTGCGCGCGTAACGGCGGCACACCTCGGCACGCGGGTCGCTCAGCGTGTAGACGGCGTGGCCCATACCGTAGATGAGACCCGTGCCGTCGAAGGCCTGCTTGTCGAGAATCTTGCCCAGGTAGGCTGCGACCTCGTCCTCGTCCTCCCAATTGGAGACGTGCGCACGGATGTCCTCGTGCATGGACACGACCTTGGCGTTGGCGCCGCCGTGGCGCGGGCCCTTGAGCGAGCCGATAGCCGCGGCGTAGGCGGAATACGGGTCGGTGGCCGAAGACGACAGCACGCGGCAAGCGAAGGTGGAGTTGTTGCCGCCGCCGTGCTCGGCATGCAGCATGAGCATAACGTCGAGCAGCATCGCTTCATCGCGGGTGAACGCCATGCCGCCGCGCAGGACCTGTAGGATGGTCTCGGCGGTGGAGAGGCCGGGCGTGGGGTGCGGCACGTGAACTTCGGAGCCGCGAAGCTTGGCGACCGAGGCCATGTGTGCGAAGGCGGCGATGCGCGGGAGACGTGCGAGCATGGAAATGGCGACGTCGATTTCGTGCTCGGGCGTGATCGCGTCTGGTTCGGCATCGAAGGCGTAGAGCAGCAGTACGGCGCGCTGGAGCACGTTCATGATGCTCGACGACACCGTGGTCATAGGGAACTCTTTAACGTACTCGTCGCTCAGATGTCTAAAGGCGCCCAGGCGCTCGCAAAAGCCGTCGAGCTCTTCCTTGTTGGGCAGCGAACCCGTGATAAGCAGATAGGCGACTTCTTCGTAGCCGTAGCGATTCTCGGCCTGGGCATTGTTGACCAGATCCTCGATGCTGTAGCCGCGAAGCGTGAGCTTGCCCTGATCGGGCACGACCTTTCCGTCGGCCTTGTTGTAGCCGTGCACATCCGAGATACGAGTGAGGCCCGCGACCACGCCCGAGCCGTCGGCATTGCGCAGGCCGCGCTTGACATTGTGCTCTTCGAACAAGTCCTCGTCATAAGGGTCGGTCGGCAGGCCGTGGTAGAGGTTTTCGCTTTCGGGCGAAATCTGGCGGCTTGCTTCGTAATCCAGAACCAGGCGGCTCAGGTGATCGTCGAAGCGGTAGTAGATTTTCTTGGCGTCGTAGGCCATGCGCGCTCCTCTCCGGTCCGCTTTGGGGCCGCGCGCTTGGACGATATGACGTCAAGCTGCCCCGAGCGGCTTGTTCGCTACAGGCGGTACATAAAGTTAAAAACGTCCTCGCGCTGAATGGACACGTTGACGCCCGAAAGCTCGCCTGCCTCGGCCAGGGCCTTCTGCAGCTCGGCGAAGTCGAGCTTGGACTCGGCGGTGTCGGCCAGCATGGTCATGGTGAAGATGTCCTCGATAATGGACTGCGTAATGTCGCGGATGTCGACGTTGGCCTCGCCCAGAACACGGGTGACGCCGGCGACGATGCCGGGGCGGTTCTTGCCAAGGACGGTGATGACGATACGGGAGGACGAGATCTCGGCCATGGGAAACCCTTTCGCGTGATTGCGGCGCGCGCGGGGCGCTCCGCTACGGTACAGTGTTCATCATTGTACCCGTCTGGCGCCAAAAGGGGTGTGCTTACTGCGGCGTTACACGTCTGCAACATGGGCGAAGGGGCGACAGGGTGCGTGTCCGCTGCGGTTGGCCACGCCGCGTTGCACAAAGACCGTGAACCTTTTGTGGGACACGCGGCGCCGTGGTACCATAGCCGAGTTTGTTGTCTTGGTCGGAAACCAAGACGCCTTATGCGCTGATCGGTAACCAGCGCCTGACCAATAAGGAGTCCTACCATGAAGCAGGGTATCCATCCCCAGTATGTCGAGTGCACGGTGACGTGCTCCTGCGGCAACACCTTCAAGACGCACGCTACCGTGTCCGAGATGAAGGTCGAGCTTTGCAACGAGTGCCACCCGTTCTACACCGGCCAGCAGAAGTTCGTCGACACCGGTGGACGCGTCCAGCGCTTCGCCGACAAGTTCGGTGGCGCCGCTGCCGCCCAGCTCAAGAAGGCTGAGGAGGCCAAGGCTGCCAAGGCCGCCAAGGCTGCTGAGGCCGAGGCCGCTCGCAAGGCCGCCGCTGAGGCTAAGGCTGCCGAGAAGGCTAAGCGTGCCGCTAAGTTCGCCGAGGAGGCTGCTAAGCAGGCCGCCGAGGCTCCCGCAGAGGCTCCCGTCGAGGAGGCCACTGCCGAGGCTGAGACCACCGAGGCTGCTGAGTAAATAGCTCGCCGCGGAATCGCTCGCATTCATGGCATAAGGGCCGTGCATCCGTTTGGGTGCGCGGCCCTTTTCCTTTATTGGTGCAAACGAACCTGTCTCCATGGCACCAGATTGGTACGAAGGGGACGGATTGGTTTGCGCCAAATGGCAGAGAGACAGCGTTTTCCCAGATAAAAGCTGACAAATTAAACCAGTCCCTTTTTGGCAGGTTGGTCGTAGTTATTACGTGGCGGTCGAGGTCGACCGTATGGGGCGCGCCTTGTTTGGCTAAAGTACAATTATCTGTGTTTAACTCGCCCGCAGCTGCACGGCGTGGGCGATGGCCAAAAAGGAAAACCACATGGGATTCATGTCAAAGCTGCTGTCCTTTGGATCCGATAAGGACCTTAAGCGCTACTACAAGATCGTCGACCAGATCAACGGTCTTGAGCCCCAGTTTGAGAAGATGACCGAGGATGAACTCCGCGGCCAGACCGATAAGTTCCGCGAGCGTTACGCCAACGGCGAGTCGCTCGACGACATGCTCCCCGAGGCCTTTGCCACCGTGCGTGAGGCTTCCAAGCGCACCATGGGTATGCGCCACTTTGACGTGCAGCTCATTGGCGCCATGGCGCTGCACGAGGGCCACATCGCCGAGATGAAGACCGGCGAAGGTAAGACCCTCGTCTCCACGTTGGCCGGCTATCTCAACGCTATTGCCGGCAAGGGCGTGCACGTCGTTACTGTCAACGATTACCTTGCCAAGCGCGACTCCGAGTGGATGGGCCGCATCTATAAGTACCTGGGCATGACCGTCGGTCTGCTCCAGAACAACATGCCGCTCGAGCTCAAGCGCCCGGCCTACCAGGCCGACGTCACCTACGGCACCAACTCCGAGTTCGGCTTTGATTACCTGCGCGACAACATGGTTACCCGTCCCGAGCAGCGCGTGCAGCGCGGTCACAACTACGCCATCGTCGACGAGGTTGACTCCATCCTGATCGATGAGGCCCGCACCCCGCTGATCATCTCGGGCGCTGGCACCAAGTCCGCCAGTACCTACAAGGACTTCGCGCGTGCCGTGCGTGGCCTTGAGCGCGGCGAGGACGTGTCGCACGACATGCTCACCGCCACCGAGGACGTCGAGCCCACGGGCGACTATGTCATGGACGAGGCCAAGCACACCATTGCCGCCACCGAGCGCGGCCTTAAGAAGATCGAGCGCCGCCTGGGTATCGATGACATCTATGCCGATCTCTCCGGCCAGCTTGTCAACCACCTGCAGCAGGCGCTGAAGGCCCAGTACATGTTCCACCGCGACAAGCAGTACGTGGTCACCAACGGCGAGGTCAAGATCGTCGACGAGTTCACCGGCCGCATTATGGAAGGCCGCCGTTACTCCGAGGGCCTGCACCAGGCCATCGAGGCCAAAGAGGGCGTGCTCGTACGCGAGGAGAACCAGACCCTGGCCACCATCACCCTGCAGAACTACTTCCGTCTGTATGACAAGCTCTCCGGCATGACCGGTACGGCACTTACCGAGGATGCCGAGTTCCGCGAGATCTACAAGCTGCCCGTCGAGGTCATCCCCTCCAACAAGCCTGTGCAGCGCGTGGACCACGAGGACCTGGTGTACCGCACCATCCAGGCCAAGTACAATGCCGTCGCCGACGATGTCGAGCAGCGTCACGCCAAGGGCCAGCCGGTCCTGGTGGGCACCGTCTCCATCGAGAGCTCCGAGAAGCTGTCCGCCGCCCTTACCAAGCGCGGCATCGCGCACGAGGTCCTCAACGCTAAGCATCACGAGCGCGAGGCCCACATCGTTGCCCAGGCCGGACGCTACGGCGCCGTGACCATCGCCACCAACATGGCCGGTCGTGGTACCGACATCCTGCTGGGCGGCAACCCCGACGAGCTGGTGCGCGAGCGCCTGGAGTACGAGGGCCTGACCATGGAGGACGTGACGCCCGAGCAGCTCGAGCAGTTTAACGCCGAAGCCAAGGAGACCTGCAAGGCCGAGCGCGAGCGCGTGCTTGCCGCCGGCGGCCTGACCGTCATCGGCACCGAGCGCCATGAGTCCCGCCGCATCGACAACCAGCTGCGTGGCCGTTCCGGCCGTCAGGGCGATCCGGGCGAGACCCAGTTCTACCTGTCGCTCGAGGACGACCTCATGCGCCTGTTCGGTGGCGACAAGATGGACCGCGTCTCCAAGATGATGGTCACGGCCGACATGGGCGACGACATGCCCATCCAGCACAAGATCATCTCCAAGGCCGTCGAGAGCGCCCAGCACAAGGTCGAGAGCATCAACTTCTCCATGCGTAAGAGCGTCCTCGAGTACGATGACGTCATGAACAAGCAGCGCCAGGTCATCTACGCCGAGCGTAACAAGATTCTGGATGGCAAGGACCTGACCGACCACATCACCGAGGTCATGCACGACACTGTGTACCGCTGCGTGCAGGAGTTCTGCACCAAGGACAGTCACGATGGCGAGCGTGACCTGGAGGGCCTGCGCAAGTGGGTCGTGGAGCTGACCGGTCATATCGATACGCCCAAGTTCCCCGACGAGGATTACGAGGCCCTGGCTGCCGATGTCCTGGCCTACGTTGAGAAGTGCTACAACATGAAGGCCGAGCGCCTGGGTGAGGACCTCATGCGCGAGCTCAACACCCAGGTCATGTTGCGCGTCATCGATACCCGCTGGATGAACTACCTGCAGGAGATGGACTACCTCAAGACCGGCATCGGCCTGCGCGGCTTTGGCCAGCGCGACCCGCTGGTTGAGTACAAGACCGAGGCCTACGGCGCGTTCCAGATACTCGTCGATACCATGTACGAGGATTACCTGCGCACGGTTCTGCGCATCGAGATCAAGGCTGCCCCGCGTGCCGTGGAGCACAAGGAGGAGCCCGCGCTCGAGGGTGCGCGCTTCTCCGGTCCTGCCGAGGTCGATGGTGACAACGGCGACTCGGTGCTGCGCAAGCAGGCGCAGGTGCAGGCCCGCACGGCTGTCCAGGGTGGTCCGGCTGCCGTCAACAACGGTGGCAAGGTGACCACCTATCGCAAGTCCGAGAGCGACGATCCGTACGTCAACGTGGGCCGCAACGACCCGTGCCCCTGCGGTAGCGGCAAGAAGTTTAAGTACTGCCACGGCAGGAATCGTTAATGGCTGAGGCTTTAGAGGTAACGCCCGCCGAGCTGGACGCGTTTGCGGACCGGCTCGGCGAGGTCGAGTCGTATCTCCATCTGGACGAAAAGCGCACGCGCGTGACCGAGCTCGAGGCCAAAAGTGTTGCCCCTGGCTTTTGGGATGACGCCGACGCCGCCCGTGCCACCATGGAGGAGATCGCGCGTACCAAGGAAGATATCGCTGCCGTGGACACCGCGCGCGGCGAGCTTTCCGATGCCCGCGCCGCGCTGGAGCTTGCCGAGGAGATGGGGGATGACCCCGACGCCGCCGCCCTTCGCGAGGAGGCTGCAGCCACGGCTGAGCGCCTGGCTCGCGCTATCGACGAGCTTGAGCTTTCGAGCTGGTTTACCGGTGAGTTCGATCACGGCGATGCCATTGTGACCATCAAGCCCGGACAGGGTGGTCTGGAGGCCCAGGACTGGACCTTCATGCTCTTTAAGATGTACATGAAGTACTGCCAGCGTCGCGGCTGGAAGGTCACCATCAACGACTGTCCCGCGGCCGAGGTCATCGGCATCGACCGCGCGACATTTACCGTCGAGGGCAAGGACGCATTTGGCATGCTGCGCGCCGAGGCCGGCGTCCACCGCTTGGTTCGCATTAGCCCCACCGACGACAAGAAGCGCCGCCAGACCACGTTTGCCGGCGTCGAGGTCATCCCCGTGCTACCCGATGATATCGACATCGAGATCAGTCCCGATGACATCCGCGTGGACGTGTACCACGCGAGCGGCCCGGGCGGTCAGGGCGTCAACACCACCGACTCCGCCGTGCGCGTGACGCATTTCCCCAGCGGCATTGTGGTCACCTGCCAAAACGAGCGCAGCCAGATTCAGAACAAGGCCGCGTGCATGCAGATCCTCAAGGCTCGCCTGTACGAGATTGAGCTCGAGAAGCGCGCCGAGGCGCTCGATGAGATTCGTGGACCCAAGACCACGATCGGTTTTGGCAACCAGATTCGCAGCTACGTGCTCTACCCGTATCAGATGGTCAAGGACCTGCGCACGGGCGTTGAGACCAGCAATGTCGAGGCCGTCCTTGACGATGGCGACCTGGACCCGTTTGTTATTGGCTACCATCGCTGGGCTACCGGCAACGCCGATGCAGAAGGCTCGGAGGTCTAAAACATCGGGCGGCTTCAAGCCGATGCTAAGCCCAACGGTTGGACGGGTTTGTATCCAGAATAAACCCTGCGCAGGGGTGGTTTTTGTCCGGCGAATCGGTAGAATCGAATACAAGAAGAAGTTCAAAG
The DNA here is from genome assembly GCA_018367075.1 of Collinsella sp. Taxonomy (GTDB): domain Bacteria; phylum Actinomycetota; class Coriobacteriia; order Coriobacteriales; family Coriobacteriaceae; genus Collinsella. The sequence continues at coordinate 43,957 of JAGZGX010000023.1, forward strand.
CGCATCCGTTTGGGTGCGCTTTTTTGAGGGAGGCAGCATGGCATATCGTCTGGACATCAAGCGCATTCTTTCGATGAACTTCTTTCACGATCTGCCCCAGATCATGTTGGGGTGTGCCTTGGCCGCCATCGCGACCGACCTGTTTTTGATTCCCAACGGCCTTGCTGCCGGTGGCGTTACGGGCCTTGCCACCATTATCCAGGCGGTCGGCGCGACGCGAGGCGTGTCGCTTCCCGTCGGTATCCAGACCATCGTGATGAATGCCTTGCTGCTGCTGGTCGTTATGCGCGAGGGCGGCATGTTCTACGTGGTGCAGACCGCGACGGGCTTTGTGCTGCTGGGCTTCTTTACCGATCTGTTCGCCCCGTTTGTAGCACCTCTGGCGGATGCGGACCTGATGCTTCCCGCTATGTGGGGCGGCATTATTACGGGCATCGGTTACGGCATGGTGTTGCGCGCCGGCGCCAACACCGGCGGTTCGGACACGATTGGCCAAATCATATCGCGTAATACCTCGCTGCCCGTGGGCTCGACCGTCATGGCGATCGATGTTGCCGTATGCGCGCTGTCGGCTCCGGTCTTTTCAATCGAAAACGCACTATATGCAGGCCTTTCGATGGTCATTAGCGGCTACGTGATCGATGCCGTGGTCGATGGTGGCAACAAACGCCGTATGGTACTCATCATCTCGGACAAGTTCCCTGATATCGCTGCCGATATCATGTATGGCCTGGGTCGTGGTTGTACCAAGTTTAAGGCGACTGGCATGTATTCGGGTGCCGAGAAGCCGGTGATTATGGTCATCGTGAGCCGTCGAGAGCTCAATACCCTCAAGACGATCGTGCGCGAGCGCGATCCTCACGCCATTGTGACGGTCGCTGACGTTACGGAAGCCTTCGGCGAGGGATTCAAGGACATTAGCGCGTAGGGTCGACCGCGTTCCATCCAAAAGACGTTCACATTGATAAACCGTTTCATCAGCGGTTCTGCCTGCTAAATTGTTCAAATAATGATAAAAACTCTGGTAAAGCCATCAGTTTCCAGCATAATGAATGACGTACGTGCATTGCGGCTGTGTTGGGATTACCTTCGGTGCCGTGCGCATTTTGTCTAATGAGGATGAAAGGAAGGCACAATGAGCGACGAAGAGCTCAAAAAGGTTGCCATCGAGGTAAGGAAGGGCATCGTCACCGGCGTGCACGCTGCCAAGTCCGGCCATCCGGGCGGTTCGCTCGGCGCTGCCGACATCATGACCTATCTGTACTTTGAGGAAATGAACGTCGACCCGGCCGATCCCCGCAAGGCCGACCGCGATCGCTTTGTGCTCTCCAAGGGCCACTGCGCTCCGGGCCTGTACGCCGTGCTCGCCGAGCGCGGGTTCTTCCCCAAAGAGGACCTCAAGACGCTGCGCCATATCGGCAGCCACCTGCAGGGTCACCCCAACATGAACGACACCCCGGGCGTCGACATGTCCACCGGCTCGCTCGGCCAGGGCATCTCCGCTGCCGTGGGCATGGCGGTTGCCGCCAAGCACTGGGGCGATACTTACCGCACGTACGCCCTGCTGGGTGATGGCGAGAGCGAGGAGGGCCAGGTTTGGGAGGCAGCCATGTTTGCCGGCAACCAGCAGCTCGACAACCTCTGCGTGATCGTCGACCACAACGGCCTTCAGATTGACGGTCCCGTCGAGGAGGTCAACGACCCCATGCCGCTCGCCGACAAGTTCCGCGCCTTCAAGTTCCATGTGGTGGAGCTCGCCGACGGCAACGACTTCGATCAGATCCGCGCCGCCTTTGCCGAGGCCCGCGCCACCAAGGGTCAGCCGACCGCCATTATCGCCGAGACCATGAAGGGCAAGGGCGTTTCCTTTATGGAAAACCAGGTGGGTTGGCACGGCAAGGCCCCCAACGATGAACAGTTTGAGCAGGCCATGGCAGAGCTCACGGCCGCCGGAGAGGAGCTCTAGGATGGCAGACGTCAAGAAAATCGCCACGCGTGTAAGCTACGGCGAGGCCCTCGTCGAGCTCGCCAACGAGCACGATGACTTTGTGGTCCTCGACGCCGACCTGGCCGCCGCCACGCAGACCGGCAAATTTAAGGCCGCTTGCCCCGACCGCTTCTTCGACGTGGGTATCGCCGAGAGCAACCTGATGGGTGTTGCCGCCGGTATCGCGACCACCGGTCGTGTTGCCTTCGCGAGCACCTTTGCCATGTTCGCTGCCGGTCGCGCCTTTGAGCAGGTCCGTAACTCCATCGGCTACCCGTACCTTAACGTTAAGATCGGTGCCACGCACGCCGGTATCTCGGTGGGCGAGGATGGCGCCACGCACCAGTGCTGCGAGGATATCGCCCTGATGCGCGTCATCCCCGGCATGACCGTTATCGTTCCTGCCGACGACGTCGAGGCCCGCGCCGTGACGCGCGCCGCCTACGAGTGCGACGGTCCGGTGTACATGCGCTTTGCCCGTCTGGCCTCGCCGGTTATCAACGATCCAGAGACCTACAAGTTCGAGTTGGGTAAGGGTATTGTCATGCGCGAGGGCGCCGATGTGACCATCATCGCCTGCGGCCTGATGGTCGGCGAGGCTCTCGAGGCCGCCGAGCAGCTCGCTGCCGAGGGCATCGACGCCGAGGTCATCAACATGCACACCATCAAGCCCATCGATGCCGACCTGATCGTCAAGAGCGCCACCAAGACCGGTCACGTCGTGACCGTCGAGGAGCATTCTGTAATCGGTGGCCTGGGCAGCGCCGTTGCCGACGTCCTGTGCGAGCAGTGCCCGACGCCCCTCAAGAAGATCGGCGTCAACGACACCTTTGGCGAGTCCGGCCCGGGTGCCGAGCTCTTGCACAAGTATGGCCTGGACGCCGCCAACATCGTGGCGACCACCAAGGAGTTCTTGGCATAAGGCAAGGCGGATCTCAAGGACTGCTTCGCCAGAACTATGGAAACCCGGCAGGGGCGCTCTCTTGGAGAGCGCCCCTGTTTCAGTTGCGGTGAAATAGGGACTGATTAGACCTTTGGGGGTGCGGACGATTTCTTGGACCGCGCCTAGGCGTATCCAAGTGGAGTGGGAAGGATAAACTGGACTTTCTTTTAAGGATCCTCAAGCGTATTGCCGCTCGTATTCCACTGGAGACATGTAGCCCAGGGTGGAATGCATG
>JAGZGX010000024.1:0-34122 GCA_018367075.1 Collinsella sp.
GTGGGAGGACCTCCACCACAGGGACCCGTACCCGTTCTGGCTTGATTAATGGATAGAAACGGATGTTCTATCGGGACACACATTTTGTCCTATAAGCCGCATCAACTGCAGGCAGCGCGCCTTCTTCTGTTTGAAAGGGAAGCTGTGTCCCGGAATTCCGACTCAGACCGGGACGCAGCTTCCCTCAGGGCCATGTTTCGGAAAGAGCGCCCCGTTTTGAACGCCGATTCTGGGATACCGTTTCCGCAACGGGTCTCTCGCGGAAACTGCATCCCACTCTGAGCGCCCATTCCGGGACACAGTTTCCCAACGGCCCCCGTTTCGGAAACCACATCCCGTTCCGAGCCTTCAAAGCAGGACGCGGCTTCCCCGAGAGAGTATCGACTACTTGCCGTCGTCGTCCTCGGCTTCTTCTCTTGCATAGAGCTCCAGCATGCGGCGGCGGTATTCGCGCACGGCGAGCTTGGCGCGCTCCAGGCGGCGACGCTCGCGCGGAGTCAGCTCGGACGGGTCGACCTCGTCTCCATAGGTCTTATCGGCAAGAAGATGTGCCGCGTCCACAATACGGGCATCGATATGGCCGCTCGCCGCCTCGGCGGAAAGACGCTCGGCAATCGTATCGAGCGTAGGCAAGCCCTCGAATACGCGACCATGGCCATGCGAAGTCAGCAGCTCGTGCTCACGTGCGAGCAGGCTCGCCAAATCGTGATGGGCGCGCAGGATGTCGAGCGCATCGGATGGATGCTCGGCAACTTCTGCCACGGCGGCGACCGGCGCGGCGTCGACCACGCGGTAGAAGAGCTGCGCGAGCAACGGCATCAAGAACACCGTGATGGCACCGGCGGCAACCATGACCGACGCAATATCTTGCGACAGCGCGCCCGCGTTGACGGCAACGCTTGTCACGGCAACGATGATCGGCAGGGCCGTGGTGCAGTACAGGGCCACGGTAATGCGACCATACGCCGACACATCGCGCGTCGCAGGACAAATGCTCATAGAGATGAGAATGGGAACGGCACGAATAATCAACAACGCCACGATAAAGCCCACGAGCAGACCCGGGCGCGACGCCACGGCCGTCAGATTGATCTTTGCGCCCGATACGGTAAAGAATACCGGAATCAAAAAGCCGTAGGCCAGGCCGTCGAGCTTGGTCTCGAGCGTATGGTTGCCCTCGGGGATGATGTAGCGCAGGACAAAGCCGGCGGCAAAAGAACCCAACACGATGTCGAGATCAAAGACAGCCGAGAACGCCACGAGTGTGACCAGGATGAGCACCGTCAGGCGCACGAAGGTCTGCGACGTGGTATCGGCACGTTCCTCGACAAACGCAAAGAAGCGGCTGCCGACGCGCTTGGAGCGGCTCGGGACCACGGCCAGCAACACGCAGACCACCGCAAACAAGCCAAGGATCACAAGCGTTTGGATGCCGGTGCGGGCAGACAGCAGCACCGACATGGCAAGCACAGGGCCGAGCTCACCCCAAGTGCCATACGCGAGAATCGAGTCGCCCACGCGCGTGCCGGTGAGCGAGCGCTCACGCATGATGGGCACGAGCGTACCGAGCGCCGTCGAAGTGAGGGCAAGCGTCACGGCGATACCGTCGAAATGACTGACCGAGAACCACGGGGTAAAGCGTACGGCAAGCCAGGCGATACCAAACGTGACGACCCACGTCGCCAAGCCGTAGCGCCCCTCGACGCCCGTGATGCTCTTGGGGTCGATCTCAAAGCCGGCAAGCAGGAACAAGAAGGCCAGGCCCAGCTCGGACACAAGCGAGACCTCGGCATCTACATGGATGACGCCGAGCATATGGGGTCCCAGCACCGCGCCGAGCACGAGCAAAAAGACCGTCTCGGGAACGGGTTTTCCGGGAATCGCCGAGGCGATAAAAGGACTCGCAAAGGCCACGAGTGCGATGATGGCGAGCGAAACGAATGCCATGTGATGCCTTTCTCTTGTTTGCGCTTCACTGTAGCACCCTCGCCGTCCTCAACGCGCCGCGAGCTGTCGTATCATAGTGAGGTTTACAAACATGTGGCTCAAGGCGACCGCGAGGCTTGTCCCGTAAACCGACCGCTGCCGCATACCGTACCGTACGCCCAACCGATCAGGAAGGCAGGAACCAATGGTCTCTCGTATCTACGTGGAGAAGAAACCCGGGTTCGACGTCGAGGCTCAGCAGCTCAAGGGCGAGCTGACCGAAATTCTCGGCATCAAGGGCATCGAGGCCCTGAGGATCATCAACCGCTACGACGTCGAGGGCATCGACGAGGAGCTTTTCCGCTCCTGCGTGCCGACCGTCTTTAGCGAGCCCCAGGTCGATGTGACCTACGACGAACTCCCCGCAAGCGATGGCGCCGTCTTTGCCGTCGAATTCCTGCCTGGCCAGTTTGACCAGCGCGCCGACTCCGCCAGCGAGTGCGTGCAGCTCATCAGCCAGGGCGAGCGCCCCGCCGTGCGCTCCGCCAAGGTCTATATGATCTCGGGCGCTCTGGACGAGGCCGCCATCGATGCCATCAAGCACTACGTGGTGAACCCCGTCGAGGCGCGCATCGCCTCGCTCGACCTGCCCGAGACGCTGTACATGGAGACTCCCGAGCCCCAGCCCGTCGAGGTGCTCGACGGCTTCCGCAAGCTCGACGAGGCCGGCCTTGCCGCCTTTATCGCCGATCGCGGCCTTGCCATGGACGAGGCAGACATCGCCTTCTGCCAGCAGTACTTCCGCGATGAGGACCGCGACCCCACCATCACCGAGATCCGCGTGATCGACACCTACTGGTCCGACCACTGCCGCCACACCACCTTCGGCACCGTCCTGGACGACGTGACGATCGACGACGCCGTGGTGCAGCAAGCCTTCGACCGCTACATGGAGATGCGCCACGAACTCGGCCGCGACGCCAAGCCCGTCTGCCTCATGGACATGGGCACCATCGGCGCCAAGTACCTTAAGAAGACCGGCGTCATGACCGATGTCGACGAGTCCGAGGAGATCAACGCCTGCACCGTCAAGGTGAAGGTCGATGTCGACGGCGAGGACCAGGACTGGCTGTTCCTGTTTAAGAACGAGACCCACAACCACCCGACCGAGATCGAGCCCTTCGGCGGTGCCGCCACCTGCGTGGGCGGCGCCATCCGCGACCCGCTCTCGGGCCGCAGCTACGTGTACCAGGCCATGCGTGTCACCGGCGCCGGTGACCCCACCGTCCCGGTTTCCGAGACGCTCGAGGGCAAGCTGCCGCAGCGCAAGCTCGTGACCACCGCTGCCGCCGGCTACTCCAGCTACGGCAACCAGATCGGCCTTGCCACCGGTCAGGTTAATGAACTCTATCACCCCGGTTACGTGGCCAAGCGCATGGAAGTTGGCGCCGTCGTGGGCGCCACCCCGGCAAACCACGTTCGTCGCGAGTGCCCCGCCCCCACCGACAAGATCATCCTGCTGGGCGGCCGCACCGGCCGTGACGGCATCGGTGGCGCTACCGGCTCCTCAAAGACCCAGAACACCGAGTCCATCGAGACCTCGGGTGCCGAGGTCCAGAAGGGCAACGCCCCGGTCGAGCGCAAGCTGCAGCGTCTGTTCCGCCGCGGCGACGCCTGCCGTCTGATCAAGCGCTGCAACGACTTTGGCGCCGGCGGCGTCTCGGTCGCCGTGGGTGAGCTTGCCGACGGCCTGTATGTCGACCTTGACACCGTGACCAAGAAGTACGACGGCCTGGATGGCACCGAGCTCGCCATTTCCGAGTCCCAGGAGCGCATGGCTTGCGCCGTCGCCGACGGTGACGTCGAGGAGTTCATGGGCTACGCCGCCGAGGAGAACCTGGAGGCAACCGTTATCGCCGAGGTTACCGCCGAGCCGCGCATGCGCATGGCCTGGAACGGCGTCGCCATCGTCGATCTGTCCCGCGAGTTCCTCAACTCCAACGGTGCACCCAAGCACCAGGTCGCCCACGTGTGCGCCCGTAGCGTGTGGCAGCCAAGCTGGGCCGGCACCACGCTCGCCGAGCGCATGACCTCGCTTGTCACCGACCTCAACGTCGCTTCCAACAAGGGCCTTTCCGAGCGCTTCGACTCCACCATCGGCGCCGCGACCGTGCTCATGCCCTTTGGCGGCAAGACGCAGCTCACCCCCAGCTCGGCCATGGTCGCCAAGTTCCCCGTGGACGGCGAGACCACCACGGCGAGTGCCATGGCATGGGGCTTCAACCCCTATCTGATGGAGGCCGACCAGTTTGCGGGCGCCTACCTGTCCGTGGTCGAGTCCATCGCCAAGCTCGTTGCCGCCGGCTTTGAGCACAAGCGCGCCTACCTCTCCTTCCAGGAGTACTTCGAGCGCCTGCGCACCGAGGCAGAGCGCTGGGGCAAGCCCATGGCCGCCGTCCTGGGTGCCCTTATGGCCCAGGTCGACCTGGGTGCCGGCGCCATCGGTGGCAAGGATTCCATGAGCGGCTCGTTTGAGGACGAGGCCGGCGAGCTCAACGTTCCGCCGACCCTGATCAGCTTCGCCGTCGCCGTGGGCAAGGCCGCCCGCGCCGTCTCGCCCGAGTTCAAGGGCCTCACGCACCGCGTCGTCCGCATCGCCCCCGCCATCTATGGCGAGGACTACCGCCCCGATGCTCAGCAGCTGCTCGCCGCGTTTGACGCCGTCGAGGCGCTCACTGCTACCGGCAACGCCCTGGCCATCTCCACGCCCGGCTACGGCTGCGGCGCCGAGAGCCTCTTTAAGATGTGCGTCGGTAACCAGATCGGTATCGAGCTTGCCGAGGATGTAGACGTGGAGAGCCTCTTCACCCCGCTCTACGGCAGCTTTATCGTCGAGCTCGCCGAGGATGCCGAGCTGCCCGAGGTCGCCGACGGCGTTGTCGTCGAGCCCCTGGGCACCACCGTCGAGGGCTATGTCATCGACACCGGTTCCGAAGTCATCGAGCTCTCCGAGCTCCAGGAGGCCTGGGAGAGCGGCATCGAGGGCGTCTTTGCCTACCGCAGCGCCGGCGAGACCGCCGAGGTCGAGACCATCGACTTCCGCGCCAAGGACATCCACGTGTACGGCGGCGCCAAGATCGCCCGCCCGCGCGTGGTTATCCCCGTGTTCCCCGGAAACAACTGCGAGTACGATAGCGCCCGCGCCTTCCGTGCCGCCGGCGCCGAGGCCGACACCTTCGTGATCAACAACCTCACGCCCGAGGCCGTCGCCGAGAGCACCCACGAGCTTGCCCGCCGCATCCGCGCAAGCCAGATCGTCATGATCCCCGGCGGCTTCTCGGGCGGCGACGAGCCCGACGGCTCCGCCAAGTTCATCACGGCGTTCTTCCGCGCTCCCGAGGTCACCGAGGCAGTCCGCGACCTGCTCAAGGCCCGCGATGGCCTGATGCTGGGCATCTGCAACGGCTTCCAGGCCCTGATCAAGCTCGGCCTGGTGCCCTACGGCGACATCGTCGACGCCACGCCCGATGCGCCCACGTTGACGTTCAACACCATCGGTCGCCACCAGAGCCGTCTGGTGCGCACCCGCATCTCGTCCAACTTGTCCCCGTGGCTGTCGCAGTGCAGCCTGGACGACCCCTACACCGTCGCCATCAGCCACGGCGAGGGCCGCTTTGTCGCCAATGACGATGTGCTCGCCCAGCTGATCGCCAACGGCCAGGTCGCCACGCAGTACGTGGGCGAGGACGGCAAGCCCAGCATGGATCTCTCCGTCAACCCCAACGGCTCCGCACTCGCCATCGAGGGCATCACGAGCCCCGACGGCCGCGTCCTGGGCAAGATGGGCCATGCCGAGCGTCGCGGCGACAACCTGTACCGCAACGTGCCCGAGCATGTCCCCGGCGATAAGTTCATGCCGATCTTTGAGAGCGGCGTGGCCTACTTCGCTTAAACCTTTCCCATCGGGTACAATCCCCTCGGGTAACAACGCCCGCCACCGGCACCCCCGGTGGCGGGTTCTTTTTTGCTTCGCGCATACAGGAAGGACATCATGGAAAGCCGCAAGCCGTATCTCGCCACCCTGCCCGGACTCATCCTGGGCTGTCTCGTTTGCTGCGCGCTCTGGGGCTCCGCCTTCCCCTGCATCAAGATCGGCTACGGCCTCTTTGGCATTCCCGCGCACGACAGCGCCTCGCAGCTGCTCTTCGCGGGTCTGCGCTTCACCCTTGCCGGCATGCTAGTCATTGTTGGCATGAGCGTGGCCCAGCGCCGACCGCTCGTTCCGCAAGCGCGCGATATCAAGCCCATCTGCATCTTGTCGCTCTTCCAGACCATCGGCCAGTACTTCTTTTTCTACCTTGGTCTCTCCCGTGCAAGCGCTATGTCGAGCTCCATCATCGAGGCTAGCGCCAACTTCTTGGCTATTCTCTTTGCCGCCCTGGCGTTTCGCACCGAAAAGCTCGATGCGGCCAAGGTGCTCGGCTGCGTACTGGGCTTTGCCGGTGTCGCGCTCGTCAACCTTTCGGGCGCGGACGGCACCTTTGGCTTTACGCTCGACGGCGAGGGCTTTATCCTGGCCTCCACCGTCGCGGGTGCCCTTTCGACCTGCCTGATCGGCATCTTCTCGCGCGAGCACGACGGCGTCTTGCTTGCCGGGTGGCAGTTCTTGGTCGGCGGCCTGGTCCTCACCGCCATCGGCTTTATGATGGGTGGCGCGCTCTCCCCCACGGCGATTGCCCCCGCCATCGCGCTCATCATCTACATGGCGCTTATCTCCGCGGTCGCCTACTCGCTGTGGTCGCGCCTGCTTGCCGTCAACCCCGTCAGCCGAGTCTCGGTTTTTGGGTTTATGAACCCCGTCTTTGGTGTGCTGCTGAGCGCGCTGCTGCTCGGCGAGGGCGCTGGCACGAGCCCCGTTACCGTCATCGTTGCCCTGCTGTTGGTCTGCGGCGGCATCATCATCGTCAACAAACCCAAAAAAGCCTAGCGAGCTCACCTTTTTAGGGAGGGTGTTCACACACTTTAGCTTAATGGGGTGCGCTGGTTCTCGTTGATTTCGTACCGAGCGCGGTGGCAGACGCCCGTCTTGCCGCAACGCGCCTAGGCATTATGGCCGGTGGCCCCTACAAACGCAAAAGGGGCGCATGACCATCGCAACGGTCGTGCGCCCCTTTTTTCTAGCGAACCTGGATGCCGGATTTCTTTTTGGCGTCCTTGATGCGATAGAGCTCCGCATCGGCAGCGCGCAGAAGCTCTTGCCACGTGTTGATCCCATCGCCGTAGCGCGCGTAGCCAATAGACATTCGAAGCGAATAGGGTGTCTCGGCGCGCGAGAGCTCGCTATTGATCGCCGAACACAGGCGGATAATGTCGTGCTCCGTCGCCCCCTTTTGCAGTACGACGAACTCATCACCGCCATAGCGCGCAATAAAGCCGCCGGACGGCGAACAGGCGTCCTTGAGCACTGCGGAAACAACCTGAAGAGCATGGTCGCCCTCCACATGTCCATACTGATCGTTAATCTGCTTAAAGCCGTCGGCGTCCATCATAAGCAGATACACATCATCGGCCTGGTCCACATTTGAAAAGAGCGACAGCATATAGGTCTCAAAACGGTTGCGATTGTTAAGGCCAGTCAACGGGTCGGTCGAGATCAGTTGCTCCTGACAAACAATGTAGAGCTGCAACATACTTAACATGATGCCGACACTAAGGCAGGGACCCGAATAAAAGACCTGAAAGACACCGGCCACCAAGGCCGGAATGGCGAAAAATGCCAAGGTTTGATAGATGGCCTTCTTTTGTAGGCTCTCGACCTTGCAAGATTGTATAAACGCATGCAGGGACGTATATATAACGTAGCAGTAGCTGACGATGGGCTGGATCATATAGACAAAACCGCGACGATACGCGCCCTGCGCATCGATATAGAACAGGGCATGCGTCCAGTAGCTAGTAAACGCCAGTACGACTACCAGCACCGCAGGCAGCGTTACAAACGCCATCCTATAGCGCGCGGTCAAAAGGCGAGAACCCTGCACCGTCTCGGAATAGATAAACCAAATGAGGCACGCGGCGGCAAAGAGCGAAAACGAAACCGCGTTGGAAATCCAGTTGGCAGCAATGCCCAGCGTGCCGCCCACACCGTCCGAAAGCGTCCAGATTATATCGAATAACATGTACGCGGCAGAGGTGTAGCCGAGCGTACTAAACAATAACTGTTGGGTACTCGAGAACAAGGAGTGGCGACTTCGCGCGGCAAGCCCGATAAGAACAATCATGCATAGCAGGAATATCTCGATCTTGAGTGCCTTAACCACTAGACGCCATCCCCTCAATATCCAAGTGGTCAGAATCGCCCGATTCGTGTCTGGGCAATAAACGCCCCTTACTCCGCAGGGGTAAGGGGAATAATAGCAGAGCGCCCGAACGTTGCTGCAAGACAGCTCTCGTTCGGGCGCTCTGACGGCGCGAGTTGCACGCCGGAATCAATTATCGGTAACGGACGTTACTCACCGTCGATATCGGTTGCGACAGCCTCCTCGATAGCTTCGACGCCAGCAGGCGACAGGTCTTCCTTGCCCTGACAGAACTTCTTGTCGACCCAACCGGTCAGAATCGGAGCCATGATTGCCGTGATGATAACGGCGGTGGCGATCTGGGCGTACGCAGTGGGTGCAAGCTCGGCGTAGCGCGGCGCGACCTCGGCAAGAGCAACCGGCGTGGTCATAGCCGTGCCGGCGATGGTGGAACAAGCCACGGCAGCTTTGCCGTTACCACCGCACAGGCGCTCGAACGCAAAGGTGATGGGACCGACGATAAACAGCGTGACAAGGCCCAGCAAGATGCCGGAAATACCGCCGGTGATAAAGCTCGACAGGCTCATGGACGCACCGAGCTGAAATCCGATGACGGCGATCGCGGGATTGGCGCCGGGAACCAGCAGGTTCTTGATGAACGGGAAGAGGTTGCCCAGAACCATGCCGATAACGAGCGGCAAAATGGAGCCGATGATGGTACCGACAGGGATGTTGGCGAGACCCGAAACGCCCAGGATGATCATGGTGACGGCGGGACCGGCCGTAAAGAACAGAATACCCACGGCGCCCTGCTCGGATTCGTCGCCGAACTCGCCCATGATGCCCGTGTAGAGCGCCATGTTGCAAAACGTAATGCCGCCGATGATGGAAACCGAACTCAGGCCCAAAAGGTTGTCGTTAAAGAAATACGCAACGCCCAGACCCAGCGCGGCTGCCACCACAAGCTTAGGAATCAGCACGACGATGCCGGTCTTGATGGCACCCGGCGTGGACTTAAAGCTGATGCCGGCGCCCACAAACAGCAGGATCGCGGCGACGATGGTATTGGAACCGCCGCGGCAGGCAGCCGTAAAGAAGCCGCCGATCTCAAAGACCTGCGGACAGAAAGTGTTGAGCAAAAGGCCAACGATCATGGGATAGATCATGATGTCGCCCGGGATACGCGGGACTTTGAATTTCTTTTGCTCGTTGGCGGTCGCTCCCTGTGCCATGAAACCCCCATTTCCGCTGACGCGGAACAAAAGACCACGTCATACTTTGCTACAGTAAAGTTTGATCATGGTACCAGAAGAAGCAGACCAGCTCAGTGAGAAATTCGATTCGTTAGGCCGGGACGCCAAACGTGCCCCGCTCTTATATGAGGCTCAAAACGATATAGAACACGATGCCCGAGACGCAGCAGAAATATCAACCTGCGGCAATAAAGTTCGCCTACAATTGCCACCGGATCGAAAGACGTATCTGTAAGGAAGTCATTATGACAGCTATCGATCGAGCTCGGGCGTCCGAGGCCTTTAAAACCTATACCGATGCCTACGATGCCGCCAACCCGCGTATCGCCCTCAAGATCGAACATACCTATCATGTGGCCGAGACATGCGACGCCGTGGCACGCGAACAGGGCTGGGTGCCAGAGGATATTGACCTGGCATGGCTTTGCGGCCTGCTACACGATATGGGCCGCTTCGAGCAGCTGCGACGCTGGGACACCTTTAAGGACGCCGAGAGCATGAGCCATGCGGCGCTGGGCATCGAGGTCCTCTTTGGCGAGAATCCCGCCGATGCACCCGCCGTAACGAGCATCCGCGACTTTATCGATGACCCGGCAGAAGATGAGCTCATCCGAGCGAGCATTGCCTATCACAGCGATTTCCGTCTACCCGCGCAGCTCGACGTGCGCACGCGAAGCTTCTGCGATATCGTGCGCGATGGTGACAAGATCGACATTATGCGCACCATCGCCGACAGCACCGTCGACACTATCCTCAAGGTGGACGAGAAGACGTTTCTCGGCAGCCGTTTCTCGTCGCCGACACTTGCCGCCTTTGACGAGCACCGCTGCGTCGCACGCGATGAGCGCGATGAGCCCGCCGACTTCTTGGTGGGGCTTATCTGCTTTATGTTTGAGCTCGTCTATCCGGCAAGCCGTGCGCTGGCGCGCGAACAGGGTGATATCCACCGCCTGCTCGACGCGCCCTTTGGCATTACACAGCCCTTTACCGACCCCGCCACGCAGGCAACCTGGAGCCGCCTAAAGGACGAGATGCGCGACTGGCTGGCGCGCGCCTAGCGCTCAAGCTGGGCCAGCAGCTCCTCGACGACCTCGACGGCGTCCCCAACAACCTTGTACTGGGCAGCGCCGAAAATGGGGGCATCCGGGTCCTCATTGATGGCGATAATGCACTCCGCCCCACCGATGCCGGCAAGATGCTGGATGGCGCCCGAAACACCGATACTCACGAGAAGCTTGGGCGAAACCGATACGCCGGTCTGGCCAATCTGATGGCGATACTCCAACCAGCCGGCCTCCACGACAGGTCGCGTGCAACCAAGCTCGGCTCCCAGGGCTTCGGCGAGCTTTCGCATCAAGGGTAGGTTTTTCTTGGAGCCGATACCGCGACCCACAACAACTAGACGCTCGGCATCGGCAATCGAAGCCTGCTGGCCCCATTCCTCAGCGGGAATCGAAATCTCGACACGAGCCTTGGCGTCTTCCGCAAGGAATACCTGGGTAATCGTGCCAGAGCGGTTGTAGTCAAAGTCGGGCGCCTTAAAGATGCCGGGACGAACCGTTGCCATCTGGGGACGATGATTGGGGCAGACGATGGTGGCCATTAGGTTGCCGCCAAACGCCGGACGCGTCTGTTGCAGCAGTCCCGTCTCCGTATCCATCGAAAGTACGGTGCAGTCAGCCGTAAGGCCCGTCTGCAAGCGCACGGCAACGCCGGGTGCCAGTTCGCGGCCAAAGGCGGTCGCACCGTATAGGATGGCCTCGGGTTTGCATTCGGCTACCAAATCGCAGATCAAGCGGGCGTAGACCTCCGCATCGTTTTGGCGCAGGCGCTCGTCGCGACAGGCCAGGACTTCGTCGGCGCCCGCGCAAACCAGATGCTCCAGGTCGCCGAGAGAACCCTCGGGACCCATACCGACCAGTGCCACCAGACGGCAGCCGCGCGCATCGGCAAGCTCGCGGCCCTTGCCCATAAGCTCATAGGCAACGGGAGTCACCGTATCGTGCTCGTCGGTCTGCACGAATACCCAAATGTCTCGATACGCATCGAGGTCAACCGCACCAGCGGCCTCGTCACGCTCGATCGAGATAGCGTTGACAGGGCAGGCGTCGACGCACCCACCGCATAGGATGCAGCCGTCGGTTACGCGGGCGCATCGGCTGGGTCGCTCGCCTTCCACTACGATGCCGCCCGAGGCACAGGCGCGAACGCAGCGACCGCAGCCGATACAGGCTTCGCTATCGATAATCAGTCCGCTCATCTATGCCATCCCCTCGATAATCTTGGCAAGTTTTGCCGCCTGCTCGGACGCCGTTCCGTCAACGTCCTCGCACGTTTGGTCACGGTCGGGCACAAACGAGCGCACGACCTGTGTCGGCGACCCGGCAAGACCGCAACGCGCGGGGTCGGCGTTCACGTCGGCGGCACTGACCACGCGCACGTCCGCCTCCTCCGCCGCGCGAATACCGGCAATACTCGGCATACGCAACTGGCCAATCTCCTTGGCAGTCGTCATCACGCACGGCATCTCAAGACACACCGTCTCCTCGCCGGCATCGCAGCCGTGAACAAGCGCCAGTGAACCACAGGTCGTAAAGCCCGCGCTTTGCACGCAGCTCACGTCGGTCACACAGGGAATCTCAAAAGCACCGGCAAGCTCGGGGCCAATCTGGGCCGTATCGCCATCCACCGCCATCTTGCCGCAGATGAGCAGGTCGAAGTCCTCGTCGAGCGCCTCGATGCCGCACTTGAGGGCATAGGTGGTTGCCAGGGTATCGGCACCTGCAAAGGCGCGATCGGTCAGCAGCAGCGCGTCGTCGGCACCTCGAGCGATGCAGTCGCGCAGCAGCGACTCGGTCGCGGGGATGCCCATCGACACCACCGTCACGCGCACGTCCATGCCAAAGCCGATAAAGTCGTCCTTCAGCGCCAGCGCGCATTCCAGAGCGCTCGCATCGAACGGGTTAATGACCGCCTGCTTGCCATCACGCACGATGGTATTGGTCTTGGGGTCCATCTTGACCTCGGTGCTGCCCGGCACGGCCTTAACGCACACCACCATATGGAAATCACTCATATTCACGCGCCCCCTTTCTGGACGAGTTCATCCAAGAGCTTCTCCGCAAACAGGTTGCCGCGACCCAGCTGGCCGGCAGGATCGAGCTGGAGCTTGAGCTGCGCCGACTCGACCATGGCCTCGTGGCCGTACATCGTCTCCAAGAAGCCAGCCTTGATCTTGCCGACGCCGTGTTCGGCGGAGACGGCGCCGCCCATAGCCGTTACCTCCGCAGCCCACTGGGCAAACAGCTCGCCACCGCGACGGTAGTCTTGCGCATCGCGCGGCAGGATGTTCACATGCAGATGGTTGTTACCGATGTGCCCCCAGGCAGCAGATTCAAGCCCGCTTTCGGCCAGTGTGCGGCGATAGAGGGCCACGACATCGGCAAGGCGTGCATTGGGCACCGACATGTCCGAGCCCAGTTTGGTGATGGTGGGATCCATGCGGCGGCGCTCGTCGATGAGCATGTTGACGCTCTCGGGCACCGCATGGCGGAAGAATCGCTGACACTCGCGATCGACCTCGGTGCGCGCGACCCATGTCGCATCGTCACTGCCGCCCGCAAGCTCCAGTACCCACCCCAAGTGATACAGCTCCTCAGTCGCCTGGGCTTCGTCGTCGCAGTCGAGCTCCACGTAGACACAGACCTTGACCTCTTTGTCGAGCGGCGGCAGCGAGGCGAACGCGGTCGACCGCTCACGCTGACGACGCAGGATATCCAGGGCGCCCGCATCGAAATATTCGATGGCAGCCGCGTGGGACAGGACGGGACGCACAGAATCGGTGAAGGACACGGCCTTGTCTTCGCTGTCAAAGAAACAGCTCACGCCCCAAACGACCGCAGGCGCCGCCTGCAGGGCAATCTCGAGCTCGGTGATGACACCGATTGTGCCACACGCACCGATAAACAGATCGATGGCATCCATATCGTCAGCAACGAAATAGCCCGAAGCATTTTTGGTCTTGGGCATGGTGTAGTCGGGAAGGTCGAGCTCGAGCGCGCGGCCCTCTGCCGTCACGAGCGACAGGTGGCGGCCCTGGGCAAAAGCCTCGCCGCGCTGAAGCTCAAGCAAATCGCCATCAGCCAGTGCGACGTGGAGTCCCGTGATATGTGGGCGCATGGGACCGTAGGCGTAGCTGCGGGCACCAGAGGCGTTACATGCCGCCATGCCGCCCAGACAGGCAGACGTCTCGGTGGGATCGGTGGGAAAGAACCGCTCGGGGGCCTCTTGGAACTCCTCGTAGGCCTCAAGCGATGTCTGGTCCCAACCAGCAGTCGGCAGCACCTTCTTGCTCAGCTGCTTGCGCAGCTCCGAGAGCACAACGCCCGGCTCCACGCGCAGCAGAAATTGGCCTTGCTCATCGCGGCGAAGGCCCAAGTAGCGATTTATACGGGAAGTATTGAGGATATGCCCGCCGTGGGGCACGGCACCGGCGGCAAGGCCGGTTCGGGCGCCCTGAACCGTTACCGGGACACGCTCGGCATGGAGCTTTTCCAAAATGGCACGGACCTCGTCTTCCGTTGTCGGAAACGAGATGCTCGAGGCCTCGCCCGATGCGCGAGACTCATCGCGACCATACTCTTCGAACTCGTCGGTGAAGGGTTTGATGGTTGCAGACACGCGAACTCCCCCTTTAGCTAACTACAGTGTTTGCAGGGAGATGTTACCGCATCGTTTCGTCGACGTGTTCGAGACCGTCTCCATAATTGGCGATTTTTACGTTCGTGCAATTCGGCGAGCGGCTTGATTTCCTCGACAGACGATGCTTTTGACACATATGGCCCCGCCGTCGCCGACCGCGCGATTGTCGCTTGAAAAAAGTTGGAGTATTTTTTGCCGCCTTTTACCTGCGGAGACACCAATCCGTCAAGCATTTGGTCAGAAATTGGTCAAGTATCGGCTGATACCGTCGGCGTCGACAGCCAAAACCGATAGAAGTTTTGGCCCAGAAGCAGGGAGGTTCCCATGGCATATTACTGGCCCCAGTACGGCATCGCCATCGAAGTCGACGACGATCCCCATCTCCTGCCTTTCGACGAAGAGGCATTCCCCGATACGACGGTCTACCACGTTACCACCGATGTGATCTGCGACCCCGAGTCGTTCTCGGCGCTCGCCCACCACATCGCGCATATCCACGACATCGAGCTCCCTCCCGACTTCGACGAGCTTGTCTACTCGCGCCGCCTGATGCTTCACATGCTCTTTGGAGCGGACCCGTCCACCTTTGCGCGCATCTATACCGCCAAGGATGCCGCATGAGCGCGAAGAAGCCGCCCCACTTTGCAGGTCTGGGGCATCGCAGGAAGCTCATCGTTGCCTGCTTGGCCATCGTCTGCGCCCTTGTCGCCGTAGGACTATACGCTTGGCAGTCGCAGCCCGTACCCGAGGCGGGCGCTTCGGTTACGACGGCCGAGGGCAAAACGCGTCAGGAAATCCAAGATGAGCTCGACGCCATCGTCCGCGACAACATGATGACGATTTCGGTCGCACCGGTCGCCCAGCTGCAGGAGGACGGCAAGCTGCGCGTCAACGTGCAAAACGTCCAAGACAATAAATTTCCCCAGCGATTCCGCGTCATCCAAAACGACGAGACCATGTACGAATCCGGTGTGGTCGAGACCGGCAAGACAATCGAAACGTGCCCCGCCGGCGACATCAAAGAAGGCGAGGCGTACATCGAGATCCAGGCACTCGATGCCAAGACCCTCGACAGCCACGGCAATCCGACACGTGTCAAGGTGCGGGTTGAGCAAGCCGAGAACTAGCTTTTCCGGCCGACGCGGCACCGCACGCAATTCACCAGCATTCGTCCAATCATCGCGGGGACGGCCCGCGGCGAATAGAAAGGAACGACCATGGACATCACCAGGAACATGAACGGAGCCAGAGCGCTCGTCGTGGGCGCAGGGCTCGCGCTCGCGCTCGCAATGGGCGCCGCCCCGACGCCAGCTATGGCAGCCGGGCGCGTTGGAACCACGAAAGTAATGGTCAGGACCGAGATCGACAACGTTGAGTTCAAAGTTCCGACGGTTATTCCCTTCGTCGCCAAGGCCGACGGCACGCTTCAGGGCCCCTCAGAAGACGCGACCACCATCGACAATCTTTCGGCCTACGGCATCCATGTCACCAACATGAAGATCGACGCCATGAACACCTGGACCATTGCCGCCGACGCCAAGGCCGGAACCGCGCAGAACTCCATCGACTTTAAGGTCGGCCCCGACGGCGCACTCCAGAACGCCAGCGCTGCAACGCAGGGGACAGGCCTCGATCTTTCCAAGAATGCAGCCTTCGACATGGGCTACCAGGGCATTGCCGGCGGCACGGACAAAATTAAGCTCAAGACAAGCGGAAACGTCGCCCGCGTCACGCGCGACATCTTCCACGTAACCGGCGAAGGCGATCAGGTTGCAACGATCACCTGGACGGTCGAGCCCGGTGCGCACACGGCATAAGGCCGTTGCCCTGGCCGCCGCCATCGGCATCTTGGCGTTTGGCCCAGCCATGGCCTTTGCCCAGCAAGAACAGGCGCAGGCCGCCACGCAAGTGACGGTCGACCTCTCGGGGCTCGACCGCGGCGACCGCGAGGAACCGTTGGCGCAGACAGGCGACAGACGATGGCTCTTGGCAGCAGGCGCCACAGCAGCAGGCGCGGGAACCGCCGGCCTCGGCCTGCACATCAAACGCAGCCAGAAACAAAACACGAACAGGCCGCACTAAATTAGCTAAGGAGACCCCATGGCATCGAAGAACCTTTTGCCCGTCGTCGCACTCTGCGGCGCGCTCGCAACCGGAACGCCTGTCGCCGCTTGGGCGACTCCCGTCATGGCAGACTCCTTATCAGCAGCCCTAAGCTCCGCACCAAATCCGTCGAGCGCCATTGCGTGCAAGCGTTTTTCGATCGCACAGGCTGCAATCTCAACCTCGGGATGCCTTCGTCGTAATACGGACGGTTCGATAGTCGTGGATATCAATCGTTCGAACAAGGCAAACGGCTCCCAGGCGGGGTACGCCGTCTGCACGTGGCGCTCGGTTGTGCTCGACGCAGATGGCGATCCATGCAATTTAGAGCTGCGCATCGACATCGCTTCGGTCGATGACTCGGCGAACGGAGCGAAGGTCGCCTTCGACGGTACGTTTTTTGAGAAAGGAGGCGGTATATGTCTGGGCTACGCCGCCGCGAATGCAGACGACACGCAGCCCACCCTCTCATTCACGGCATCGTTGCGGCTGACCAAAGCCGGTACCGATGCCATCGCGGCGGGAGAAGCGTCTCTGCTGTTCTACGCCGTCAGTACCAAAGACACAGACGCTCATTTCGAGAAGCCAGCCGGATCACTCAGCCTTACACGAGGGATAGAGGCAGGCCCTATTGAAATCGATGCCCGCGCGCAAAGCAGGCAACGCATTCTTGCCGACCCGGCGCTTCTCGAAATGGAGTGGAACGGATCCGGAGCCATCGGAATTCTCCCCTCCGCGTTTGACGCCAAGACGCTCCCCCCAAACGACGAACCCATCAACGCAACCATACAAGAAGAGAGCGCGGACAAAGAAGCAGGTGCGGGCGACACGCCGTCGCCGACAAACAGCGTCCCAGCTTCTTTCGAAGCGCCGAATGAGCCCGCTGCCGATCCAAACGATCCCGAGTTCGCGGACAGTCTGGGGCTTGCTGATCCTCAAGAGATCGATGAAGGCAACTGCTGCGTGCTTGCCGCGCTCGACCACACAGAGGTCGTCGACGCTGCGAACATCGAAGTTGCCGCCGCCAATCAGCCCGTCCGCAAGTCAGCCATCATCGCATTTCCTGAATCCATCGAAGTCGTCTTTTTGCCATCGGGCGAGGTCGTGGCCCCAACACTGCTCACCTTGTTGGGCGCCAAGAATACTCGAAACGAAATTAAAAAGGTCACGGTTGTCGACCCTGCAACCACCGCCAAGCTGCGTTTATACGCCGTTGCTCCAGACGGAGGCAAGACCTTAGAATTCGATGGTGACACACTCCTAGCCTGGCGACGTCTGGACATTATGCAAGACGTCTCGTATCAGATCGAACTCGAAGGGTTTGATCGTGCCCGCGATGCCAATATCATTGCCGCGGCTATTGAATCCCCACAGCGGCTTATGACACTGCGCTTTGAATACTATCCCTATGTCCCGACAACCACCTGAGGCTTAAATGCTGCGCGTCGTTGCTAATGCCACTTATATAACGTATTAGATGAGTCGCGATGTACCTCGCATTCCACTCTGCTACGATTGCCACGTTGGCATCAATACGGGAGGGCTCATGCCGGGCTTGGGAACAATCATCAACGTTGTGCTTTTGATTGCGGGCGGTCTTTTGGGATTAGCGGGCGGCCGCTTCATTACACCGCGCATCCAAGACACGCTCATGAAAGCATCGGGGCTGTGCGTCCTGTTTATCGGCCTTGGCGGCACCATGCAAAAGATGCTCCTTATCGATGGGAAGGCGCTGGCGACCACCGGTACCACCATGCTCATCGTCTCATTTGCGGTCGGTTCGCTCATCGGCGAGGCCGTCAACTTGGAAGCCGCCATCGAGAACCTTGGCGAATGGCTCAAGCGCAAGACTGGCAGTGAGGGCGATAACGAGTTCACCAACGCTTTTGTCTCGACTTCACTCACCGTGTGCATTGGCGCCATGGCCATTGTGGGATCGATCCAGGACGGCCTGCTCGGCGACTGGTCAACACTTGCCCTCAAGGGCGCACTGGACTGCATCATCGTCTGCACCATGACGGCCTCGCTTGGCCGCGGCTGCATCTTCTCGGCCCTGCCCGTCGCCGTGTTCCAGGGGACGATCACGTTGTTTGCCGGCGCGCTCTCCCCCATCATGACCACAGCGGCCCTCAACAGCCTTTCGCTCGTAGGCTCCATGCTCATCTTCTGCGTCGGCGTCAACCTCATCCGTCCTCAGACCTTCCGTACGGCCAATATGCTTCCCTCCGTCGTCATCGCCGTCATCTACGCCCTCCTGTTCTAAATCTATCTACGCAGCAGTATCTCGAACACCTGTTTGATGCTGTGCTATGATATGAGGTCACCGAAGCTGCGTTAGGAGAGGAGAAGCGGTGGCCGACCAGGACATCAAAATGCTCATCGAGCGCATTATGGCCGAGGCTCGGACCCATCAGTCCGCCCGTTTCTCAAACGAAATCTACGCAGACGAGCCGATTCTCAAAACCGGCCGACAGATGCAGAATTTCCTCCCCGACCAGTACCGCAAAATGCGCGAGATATCGCGCTGGCAGGATGACCCCAAGGGCGGTGCGGGCCGCTGGCTTTCGGAAGCCGAGCTTTTTTACCGCCAGGGCCTGCTGATGGCCGACTTTGAGGACGACTGTCCCTACAACGGCACCTTTAAGTCGTACTTTCCCACCTACAACGCCATGAGCGACCGGCAGCTGCGCGGCTACTTTACCTGGCGTGCCCAAGTGCGCCGCGGAACCGTCGAGGAAACGTCTACGTCCTTTGCCTTCCTGTATCTCTATGAGCTGATCTGCGGCATCGGCGTTGATGACCCGCTCGATGGCTTTAGCAAGATCAAGGCCTTTTGGGATGCCTACCGTGCCTTCGAGCCCGGCATCGACCGGTTTGCACGCGTGTGGTTGCAGGACTACGCCGTGTTCCACGGGCTCGACCCCAAGCTGCTTCGCGACTCTAAAACCGTCATGTTCGATAACGCCCTTATCGAGCTGCGGCGCGCGGCTCGAGACCTTGTACCAGCACAGGCACCGTCCGGCCAGACCCCTAAGCGTCGCAAAACCTCCGAGCCCACGCTCCCCCTTCCGCCCGACGAGGCAGGCGAGGAGCGACTCATGACCGCTATAAACGCCCTCTCCACGTACAACCTGAATAACTCACGGCTCGACCGTTCCCACCATCGCGACCTGCGCCACGTGGCATGCGCCGTGTATGTCCGTATGGCGCGCTACTATGACACGCACCGAAAGACCGGCATCGTAGCGAGCTTGTTTGGGGAGGAGACGGCCATGCCCTACACCATGTTTGCCTCGGCCGTATTCTTTGCGCCCGAGCGCCACGAGGACTGCGAATACCGCCTGGATCCTATCCATATCTACCGTTGCCAAAACGGCTTTTGGGAATGCATGCGTATCCACGGCAGCAGGCAAAAGAGCAGCAAACTCGGCGAAATGATGCGCGCCTGCGACCAACGCCTACGCCTGGCGCTGGACCCCGCCCACCCCCTAAAGGAGGAGAAGGTCCCCAAATATCTGACCAAGATCATCGATGACGAGATCGTGGCATGGCTTTCGTGGGATGCCGCGCACCAGCCCGTCAAGATCGATATCGATTTGAGTCAGCTGGGACACATTCGGAGCGCCGCCGCACAAACGCGTGAGGCGCTTTTGATCGATGAGGAGCGCGAGGACGATGTGCTCGCAGAGGTCGATACGGTGGACTCCGAGCAGCCGAAAGCCGAGCCCGCAGCAGACGCGTTTGTCGAGCCGGTCACGGCGGCCGCAGAGCAGGACGAGGCCGACGAGCCAACCATTTCCACCGAACAGTTTGGTGTCGTGGCGCCGCTTCTTGCGCCGACGCCCCCGCGCGCAGCGGCTGCGCCCACTGACGCCGCGAGCGAACTCGCACCCGCCGCAACCGCGTATCTGCGCGCACTGCTCGAGCAGAACGCAGCGCAAGCGACATCGGCAGTGGCGCACTCGGGCCAGAGCGAGGACATGCTCGTCGATAGCATCAACGAGGCGCTCTTTGACCTGGTGGGTGACACCGTAATTGAATTTGGCGCGGCAGGACCGCAAATTATCGAGGACTACGAAGCAGACGTGAGAGGATACCTAGACTATGAGTGATACCGCATCCGCAGCACCCCGCGTGCCCAAGCGCGTCGCCGCCGTCATTCTCAACTCGCTCAAGGGCGGCGTGGTCCCGCGCATCGGCCTTCCCTACATCACCGTAGGGCGCGAGGTCGAAATCCGCGCCCTGCTCACCGACCTGAGCCTCATCGCCGACGGCGGCGCGAGCTTCCGCTTTCTGGTCGGTCGCTACGGAGCCGGCAAGAGCTTTTTGCTCCAGACCATCCGCACGCACGCCATGGGCGAGGGATTCGTCGTCGCCGATGCCGACCTGTCACCCGAGCGCCGCCTACAGGGCGGCCAGGGGCAGGGCCTTGCCACCTACCGCGAGCTCATCCGCAACATATCGACTAAAACGCGCCCCGAGGGCGGTGCGCTCAACCTAATCCTCGATCGCTGGGTCGCCTCGTGTGCCGATGCCGATGAGTCTGCCGTCAATGCCCAACTGGCCCCGCTCGAGGAAATGGTCCACGGCTTCGACTTCGCCCGTATGCTCCGCCGCTACCGCGCGGCCGTATCCGAGGGCGACGAAGAAGCTATGAGCCGCGTGACCAAATGGATTCGCGGCGAGTACCGCACCAAGAGTGAGGCACGCGCCGAGCTGGGCTCCTCGACCATCATCAGCGATGACGACTGGTACGACTACGTTAAGCTCATTGCGCGCTTTTTGGTCTGCGGCGGCTACAAGGGCATGCTGGTGCTCATCGACGAGCTCGTGAATCTGTATAAGATTCCCAACGCCATCACGCGCCAATACAACTACGAGAAGATCCTAGCCATGTACAACGACACGCTCCAGGGCAAGGCGCAGTACCTGGGCATGATCATGGGCGGCACGCCAACCTCCATCGAAGACCGGCGCCGCGGTGTGTTCTCCTACGAGGCCCTGCGCAGCCGACTCGCTCAGGGCCGCTTTGCGCGCGAGGACCTTAAGGACATGCTCGCGCCCATCATCCGTCTGCAGCCACTCACCTACGAGGAGCTGCTGGTGCTCATCGAAAAACTCATGCAGATCCATGCCGGCTACTTTGGCTGGACGCCCACGCTTACCGAGAACGACTTGGTGGACTTCCTCAAGATTGAGTTTGGCCGCGTGGGAGCCGACACGCATCTGACGCCGCGTGAGGTCATTCGTGACTTTATCGAGCTGCTCGACATCCTATGCCAAAACCCCGACGCCAACGTGGCCGAGCTACTGCAAAGCGTCGGCGGCGACGCGCTGGCGCCGGCAACAGCAACAGGCGACACCGGCACCGCAAGCGGCGACCGCAATTTCGCCGAATTCACCATCTAACCTGCCAAAAAGGGACAGGTTTATTTTGGCAGGCTTTATCTGGGCAAACGTCGAGGCAGTAATGCAGCAAGCCACTGCCCACCGCGTTGAGAGATTCGTTTTTGAAAGGAGGCCCCGTGAACGCCTTTGACCGCTACGCCCCGTTTATCCAAGACTTCATCTACTCCCACGATTGGGAGAGTCTACGCTCCATCCAGGTTGCAGCAGCTGATGCCATCTTTAACACTCAGGACAATGTGCTCCTGACGGCATCCACGGCTTCCGGCAAAACCGAGGCAGCCTTCTTTCCCATCCTGACCGAGTTTTGGGAGAACCCGCCCGCGAGCGTTGGCGCCCTCTACATCGGCCCCCTCAAGGCACTCATCAATGATCAGTTCGTCCGCCTCAACGACCTGTGCGAAGAGGCCGATATCCCCGTCTGGCACTGGCATGGCGATGTCTCGCAGTCGCACAAGGCTAAGCTCATCAAAAAACCGAGCGGCATCTTGCAGATTACGCCCGAGTCACTCGAGGCGCTCCTGATCCATAAGCACATGGCGATCCCTCGTATGTTCTGCGACCTGCGCTATGTGGTTATCGACGAAGTCCATTCGCTCATGCGCGGCGACCGCGGCGGGCAGACGCTCTGCCTTATCGAGCGGCTCTCGCGCATGGCAGGCGTGCAGCCCCGCCGCATCGGTCTGTCGGCAACCATCGGCGACCCCGAGCGCACGGGCGCCTTTCTCTCACAGGGAACAGGACGCGATTGCATCATCCCCCGCTTTGAGGAACCGCGCCGCGTGTGGCGCATCTCCATGGAGCACTTCTACAACTCGGGTCCCCAGGCACAGCAGCGGGGATTCGAGAGCACGGGTCCACAAGAAGCCGAGATGCTTGCTTGCGAGCGTATTGAGCCGGCGGCGCCCGCGGCGCTGCCGGCTGGCGCCCAAGACGTGCGCCACAGCGGACAGCTTACACAGGAGGAACGCCGTCAACGTCGTGAGCGGGCACGGGGCAAGGCCGCTCCCAAAGACCGTCGCACTTCTTCGGCCCCCGAGGGCGAAGTCGATATCCCCCGGGCCGATGAGCAGGCGCTCCTCAACCCCACCGACACCGCGCCCGAAAACGCCGATCCCGGCATGGGCTATATCTTTGAACACACCCGCGGGCGCAAGTGCCTGGTCTTTGCCAACTCGCGCGAGGAGGCAGAGGCCGTGTGCTCCATGCTGCGCAGCTACTGCGAGAGCCGGCACGAGCCCGACCGTTTTCTCATCCACCATGGCAATCTTTCGGCATCGCTGCGCGAAACGGCCGAGGAACTCATGCGCGATGAGGAGCAGGCACAGACAACCGTCACCACCTCCACGCTGGAACTCGGTATCGATATCGGCCGTCTGGAGCGTGCGTTTCAGATCGACGCGCCGTTTACCGTCAGCTCCTTTTTGCAGCGAATGGGCCGCACGGGGCGCCGCGATCTTCCGCCCGAGATGTGGTTTGTCATGCGCGAGGAGGAACCCGAGCCGCGCACGATGATGCCCGAGACCATTCCGTGGAAGCTCCTGCAGGGCATCGCGCTCGTACAACTCT
This sequence comes from Collinsella sp., assembly GCA_018367075.1. Lineage (GTDB taxonomy): Bacteria > Actinomycetota > Coriobacteriia > Coriobacteriales > Coriobacteriaceae > Collinsella. The sequence continues at coordinate 23,258 of JAGZGX010000024.1, forward strand.
ATCGCGAGGAAAAGTGGGTCGAGCCGCCCGAGCTCGATCGACTCCCCTACAGCCTGCTCTACCACCAGACTATGTCGACGCTTGCCAGCACCGGCGAACTCACGCCGGCAGAGCTTGCCCAGCGCGTGCTCACACTCAGCTATTTCCATCGCATCTCGGCCGATGACTATCGCGTGTTGCTGCGTCACCTCATTAAGATCGACCATATCCAAGTCACCGAGGGCGGCGGGCTCATCGTGGGTCTCGCGGGCGAGCGCATCATCAACAACTTTAAGTTCTACGCCGTGTTCCAGGAAAACGAGGAGTTCACCGTTCGCAGCGAATCGGCCGAGCTGGGCACGATTGTCAACCCGCCCCCGCCCGGTGAGCGCATTGCCATCGCCGGCCATTGCTGGATTGTCGAGGAAGTGGACTGGAAGCGTCACACCGTCTTTGCCACGCAGGTCAAGGGCCGGGTGCCGGCCTACTTTGGCGACTGCCCCGGCGACATCAATACACACGTACTCGAGCGTATGCGCAAGGCGCTCAACGAGCACGCGGCGTATCCGTACCTGATGGGTAACGCGCGGGCCCGTCTGGCGCAGGCTCGCCATACGGCCGAGATTTCGGGCGCGGGAACTAAGCCGCTCATCAACCTGGGTGGCGACACCTGGGTGCTCTTCCCCTGGTTGGGCAGCTACGCCTTTTTGGCGCTCGAGCGCATGCTCAAGATTAAATGCGCCGCTGAGTTGGGCCTTCGCGGACTCGACCCGTCACGCCCGTACTTTATGCAGTTTAAGATGAAGGCCGACGAGGAGACGTTCTTTGAAGTGCTCGCCGCCGAAGCCGAGAAAGACTTCGACCCCATCGACCTCGTCTATCCCGGCGAGGTGCCTTACTTTGATCGGTACGACGAATTCGTTCCAGAAGAGCTCGTGCGCAAAGGCTTTGCCGAAGGCGTGCTCGACATCGAAGACATGAAGCAGCGCGTTCTCGGCTGGCGCGACCACGCCTAAGACCAGTCTTTTTGGGACGGGGAGACCTATTTGTCGTGAAGAACGGTGCCGAGGAAGTCGGTGTCGAAGGGCACGGCTTCGGCAAAGGCGTAGTTGCCGTCGCTGGCGATGAGCAGGTAGTTCTCCTCGCCGCCGAACTCTGCATCGCCACATGGGACCACCCAAGAATGGTCGAACACCTCAAGCGCCGTGGCGGCACAGTCGCGCAGGAACGTCACATCGCTCCCCTCGTTTGCACTCACGATATTGGCAACGTAGACGCCACCGACATTTAGGCTGCCCCGCACCAAACGCAATGCCTCAACCGTCGCCAGCTCGCGTACGGGCTCGGCACCGCCAAAGCAATCGCTCACGACCACGTCGTAGCGACGATGGCCCACGCTCGTCACACCCAAATACGAGCGAGCCTCAGCGGTTATCACCCGCAGGCGATCGCCCGCCGCGCGCTCCAGCTCGTCTAGGTAGAACCAGCGGCGCGCCAGGCGCGTAATCTCTCCGTCATACTCGATGACGTCCATGCGCAAGCCCTCGTGCGACATCAGCGCGAACTTAGGATAGGCAAACCCGCCGCCACCCAGCACAAGCATGCGGTTGATGCCGTGACCATAAGCATCGTGCATCGCATCCTCGGACTCAAACACGTCGTCAAACGCACGATAGTACGCAAAGACGGGCTCCGCCCAACGCTCACCAACGTAGCTTGCGCTTTGGTAGACGCCGCCTTGCACCAACACGCGAATCTCATCGCCGTCCCCATCGTGCACGCGTTTCACACGCGCCAACCCATTGCGGGTTCGCGCAACCTGCAGACAGGCAGCACGAACAGCGACGGCGGCCGCACCAAGCGCCGCGGCTCCCAGGGCAACGCCGGCAACGACGCCAGCAGAAACACTCGGCTTGTTCATCTAGAGCTCCTTTTGCAGATAGAGTCCATGATCGTAAAAACCCAAATGGCGATAGTACTCGCGCGTACCAATCGCGCTGATCACGTTGATGCGCGTATAACCCGCATCCCGGGCAATCTCGCACGCACGCTCTACGAGCAGACGCCCCAACCCATGGTGCTGGGCCGCCTGGCCTTGATACCCCACGCGCGCCGCCATGCCATACACGTGTACCTCGCGAATCATCGCCTCGTCCGGCATCGTCAGCAACTCGTCCGCATGCGCGGCAACAAACGAATGGTCGGGCAGCGACAACCGCAAAAAGCCCGCGATCTTGCCCTGCGGCGTCACCCACTGCAAAAAGCACTCGTGCGTCACCGGCGTCTCGTACGCCACCTCCTCATCAAGAGATAGCTCATCCAAGTCGGCACCCGCCGTGCTGATCTCGCGATAGCGAATCTCGCGCACCGTCGCACCATCACCCCGAGCAGCCAGACGGTTCTCAACGAGCTGACGCAGGTTGGGTTTCTTGTTGCCCACCATAATGTCGTCGGAACTAAAGTCGCGGATCATGCGACTGATACGGCAGAACGCCGGCGTCACCACGATGTCGTCGGCCAGCACATCGAGCAGCTCTTCCTCGGTATAGGGACGCCACTCGCCGCGCTCATAGCAGCCCACCAGACGCGAGCCCTCGATGAGCGCACACGGGTAGACCTTGACCTCGTCGGGCATAAAGGCCCCTTCGGTCATAAAGCGTTCGTAGTCGCGCTTATCCCCCTCCGGCGTGGCGCCCAGCAGGTTAAGCATAAAATGCGCATGGATCTTAAAGCCAAACAGGCGCGCAAGCGAAAACGCCCGTTCAATCTGCGCCACCGAAATGCGACGCTCGTTGATATCGAGCAGGTGTTGGTCGAGACTCTGAATACCCATCTGGATCTTGGTGCAGCCCAGGCGGCGGATGAGCGTGAGGGCCTGCGGCGTTACGGCATCGGGGCGCGTCTCGATAACGAGCCCCACCACGCGATGCTTCGCCGTCTCGTTGATGCGCTGCTGACGCTCAAGCTCCTCCATCGTTGCCGTCTGCCACTCGGCAGCCTCGCCCCATGGCGTACCGGGGCCGTACAGACGACGCACTGCGCGGTTATAGCCACCAACGACAGCATCCACACGCCCCTGCTCGTCGGCAACGCCGGCAGCAAGCTCAGCCTCGTCGGTCGCAATGCCGGCAGCCCGATAGCGCTCGCGGCGCTCTGTTACCACCGGCGGCAGGGCATCGGCGGGAGCGTCATCGAGCAGGCGCCCTGCCTCGGCACGGCTGATGCCCGGACGCGCCAGCATGGGGTTGGCCGCCACGCCGGCGACGGCATCGTCATTGAGCGCACGGAAAAGCTCCGACATAAACCACGTCTGATACCCTTGCGGATAGTCGCTCCAGGTGCCACCGAGCACGATGAGCTCAATCTTATCGGTTGCGTGCCCCATCTGCGAAAGCGCGGTCAGACGAGCGCTCACCTGCAGATACGGGTCAAAGCAATTTTGCTCCGCACGGGCGCACGCCGGCTCGGCGTGCAGGTAGCTTTTGGGCATGCGCAGATCGTTGGGACAAAACAGGCAATCGCCCGAGCATGGCCAGGGCTTGGTGATAACGGTAATGGTCGCCACGCCCGAAGCCGTGCGACGAGGCTTCATACGCAGCACCTGCAGCAGTCGACGTTCCAGCTCGGCATCGACATTCCACCCAGCCCAACGAGCCGGCTCCTCACGTTTTACCCGCTGGTAGAACGGCAGCAGACGGCGCTTGGCCAAATCGCGTTTGTCGGCACCCTCACGGCGCGCCTCGGCATGTATCAGTTTGACGAGCGCTTTGTCGTCCACGGTCTCGCCGCGACGCAGAGCCTCGAGTATGTTCAAGATAATCTGTTCCATGTCCCCATTGTAAAGGCAAAGGCGCCGAAGCCCGTCACGGCTCCGGCGCCTCCATCAAAGAGCATGCCTATATGTACCGATCTCCGAAAACCGCATGTCACTCCGGATCAAACGACATGTCGCCCGAACCGACCTCAAAACGATACGTAGCAGACTTATCGCCGTTATCGAATTCAAGATTCAAAATGGTCTCGCCGTCGTAGCCAAGCGGAAGGAAATCGCTCTCAAAGTCGCCGCTGCCCAAGGTGAGGCTCGCCTTAAAGCCCGTCGAGTTCGGAACCGTCATCTCCACATCGCCCGAGCCCACACTCACGTCCATCGACTTCGCGGGGGCCTGGTAGAGCTCGAACGTCACATCGCCCGAACCGACCTCGGCATTCAGGGTATCGGTCACGGTGCCCGTAAACTCAACGTCTCCAGAGTCCAAAGTCAGGTTGAGGTCATGACACGCAATGCCCGCGACCGTCAGGTCACCCGATCCTACATTCGCTGTAATGCCCACCATGTTATCGGCAACTTCGCGCGGCAGTTCGACGGTAACCGTGCGGTCAATGGCGCGCTCGTCATCGCAATCGAACTGGCGAATCTTGAGCGTAGAGCCCTTGATTTCGGCCAGGTTCTGGGTTGCCGCATCGAAGGCAACGGTCCCCGTTGCCACGCGACCGCTTTCAATTACGCGCACTGGCCCGCTGGAGACGTGTTTGACCTCGACCGTGCCCGACGTCACGTCCAAGTCAAGCGATGTGAACGCGTCGGCATCAAAGGTTTCGCTCGAAAGCTGCTGAGGCTGAGCGGAATAGTTACCGCCATCCAAAAGATCGTCCTCGTCAACCGCATCGTCCATACCAGAGAAGCCGGATACAACATCGTCGAGATCCCACGGGCCATCAAAATGAATCAAAGTCCGCGAAGTGCCAAAGACAAGCCCGATGATGAGCACAAACGCTCCGATGCCAACGCCCAAGCGTACCTTGGATTCATGCGAAAGCTTCATCATTCATCACCCTCTTTGGCAATCGGGTCAGCGGTAGTCACGGTAGCCACGTCAGTATCAACCGGAGCGGAAACATCCTGAGCCCTAGCGACCACCGGCGCCGAACCAACCTGAATATCTCCGCGCGCCCAATCGCCATCGAGTGCACGCGCCACCCAGTGATAGATGGGAATCGTAAAGAAGATCAGCGCAGCAAAGGGGCCGGCACCAAACAGGAACATCAGCAAAAAGAACAGCAGCCAACACACGGCCCAATACGGGAACGACTGGAACGGGCCCTTCACCGGAGTCGAGCCAACTGCGCCGCCACTCGTCGCCTGCGCCGTAGCGGCATTAGCGGCCTGTGCACTCCAGCTTGCCGCTTGCGCCGCCTTGGCGGCGGCGTCACTCGCCTGTGTTGCCGCCTCGGTAGCTCGTGCCGCCGCCTCATGGGTGCGTGCGCGCTCTGCCGCCTCGGCCTCGCGCTGACGAGCGCGGTCCTCATTCTCAAACTCGATATCGTCCTCAATCTCATCGCTCGGATTGAGCAGCTCGTCCAGGCTCACGCCATAGAGCCTGGCGAGCGAGATCAGGTTCTCGGTATCGGGCGAGCTCTCCGCACGCTCCCATTTACTGACCGCCTGGCGCGACAGCCCTAGCTTTCGCGCCAGCCCTTCTTGGCTAAAACCCTTGCTGCGACGAAGGTCGGCGAGCCGCTGCGCAGTTTCTACATTCATGGTTCCTCCTATGTGATGCCAGCCGTGCCGCCGGACCGTTTTTGTTCTTAAGGCGCCTTGCACAGTTAAAAATCTATCCGCCACCGCCAAAAGCATGCCACCTATTCTAGTGAGATTTTTGACAACCGGCGGTTGCGGGCACATATGAGCTGCGGAAATGTGTCCAAACAAAGCAATGACCCACGGCTCGGTTGTCCCCGTTGCGGCGTTAACGGTAGTATGGTCGTACTGTTTATTCCGCACCGCCAACGGAGGGAGTTCCGCGCCGTGAACCGCGATTTCGCCTCATCGCTCATCCAGCTCAACAATACGTTCTATCGCGAGCACTCCGCTTCCTTTTCCGATACGCGCCAGGCCCCGTGGCCCGGCTGGGTGCGCACCATGGACATCGCGCTCGGGCAGCTCAACGCCGCCACGATCGAGCATCCCGTCCGCGTCTTCGATCTTGCCTGCGGCAATATGCGATTCGAGAACTTTGCCGCCGGCGGCGCACTTGCCGCCAAGGGCGTCGACGGCGCAAACCCCTCGGCAGATGCCAGCTGCCCGTTTGAGTTCTATGGTGTCGACTCGTGCCAAGACCTGGCTATCGATGCACATGGCCACGCGCTTCGCATTCCCAACCTGCACTTCCAGGAACTCGACGTGCTCGACGCCCTCATGAAGCTCAACCCCGCCGAGACGCCCGACGTGCTTTTCGACGCCCCGCTCGCCGACATCTCGGTCTGCTTTGGCTTTATGCACCACGTGCCGTCGTGCGAGTACCGCGTACGCGTACTCGACGCCTTGGTGCGGCAGGCGCGCCCGGGCGGCATCATCGCCATCAGCTTTTGGGAGTTTATGAACGACGAGCGCATGGCGCGCAAGGCCGTTCGAGCCGAAGCCCGCGCCGAGCTCACCCCGCCGTTTGAGGGTTACGATTCCGCGCAGTTTGAAGCCGGCGACCACCTCATCGGCTGGCAAAACGACCGCCACGCCTACCGCTATTGCCATCACTTTGACGATCAGCAGATCACCGACCTGGTGCGCGGCGTCCGTACGTTCTACAAGAGCGGCGAGGTCCCCGTGCGCGAGCTTGAGCGCTTCCATGCCGACGGTCGTAGCGGCGAGCTCAACCGCTATGTGATTCTCAAGCGCCTGTAGGCACCGACGACTCGCCGCCGAGCCGCACCACATCTTTCGGGCAATCTATGCCCGCCCTTTTCAACCCATTGACGGAACGCGCGGCCATGCGTTTCGCATTTATGACCAAGGAGCCTCATGGGAGCCGTCCACGTTCGCACGCCTAAGAACTTTGTGCTCGAGGAGCGCCTGGAGCGCTACGCCGATGCGATCGAGACGAACCCCGAGGCTTATGCCGGAGATTGGCGCGAGGCTTGCGCGCCAGCTGGCAGCAAGCCCTTCGAACACCTTCACCTGGATCTTGGCTGTGGCAAGGGAACCTATCTGGTCGAGCGCGCCCACCGCGAGCCCGACACCCTCTTTATCGGCATGGACCAGGAGCCCATCTGCATCGCCTATGCCGCGCAGAAAATCTGCGAACAGGGGCTATCCAACGCACTCGTCCTGCCCCGAGGCGCCGCATCGCTGCCACAGCTGTTTGCCGCAGGCGAGCTCGATGCCATCACCATTAACTTTCCCACGCCGCAGCCCAAGGCCAAGTACGCTAAAAAACGACTCGTCCATGTCGACCATCTGATGCTCTACCGCCCGCTCTTTTCAGCCGGCGCTACCGTCACGCTGCGCACCGATAGCAAGCCGTTGCGCGATTACGCCCTGGGACAGTTTGCCGCGGCCGGCTACGATACGCTTTGGGTAAGCGACGACGTCCGCCGCGACCATCCCGAGCACCCCGAGACCGAATATGAATGCCGCACGCGCGAGATGGGTGCCGCCGTCTATGGCATTTGCGCCACACCCGGCGCGCAGCCCAGCGATGAACAGCTCGCGGCGGGCCGCGCGCAGGAGCAAAGCCTTGCCTGCTACCTGCCCGAAAACCTCGATGCGCTCACCTATGTACCTCTGGGCATGGAAGAGGCCGTCGAGAACTTTAGAAACCGCGCCCGCAAAAGCAAGAAGCGCCTGCCGCAGGAGTCCTAGGGGCTTCTGATGGTCGCGGCGTCGGCAAACAAGTGAAAATAGGCGTCAGCGAACGACCCTCAAACCTAAGTGAGTAGACTTTTTTGCAATAGCCAAGCACAACCCGCATAACGAAAACTAAAACCGCAGGTAGAGCTCTTGCGCAAAAGCCATGTGCTCGCGATATTGCAAAAAGTCTACTCACTTAGCTGGCAACTGCACCAAACGGCTGGGCAGAACGCCCATTTCCTGCATTTTCTCGCGCGCTGGCACCCCGCGCCGCTGCTACGCCATAATAGTTGGCGGACAAACGGCGAGAGAAAGCAACCACATGGCACAGACCACGACAGATACTTCCGCCAGCACCGTTTCTGGCGCCGGCGCCGCCAGCTCGTTCTCGGGCGGCACGGGAACCGAAGCCGAATTCGGCTCGCTCGGCGCGCTCTCCCCCACCTGGTGGGAGCCCGAGGATGGTAGCGAGCCCGAACCATGGCTCACGCCCGATCAGGCCTTCGAACGCTTCTTTGAATGGACAAGCGACCGCGGTATTGAGCTGTGGGACCACCAGGAAGAGGCCCTCATGGATCTAGCCGCCGGTGACCATGTCATTTTGGGAACACCGACCGGATCGGGCAAGTCGCTTGTCGCGCTAGGCATGCTCTTTATGGGCATGGCACAGGGCAAGCGCTGTTATTACACGGCCCCCATCAAGGCTCTGGTCAGCGAAAAGTTTTTCGACCTTGTGCAGGTGCTCGGCCGCGATAACGTCGGCATGATCACCGGCGACACGCATATCAACACCAAGGCGCCCGTCATCTGCTGCACGGCAGAAATCCTTGCCAACGATGCACTGCGCGAGGGCGAGGGCGCCGACGTGGGCTGCGTCGCCATGGACGAGTTCCACTATTTTGCCGACCCCGACCGCGGCTGGGCCTGGCAGGTGCCACTGCTCACCCTGCCTCACACGCAATTCATGCTCATGAGCGCCACGCTCGGCGATGTCACTGCCATCGCCGCCTCACTCGAGGAACACACCGGCGCTACCTGCGACTTGGTCGTCGATGCCCCACGCCCCGTGCCGCTGAGCTACGACTACGTGACGACCTCCCTCGAGGGCACCGTCGAGCTCGCGATGCGCGGCGGAGAGGCCCCGCTCTATATCGTGCACTTTAGCCAGGATGCCGCCCTTGCGACGGCACAGTCGCTCGCCAACTTTGGCATTGCCAGCAAGGAGCAGCGCGAGGCCATCAAGGAGGCGGCCAAGGGCACGAGCTTCTCGACGGCCTTCGGCAAGATCCTCAAGCGTTTGCTTGGCTGCGGCGTCGGCGTGCACCACGCCGGTATGCTGCCGCGTTATCGTCTGCTGGTCGAGCGTTTGGCGCAGCAGGGCCTGCTGCCCGTCATCTGCGGCACCGATACGCTCGGCGTCGGCATCAACGTACCCATCCACACCGTGGTGCTCACCGCGCTCACCAAGTTCGACGGCTACAAGATGCGTCGCCTGCGCGCCCGCGAGTTCCATCAGATTGCCGGTCGCGCCGGCCGCTCGGGCTTCGATACCGAGGGCATGGTCATCGCCGAGGCCCCGGAGCACGAGATCGAGAACGCCAAACTCATGGCCAAGGCGGGCGACGACCCCAAGAAGCTCCGCAAGATTAAAAAGAAGAAGGCCCCCGAGGGCTTTGTCACCTGGAACAAGCAGACCTTTGAGCGCCTGATCGAGACGCAGCCCGAGACGCTCAAGCCGCGCCTTCGCATCACGCACTCCATGGTGATTAGCGTGGTCGAGCAGGGCGGCGATGCCCGAGCCCGCGTACACGACCTCATCGAAACAAGCCTGCAGACCCCTGAGGAAAAGGCAAAGCTCGAGGTTCGTGCCGACGAGATCTTCGCCACGCTCATCGATTCCGGCGTCGTCGTTCGCACCGAGGTGCCGCCCGCGCCCGACGCCCCGACTGACGCCGCGCCAGACATCGACTATGCACTGACGGTCGATCTGCCCGAGGACTTTGCGCTCGACCAGCCGCTCTCGCCGTTTTTGCTTGCCGCGCTGGAGCTGCTCGACCCCGAGAGTGAGACCTATACCATGGATCTGATCTCGATGGTCGAGGCAACGCTCGAGGACCCCAAGCAGGTATTGCGCGCGCAGGAGCGCGCCGCGCGCGACCGCGCGATGGCCGAAATGAAGGCTGACGGCGTCGAATATGAGGAACGCCTGGAGCGCATCCAGGATGTCACCTACGAAAAGCCGCTCGAGGACTTGCTCGATGCCGCCTTCGACAAGTACTGCCAAGAAGTACCTTGGGCCAACGACTACCAGCTCTCGCCCAAGAGCGTCCTGCGCGACATGCTGGAGAGCGCGAGCGACTTTAAGGGCTATATCCAAAAGCTCGGCATCGCCCGCTCCGAGGGCATTTTGCTGCGTTACCTGGCAGAGGCCTACCGTTCACTCGACCGCACCGTGCCCATCGAGAAGCGCGACGAGCGCCTGCGCGACATTATCTCGTGGCTGGGCTTTGTGGTGCGCTCGGTGGACTCGAGCCTGGTGGATGAGTGGGAGAACGCCGGCAACCCGGCAGCCCTCGATGCTGCGCCGCCGCAGGGCATCGACGAGGTCGTGGCGGACCGTCGCGGCTGCACGCTATTGGTGCGCAACGCGCTCTTCCGCCGCGTGACCCTTGCCGCCCGCGAGCACGTTCGCGACCTGGGCGAGCTCGACGACGACTGGGGCATGAGCGAGATCCGCTGGCAAAAAGCACTCGACGCTTACCACGAGCAGCACGAGGAAATCCTCACCGACGGAGATGCCCGCAGCGCCGCGATGTTTTCCATTGACGAGTCCGACGAGAAGACCGCGCACGTATGGCACGTGCACCAGATCTTTGCCGACGAGGATGGCGACCACGATTTTGGCATCATGGGCGATGTCGATCTGGACGCCACGCAAGACGGCGGCGAGGTCATCTTCAAAAACTACCGCGTCGGCTTTATCGAGGACCTGCTCGAGGACTAGCCGAACATACTGGAACGAAACGAAGCGGGGCCGCTGGCAATATAGCCAGCGGCCCCGCTTTTGCGCTATACGCTATGCCTTACTCGGCACCCTCGACCTCATACGAATCCGCCTCGGCTGGCTCATCGTTTGTCTCTGTCGCAGCCCCGCGCGCCTCGTCAAACGCGGCCTTCATGGTCTTGTTGCCCCACGTGAGCTTGCGAATGGTAAGATCGTCCGCCTTCTTGTTGGCTAGGCGCAGATTGTTCTCGGAGGACA
>JAGZGX010000025.1:0-33933 GCA_018367075.1 Collinsella sp.
CCGCCCCTCTGCCAAGCCCAGGCGACTCCACGCACTTTACCTGCGTAAACAATGTGAGTGAAATATGAATCTCGATGGATACGCCCGCAGCCGTGTATACTAAACAGCTGTGTGTAACCAGGGGAGTATTCTGGCTGGACAAAATGCCTGCTTAATAGGGTTGTCAGGTAGTCCGGGCGAAATACAAGGCTGGGGAGCACGTCGTGTAAGTAGTGGTCCTCTAGGGGCGTACGCTCGGTGGTGTACGCATTGTCCCAAGACCACGCGAGAGTTGGGATCATATCTTGATCAGCATGATTCTCGGCCGCAAGATTGGCATGACCCAGGTTTGGGACGAGGACGACAACGTCGTTCCCGTCACGGTCATCCAGGCTGGCCCCTGCGCTGTCTCGCAGGTTAAAACTCAGGCAACCGACGGCTATGACGCCGTCCAGATCGGTTTCGGCGACATCAAGGCCAAGAACGTGAACAAGCCCATGGCTGGTCACTTCGCCAAGGCTGGCGTCGAGCCTGTCCGTTTCCTTCGTGAGGTCCGCGTCGAGAACGGCGAGGAGCACAAGGTCGGCGAGGTCGTCACCGTCGCTGATTTCGCTGATGTCGAGAAGGTCGACGTCATCGGTACCTCCAAGGGTAAGGGCTTCCAGGGTCGCATCAAGCGCTGGGGTCAGCGCCGCGGTCCTATGACGCATGGTTCTCACTTCCAGCGTCACCCCGGTTCTATCGGTCAGTGCGCCTATCCTGCGCGCGTCCTCAAGGGCGTCAAGATGGCCGGTCACATGGGTAACGAGCGCGTTACCGTCAAGAACCTTTCCGTTGTCCGCATCGATGCCGAGCAGAACCTCATCTTGGTCAAGGGCGCTGTCCCGGGTGCCAAGAATGGTCTCGTCGCCATCCGTATGGCCTAAGGGCCCAGCCCATTTAGCCCAGCGTCATACCAAGGAGAACACTTAAATGGCAAAGTTTGAAGTAAAGAACAGCGAGGGCAAGAAGGTCGCCGAGGCCGAGCTCGCCGCTGAGGTGTACGGCATCGAGCCGAACATCCACGTTATGCACCACATCGTCAAGTGCCAGATGGCCTCTTGGCGTCAGGGCACCCAGTCCGCTAAGGGCCGCTCTGAGGTTTCCGGTGGCGGCAAGAAGCCTTGGCGTCAGAAGGGCACCGGCCGTGCCCGCCAGGGTTCCATCCGTGCTGCCCAGTGGCGTCACGGTGGCGTTGTCTTCGCCCCCAAGCCCCGTTCCTACGCTAAGCGTATGAACAACAAGGAGGTCAAGCTGGCTATGCGCTCCGCGCTGTCCGCCAAGCTGGCCGATGGCGAGCTCGTGCTCGTCGACGACTACGGCTTCGAGAAGCCTTCCACCAAGGCTGCCGTTGCCATGCTCAAGGCTCTCGGCCTTGAGGGCAAGCGTCTGACCATCATCGTTCGCGATGAGGACGTCAACGCCTACCTGTCGTTCCGCAACATTCCCAAGACGTTCATCATCACTGCCGACGAGGCCAACACCTACGATCTCGTCAACAACAACGCCGTGCTGATGCCCGCCGACATCGCCGCTCACTTCGGGGAGGTGCTTGCTTAAATGACCGCCCACGAGATCATCATCCGCCCGATCGTGTCCGAGCGTTCCTTCTCCGGCATGGAGCAGAACAAGTACACGTTCGAGGTCGCCAAGGATGCTAACAAGTATCAGATCAAGGACGCTGTCGAGGAGATCTTCGGCGTCAAGGTCGTTCGCGTGAACACCCTGACGGTCAAGCCCAAGACCAAGCGCGTGCGCTATGTCGCCGGCAAGACCCGTTCTTGGAAGAAGGCCATCGTCACGCTGGCCGAGGGCGACACCATCGAGGTCTTTGGCAACCAGGCCTAAGACTCGCTGCTGTTGAGTGAGCTCATGCCTCCCAAATAGGGGAGGCGAGAGCTCAAGGTTTTGGACGTATAAAATGGACACGCCCGGAGCCGTGTATACGTCCGGTGTCATCGCACCCGAGGCAGAACCTCGAATCCCTGTCTGCGATGGCTAACGGATTCCTATTGAAAGGGATTGTAATGGCTGTAAAGCACCTTAAGCCGACCTCCGCTGGTAGGCGTTGGCAGACGATCTCCGACTTCTCCGAGATCACCTGCACCAAGCCCGAGAAGTCTCTTCTCGAGCCCCTGCCCAAGAAGGCCGGTCGTAACAACAACGGCCGCATCACCACCCGCCACCAGGGCGGCGGCGTGAAGCGTCGTTACCGCGTGATCGACTTCAAGCGCAACAAGGACGGCGTGCCCGCCAAGGTTGCCACGATCGAGTACGATCCGAACCGTTCCGCTCGCATCGCTCTGCTGCACTACGCTGACGGTGAGAAGCGCTACATCCTGGCCCCCAAGGGCCTCGAGGTCGGTCAGACCGTCATGTCCGGTTCTGACGCCGACATCAAGCCGGGCAACGCTCTGCCCCTCGCCGACATCCCCGTCGGTACGCTCATCCACGCCGTCGAGTTCCAGCCGGGCAAGGGCGCTGCTATCGCCCGTTCCGCCGGTAACTCCTGCCAGCTGATGGGTAAGGAGGGCAAGTACGCTATCGTCCGTATGCCTTCCTCCGAGATGCGCCGCATCCTCGTTACCTGCCGCGCCACCGTCGGTGAAGTCGGCAACGCCGATCACTCCAACATCGTCATCGGCAAGGCCGGCCGTAAGCGTCACATGAACGTGCGCCCGACCGTCCGCGGTACCGTCATGAACCCTGTCGACCACCCGCACGGCGGTGGCGAGGGCAAGAACCACACCTCTGGTCGTCCCTCTGTTACCCCCTGGGGTAAGCCGACGAAGGGCCTTCGTACGCGCAAGAAGAAGAAGGTCTCGAACCAGCACATCATTCGTCGCCGTAAGAAGTAATTTCGGATACCGAGTTTTAGGAGAAAGCACTTATGAGCAGAAGTCTCAAAAAGGGCCCGTTCGTGGAGACTCGCCTTCTCTCGCGTATCACCGCGATGAACGAGGCTGGCAAGAAGGACGTCGTGAAGACTTGGTCCCGCGCGTCCACCATCTTCCCCGAGATGGTTGGTCACACCATCGCCGTCCACGACGGCCGCAAGCATGTGCCCGTGTATGTTACCGAGTCCATGGTTGGTCACAAGCTCGGCGAGTTCGCGCCGACTCGTACGTTCCGTGGCCACAAGGCCAAATAGGGGGTTAACCGTAAATGGCAACTAAGTCTATTGAAACTGAGGCCACCGAGGTTCGCGCCGTCGCTAAGTACGTGCGTGTTTCCCCCAGCAAGGCCCGCCTGGTGGTCGATCTGATCCGCCGCAAGCCTGTCGCTCAGGCCTTCGACATCCTCCACTTCTGCGACCGCGCCGTCGCCGTGGATGTCGAGAAGGTTCTCCGTTCCGCCGTTGCGAACGCCGAGAACAACAACGGTCTGCGTGCCGACAACCTGGTTGTCGCCGCTGCCTATGTTGACGAGGGTCCGACGCTTAAGCGCATCCGTCCCCGCGCCAAGGGTTCCGCTTCTCGCATTCTGAAGCGTACTTCCCACATCACCGTCGTCGTTGCTCCTCGAAAGGAGGCGTAAAGCTGTATGGGTCAGAAAGTCTACCCCACCGGCTTCCGTCTTGGCATCACCGAGAACTGGCGCTCCCGCTGGTTCGCAGAGAAGGATTACGCTAAGACCCTCGGTAACGATCTCGAGATCCGCAAGTACCTCGAGAAGCGTCTTTCCCGCGCAGCTGTCTCCCGCGTCGAGATCGAGCGCGCTGGCGACAAGGTGAAGGTCATCATCCTCACCGCTCGCCCCGGCGTTGTCATCGGTAAGAAGGGTGCCGAGATCGATACCCTCCGCACCGAGCTCGAGAAGGTCGCTGGCGTCTCCAAGGGCCAGCTCTCCGTCGACGTTGTCGAGATCAAGCGCCCCGAGCTCGACGCCAACCTCGTTGCTCAGTCCATCGCTGAGCAGCTCGAGGGCCGCGTTGCCTTCCGTCGCGCTATGCGCAAGGCTGTCCAATCCGCCCGCAAGGCCGGCGCCAAGGGCATCCGTATCCAGTGCTCCGGTCGTCTCGGCGGTGCCGAGATGGGCCGTCGTGAGTGGTACCGTGAGGGTCGCGTGCCTCTGCACACCCTCCGTGCCAAGATCGACTATGGCACGGCTGTCGCCAGCACCACCATGGGCGCTTGCGGCGTGAAGGTCTGGATCTACCTGGGCGAGAAGCTCCCGGGCCAGCCTGTTCCCAACCCTGCACTCGAGGGCTCTTCCCGTCCTCGTCGTCGTAACTCCGAGAGGAGGGGTCAGTAGTGCTTGCCCCTAAGCGTATTCTTCACCGCAAGGTGCAGCGTGGCTCCATGAAGGGCCAGGCCAAGGGTAATACCGAGCTGCATTTCGGCGAGTTTGGTATCCAGGCTCTCGAGGCCCATTGGATCACCAACCGTCAGATCGAGGCCGCTCGTATTGCCATGACCCGCTACATGAAGCGTGGCGGTCGTGTCTACATCACGATCTTCCCCGATAAGCCCATCACCAAGAAGCCTGCCGAGACCCGCATGGGTTCTGGTAAGGGTAACCCCGAGGAGTGGGTGGCCGTCGTCAAGCCCGGCCGCATCATGTTCGAGGTCAAGGGCGTGCCCGAGGAGGTCGCTCGCGAGGCTCTGCGTCTTGCACAGCACAAGCTTCCCATCAAGACCAAGATTGTTGCTGCCAAGAACGCCGAGCAGCGCATCGAGAAGGAGATGGCTGAGGAGGCCGCTCTCGAGGCCAAGTGGGCTGCTGAGGACGCCGCCGCCGCCAAGGAGGAGAACTAATGAAGCCCGCAGAGATTCGTGAGCTCTCGGACGCTCAGCTCGTTGAGAAGCTGAAGGAAATGCGCGCCGAGCTCTTTAACCTTCGTTTCCAGATGGCCACCAGCCAGCTGGACAACACCGCTCGCGTCAACACCGTGAAGAAGGACATCGCTCGCGTCCTCACGGAGCAGCGCGCCCGCGAGATCGCAGCGGAGAAGTCCGCTGTCGCCGAGTAGGACCTAAGGAGAGAACATGACTGATTCGCGTAACTCGCGTAAGGTCCGTACGGGTGTCGTTACCTCCGTCTCCGGTGCCAAGACCATTGTTGTCACCATCACCGAGCGCAAGCGTCACCCCAAGTACGGCAAGATGATGACCAGCTCCAAGAAGCTGCACGCTCACGACGAGGAGTGCACGGCTGGCGTGGGCGACACCGTCCGCGTTATGGAGACCCGTCCTATGTCCAAGATGAAGCGTTGGCGCCTCATCGAGGTCGTCGAGCGCGCTAAATAAGCAGTCGCTCTTACGACTTGTACGTTTCCGAAGATGTGCGTATGCCTGGCTTGCATACCACGGGCCGTATAAAGGCTGCGCACCTCTCTTCGGTTCTTAGTTCGGAGGAACATCTACCATGATTCAGATGCAAACCATGCTGAACGTCGCCGACAACTCCGGCGCTCGCAAGATTCGCTGCATCAAGGTGCTTGGCGGTTCCAAGCGTCGTTATGCAGGCATCGGCGATGTGTTCATCGGTGCTGTCCAGGAGGCTACCCCTGGCGCCAACGTCAAGAAGAAGGACGTTGTCCGTTGCGTCGTCGTTCGCACCGTTAAGGAGATCCGCCGCAAGGATGGCTCCTACATTCGCTTTGATGAGAACGCCTGCGTTGTCATCAACAACGATGGTTCGCCCGTCGGCACCCGTATCTTCGGGCCCGTCGCTCGCGAGCTTCGTGACAAGAAGTACATGAAGATCGTCTCGCTCGCTCCCGAGACCCTGTAGTTAGGGGAGATATATGTATATCAAGAAGGGCGATAAGGTCCAGGTTCTCTCTGGTAAGGATCGCGGCAAGCAGGGCGTTGTCCTGCGTGCTCTCCCCGCCGAGAACAAGGTCGTTGTCGAGGGCGTTTCGGTCGTCAAGAAGGCCGTCAAGCCCAACGCTGCCAACCAGCAGGGCGGCATCGTTTCGCAGGAGGCTCCCATCGACGCCTCCAACGTCAATCTCGTTTGCCCCGAGTGCGGTAAGGTTACCCGCGTCGGTCACGAGAAGGACGGCAAGAACAAGCTGCGCGTCTGCAAAAAGTGCGGCCACAAGTTCTAAGCTGCCCGCAACATCAAGTTGCTAGCAAAGGCCCGGATGCCCCACGGCACCCGGGCCTTTTTCTATCCCTACTCATTGGGGACAGACTTACATTGGGGACAGACTTAAATGAGTGGCCGTTGGGGACGTTCTTAAACGACTAGCCTATGGGGACAGTCTTTAGATCAATATATCTGGTCATCTGGGATGGGCTTCAACGAAAGCGGCGCTTAGGGACTTTCCCTAGGTGCCGGCACATAGGGACGTTCCCCAGGTGCCGGCAGTTTGGGACGGTCCTTTGATGTCTGATGCCCCCAGAGGGGTGAAATAATACGGCCTGCTCTGTCTTTTAGGGCTTTGTTGTTCCGCCCCTTTATGTTTCGCAAAGACTGTCGCACGCGCATTTATGCGCAGAGTCTTGCGCGATAATGCGCATAGCCGCGCAAACATCTGCTAACTATGGTTAAATAATGACCGATAAACAAATAAACACGCAAATACGAGCAAATGCGCGCGTAATTGTGCGAATATAAGGTTGTTGGAAATGAAGAACCTTCGATGACTCTGGAGGCACATGATGGCAGATTCCAAGCAGGTTCCACTCGACTCCGCGGCAGCAGCAAAGGCAGCGTTCGCTTCGGTTCAGGACAAGCTGTTCCCTAACGACATCTTTACGGCACCCGAGCTTCGCTGGGCTGTGATCGGTTGCGGCGTTATTGCCAACCAAATGGCCCAGTCCCTCGCTCTGGCCGGCCGCAAGCTCGCGGGTGTCGCCAACCGTACGCTGTCCAAGGCCCAGGCTTTTGCCGAGCAGTATGGCGTCGAGAAGGTGTACGAGACCGTTGAGGACCTCTACGCCGATCCGGACATCGATGCCGTCTATATCACCACGCCGCACAACACGCATATCACCTATCTGCGTGCCGCGCTGGCCGCCGGCAAGCATGTGCTCTGCGAGAAGGCCATTACCCTCAACTCCGCCGAGCTCGACGAGGCCCGTGCCATCGCCGACGAGCACAACGTGGTCCTTATGGACGCCACCACGGTGCTTCATATGCCGCTGTATCAAGAGCTGCGCCGTCGCATGCATGCGGGCGACTTTGGCCGCATGAACCTCGCTCAGCTCAACTTTGGCAGCTATAAGGAGTACGGCGACCTGACCAACCGCTTCTATAACCGTAGCCTTGCCGGCGGCGCCATGCTCGACATTGGCGTGTATGCGCTCTCCGTCATGCGCCTGTTTATGGCCAGCCAACCAGCCGAGGTCGTGTCTCTGGGCAATACCTGCGAGACTGGCGTTGACGTCGCGGGTGGCATTGTCTGCCGCAACGCCGAACAGCAGCTGGGCGTGGTGAGTCTTACGCTCCACTCCAAGCAGCCCAAGCGCTCGGTCATCAGTTTCGATAAGTGCTATATCGAGGTCAACGAGTATCCGCGCGCCGACCATGCGACCATCGTGTGGACTGCGGACGGTCACCGTGAGGAGGTTCACGCTGGCGCCGAAGCCTACGCACTGTGCTACGAGATGGCCGACCTGGAGAAGGCCGTTGCCGGCGATGATTCGAAGCGCGAGCTGCTGGATTATGCTTCTGATGTTATGGAGCTTATGACCAAGCTTCGCGCCGACTGGGGAGTCGTGTACCCCGAGGAGGAGTAAGCGATGCTTGCGGAAGATAGGCTCAACGCGATCGTGTCGATGGTGCAGCAGGCTGGCTCGGTTACCGTGCCGGAGCTTGCAGAAGCCCTGGGCGTGACACCGTCCACCATTCGGCGCGACCTGCAGACGCTCGACCGCGCACACCGTATCGCCAAGGTGCACGGAGGCGCGACGAGTCTGGAGCGCGCGCACGTGACGCGCGACCTGACGATCGGCGAGCGCAGCGATCTTCATAACGACGACAAGGAGCGTATCTGCGCCCGCGCGGCGGCACTGGTGGAGCCCGAGAGCTTTGTGTACATCGATTCGGGTTCGACAACGCTCAGACTCATCGAGCATCTTCCGCATCTCGAATCGGTCACCTATGTGACTGATTCCGTGCTCCATGCTCAGCATCTCGCTGTGCGCGGCATGCGCACCGTGGTGCTGGGCGGCGAGCTTAAACCCGAGACCGAGGCGCTCGTTGGCCCCGATGCTCTGGCAACCCTAGACCGCTACAACTTTAACTGCGGTTTTTGGGGTTCTAACGGCATTGCCGCCGAGCAGGGCTTTACGACGCCCGATATCGAGGAAGCGCAGGTCAAGCGTATCTCGATGCGCCATACAGCCAAACGCTTCGTAATCTCGGACGCCAGTAAGTTTGGCATGGTGGCTCCCGTAAAATTCGCGGACTTCCGCGACGCAACGGTTATCACCGCGGGCGAGGTGCCCGCCAAGTACCAGTCGATGGACAACGTCATCACGGTCTAACAGCAGGGGACGGGCAAACGCCAAAACCACCGCGAAGGGGTAGGAACCTATGTGGTGGTTTTGACGTTTGTCCAGATAAAACCTGCCAAAATAAACCTGTCCATTTTCGACAGACTTTAGGGCTCCCAGGGGCAGGGGGCTTCGATGTGGATGTGCTCGCCGGTTACGGGATGCGTGAAGGACACGCTGTGGGCGTGGAGCATCAGGCCGCAAGGACGCGGCGTTCCGTACAGGTCGTCGCCAACCAGGGGATGGCGCTCGCTCGCCAGGTGCACGCGAATCTGATGCTTGCGGCCGGTGAGCAACTCGACATCGATATACGAGCGCGTGGGCAGGCCACGGCGGCTCTTAAGGCGCTTGAGCACCTTCACGCGCGTCTGCGACGGCTTGCCGCTGGCGCCGACGCGCATCTTGCGGCTGTCGTGGCGGTCGCGGGCGATGGGCTTGTCGATGAGCTTCTCGTTCCAGTCGATCTTGCCCTCGGCCAGCGCCAGATAGTGCTTTTCGAAGGCGTGGTCGATCACCATCTGGTCAAAGGCGGGCTGCGTCTGTTTGTCGAGCGAAAACAGCACCACGCCGGTGGTGTCACGGTCCAGGCGATTGAGCGGCTGCATGTCGGTCGCGGCAAAGCCGTCGCCCATCGCCAGCAGCAGGTCGCTGGCGTAGTCGGTAAGTGTGCGCTCGCCGGTGCCGTCGCCGTGGACGATCATGCCGGCGGGCTTGTCGATGGCCATGAGCCAGGCGTCGCAGTAGAGGACTTGAGGTTCTTCGTTCACGTGTAAGCCTTTCGGTTAGCTAATTCCCACAAACATGCAGCCCGAGGTGGCGCCGCGCAGGCGGGCGGCGGGCTTGCGGCCGGCTTGAGCCGCCTCGACGGCGCGACGGACGCGAGCGACGGCACGGCCAATCTCATCGGCCTCGAGCAGGGTTCCGTCAACCATGAGACGACGCACGCCGGCATTGAGCAGCTGAGGAACCTGCGGTGTGAGGTCGATGGGGTAGGCGTCGTACAAGCGAGAGCGGCCGTGGATGTCGGTGCGGACGGGCATGACCTTTCCGTCGATATTCTTGAGCGAGAGCTTGCGGGCACGCAGGCGGCAGTTGGCACAATCGTGGATGCAGCCGTTGGCAACCTGCAGAATGCAATGCTCGCTTGTCATGACGCGCGGGCGGCCAAAGACGGTGATGCCCAGAGCCGCGGGCGCGGCGGCTCCGAGCGAGACAATCTCGTCGAGTGTGATCTCGGGCGAGAGCCAAAACGCACCGGCTCCGCGCCCGGCAAGCGCCTCCATGCAGGGCGTGTTGTGCACCGGCAGGCAAGAGCGAATCTCGGCCGTGGCGCCGGCATGCGCGGCTACGGCGAGCTCGGAGATATTGCCGACGGCGACGGTGGCTCCGGCATTGATCCAGGGATCGACGCGTACGTGGTCAACGGCGCGGCAGACCTCGTCGAGTACGGGTACGATGCCCTGCTCAAATGCATCGGCGGGGGAGACACCGGCGGCCTCGAGCGCATCGGTGGTCATATAGATGCGCGTGGCGCCCTCGGCACGAGCTGCCTCGGCGGCTTCGAGCGTGTTGACGGTGGCGCAGATCTGCGGCTCGTCGCGGTAGTGCTCGGGCATGGGTCGCGTACATTTGTCGAGCACCGGCAACTCGAGCGTTTTCTCGCGCTCCTCGTACGGTGCCAGAATGGCCTCTTCCAGCGCCTTACAAGCGGCGGCGCGCACCTTGTGCACGGCGGAAAAGCCCATACCGCAGCCGGCGTCGAGCGAAACGTCAAAGCTTGCGGCCTCAAAGGGAGAGGAGCCCATGCGCCCGACGTGCTCAACCAGATCGGATGCCTCGACGGCGCGGGTCTTGGCGGCCTCGACGGTGAAGCCCGTGGCGGTGGCGGTGAGCGCGGGGTTGTCACAGCAGGTGAGTGTGACAGTAAACGGCTCGCCCAGGCGCGCCACGACGGACACGTCAACAGCTCGGCGGCGCAGCACATCGCGCTTGAGCGCGGCGCCAGCGGCGTCGATGGCGCGCTGACTGCGAATCACGCGGACGCGGCAGCCCTCGGGCATGCTGCGGGGCACGCGGCACTCAATGATGTCACCGGCGGCGGCATCATCGGCGGCAATGGTGGTCAGGAACTGGTCAAACTCGTTATCGTGGCGAAGCTCCAGCAGGTCGCCCTTGCCCACGGGCTCAAACAACTCAATGCGGGCGATGGCGGCGCGCCGACGGCGGTCGTCGGGCTTGAGGCCGCGCACATCGCGGTTGGCCAGACGGCTGCCCAGTACCGTGCCTACGATCTGGCCGCGGTTGTTGGAACGCTCATAGCTCATCATCTCGTCGCCCGAGGTGCCGTCCTGATAGGCGTGCGTAAAGTCGCGGTTGAAGCAGCGCTTGAGCTGGCGCTGGCGGGCGGCTACCTCGTCCTTATCTACGGCGACCCCGGCCAGCATGTCATCAATCTGGTGACGATACACATCGACGATGGAATACACGTAATCGGGGGCCTTCATGCGGCCCTCGAGCTTGAGCGATGCGGCGCCGGCGTCATACAGACGGCGAACAAGCTGCGACGTGTTGGTGTCGCGCGGGCACAGCGCGCGCTCGCGACCGGCAGGGGAGAGCGAGCGGCCGTTCTCGTCGATCAGCTCGTAGGGCAGGCGGCAGGGCTGGGCGCACATGCCGCGGTTGGCCGAGCGGCCCGCCATGGCAAAGCTCGAAAGCAGGCACAGGCCCGAGTAGCAAAAGCAGATGGCACCGTGGCTAAAGACCTCGAGGTCCACATCGGGCGCGGCGTTGTGAATGGCGGCGATCTCGTCGATGGAGAGCTCGCGCGAGAGAGTCACGCGGTCGGCGCCCTGCTCACGGCACCAAAGGGTTCCGCGGTCGTCGTGGATGTTCGCCTGGGTCGAGATATGTGTCTCGATGCCGGGCATGGTGCGCTTGACCTCAAAGAACAGGCCCCAGTCCTGGATAATGAAGGCGTCGGCGCCCAGCGTGGAGCAGCGATGGATGAGTTGCAGCGCATCGCCCATCTCGGACTGTTTGATGACGATGTTTACCGTGACGTAGACGCGCGACCCGGCTAGATGCGCGGCGCGGCAGGCTTGCTCAAAGGCCTCGTCGGTAAAGTTGGTGGCCTTGCGGCGGGCGTTGAAGCTGCCCATGCCGCAGTAGATGGCGTCTGCCCCGGCGGCGAGTGCGGCGGCAAAGGGCTCGGGCCCTCCGGCGGGCGCCAAAAGCTCGGGTCTGCGGTTGGTGGTTCGACTGGCGGTTGCGGTCATATCCTGCCTTTCAAAATGCTCAGATAATCAAAAGTATAGTGGCGCCGTTGCGGCAGGCGATGCCCGTGCTCCAAGCGGGATAAAGTCTTCAGCAGCTTGGACTGGCTGCTCCACATGAGAACCGTTCAGCGGTTCGGGGAGACCGTTGGGCGATAAAATATTCTCGCAAGCTGATAATATTCTTGCATCAAACAGAAACCTTGAGTACCATCCCAATCAAGCGCGGTGTTCAGACCGAACTGTGCCTCCCGGTGTGAACGCCGCGCTCACGCTTTCTCAACTGATCGTAAGGAGATAAACATGAGCAAGACCGTCGTGTCTTCCGATAACGCACCCGCAGCCATCGGCCCGTATTCCCCTGGTATCCAGACCGGCAACATGGTGTTCCTGTCCGGCCAGCTGGGCATCGACCCCGCAACCGGCAAGATGCCCGAGGGCGTCGAGGCCCAGGCTAAGCAGTCCCTCGCCAACGTCGAGGCCCTGCTGACCGCTGCCGGCGCTACCTTTGCCGATGTCGTCAAGACCACGGTCTACCTGGCCGACATCGCCGACTTCGCCGCCGTGAACGAGATCTACGCCTCCAAGTTCGAGGCCCCGTTCCCCGCGCGCAGCGCCTTCCAGGTTGCCGCCCTTCCGGCTGGCGGTCTGGTCGAGATCGAGGTCGTTGCCGCTCTCTAAGGCGTTGGCCACAACTAAACATGACATGCAAAAAGACCCTGCAGCGCGTGCGAGCTGCAGGGTCTTTTGTCAAGTGACGGATCGCTTGTGGAGCCGCGCTTCATGTTGCCCGTTAGCCTTCCTTGCGGACTTTTTGCAGGTAGCGGTAGACGCTGGGCTCCGAGATGCCCAACGCGGTGGCGGCGCAGGCCACGGCACCCTTGAGCATGAACACCCCGTTGCCGTTGAGGTGGCGAATGACGTCCACGCGGTCGCTCTGACCAAGCGACGCTACATCCAGCCCGCGCGCGCTCAGCAGCTCGGCAATGCTGCGATCGATGAGCTCCTGCGTGGATTCCGAAAGGCTTTCGACCTCAATGGAAGCGGGCTCCGCCTGCCTCGGCGCAGCGTCGAAGCACGCCATGAGCTGCTGCGCCATGGCGTTGATGGAGCGCACGGTCGAGAGGTCGGTGTTGACGCAGAGCATACCGACAATCTCGTCATTCTCGCGGATAAAGTACGTCGCCGACTCCAACGTCTTGCCACCGGCACCGCGCCCCTCGTAGCCCGTAATAAACGGCAGGTCGCGATACTTGGCGTCGTGCATGATCTTGAGTGCCAGGTCGGTGGCGGGACCGCCGACCTTGCGGCCGCTCACGATGCCGTTGCGGATATCGACGATGGCGTGGTCGGGATCCGAGAAATCGTGCAGCACGATTTCGCTGTTTTTGCCGAGTATCTGCTCCAGGAAATCGACCATCGGCAAAAAGCGACGTACGGTCTCGTTCACGGGCAACTCCTTTTGGTTCTATCGAAGTGTTCATAACAATTTTTTATCATGGTAACACGCCGCTCATCATCTCGTATATCCGCAGGTACATTGCGTAATACAGACGAACGGTAGGAATTTAGCGGTAAACGGTCGACCAAAAGAAAAGTAAGATGTTATTTTGATCAGACACTTTCCTGACCTGCGGAAATGCGTTATCTCAGCTGAAGAATAGTCTGATAACAAAAAATTATTATTGAGAATGAGAATCATCTTTAATACGATATGCAACGAAGGCACAACCTCAACCCCGCACTGCGTCACAATAGAGCGTTAGATGCGAAAACAACTATTTCGAGGATTGGTGGTCAAATGACCCAGGAGACGGTTACGAACGGCACTGAAGCCCTGTTCACTCGCGAAGGCATGCCTCCCGTTAAGGAAATGATCCCGTGTGCCCTTCAGCACGTACTGGCTTCGTTTGCCGGTATCATCACCCCGGCGGTCATCATGGCCGGCGTCTACGGCTTTAATAGCCAGCAGAGCACCGACATCATTCAGGTTGCGCTCATTCTTTCGGCAATCGACACGGCCCTTCAGGCCTTCGCTCCCTTCCGTCGCATCGGCGGCGGCCTGCCCATCGTCATGGGCGTTTCGTTCGCGTTCCTGCCGGCCCTGCAGGCCATGGGTGCCTCGGGCTTTAGCTTTGGTGCGCTGCTGGGTGGCGAGATTGTCGGCGGTGCCGTCGCGGTCCTCTTTGGTTTGGCCTACAGCAAGATTAAGTGGCTGTTCCCGCCCGTCGTGACCGGTACGGTCATCTTCTCCATTGGCGTCTCTCTCTATCCCACGGCCGTCAGGTATATGGCCGGCGGTATGGGTACGCCGCTGTGGGGCACCCCGCAGGCCTGGTGCGTCGCTCTTATCACCTTCGCCGTGGTCTTTGCGCTCGCCAACTTTGGCAAGGGCACGCTCAAGCTGGGATCTGTGTTCTTTGGCATGATCGTTGGCATGATCGTCTCCATCCCCTTTGGCATGATCGACTTCTCCAGCGTCGCCACCGCTCAGGTCTTCGCCCTTCCCAAGCTCATGCCCTACGCACTCGAGTTTGATCCCGAGGTCTGCATTACCCTCGCCGTCGTGTTCCCCATGGTCGCCATCCAGGTTATCGGTGACGTCTCCGCCGCCTGCCTGGGCTCCATCGACCGTATGCCCACCGAGCGCGAGCTCTCCGGCGCTATCGTGTCCCAGGGCCTCACCTCTATGGTCGGCGGCCTGCTGGGCGGTCTTCCCACCAGCGCCCTTGGCCAGAACGTGGGCATCATCTGCTCCAACAAGGTCGTCAACAAGTGGGTCTTTGTGATCATCGCGGCCGTCTTTGCCATCGCCGGTCTGTTCCCGCAGCTCTCTGCCGTCCTTTCCGCTATCCCGCAGCCCGTCATCGGCGGCGCGACCGTCGGCGTCTTTGGCACCATCACCATGAACGGTGTGCGCATGTTCACCCGCGAGGGCCTCACGCAGCGCACCACCACCATCGTCGGCACCTCTGTTGTCTTTGGCCTGGGTATTTGGATGGCCAGCGGCTGCCTCGCCGGCGAGGGCATGCCCACCTGGGTGTCCACCGTCATCGGCTCCAACGCCGTGACCCCCACCGCCATCATGGCCATTGTCCTTAACCTGATCCTTCCGCAGACGCCGGTCGTGGCTCAGCACATCGATGCTGCCAAGGACGCTGCCGTGGATCTGGTCCTGCCCGAGAGCAAGAAGTAGCCAATTCGGTGCTATTCGCCGGCGGACGCATCGCCTCGTCCGCCGGCGCCATGCGGCGCCAAGCCGCACTTCAAAGGGCTTGTCCCTTTGGTGAAGCGTTGACGGGAGAGGGCCCGTTTCCGGTGTAGGCCGGCGCTTCGCACTTCCGCCATGTCAGAGGTGTCAAACCCCGCCCCTGATGTTGAAGGGAGCATTTATGCTTCTGGTCGCTAACGGTTCCGTCTTTACCCGCAACGCTCAGACTCCGTTTATTCCCAACGGTGCGGTCGCCATTGACGGAGATACGATCGTCGAAGTGGGCCCCGAGCGCGAGCTCAAGGCCAAGTACCCGGATGCCGAGTACGTCGACGCCCAGGGCAACCTCATCATGCCCGGACTTATCAACTGCCACACCCACATCTACTCGGGTCTGGCCCGCGGCCTTGCCATTAAGGGCTGCAACCCCACCAACTTCCTGGAGAATCTTGAGCAGCAGTGGTGGAAGATTGACGACAACCTGACGCTCGACGGCACCAAGGCCAGCGCCTATGCCACGATTCTGGATTCCATCCGCGATGGCGTTACCACGATCTTCGATCACCACGCGAGCTTCTGCGAGATCCCGGGCAGCCTCTTTACCATTAAGGATGCAGCTCAGGAGCTGGGCATGCGTTCGTGCCTGTGCTACGAGGTCTCCGATCGCCGCGGCCAGGAAAAATGCGACCAGGCCATTGCCGAGAACGCCGAGTTTGCCCAGTGGGCCGCCAAGGAGCGTCGCGATAACGATAACCACATGATCGCCGCCATGTTTGGCGGTCACGCCACCTTTACGCTGTCGGACGAGACCATGGACAAGATGGCCGAGGCCAACAACGGCCTGACCGGCTTCCACATCCACGTGTGCGAGGGCATGAACGATGTGTGGGATTCCCGCCTCAACCGCGGCGGTATCAGTCCCGTCGAGCGCCTGCTGCAGCACAACCTGCTGGGTCCCGACACCATGCTCGGCCACTGCATCCACGTGACGCCTGCCGAGATGGATATCGTCAAGGAGTCCGGCACCTGGCTCGTCAACAACCCCGAATCCAATATGGGAAACGCCGTGGGCTGCGCCCCCGTGCTCGAATTCTTCCGTCGCGGCATCCCCGTGTGCATGGGCACCGACGCCTACACCCACGATATGCTCGAGAGCCTCAAGGTCTTCCTGATCATCCAGCGCCACAACGCCGCCATGCCCAACGTGGGCTGGTGCGAGGCCATGACCATGCTGTTCGAGAACAACGCCAAGATGGCGAGCAAGTACTTCGATCGCAAGCTCGGTGTGCTTGAGGCCGGCGCTGCCGCCGACGTCATCGTTATGGACTACAAGCCCTTTACGCCGCTGAGCGAGGAGAACATCGACGGCCACATGCTCTTTGGCATGATGGGCAAAAACTGCCGCACCACCATCATCAACGGCAAGGTCCTGTACAAGGATCGCGAGTTCGTCGGTATCGATGAGGAAAAGATCAACGCGTGGACCATGGCTGAGTCCAAGAAGCTCTGGAGCACGCTCAACGATCGCGCCTACTAATTCACAAGTAGATTCGCGTGCGTCGGATGTTTCGCCGCATCCGACGCACGTATAGGCGGCCTCCGCGGGGTCGCCGGCGCTGTGCTAGCGCTACACCGTATTTGCGCCCGCCGCGCGGTCTCGCCGGGCGTTACAGAGAGGAGCTCATTATGAGCGACATCATGAGGCCGATCCCGTTTTCGCAGCTGATGAACTGGATCATCGAGGAGCACAAGACTCAGGGCGCCATCTTTGGCGTGCGCAAGATGGTCACGGCCAACCAGGAGGGAGCGCTTCCCATTTTTGACGAGCGCATAGAGACTCCGTTTGGCCCGGCCGCCGGCCCCAACACGCAGCTTGCCCAGAACATCGTGGCCTCTTATGTGGCCGGCTCCCGCTTCTTTGAGCTCAAGACCGTTCAGGTTATGGACGGCGAGGAGCTCTCCAAGTGCGTGAACAAACCCTGCATCGTGGCGCAGGACGAGTGCTACAACTGCGAGTGGTCGACCGAGCTCGAGGTTCCGCAGGCCTTTGCCGAGTACGTGAAGGCATGGTTTGCCTGCCACCTCATCGCTCGCGAGTACGGCCTGGGCAGCCCGGACGGCTTTGTCTTCAACATGTCCGTGGGCTATGACCTCGAGGGCATCAAGAGCCCCAAGGTCGACGCCTACATCGAGGGCATGAAGGACGCCAGCGGCTCCGAGGTTTGGAATGAGTGCCGCACGTGGGCGCTCGCTAACCTGGACAAGTTTGAGCATGTTGACGCCGCGTTTGTCGAGTCCATCCCGGCGCGCGTCTCCAACTCCATCACCGAGTCTACCCTGCACGGCTGCCCGCCGGCCGAGATCGAGCGCATCGCGACCTATCTGATCACCGAGAAGGGCCTCAACACCTACATCAAGTGCAACCCCACGCTGCTGGGCTATGAGTTTGCACGTCAGCGCCTCAACGAGCTGGGCTTTGACTACATCGTCTTCGATGACACGCACTTCCGCGAGGACCTGCAGTGGGTCGACGCCGTGCCCATGTTCGAGCGCCTGATTGCCCTGTGCGCCGAGCGCGGCCTGGAGTTTGGCGTCAAGCTGACCAACACGTTCCCCGTCGACGTGACGAGGAACGAGCTGCCCTCTACCGAGATGTACATGTCCGGCCGTTCGCTGTTCTCGCTGACCATCGAGGCTGCCCGCCGCATTACCGAGCAGTTTGACGGTAAGCTGCGTATCAGCTACTCCGGTGGTGCCACGGTCTACAACATCCGCGCTCTGTATGATGCCGGCATTTGGCCCGTCACCCTGGCGACCGACGTGCTCAAGCCCGGCGGTTACGAGCGCTTTAGCCAGATGGCTGGCGAGTTTACCGACCTGGATGGCAAGCCGTTCGCGGGCGTCTCTCTCGAGGCTGTGACTGCGATCCAGACCGACTCACTCACCAACCCGCTCTACAAGAAGCCGCTGCGTCCGCTGCCCGACCGCAAGGTCGCCGGCAAGAGCCCTCTTTCCGATTGCTTTACCACGCCGTGCCGCACGAGCTGCCCCATCCAGCAGGATATTCCCGCCTACCTGGCGGCCGTTGACGAGGGCCGCTACGAGGACGCACTCAACATCATCATCGAGCGCAACGCCCTGCCGTTCATTACCGGCACCATCTGCCCGCATCCCTGCGGCCGTGCCTGCGAGCGTGTGTTCTACGAGCCCGAGGGCGCCCAGATTCGCGCCAGCAAGCTCAAGGCCGCCCGCGAGGCCATGACCGCCGTGCTGCCCAAGCTGCGTGCCCAGGCCATCGCAAACGACGGCGAGCACAACGTTGCCGTTATCGGCGGCGGCCCGGCCGGCCTGGCGACGGCGTTCTTCCTGACGCGTGCCGGCGTGCCCGTCACCATCTTTGAGGCCCGCGATTCGCTCGGTGGCGTGGTCCGTCACGTGATTCCCGAGTTCCGCATCGCGAGCGACGATATCTCCCACGATGCCGAGCTCTGCCTAGCCTTTGGCGCCAAGGTGCAGCTCAACGCTCGCGTTGATTCCATTGACGAGCTCAAGGACCAGGGCTTTACCGACGTGGTCGTGGCCACCGGTGCCTGGATGCCCGGCTCTGCGGGCCTGGGCGAGGGTGCCGAGCTCGATGTGCTGGAGTTCCTCGAGGCCGCCAAGAAGGGCGAGAAACTCGAGCTGGGCGAGGACGTCGTGGTCATTGGCGCCGGCAACACCGCCATGGACGCGGCCCGCGTGGCCAAGCGTCTGGCTGGCGTGAAGAACGTGCGCCTGGTGTATCGCCGCACCAAGAAGCAGATGCCCGCCGACGAGGAAGAGCTCGATCTTGCTCTTGCCGACGGCGTTGAGCTCTGCGAGCTGCTGGCGCCCAAGGCACTCAACGGCTCCGTGCTGACCTGCGACGTCATGGAGCTCGGCGAGCCGGATACAAGCGGCCGTCGCAGCCCCGTCGCCACGGGCGAGACCGTCGAGCTTTCCGCCACCACGGTGATCTGCGCCGTGGGCGAGGGCATCGATGCCAGCCTGTACGATGCCGCGGGCGTCGAGCACGACCGTCGCGGCCGTCTTGCCGCCACCTCCACCGGCGTCGAGGGCGTTTGGGCTGCCGGCGACTGCCGTCGCGGTCCTGCCACCGTGGTCGAGGCTATCGCCGATGCCGCCGAGGTCGCCCGTGCCATCGCCGGTGTGGACTTTAACAAGTACGCCGACCAGAATGCTCAGGCCGATCGCGAGGACGCCTGCTACGAGCGCAAGGGGTCGCTGTGCCGCGACAAGCGCAACTGCACTAAGACCCGCTGCCTGGGCTGCGGCTCGGTGTGCGAGGTCTGCTGCGATGTGTGCCCCAACCGCGCCAACGTTGCCATTAAGGTGCCGGGTCTCGCCAAGCATCAGGTCGTCCACGTCGACGGCATGTGCAACGAGTGCGGCAACTGCGCTGTGTTCTGCCCCTACCAGGAGGGCCGTCCCTACAAGGACAAGCTCACCCTGTTCTGGAGCGAGCAGGACATGGAGAACTCCGAGAACGAGGGCTTCCTGGCCGTGGACGAGGACCACTTTAAGGTTCGCGTCGCCGGCACGGTCCGCACCGTCTCGGTCGATGCCGTCAACACCGGTCTTCCCGAGGCCGTCCGCCTGACCATCAGGGCTGTGCGCGACAACTATTCGTACCTTCTTAAGAAATAGGCGAGTCTCTTATGGCCAAATCCATTCAACATAACGTGGCCTACGTTGCCTGCGGAAGCGGTTGCGCCTCCGCAGGCGGCGACGCCCACTGCAGCGAAGGCTGCATTGGCTGTGGCGCCTGCGTCACGGCCTGCCCCCACGGTGCCATTGCGCTGGTCGATGGCGTCGCCCGCGTGGACCGCTCCAAATGCACCGGCTGTGGCCTGTGCGGCATGGCGTGCCCGCAGCGCGTGATTGCCTTCGTTCCCGGCTACCAGAATATCCTGGTGCGCTGCAATAACACCGATAAGGGCGCCATCGCCCGTAAGATTTGCGATACGAGCTGCATCGGTTGCGGCATGTGCGCTAAAAAGTGCCCCGCCGGCGCTATCCGCATCGAGGACAACTGCGCCCATATCGACGGCGTGGACTGCCTGTCGTGCGGCATGTGCGCCGTCGTCTGCCCACATGGCGCCATCCACGACCGCACCGGCATCGCCGCCGGCGTGTAGAAGGGAATCACCATGGCACAGGAATTCACTTTTACCGTTAACGGCGTCGAGCGCACGACGACCCAAAACAAACCGCTGCTGCGCTACCTGCGCGACGACCTGCATATCCATTCCGCCAAGGACGGCTGCTCCGAAGGCGCTTGCGGCACCTGCACCATCCATGTGGACGGTGCGGCCGTCAAGGCGTGCGTACTGACCACCGCTCTTGCCGCCGGCCGCAACATTGTGACCGTCGAGGGCCTGCCCGAGGACGTGCGCGAAGCCTTTGTGTACGCTTTTGGCGCCGTGGGCGCCGTGCAGTGCGGCTTTTGCATCCCCGGCATGGTCATGGCGGGCGCAGCGCTCATCGCCGAGGACCCCGAGCCCACCGAGGAGCAGATCAAGTACGCCATTCGCGGCAACGTCTGCCGCTGCACCGGCTACAAAAAGATTATCGAGGGCATCTCGCTGGCCGCTGCGGTGCTCCGCGGTGAAAAGCGGATCGACGAGGACCTGGAGCGCGGCGATGACTACGGCGTAGGCAAGCGCGCCTTCCGTATTGACGTGCGCAAGAAGGTGCTCGGCGAGGGCAAGTACCCCGACGACATCGACGAGCTCGATCAGCCGGGTCTGACCTACGCCAGCGCCGTGCGCTCCAAGTATCCGCGCGCCCGCGTGCTCTCCATCGATACCTCCAAGGCCGAGGCCCTGCCCGGTGTGGTGGGCATTCTGCGCGCCGAGGACGTGCCGGTCAACCAGGTCGGCCACCTTATCCAGGACTGGGACGTCATGATCGCCCAGGGCGATATCACCCGCTGCGTGGGCGATGCCATTGTACTGGTGGTTGCCGAGGACGAGGCGACGCTCGAGAAGGCCAAGAAGCTCGTAAAGATCGATTACGAGCCGCTGGAGCCCGTGCGCAACATTGTCGAGGCCAGGGCCGCCGACGCCCCGCGCCTGCATGACAGCTTCTTTGCCTTCGGCAACACGGTGGAGCTCAAGGACAACGTGTGCCAGAGCCGTCACGTGACGCGCGGCGACGCCGCCAAGGCGCTTGCGGAGAGCGCGTTCACCGTGACGCAGCGCTTTACCACGCCCTTTACCGAGCACGCCTTCTTGGAGCCCGAGTGCGCCGTTGCCTTCCCGTACAAGAACGGCGTCAAGGTGCAGTCGACCGACCAGGGTGCCTACGATACGCGCAAAGAGTGCGCCCACATGTTTGGCTGGGATAACGAACCCGAGCGCGTGGTCGTCGAGACCATGCTCGTGGGCGGCGGCTTTGGCGGCAAGGAAGACGTGTCCATCCAGCACCTGGCTGCGCTCGCCGCATACAAGTTCCAGCGTCCCGTGAAGTGCAAGCTCACGCGTGCCGAGTCGCTTGCCTTCCATCCCAAGCGTCATGCCATGGACGGCACCTTTACGCTGGGTTGCGACGCCGAGGGCAACTTTACCGGTCTGGACTGCGAGATCAACTTTGACACCGGCGCCTACGCGTCGCTGTGCGGTCCGGTGCTCGAGCGCGCCTGCACGCATGCCGTCGGCCCCTACAAGTACCAGAACACTGACATTCGCGGCTTTGGCTACTACACCAACAACCCGCCCGCCGGCGCGTACCGCGGCTTTGGCGTTTGCCAGTCCGAGTTTGCGCTCGAGAGCCTGATCGACCTGCTGGCCGAGAAGGTCGGCCTGGATCCGTGGGAGATTCGCTACCGCAACGCTATCGAGCCGGGTGAGGTTTTGCCCAACGGCCAGATCGCCGATTGCTCCACGGCGCTTAAGGAGACGCTGCTCGAGGTCAAGGATGCCTACTACGCGCATCCCGGACACGCGGGCATTGCCTGTGCCATGAAGAATGCCGGCGTGGGCGTTGGCCTGCCCGATGCCGGCCGCTGCAAGATTCGCGTCGAGGATGGCCGCGCTGTGGTCTATGCCGCCACGTCCGACATCGGCCAGGGCTGCAACACCGTCTTTTTGCAGGACGTTGCCGAGGCGTGCGGTCTGCCGCTTCGCTGCATCGCCAATGGCGAGTGCTCCACCGAGAACGCTCCCGACTCCGGCACCACGTCTGGCTCGCGTCAGACGGTCGTGACCGGCGAGGCCGTACGCGGTGCCGCCTTCCTGCTGCGCGATGCCATGCTTGACATCGAGGCCGGCAAGCCCGCGCCTGCCGCTCCGGTGAGTGCGCATGGCGACGGCGTCAAGATCGAGTACGACGACGGACGCGCCTACCAGCTGCGCACACAGGAACTCGTCGCCGGCCAGGGTATGCATCCTCAGGATCCCGCGGCCGCCATCAAGGCGCTCGAGGGATGCGAGTTTGGCTACGTGTACCTGGAGCCGACCGACAAGCTGGGTGCGGATGTTCCCAACCCCAAGAGCCACATCTGCTACGGCTTTGCCACGCATGTGGTCATTTTGGATGATGACGGCCGCGTGAGCGAGGTCTATGCCGCGCACGATTCCGGCAAGGTGGTCAACCCCATCTCCATCCAGGGTCAGATCGAAGGCGGCGTGCTCATGGGCATGGGCTACGCACTTACCGAGGACTGGCCGCTTAAGGACTGCGTGCCCCAGGCAAGGTACGGCACGCTCGGGCTGTTCCGTGCGCCCGAGATTCCGGATATCCACGCCATCTACGTGGAGAAGGACGAGCTACTGCCCGTGGCATACGGCGGCAAGGGCATCGGCGAGATCGCAACGATCCCCACGGCGCCCGCCGTACAGAACGCCTACCGCGCGTTTGACGGCAAGCTGCGTCCCGATCTGCCCATGGTGGATACCCCGTACAGCCGCGCCCGTCGCCGCGGGTAGGGTAGAGCGCGGACAGTCATTGCTGACGAGTTGTTCGCGCTCAGCATCAACTACATACGCTGTGCCTTTGGCCCCGGCTCCATCGCGAGTCGGGGCCTTTTGTTTGGAGCGCCTCCGCATGCGGAAGCTGCGTCCCGGAATTGGCGTTCAGAAGGGGACGCGTTTTCCGCTGGCCGGCCGTTTGGAAAGTGCATCCCAGCTTGAGCGTTTATTCCGGGATGCGGTTTCCGCTGAAGGACTCAACCGGAAAGCCTGTCCAGCTCTGAGACGGGATTCCGGGACACGCTTTCCGCCAGGCCCGCCATCCGGAAAGTGCGTCCCGTTTGAGCGTCCAGGCTGGGACGCGCTTTCCGTTGGCGTGGTCGTTGGGAAAACGCGGCCCAGATAGGGGGGGATGCGATTCGGCGATGCGTGGCCTAGCAGCTCCTACAGGTCCACCTCGTTGAGCCATGTCGGCAGCGCGGTCTGCCGGATGCCTGCCGTCTGCAGCTTTTTGGCGAGCATTCCTGCCGAGCGGACCTCGTTCATGGTAAAGCGCAGCAGGGGGTGACCGTAGAGCGATAGGTGCGCCTCGCGCTGTCGTTCGGCAACGAGCGCCTCGGCGGTGGTGCGTCCGGTCAGCATGGTCTGGTCGGTATATTTGATGAGCCCGTCGAGCTCGCCCAGCGTGAGTTCCCGCGTCTGGCGCTTCCAGGCAAAGTCCGTTCGTATGGGCTTGGCCGAATCGAAGGGGTCCGTCAGCTCGTATTGAAGCCAGTCGGGCGCAAAGCCCGTCTCGATCATGATGGCTCGGGCGACCGATTCCCCGCCGCTCTCGGCGCGGGCGTCGGCATATCGAAGCGTTGTGAGGGCGGTGCGAATCGCGCGACCATTGCGGGCAGTCGCTCGTTGCTCAACGGCCTCCATCAGCTGTTCCGGCGCAAGGCCGAGCTTTGAGATCGCCGAATCGGCAATGGGCATGCCGTCGGCAAAACCAGTTTGCAGCAGGCAATCTGTGGCCGTTTGGATGGGCGGCGTTACCGATATGCCGGCTCTGCGTATTGCTCCGGCCGGCTCAATCTGGTGTCGCTGAATATGTGCGCCCGGACGAGCCGACGGCTTTGTCGAGCTGCAAACATGCACGACGTTCAGGTGTCGCCACGAGACCTCGAGCCCCAGCAGGCAAGCTGCCGAAAACGAGCAGAACGTCCAATCGGGATGGATGATCGCAAGGGCGCGGATAATCTCGCAATGGCGTTGCGCCCGGTTGAGTTCATCCCAGCGCGTTTTTCGCGCAAACAACCCCGGAATGGGCGAGACAACCGTGCCGCCGGTGCGCCGAAGGAGCGCTTTTCGGATCGCCGCGCTCGGGGGAATCAGACAGCGCCCCTCTTGCTCGGCTTGAGTGAGCAGTTGGTCGATGAGCTGGTCATTGCAATGGGTCATGAGCTACCGCCTCCTTTTGGGTAGCAAAAACGTATCAGCTGGAACTTGCCGCTCAGCTGACCAAAAGCTGACCAAAATCTAACCATGCAGGTAGATGACCTGCTTTTGGCGACATATTTCTTGTTTGAATCGGTGGGCGGTAATCGGCGACCGTGAACGGTAGCTGGATATGAAGTCTTGGTAAGTTTCGAGACGTGTACTTTTTGAAAAAGAGCATTCTATCTGCTGTTTTGTGTTTCTGGATCGCATATTTGAAGGTATGTGATAAGGGCGGCGGACTGTCGCCTTGTATCTGCGGAAACTGTGTCCCGGATTCGACGCTCGGAATAGGATTCGTTTTCCGGAGCAGCCCTCAACCGGAAATTTCATCCCGGAATTTGGCTCCAGAGTGGGATGCCGTTTCCAGATCGGGCCTCAAACGGAAATTGCATCCCGGAATGAGCGCTCGGAATGGGATGCATTTTCCGGTAGAAGCTTCAGCGGAAAGTGCATCCCAGAATTCAGGCTCAGAACGGGACACGCTTTCCGGATGGCATGTTTGGCGGAAACTACGGCCCAGTTTTTGGCTCCAGAACGGGATACATTTTCCGGAACGGTCCACGTGCGGTGGTGTACCGCCCCTTTTGCGTGCGCCGCTTGTCGAATTACGTTATAGCTAGCTATATTATAGGAAGGTATAATATAGCTAGCTATAACGTAAAGGAAGGATGGCCCTATGTTTATCGGAAGAACAGTGGAAATGTCCGAGCTCAATCGACTGTATGGCACGGGCTCCTTTGAGATGCCTGTGATTTACGGCCGTCGTCGTGTGGGCAAAACGCGCCTTATCACAGAGTTTATCCAAGGCAAGAAGGCTATTTACTTTCAAGCTCGTCGCACCAATGCAGAGGCAAACCTGCATGGCTTTAGCCAGGCGATACTTGCGGGCTCCGTTGGTGTTGCTGGCGTGTCGTTTCGTAGTTTTGACGAGGCGTTCGATGCATTGGCTACCATGGCTCGTACGGAACGTTTGATTGTCGTGATCGACGAGTATCCTTATCTCGCCCAATCGAATCCCGAGATCAGCTCGTTGCTGCAAGACAAGATCGATCACTTGTACAAAGAGACCAAGCTTATGCTTATCCTGTGCGGGTCGTCGCTTTCGTTTATGGAAGAGCAGGTGTTGGGCTACGAGAGTCCGCTATACGGTAGGCGTACGGCCCAGTTTAAGATCATGCCGCTCGATTTTATGACGACCCTCGGCCTGTGGCAGAGCATGGGTCGCGAAGACGCTGCAGTTTGCTATGGCATGACGGGTGGCATTCCTGCATATATCGAGAAAGTCGATCCTGCCGCACCGCTCAAGGACAACATCAAACGTCTTTTTCTTACTCCTACGGGCTATCTCTTTGAGGAGCCGAGTAACCTGCTATTGCAGGAGTGCCGCAATCCCGAGCAATATGATGCGATCGTGCAAGCAATTGCCCAGGGGCGCTCGAAGATCTCGGAGATTGCGAGCTCTACGGGAATCCCTGCGAGCAACGTAAAGAGCTATGTGGATAAGCTGGCGTCGCTTGGGATTGTCGAGCGCGAGCTGCCCCTAAGCGAGACGAGCAATAAGCGAGCCGTGTATCTGCTGAGCGATCAGATGTTTAGGTTCTGGTACAAGTTTGTTCCGCAGAACATCGGGCTGATTCAAAACGATATGGCCGAGATGGCGTATGAGCGCATTGAGCCGCACGTATCGGATTACATGGGTACGGTCTTTGAGCTTATATGCAGACAATACGTGTACGAACTCGCGCGGGCGGGCCAGCTTGATGTGGTTCCGGCAAGCGTTGGGCGCTGGTGGGGGACGGATAATCGCACGCATACGCAGGAAGAAATCGACTTGATTGTTGACGATGGCGAGGGCACTGCGCTGTTTGCGGAATGCAAATGGCGCAATGAACCGGTGGGCGAAGACGTGCTGCAAAAGCTCGTGCATCGAAGCGAGCTCTTTAGGCGGCAGCACAAAAGCTATGCGATCTTCTCGAAGCGAGGCTTTACGCAAGGATGTCAGGAAGCTGCGGCGAGCAGGGGAGATGCCAAGCTGATTTCGTTTGCCGAGATGTGCGAGCGGAGATAACCAAGCACGCTCTGATGTGATGCTCGGAATGGGTCGCGCTAAGGATGCCAAGCGTAAAACCTTCAATGAAAAAGGCGTAAAAACTACATCTGTCATGGCGTAAAAACTACATTGAAAGTAGCGTAAAATCAGCATTGAGAATGGCGTAATTTCGCATATCGCGTGATAGAGAGGGACGGCCGTCTATGGATGCACCAAAGAGATTGACCCAAAAGGGATATAGGCCCCGGCTCATAGAGGAGCGCCTCGACACCCTTATGCGGGCGTTTGGCTGTGTGGAGATCAACGGCCCCAAATGGTGCGGCAAGACCTGGACGGCGCTCTCTCGCTCGGCGAGCGTCTCCAGGCTCGATGAGCCTGCGCAGCGTGCGGCGGCAGAGGTCGACCCAAGCCTGGCGCTCATCGGCGATGCGCCACACCTGGTCGATGAATGGCAGGAGGTGCCCGAGGTTTGGGATGCCGCCCGGCGTTTCGTGGACGCGAGCGGCAACGAACGGGGGACACTTTTGCTCACGGGCTCGACCGCGCTCAAAAGCGAGGAGCGCAGCCATGTTCGTCATTCCGGCACGGGTAGGATCGCCCGTCTGTCAATGCGCCCCATGGCCCTGTGTGAGTCGGGCGACGGCGAGCCGCTCGTGTCACTGGCAAGCCTCTTTAAGGGCGAGGATTTTGCCCCTCAGCGTCGCGAGAGCACGGTGGATGACGTCGCCCGCTGGTGCTGCAGGGGCGGTTGGCCTGCAAATCTTGGGCTTTCGGAAGATCTTGCGCGAGAGACGGCAAGCCAGTACGTGCACTCGGTGCTCGACGTCAACGTGCTGGACGAGGGCATGTCGCCCGAGCTTGCACACGGCCTTTTGCGAGCTCTTGCCATGAACGAGAGCCAGGCTGTCACGTACAAGACGCTCGTAAAGGACGCCTCGTACGGTGAGGCGGGCCCCGACGAGAGGACCATCGCTGCGTACTTGGACCTCTTCAACAGGCTCAAGCTGACCGAGGACCTGTGCGGATGGGAGCCGCCCATGCGCTCGAAGGCCCGCGTTCGCGTGCGCCCCAAGCGCTACTTCTGTGACCCGTCACTTGCGGCGGCGTTGCTGGGGGCTACCCCTGAGCGGCTGCTTGGCGATATGCAAACGCTGGGGATGCTCTTTGAGAATCTCGTCCTGCGCGACGTGCGCGTGTTCCTTTCCACCTACGGCGGTGTCGACAACAGTGTCCATTATTTCCGAGATGAGAAGGGCCTTGAGGTCGATCTGATCGTTGAGCACGACGGGCGCTGGGGAGCCATCGAGGTCAAGCTGAGTGATGCGAAAGCAGACGATGGAGCGAGAAATCTCAAGGCGCTGGAGAGGAAAGTGCTCTCCAATCCTGCCGCCCAGAATGCCACGCCGGCGTTTTTGGCGGTCGTGGTTGGAAAGGGGAGCATTGCCTACACACGCGACGACGGCGTGGCGGTGATTCCCATGGCGGCACTTGGGGCGTAGTGGTTTTGCGGGCGTGCCGTGCTTCCTTTACCGAAAATCCATTTGGTAAACCAGATGCTCGCGGATAGAATAAAGTTGACGGCAGCCCAAGGGTGATAGCTGGGCAGCGCCGTTGCTTGGTCAAGAGGTCAGTGCCTTAATGGCAGCGACTTGTTATGCTTCGAATGCTGCTTGAGTGCCTCGGAAAGTTCGATAAGCGCCGTGAAGAGCGAGACCAAAGCAACCAAGAGCTCTGTGAGCTCTGATGGGCCCGGGATGACCTCTGATTCAAGTCACCGGGCCTCAATCTTTTTCATGCATTTGAATAGAGCGGGCGACTCTCTTGGGGCCGTCTGCATGGCGTGTGCTTGGCGCATGGTATTGCGCCCCGCTTTCATGTCCGCGCGGGCGCCTATCCTTACGGCAATGTAGCCGCCTATGTAGCAAGCGGCAGTTGACGGAGAAAGGCCATGACCGTGTCAGCTGAAAAGACGCCGGGTATCTCGGCTATCGACACGACGAACTTTGCGCGCCAGATTGTGCTGGACTTTGAGTTTGCGCCGGTGCCAAAGCAGCGCCAGCGCCGTGGACTGCGCAATGAGATTATCGAGGTCGGCGCCGTCAAGCTCGATTACCACGGCAACGTTATGGGCGAGTTCTCGCAGTTTGTGCAGACGGAATTTACCGAAGGCGTTGCGTTTCCCGTCCGCGAGCTCACAGGTATATCGGCCGTGGACACCGCGATGGCCGACCCGCTCTACATGGTGATCAAAAGGCTCAGCGATTGGATCGGCCGCTACTCCGCCCAGATAGTTTGCTGGAGCGGGACGGACCGTCGACAGCTTATGACCGAGTGCCAGGCAAAGCAAATCGACCTTGCCGCATTTCCTACGGACTGGGCCGATCTGCAGGCGTTTTTCACCTCGATCATGGACGTGGGCAGCCACGAGTGCGTCTCTTTGAATGACGCGGCGACGTGGTTTGGCATCGAGTTTGACGAGTCGACGGGTCACGCCCACAGTGCCCTAGCCGACGCGCGCGTGACCGCCAAGTTGCTCAAGCAGGTGATGGACGGGGACTATCGCGTGAGTCCGCGTGCTCAGGAGATCCGCCAGCGGTGGAGGATGGGCGATCGAGCCCAGATGCGCCTTTCCAACAAGTGCCCCGAGCTGGGCGACCTGCTGCTGAAGCTGAAGGCGGAGGGGAGGTAGGCGGGGCTCCGGGAATGACCTCTGACTCAAGTCAACGGGGCTCATTTTGCTTTCTTTGGAGCTTTCTCACGGGGCTGACTTTACTTCGTCTCATTTAGTATAAAGCGGCTGCTAGATTGCATAGTGATGATAAAATTAATCAACTCAACATCAATAGCTGTCGCTTTGCGCAATGAGGGGTTCCGAGACGTATGAACGAGTCTGACACACGGCTTAAACTCATTGATCCTGCGATTATGAAGTCGTGGGATCGCAATACCCAAGTCTTCACTGAGTATTTCTTTACCAGTGGCGAGATTGTTGTGCGCGGAAGTATGGTCACCCGTAAAGACAAGAAGAAGGCTGACTACCTTCTGATGTATGCTCCGGGCATCCCTATCGCAATCGTCGAGGCTAAGGATACGGAGCACACCGTTGATGCCGGTCTCCAACAGGGGATGGGATATGCCCAGCTGCTCGATATTCCGTTTGCGTACAGCTCAAACGGAAAGGGTTTTGTTGAGCACGATTTTCTTACCGGGAAAGAGCGCGCTCTTGCCATGGACGAGTTTCCCACTCCGGCGGAACTTTGGACACGATACTCAAAAGCTAAGGGGCTTGAACATCCGTATAGCCAGGAGATTGTGACCGCTCCGTATTACCAGGAGCACGGCGGCAATCATCCTCGCTACTATCAGTGCATCGCCATCAATCGTACGCTTGAAGCTATTGCGCGAGGTAAGAATCGCATCTTGCTCGTTATGGCAACGGGAACGGGAAAGACTTTTACGGCTTTTCAAATCGTTCATCGCTTGCGACAGACTACCGAGGTTCGTAAGGTTCTCTATCTGGCGGACCGCAATATTCTCGTCGATCAGACCATAGACGGCGATTTCAAGCCTCTCAAGAGGGTTACAACCAAGGTCGTAGGTCGAAAGCTCGATTCTGCTTACGAGGTCTATTTCTCGCTCTACCAACAGCTTGTTGGAGAAAACGGTGAAGAAATATTCCGCGAGTTCGACTCGGAATTCTTCGATTTGATTATCGTCGACGGTGCCATCGCGGAAGCGCCGCGGCGGACTCCGCATGGCGTAAGGTACTTGAGTATTTCAATTGTGCAATTCAAATCGGTATGACGGCTACGCCAAAGGAGACTGAAGAGGTTTCAAACATTACCTACTTCGGCGAACCTGTCTACACCTACTCCCTTAAACAGGGAATCGAGGATGGCTTTCTCGCCCCGTATAAAGTTATTCGTCCTAAGCTGAACGTCGACATTTACGGATACCGTACTGAGGAAGGCACCATAGATGATCGCGGCGAAGCTCTGCCCAAACGTGTTTTCGAGAAGCAAGACTTCGACAGCGAGATTGTCATCAAAGAGCGCTACGAGGAAGTTGCCAAGCGGATAACTCAATTTCTAAAGGAGACGGATCGTTACTCCAAGACCATAGTCTTTTGCGTTGACATCGAGCATGCCGAAAATATGCGACGTGCCCTTGTAAACGAGAACGCCGATATCGTAAGAGATCACCCCACCTACATCATGAAGATTACGGGTGACGACAGGGAAGGTAAGGCTCAGTTAGATAACTTCATCGACCCCGACGAGAAATACCCGACCATCGTTACGACTTCGAAGCTTCTCACCACTGGTGTTAATTGCAAGACGTGTAAGGTAGTCGTGCTCGACAACAAGTTCGGTGAGCACGGAATGACGGAGTTCAAGCAGATTATCGGCCGCGGAACCCGTATCTGTGAGGACTACGACAAACTCTATTTCACCATCCTCGATTTTCGTGACGCATCGCGTTTGTTTGCAGATCCCGAGTTTGATGGCGAACCTGTTGTTGTGTTTGAGCCTAATCCGGGTGACCCCATTGCGGATCCGGGTCCCGGCGGCAATGGCGGCAGTCCCGTTCCGCCTCCGTCTCCGATCGTAGACCCACCCGTATTGCCGCCGGACGATCCGTCCTCCCATGTGAAATATCACGTTCATGGGGCCGACGTCTATGTAGTGTCGGAGATGGTGCAGTATTACTCCTCCGATGGCCTTCTTGTAACTGAGAGCCTTAAGGACTATACGCGAAAAAACATTCTCGGCGAATACGACACTCTTGACCACTTCCTAGCGGCGTGGAACTCTGAACATAAGAAACAAGCGATTATCGATGAGCTGCGCGCGCGTGGCGTATTCCTGGATGAGCTGCGGCTCGAGACTGGACAGGAGCAAATGAGCGACTTTGACCTCATTTGCCACATTGCTTACGACCAGAGACCTCTTACGCGCAGCGAGAGAGCCAATAGTGTCAAGAAAAAGGGCGTGCTCTATGAGTATGCCGGCGTCGCGCGTGAGGTCCTTGAAGCGCTTCTCGACAAATATGCGACGTCGAACCTCGTAGACTTGGACGACACCCACGTCCTCGACCTCGAGGAATTCCGTCGGTTTGGCAGCCCAATGAAGATCGTCGCCGCATTCGGCGGCAAACAACAGTACATTCAGGCAGCGCAGATGCTCGAGGACGAGCTCTACATCGCATAGAGAAAGGTAACGATAGCAAATGGCACTGGGATCTCTCGTAAAGACCCTGCAGAACATCATGCGCAAAGACGCCGGCATCAATGGCGATGCGCAGCGCATTGAGCAGATGACTTGGCTTTTCTTCCTCAAGATTTACGATGCCAAGGAGCAGGAGTGGGAGTTTCACGATGACTCCTATCAGTCCATCATCCCCGAGCGCCTGCGCTGGTATAGCTGGGCGCACGATGCGAAAGACGGCAAGGCGCTTACTGGCGATGAGCTTCTCGACTTTGTGAACAATGATCTATTCAAGACTCTTGAGAGTCTTGAGCTTGCACCTGATGCGCCTTTGCGACACGTCGTCGTCAAGGCTGCTTTTACTGACGCCAACAACTACATGAAGGATGGGATTCTACTTCGTCAAGTCATCAACGAGATTGACGAGTCGGTTGATTTTACCGAGTACAAAGAGCGCCACGCCTTCGGTGAAATTTACGAGACCATCCTGAAAGACTTACAGTCCGCGGGTAATGCCGGCGAGTTTTACACGCCCCGAGCGGTGACTGACTTTATGGCCCAGGCACTTGCGCCCAAGCTCGGCGAGACTGTGGCTGACTTCGCGTGTGGCACGGGCGGCTTTTTGACGAGCGCCCTCAAGATTCTCGACTCCCAGGTTCAGACTCCAGCCGATCGTGAACTCTATGCAAGATCGGTCTACGGCATCGAGAAGAAGCAGCTCCCTTACCTGCTGTGCGTGACCAACATGCTGTTGCACGATATCGATAATCCTGAAGTCTTTCACGATAACTCTCTCGAGAAGGATGTTCGCGAGTGGAAGCACAAGCCTGACGGCCAGTTTGACGTCGTACTTATGAACCCGCCCTATGGCGGGTCCGAGAGTGCATCGGTGCAAAACAACTTCCCTGTTGCACTCCGTAGCTCCGAGACCGCAGATCTATTCCTTGGACTCATTCTTTATCGTCTTAAGCGAGGCGGCCGCGCTGCTGTTATCATTCCGGATGGTTTTCTCTTTGGCCAGGATAGTGCAAAGACGGAGATCAAGCGTCGCCTGCTTGAGGACATGAACTTGCATACTGTCTTGCGCCTTCCACAGAGTGTTTTCGCTCCGTACACGAGCATCACTACTAACGTTCTGTTCTTCGATAATACGGGGGCCTCTGAGGGCGTTTGGTTCTATCGCATGGACATGCCCGAGGGGTATAAACACTTCTCTAAGACCAAGCCCATTAGGATCGAACATTTTGCACCTGTAAAGGAATGGTGGGAGAACCGTCGGGATATCGAGGAAGACGGCAATCCCAAGGCCAAGTACTATACGGTTGACGAGTTGCGAGACGGCGGTTTTAACTTTGACGTGTGCGGCTATCCTCACGAGGAAGAGGAGATCT
This sequence comes from Collinsella sp., assembly GCA_018367075.1. Classification (GTDB taxonomy): domain Bacteria; phylum Actinomycetota; class Coriobacteriia; order Coriobacteriales; family Coriobacteriaceae; genus Collinsella. Next base: position 33,031 of record JAGZGX010000025.1, read on the forward strand.
TACCGCCTGACGAACTGATCAGGAACTACAAAGAAGAGCGCGCTAAGCTCGATGCCGAGATTGACCAGAAGCTTGCTCGTATTTGCGAGATTCTTGGGATTGAGGCATAGATGAAGGCAAAAGACCTGAAGAACTCAATCCTGCAAATGGCGATTGAGGGAAAGCTCGTTCCACAAGACCCGAGTGATGAGCCTGCAAGCGTCCTGCTTGAGCGTATTCGTGAAGAGAAGCATAAGCTTATTGCTGAGGGTAAGGCTAAATTCCCGAAGGGCGGGGAGAGCATTATCTATATCGGTTCCGATGGCTCCCCCTATGAGAAGCACGTGGACACTAAGGGACGCGTTCTGAGCGACAAGTGCATCGCGGACGAGGTTCCGTTTGGGATTCCGGAAAGCTGGGCCTGGGCGAGATTTAGTGAAGTCATTGGAATTGCAGCGCGTTTGGTCGACCCGTTGAAATATCAGGACTTTCCTCATATCGCGCCTGACAACATCCAAAAAGGCACCGGAAAGCTCTTGTTCTGTCATAGTGTTAAGGCCGACGAGGTTAAGAGCGCCAATCACCTGTTCTCTGCAGGACAGATTCTCTATTCGAAGATTCGTCCAGCTCTTCGAAAGGCGGTTATCGCCCCTTTTGATGGGCTGTGTAGTGCGGATATGTATCCGCTCAACACCAAGCTGCAACCTGAATATGTCCTCACGGTTCTCCTCAGCAATTTCTTCACTGAGGAGACGCTTAAGGGTGATACGCGTGTCAAAATGCCAAAGACTAATCAGAAGTCATTGAACGTCATTCTGGTCCCAGTTCCGCCTCTCGCCGAGCAGCGCCGCATCGTCGAGCGGGTGAACGAGCTCATGCCCCTGGTCGAGGAGTACGGTGAGCTCGAGGACGCCCGCGAGGAGC
>JAGZGX010000026.1:0-32779 GCA_018367075.1 Collinsella sp.
GCCGGGGGCATTGGTCGCCTGCTCGGGCAGTCCAGCTCGCACGGAGAGCACATTAAGTGCTCTCCGGCTCGTGCGGAACTCGCGATCGACCAAAGCCCCCGGCGCGCCCTCTTCCTTGTGGCGTTTTGGCCTGCAGCTTGCGAACGTTGCTCTGCTCGTCCGCTTTTTGATTTGGAGAACCGGGTGGGCTGAAATGTAGATACGAGTAGGGGCTCCTCCGTTGATGAACGGGGGAGCCCCTTGTTTCGTTTTGGTTGTTGTTGTGACCTAGAGGTGGCTGATGATCAGTTCCATCTTGCCTTCGAGGTCGATGGAGCTGACGGTGCTGGGGGCCAGCAGGTGGCTTCCCTTGCGGACGGGGTCGCCGCAGATGGTGCCTTCGCCGTCGATGACCGACAGACACATGAAGGGCCAGCGCTGCTCCAAGGTCTTGCTGCCGTCGACGCGCACGCGATCGACGGTGTAGCAGGGGTTGGACTCGAGCTCGGTTACGCCATCGACCTCGGGCGCGGTCACCGTGCCGTCGGTCGGAGCCTGAGCATCAAAGTCGATGCATTCGAGGCTCTGCTCAATGTGCAGTGGGCGCAGCTTGCCGTCGGTGCCGGGGCGGTCGTAGTCGTACAGGCGATATGTCACGTCGCTCGACTGCTGCGTCTCCAGAATCAGCGTGCCGGTCTTGATGGCGTGAACGGTGCCGGAGTCGATCTGGAAAAAGTCTCCCTTGTGAATCGGCAGCACGTTGAGCATCTCGTCCCAACGGCCCTCTTCGATCATCTGTGCGGCCTCGGCGCGGTCGTGCGCGCGCTGGCCGACGATGATCGTGGCGCCGGGCTCGCAGTCCAGCACATACCAGCACTCGGTTTTGCCCAGGCTGCCGTTCTCGTGCTTGGCGGCGTACTCGTCGTTGGGATGAATCTGGATTGAAAGGTCGTCCTTGGCATCCAGAATCTTAATGAGCAGCGGGAACTCCTTGCCCTCGCAATTGCCAAAGAGCTCGCGGTGCTCGGCCCACAGCCACGACAGCGTGTGACCGGCATACGGGCCCTCCGCAATCTGGCAGTCACCGTTGGGATGGGCCGAGATGGCCCAGCACTCACCGATGGGACCTTCGGGAATGTCGTAACCAAATACGGTTTCGAGCTGGCGGCCGCCCCAGATCTTCTCGTGAAAGATCGGCGTCAGTTTAATCAAATCGGACATGTTCATACCCCCATTGTGTTGCGCGGGCGCTGCACAAAACAGCTCAAAGCGAGCGCCCGGATGACTACAAAAACCTATGCCAACGTTACGTTGTGCAACTCAAAGCGGTCGCCAACGTTGCGCGAGACCGAATACTCAAAGGCGGCGCCGCTGTCCAAAAAGCCAATCTGGGTGAGCTCGAGCAGGGGAGAGCCAGGCTTGGTGTCCAGGCGCTCGGCTTCTTCCTCGGTTGCTGCCACGGCGCGAATGGTACGGTGGAAGCTCGAAATTTTCAGCCCGCATTGCTCGCGGATGAAATGGTAGACCGATCCGTACAGGTCCTTCTTTTTCAGCCCCGGAATCAGCTCGAGGGGCATGTAGGTGTACTCGATAACGATGGGCTTCCCATCGGCCTGACGCACGCGCACGACGTGATAGGCAAAGTCATCCTCGGCAATTCCCAGCTGGGCTGCGATGTCCGCTGGTGGATTAACAATCGAGAAATCGTAGACCACCGAGGTCACCTTTTCCCCGCGGTGCTCATACGAAAAGCCCTGGGCACGGTCGTTTTTGCCCTGGAAAAACGCCTGGCCGGGAAGTCCCGCCGTGTCCTTAACGTAGGTGCCCGATCCGCGCCGGCTGGTAATAAGACCTTCCTCGGTGATTTGCTCGATAGCTCGTTTGACGGTGATTTTGGAAACGCTATAGAGCTCACAGAACTCAACGACGGTGGGAAGCTTGTCGCCCGGTTTAAGAGCGCCATCCTCGATACTTCGACGAATATCTGCAGCTATCGCCTCGTATTTGGGAATCATGGAACCTCCTTTCCGACATATATGAATACAAAAAGTAAGTATAACCCTCAACAGGGCATCCATATTACTTTTATCTAAGAAGTTCGAGAAAGAAAAAAGAAAAAGACGCTTTACTTTTTTAAAATTAGAGCGCTATAGTTTAAGCAACGAACGGAATCCTTCCGCACAACAGGATCGACCGTTTGGGGACGGTTTTGTTTTGGCGGGTTGGATATCGGTATGGCCGGTGCGCGCCCGCGCCGGATAACCTGCCAAAGCAAACCCGTCTCCAACCGGAAGCTCTAGAACACGAAAGCGAGGACTTTGATGGCACAGTATCAGCTGCCCAACGACTTCTTCTTTGGCGCTGCTATGTCCGGCCCGCAGACTGAGGGTCAGTGGAACCAGGGCGGCAAGCTCGAGAACCTGTGGGACACCTGGTCCATCCAGGATCTGGGTTCGTTCTACAACCGCGTTGGCTCTTACGCCGGCAATGACTTTATGGCCAAGTACCAGGAAGACCTTCGCATTTTGAAGGACTTGGGTCTGGATACCTATCGCACTTCCATCCAGTGGAGCCGTCTGCTCGATGCCGACGGCAACCTCAACGAGGAAGGTGCCGCGTGGTATCACGAGTTGTTCCGCGCCTCTCGCGAAGCCGGCTTGGAGCCGTTTGTCAACTTGTACCACTTTGACATGCCCACCTACCTCTTTAACCGTGGCGGCTGGGAGAGCCGTGAGGTTGTCGAGGCTTACGCACATTACGCCGACGTCGCCTTCCACGAGTTTGGCCAGGAGATTAAGTACTGGTTCACCTTTAACGAGCCCATCGTCGAGCCCGAGCAGCGCTATCAGGAGGGCGTGTGGTTCCCGCAGCTCCACGACTTCAACCGCGCCCGCACCGTGCAGTATCACATCTCGCTGGCGCACGCGCTGGCCGTGGCCAACTATCGTCGCGCCTATGACGAGGGCGCTATTCGCGCCGATGCCAAGATCGGCATGATCAACTGTTTTACCCCGGTCTACACCAAGGAGAACCCCAGCGAGGCGGACCTCGAGGCCGTGCGCATGACCAGCGGCATCAACAACCGCTGGTGGCTCGACCTCATCACCAAGGGCGAGCTTCCTGCCGACGTGCTCGACAGCCTGGCCGAGGGCGGCGTTAAGCTCCCGTTCCGCGCCGGCGACCAAGAGATCCTCAAGCAGGGTGTTGTCGACTGGCTAGGCTGCAACTACTACCACCCCACGCGTGTTCAGGCGCCGGCGAGCAAGGTCGACCAGTACGGCCTGCCGCACTTTGCCGACGAGTACGTATGGCCCGACGCCGTTATGAACGAGAGCCGCGGCTGGGAGATCTACCCGCAGGGCCTCTACGACTTTGGCATGGACTGCGCTAAGAACTACCCCGATCTTGAGTGGTTCGTTTCCGAGAACGGCATCGGCATCATGGACGAATACAAGAACCGTGACGCCGAAGGAACCATCCAGGATGACTACCGCGTCGACTTTGTACGTCAGCACCTGGAGTGGGTGGCCAAGGCCATCGACGAGGGCGCCAAGTGCCGCGGATACCATTATTGGGCCGTCATCGATAACTGGTCTTGGGCCAATGCCTTTAAGAATCGCTATGGCTTTGTCGAGGTCGATCTGATGGATGGCTATAAGCGCCGTCTTAAGAAGTCGGCGGCCTGGCTCAAACAGGTCGCCACGACCCACGTGGTTGATTAGCGACCGGACGAACGTCCAGACCGCGCGCCGCCGCGCGCAACACATGGCACATCTGGTGGCAGAGGGCGACAGACCACCGTGCGCATAGGAAAGGCCGGATTTGAAAGTTAGGAGCAATCATGGCCAGTGACAACGGAAAGAGCTTCCTCGACAAGTTTGCCGAGGTCTCTGCGAAGGTGGGAAACCAGGTTCACCTGCGTTCCCTGCGTGACGCCTTCGCGACCATCACGCCGCTCTATATCCTTGCGGGTATCGCGGTTCTTATTAACAACGTCGTGTTCCCTCTGTTCCCGCTCGATGCGGCGGGCCTTGCCAACCTTCAGACGTGGGGTTCGGCGATTACGCTGGGCACCCTCAACGTCTCTGCCATTATCTTGGCCGGATTGATTGGCTACAGCCTCGCTAAGAACAAGCGCTTCGATAATCCGCTTGCTTGCATGGTCGTCGCTATCTCTGCCTTCGTCATCATGATGCCGCAGCAGATCACCGCCACGCTTGCCGCCACGAGCCCACTGCTCACCGACAAGATCACCTCCGCCGAGGTCACGGGCGCCCTTTCGACTGCCAACACCGGCACCAACGGTCTGTTCTCGGCTATTATCATCGCCCTGCTTTCCGTCTCGCTCTTCATCAAGATTTCTGGCGTCGAGAAGCTCAAGGTTAAGCTGGGCGAGGGCGTGCCTCCCGCGGTCTCCAACTCCTTCAACGTCATGATTCCGATGCTGCTTAACCTCGCGGTCTTCGCTCTTGCCGCAGCCCTGCTCGCCGTGTGCGCCGGCACCGATCTGTGCACCATCATCTCCACGTGCATCTCCAACCCGCTCAAGAGCATCATGAACGCTGGTCCGTGGGCTGTTATCCTCATCTACACCCTTGCTAACCTGCTGTTCTGCGTCGGTATTCACCAGTCCACCATCTCTGGCGCTACCGTCGAGCCGATCCTGACCATGCTCATCGTCGACAACATGGCTACCTTTGCCGCCGGTGGCACCATCCAGCCCGATCACTACATGAACATGCAGATCGTTAACAGCTTCGCCCTCATCGGCGGCTCGGGCTGCACCCTCATGCTCCTGCTCGACACGCTCCTGTTCTCCAAAAACAAGGCTTCCGAGACCGTTTCCAAGATGGCTATCCTGCCTGGTCTGTTCAACATCAACGAGCCGGTTATCTACGGTTACCCCATCGTGTACAACCTGCCGCTCATGATCCCGTTTGTCCTCCTTCCCGACCTGTTCATCGGCATCACCTATGGCCTTACCTGCGCAGGCATCATCAGCCCCTGCATCGCCCAGGTGCCCTGGACCATGCCTCCCGTCATCAATGCCCTGCTCGCTACGGGCTTTGACTGGCGCGCTGGCGTGTGGCAGGCTATCGAGATTGTCATTGGCATGGCCGTCTACCTGCCCTTTATGAAGATTTCCGAGAAGGCAATCGCCAAGCAGGAGGCTCTCGCCGAGTAGAACGCCTAACGTTCGTCCCTTTCACCTTTGCGGGCGCCGGTACGCGGTGCCGGTGCCCGCGGCTCTCTCCCTTGCGTAAAGATACAGGGGAGCGGGCACAATAGCCGCAAGGAATACAACCAGTTGTCGTCTGCGCGCCGCGCAGTTATAAGGAGGAAACCATGAAGAAGATCATGCTCTGCTGCAATGCCGGCATGTCCACGAGCCTGCTGGTCCAGAAGATGCAGGCCGAGGTTGCAAACCGTGGTCTGGATATTGAGGTCGAGGCTCGTCCCATGAACGAGGCCCACGATCACCTGGACGAGTGCGACATGTTGCTGCTTGGTCCGCAGATCGGCTACACCAAGGGCGATTTTGAGAAGGAGGCCGCCGGTCGTTTTCCGGTCGAGGTCATCAACATGGTCGACTACGGCCGCATGAACGCTGCCGGCATCATCGACCACTGCGTCAGCGTGATGGGCTAGGTGCTCCGCATGGAGGATATGAACGAACTGCAGATGACCTGCTTCGAGATCATCAGCTACGTCGGTACCGCCAAGAGCATGTACATCAATGCCGTGCAAAAGGCCAAGGAGGGCGATTTTGACGCCGCCGAGGAGCTTATCAAGCAGGGCGACGAGGCCTATAACGGTGGCCACGATGTTCACATGGGGCTTCTGAAGAAGGAGGCCAACGGCGAGCGTAACGGCGAGGCCCCGTTGATTCTGCTGCATGCCGAGGACCAGATGGCCGGTACCGAGACCATGCGCGTCATGGCGACGGAGCTCATCGAGATTCACAAGCAGCTGCAGGTACTTCAGGCCTAGTCGGCGTTATCGCCGCGACGGACCGTGCGGTCCAACAGACAACATAGTCCCTTTGACGGGCGCCGGGAGCCTCCGCCTCCCGGCGCCTTTATTTTTGGGGATGGTCTTGCGCGGCCTGTTGGGCAGCCAATTGCGTTACCCCAGATAAAACCTGCCAAAACAAACCTGTCCCTTTTTGGTAGGTTTTTGCCTTGAGAGCGGTACCATACAGGCAATGTTTAAACGAGAAAGGTGGGCTCCCATGGAACCTAAGCAGTACTACATCGGCATCGACGTCGGCGGCACTTCGGTTAAGGAGGGCCTGTTCGACGAGGACGGCAACCTGCTTGCCAAGGCCAGCGTGCCCACGCCTCCTATCGTTGACGCCGCGGGCTTTGCCGCGGTGACCGAGGCTATCGACCAGGTGGTCGCCAAGGCACAGATTCCGCGTGCCTTTGTGGCGGGCATTGGCCTGGCCGTTCCGTGTCCCATCCCGGCGTCGGGCGATGCCAAGGTCAAGGCCAACATTGCCATTAACCTGCCCGAGCTGAGGGTCGCCATTCAGAAGCACTGCCCCGATGCGGTCGTTAAGTATGAGAACGATGCCAACGCCGCTGCCATGGGCGAGGCCTGGCTCGGTTCTGCCAAGGGCGTGCAGAACGTGGTGATGGTCACCATCGGTACCGGCGTGGGCGGCGGCGTTATCGTTAACGGCGACGTGGTATCGGGCGTTGTGGGCGCCGGCGGCGAGATTGGCCACATGTGCCTGAACCCGGCCGAGGAGCGCACCTGCGGCTGTGGCGGCCATGGCCATCTGGAGCAGTATTCCAGCGCCACCGGCGTGGTGAGCAACTACCTTGCCGAGTGCAAGAAGGCGGGCGTCGAGCCCATTGAGCTCACCGGCCCCTCCGATTCCAAGGACGTGTTCCAGGCCTGCCGCGAGGGCGACAAGCTCGCGCTGGCCGCAGCCGACACCATGGCCGACTACCTTGGCCGCGCCCTGGCGCTTATCGCCAACGTGGTCGACCCCGAGATGTTCCTGATCGGTGGCGGCGCGTCCGCTTCGGCCGATGTTTATCTCGACAAGGTTCGCGAGCACTTTAAGCAGTACGCGCTCTCTGCCTCGCGCGAGACGCCCATTAAGGTCGCTTCGCTCGGAAACGACGCCGGCATCATCGGTGCCGCCTACGTAGCCCTGCGCGCCGCCGGTAAATAGCTGGTGCAAGGGGGTCAGGTTACTTTGCACCAACACGGTGCAAAAGGGACAGTCTTGGCCCCCATGCCTGCCCCAAAATATGCCGTGACCCTTCCGTCTGCGAAGGCTCGGCATCGGCGTGCTACCATAGCTACGTCCAAGTACACATATCAAGTGGAGGATATCCATGGCAAACGTTCTTGTCTTTGGTCACCAGAACCCCGATAACGACGCCATCATGAGCGCCGTCGTCCTGTCCCAGCTGCTCAACCAGGTTGAGTATGCCGGCAACACCTACGAGGCCTGCGCCCTTGGTCAGCTTCCGGCCGAGTCCGCCAAGCTGCTCGCCGACGCCGGCATCGCCGAGCCCCGCGTGATCGAGTCCGTCGAGGCCGGTCAGCTCGTCGTCCTCACCGACCACAACGAGTCTGCCCAGTCCGTCGCCGGCCTTAAGGACGCCACGGTCTTTGGCGTTGTCGATCATCACCGCATCGGCGACTTCGAGACCGCCGGCCCGCTGCACTACATCTGCCTGCCCTGGGGCTCCAGCTGCACCATCGTCACCAAGCTCGCCGGCGTGCTCGGCGTTGAGCTTTCCGACGTCCAGGCTAAGCTGCTGCTCTCGGCCATGATGACCGACACGCTCATGCTCAAGAGCCCCACCACCACCGATGTCGACCGCGCCGTCGCCGCCAAGCTCGGCGAGCAGGTGGGCGTCGACCCGGTCAAGTTTGGCATGGAGGTCTTCCTCACCCGTCCGTCCGGCTCCTTTACCGCTGCCGAGATGGTCGGCAACGACATCAAGATGTTCGAGCCCGCCGGCAAGAAGCTGCTCATCGGCCAGTACGAGACTGTCGACAAGACCCGCGCACTCGGCATGATCGACGAGATTCGCGAGGCCATGCGCGCCTACGCTGCCGAGAAGGGCGCTGACGGCATTGTCCTGTGCATCACCGACATCATGGAGGAGGGCTCGCAGGTCCTGCTCGAGGGCGAGACCGAGGCCGCTCAGAAGGGCCTGGGCATTGCCGACGAGCACGACGGCGTCTGGATGCCGGGCGTCCTCTCCCGTAAGAAGCAGGTCGCTGCCCCCATCATGGCCGCCTGCTAGGTTTAGTTCACTAAACGCCACGACCGGATCGCGGACGCCCCGCGCTCCGGTCGTTTTTTGTGCATGGTGCCGCGTCGTCTCTTGGACAGGCGTGCCCGTGCCGTTGGGCAAATAATGTTCAACCTGTGGTTCCGCTTTTCGGCCACGCCTGCGTGCTTGTCGTGCAGGGTAGGCTAGATGCAAGCGTAATACGTTAGAGCGCGGCGCCGCCACTTGGGCGGGCCGTGCTTTTTTAAGACGGGAGCCTTCCCGTGAAAGGAGCCGCCCATGGCAGCACCCGAGCAGCTGTTCAACGTCCGTGAGCGCAAGCGTTTTGAGCGTCACGACATCTGGGAGCGCATCGCCGAGAACGGCACGATTTCCGCCGCCGTCATGGTCTTCGCCGCCATCGCCGCCGTCATTTGCGCCAATACCGATGCCTACGAGGCCATCCATCACTTTTTGGAGACCCCGCTGTATGTGGGTCTGGGCAACCTTACGGCCGGTCTCACCGTTGAGCTTTTCGTCAACGACTTTCTCATGGCGATTTTCTTTTTGTTGGTGGGTATTGAGCTTAAGTACGAGATGACGGTCGGCGAGCTCAAGAATCCGCGTCAGGCCATGCTTCCCATGCTGGCGGCCGTGGGTGGCGTCGTCGTTCCCGCCTGCATCTACCTGATCTTTAACCATGCCGGCGCCCGCAACGGTTGGGCCATCCCCATGGCAACCGATATTGCCTTTGCGCTGGGCGTGCTGTCGCTTTTGGGCAACCGCGTGCCCAACGGCGTGCGCGTGTTCTTCTCGACGCTCGCCATCGCCGACGACCTCATCTCCATCGCCGCCATCGCCATCTTCTACGGTCAGAGCCCCAATCCGTTTTGGTTGGGCGCCGCCGCGCTTGTGACCTGTGCGCTCGTGTGGCTCAACAAGACGCAGCATTACCGCCTTGCCCCGTATTCGGTACTGGGCCTGCTGTTGTGGTTCTGCATGTTCAAGAGCGGCGTGCACGCTACGCTTGCTGGCGTCATCCTGGCCTTCACCATCCCGGCCAAGTGCGGTGTTAAGCTTGATAGCCTCACCGATTGGCTGGGCGAGTGCTTGCCGCTGCTCGATGACCGCTACGACGACGAGGCGCACATCCTGGGCCAGCATGACTTTACCGTCTCGACCACCAAAGTCGAGCGCGTCATGCACCGCGTGACCCCGCCGCTCATCCGCATGGAGCGCCTGATCTCCACGCCGGTCAACTTTGTGATCCTGCCGATCTTTGCGTTCGTCAACGCACAGGTTCGCCTAGTGGGCGTGGACATGAGCACGCTGCTCACCGACCCGGTGACGCTCGGCGTGTACTTTGGCATGCTGCTGGGTAAGCCGATCGGTATCTTTGGCATGACGTTCGCCTTGGTCAAGCTCAAGGCCTGCGAGCTGCCGCACAATGTCAACTGGCATATGATTGCCGGCGTGGGCATTCTGGGCGGTATCGGCTTTACCATGTCGATTCTCATCAGCGGCCTCGCTTTCCCGACGGCCGAGTTTGAGGTTCTTGCCGCCAAGGCTGCCATTCTTGCCGGTTCGGTCACCGCGGCCGTGCTCGGCATGATCTACATGAGTGTGGTCTGCAAACACCCCGCGCCCAAGAACGAGTAAAAGCACAAACAAGTTTGAAAACGCCGCCCGTGAACACCGTCACAAGCGGCGTTTTAGTCATTGGGGACGTTCTTAAATGACTAGGTTTATTCCACGGTGCCGTAGACGGCGCCCCAGCCGTGGGCGGCCAAGGCGGAGTTGAGCTGGTCGCAAAGTGACTGGCGGTCGTAATAGCCGGGCGGTAGCAGGTTGACGATTTCCATGAGGTCGGGCGCGAGGTCCAAGATCTCGGCCTGCACGATGAGATCCAGGCGGTCGATGGCGCGGCGGTCATAAAACAGTCCGTCGACCAGGCGCTGCAGGTCGCCGAATTCCTCGGCCTGGAACGATCCGTACTCCATAGTGCCTCCTTGGGCGCCCCACGCCGGCATGCGCGGCGATGTCGTAATTCATTGCGATGGACTTAATCTATCACGGCTTCATACCGTTGCGGCAGTGGCGGTCTATACTTAGACGAACTGCAACGTCCCGCTTCGCGAAAGGTCGCACCCATGCAGACGATCTACCAGAAGATGGAAACCACCGAACTCGATGCCGCCATCGAGGCGCTCAAAGCCGAGGTCGCCGAGGTCAAGGCCAAGGGCCTGGCGCTCGACATGGCCCGCGGCAAGCCGTCGCCCTCCCAGGTGGGCATCTCTCGCCCCATGCTCGATATCCTCAATGCCGATGCCGATCTGCACGACGGCAACGTCGACTGCTCCAACTACGGTTGCTTTGAGGGCATTCCCTCGGCACGCAAGCTGGCGGGGGAGTTCCTGGGTTGCCCCGCCGAGCAGACGCTCGTACTGGGTTCGTCGAGCCTGCTGATCGAGCACGATATCGCCGGCATGTTCTGGCGCTGCGGCTCGTGCGGTAGCGAGCCTTGGGAGGCTTATGAGGCCGCGCATGACGGCAAGAAGGTCAAGTTCCTGTGCCCTGTTCCCGGCTACGACCGCCACTTTGGCATCACTGCCGACTTGGGTATCGAGAATGTCCCCGTCGCGATGACCGACAACGGCCCCGACATGGACGAGATCGAGCGCTTGGTTGCCGCCGACGACTCCATCAAGGGCATCTGGTGCGTGCCCAAGTATTCCAACCCCACGGGCATCACCTTTAGCGAGGACACCGTGCGTCGCCTGGTCGAGATGCCCACGGCCGCGCCCGATTTCCGCATCTTCTGGGACAACGCCTACTGCGTGCACGACCTGTACGACGAGACCGACGAGCTCGCCAACATCTTTGACCTCGCTCGCGCGGCGGGCACCGAGGACCGCGTGGTGGCCTTTGCATCGACGTCCAAGATCACCTTCCCGGGCGCCGGCATCGGCTTTATCGGTGCGAGCCCCGCGGTTATCGCGGAGTTCTCCAAGCGCCTGAAGGCCGGCCTCATCAGCGCCGACAAGCTCAACCAGCTGCGCCACGTGCGCTTCCTTCCCACCATCGAGGCGGTCAAGGAGCACATGAAAAAGCATGCCGAGTTCCTGCGTCCGCGCTTTGAGGCCGTTGAGCGCAAGCTCACCGAGGGCCTGGGCGATACGGGCTGTGCCACCTGGACGCACCCCCGCGGCGGCTACTTTGTAAGCTTCGATGGTCCCGAGGGTTCGGCCCAGAAGGTCGCCGCGCTTTGCGCCGACCTGGGCGTCAAGCTCACGCCGGCCGGTGCCACCTGGCCCTATGGCAAGGATCCGCGCGATACCAACATCCGCATCGCGCCGAGCTATCCCACGGTCGAGGACCTGGAGGCAGCACTCGACGTACTGGTGCTGGCCGTCAAGCTCGTCGCTGCCGAGCTTGCTCGTGCCGAGCGCGCCTAACGCCTAGGGCCCCGCAAGTCCGCGCCCAGTACTATCCGCACTTTCGATACGTAAAGGAGCGTATACATGGATTTGGGTATTTCCACCAACCCCACACCGGAGATCTACACCATTAAGGTGACCGGCGAGATCGATATCTCTAACGCCGATAGCCTGCGCAATGCCATTGACCTGGCGCTCGAGCAGCCCACTGAGGCCGTTGAGCTCGATTTTGCCCAGGTGAGCTACATCGATTCGACGGGCATTGGCGTGCTCGTGGGCGCCGCGCACCACGCGGTCGACCACGGCAAGCGCTTTAGCTGCACCAATGTGCAGCCCCCGGTGATGCGCGTGGTCCAGCTGTTGGGTGTCGACCAGGAGATTTCGATCACCGCTGCATAATCTTTGCCCCCAAAAGGGCGTGCCGTTTGGCATATGTTTGTGATGCGCTCGGACGTTTTGGCGTCCGGGCGCTATACTTGACCGAATGAATAGACGAGTTCCGGCCGAATGGCGCGGTGCGGGCTCGACTCACATCGAGCCTTGGAGGTATGTGTGTTTGGTATTGGAGAGGGTGAGCTCGCGATCATCGTGGTCTTCGGCTTTTTGCTGTTTGGCCCGGATAAGCTCCCACAGATGGGCCGCACGATCGGCCGTGCCATCCGTCAGTTCCGCGAGACGCAGGAAAAGATGACGGCCGTTGTTCAGTCCGAGATTATCGATCCGGTAAGTGAGGCCGCTTCGGCACCGGTCAAGCCCAAGAAGACTGCCGTCGATGACGATTCCGATGCAGACGAGGATGCCGTCGAGACGGCTGCGCCCGCAAAGAAGGAGACCTTTGCCGAGCGCCGTGCCCGCCTTGCCGCCGAGAAGGCCGCGAGCGAGGCTGCCGCCGAGGGCGAGGGTGCTGCTGAGGAGTCCGAGGCCGAGGGCGCCGAGCCTGCCGCTGCCGCCGAGCCTGTCGTCGAGCCCGAGCCTGCTGCAGAGCCAGAGTCCGAGCCCGAGCCGGCAGAGCCCACGACGGCTGACCTCTACGCCCGTCGTCCCCGCAAGCGCAAGGCCGTCGTCGACCAGCTCGCTCGCGAGCTCGAGGCCGAGGACGAGGCCGTTGCCGAGGCTGCCACCGCCGACGCCTCGAAGGGAGGCGATGAGTAATGCCTATCGGACCTGCGCGCATGCCGCTCTTCGATCACCTGGGAGAGCTCCGTCGCCGCCTGACTATCGTGGTCGTGTCGGTGTTTGCCGCCGCCATCGTGCTGTATTTCGCCACGCCCGTGGTGCTCGACATCCTGGAAGACCCCATCCGCTCCTTTGTGCCGGACGGTAAGTTCTACATCACCACCACGCTCGGCGGCTTTGGCCTGCGCTTCTCGCTGGCCATCAAGATGGCCGTGGTCATGTGCACGCCCATGATCATCTGGCAGATTCTAGCATTTTTCCTGCCGGCGCTGCGTCCCAACGAGCGCAAATGGGTCGTGCCCACGGTGCTCGCCTCGACGGTGCTGTTCTTCCTGGGCGCCATCTTCTGCTATTTCATCATCATCCCGGCGGGCTTTGAGTGGCTTATCGGCGAGACCTCGGCCGTCGCCACGGCGCTGCCCGACCTGGAGAACTACGTCAACATGGAGCTGCTCTTTATGATCGGCTTTGGCGTGGCGTTTGAGCTGCCGCTCATCATCTTCTACCTGTCCGTCTTCCACATCGTGTCCTACGCGGCCTTCCGCGGCGCCTGGCGCTACGTGTACGTGGGCCTGCTTGTGGGCTCGGCTGTGATTACGCCCGACGGCTCGCCCGTTACGCTGGGCCTCATGTATGGTGCCCTGCTCTCGCTCTACGAGATTTCGCTCGCCATTGCCCGCGTGGTCATTACCGCGCGCGAGGGCAAGGAGGGCTTGTTTGTGAGCCGTCTGGACCTGTTCTCGGACGATGAGGACGACGAGGAGTAAATCGGTATGCACGAGGTTGGCATTGTCAACGGCATACTCGATACAGTGATTCGCGCGGCGCGTGGGGCGGGGGCCTCGCGCGCCGTTTTGGTAACGCTGCGTATCGGGGATATGACCGAAGTTGTGCGCGAGGCGCTCGACTTTGCGTGGGAGACATTTCGCGATGAGGACCAGCTCACGCGGGGCTGCGAGCTCGCGGTTGAGGAGATTCACCCACAAAGTGAATGCCTGGACTGCGGCGAGGTCTTCGACCACGATCGCTTCCACTGTCGCTGTCCCCAGTGTGGTGGTGCCAACGTGCGCCTACTGCACGGCCGCGAGCTCGATATCGCGAGTATCGAAATCGAAACCCCCGACGATTAGCCCGCTAGCCATCTGGTGATGGGGTATAAAGGGGCCAAAGTAAGGAGCGCTAAGTATGGCTGAGAAAACGATTGATATCGCGTCGCCGATTCTGTCGCGCAACGAGCGCCTGGCAGATCAGCTGCGTCAGCGATTTAATGAGACAAACACCTATGTGATCAACGTCTTGTCGAGCCCCGGTTCGGGCAAGACCACCACGATCCTGGGCACCAACGAGCGCCTGCGTGACAAGGCCGGCCTGCGCTGTGCCGTCATCGAGGGCGATATCGCCTCGGATGTCGACGCCATCACCATGAAGGAAGCCGGCATGCCCGCCATCCAGATCAACACGGGCGGCCTGTGCCACCTCGAGGGCAACATGATCATGGAGGCCGTTGACGCGTTTGACCAGGCTGTGGGTCTGGAAAACATCGACGTCATCTTTATCGAAAACGTGGGCAACTTGGTCTGCCCGGTCGACTTTGACCTGGGTGAGAACCTGTCCATCATGATTCTCTCGGTGCCCGAGGGCGACGACAAGCCCATCAAGTACCCGGGCATCTTCCAGCACGCTGGCGCGCAGCTGCTCAATAAGGTCGACGTGGCCCCGGCTTTCGATTTTGACATGGATAGGTATACTAAGACACTCGATGACCTCAATCCGCAGGCGCCGCGGTTTGCCGTGAGCGCGCGCAAGGGCGAGGGCATGGATGCCTGGTGCGATTGGCTCATCGGGCAGATCGAGCAAGCAAGGGCGTAAATCGGCCGCCATACGGGCGGGCGTAGCCGCAGAGACACGAGATAGGAGCCTCTTTTGAAGCTCATCATCGCCGAGAAAAATGACGCCGCGCGTCAGATTGCCGAGCGGCTGTCCACGGGTAAGCCCAAAAAGGACAAGGTGTACAACACCGCAATCTACCGTTTTGAGTGGAAGGGCGAGGAGTGCGTGACCATCGGCCTGGCCGGTCACATCCTTGCGCCCGATTTTTGCGACAGCGTGCTGTTTGATAAAAAGCTGGGCTGGTATTCGGTTACCGAGGACGGCGAGATGCTACCGGCCGACATGCCCGATGGCCTGGCACGCCCGCCCTACGACACCAAGCGCAAGCCGTTTCTTGCCGACGGCATCTCCATCAAGGACTGGAAGCTCGAGAGTCTGCCGTATCTCACCTGGGCACCCGTCATTAAGCTGCCGGCCGAGAAGGAACTCATCCGCTCGCTTAAGAACCTTGCCAAAAAGTCCGACAGCGTCATCATCGCCACGGACTTCGATCGCGAGGGCGAGCTGATCGGTTCGGACGCCCTCAACAAGGTGCGCGAGGTGGCGCCCGACTTGCCGGTCGCCCGCGCCCAGTATTCTTCGTTTACCAAGGCCGAGATCACGCAGGCCTTCGATAACCTTGTCTCGCTCGACCAGAACCTGGCTGACGCTGGCGAGAGCCGTCAGCACATCGACCTCATTTGGGGTGCGGTGCTCACGCGCTACCTGACGCTCGCCAAGTTTGGCGGTTTTGGCAACGTACGTTCCGCCGGCCGCGTGCAGACCCCGACGCTTGCCCTGGTGGTCGAGCGCGAACGCGAGCGCATGGCGTTTGTGCCCGAGGACTATTGGCAGATCCGCGGCATGGGCGCCGCGCAGGGTGCTGCCGAGGACGACCGCTTTAAGATTGCGCACAAGACGGCACGCTTTACCGACAAGGATGCTGCCGAGACGGCGTACGGCCATGTTGACGGCGTTACGACGGCAACCGTCGCCGCGGTGACCAAGCGCTCACGCAAGCAGCAGCCACCCACGCCGTTTGCGACCACCTCGCTGCAGGCTGCCGCCGCAGCCGAGGGCATCTCGCCTGCGCGTACCATGCGCATCGCCGAGTCCCTCTACATGGCGGGCCTCATCAGCTACCCGCGTGTCGACAACACCGTGTACCCCGCGACGCTCGATCTGGGCGCCGTGGTGAGCGACCTGGCAAAGATCAACCCGGCGCTGGCGCCCGTGTGCAAAAAGGTGCTCGCCGGCCCCATGAAGCCCACGCGCGGCAAAGTCGAGACCACCGACCACCCGCCTATCTACCCCACGGGCGAGGGCGATCCGTCCACGCTCGACGGCGGCCAGCGCAAGCTCTACGACCTCATCGCCCGCCGCTTCCTAGCGACGCTTATGGGTCCCGCGACCATCGAAAACACTAAGCTCGAGCTCGACGTGAACGGTGAGCCGTTCGTGGCTTCGGGCGATGTGCTCGTGACCCCGGGTTTCCGCGAGGCGTACCCGTACGGACTCAAGCGCGACGAGCAGATGCCGCCGCTGGAGCAGGGCGATACGGTCGACGTGTTCGACATTAAGCTCGAGGCCAAGCAGACCGAGCCGCCCGCGCGCTACAGCCAGGGCAAGCTCGTGCAGGAGATGGAAAAGCGCGGCCTGGGTACCAAGTCCACGCGTGCGAGCATCATCGAGCGCCTGTATGCCGTGCGCTATCTCAAAAATGATCCCGTTGAGCCGAGTCAGCTGGGCATCGCCATCATCGACGCGCTGACGCAATTTGCCCCGCGCATCACGAGCCCCGATATGACCAGCGAGCTCGACGGCGACATGACCCGCGTCGAGCGCGGCGAGGACACCGAAGAGCATGTCGTGACGCACTCGCGCGCGCTGCTGGCCGGTGTGCTCGACGAGCTGCTCAAACATACGCAGGAGCTCGGCGACGCCATCAGCGACGCCGTCACGGCCGATGCGCGCGTGGGTGCCTGCCCCAAGTGCGGCAAGGATCTGGTTATGAAGACGAGCGCCAAGACCCGCGGTAGCTTTATCGGCTGCATGGGCTGGCCCGACTGCGACGTGACCTATCCGGTGCCGAGCGGCGTCAAGGTAAGCCCGCTCGAGGGCGAGGCGGCCGTGTGCCCCGAGTGCGGCGCGCCGCGCATTAAGTGCCAGCCGTTCCGCCAGAAGGCCTTCGAGATTTGCGTGAACCCCACGTGCCCCACCAACTACGAGCCTGACCTTAAGGTGGGCGAGTGCAAGGTGTGCGCCGAGGCCGGACGCCATGGCGACCTGATCGCGCACAAGAGCGAGAAGAGCGGCAAGCGCTTTATCCGCTGCACCAACTACGATGACTGCGGCGTGAGCTATCCTCTGCCGGCGCGCGGTAAGCTCGAGGCGACGGGTGAGACTTGCCCCGAATGCGGCGCCCCCATCGTGGTGGTCAACACGGCGCGCGGCCCGTGGCGCATCTGCGTGAACATGGACTGCCCGACCAAGGAGAAGAAGCCCGCCCGCGGTCGCAAGACCACGACCAAGGCGAGCACGGCCAAGAAGACGACGGCGGCCAAGAAGACGACGGCGGCAAAGAAGACTGCTGCCAAGAAGACGACCGCGAAGAAGTCGACTGCCAAGAAAGCAGCCGCCGACAAGTAGCGGCGCAGTCGAAACATTGCCCAAAACAAAAACGAGCGAGGACCTCAAAATCCTCGCTCGTTTTTTATCCGGCAGTTAGGGACGTTTCTTTTCTGCCGGCAGTTTAGGAACGTCCCTAACTGCCGGCTCGGGAACGACAAAGCGCTAGTTCACTTCGACGGGTTTGGCGCCGGGATAGCGCTCCTCAAAGTCTAGGCGGTACTTATTGTCATTGGTGCCCGCCACGTTGTCGCGCGACAGCGGCGCCACGATCTCGTTCTTATGGTCCGCGGGCTTTGCGTACTTTAAGCTGATCTCCCAGGCATCGCAGATCGCATCGATGCGGTGATCCAGGTCGTCGTACAGAGCAATGATGTCCTTCCACGAGCTGTAGTTCTTAGAGCTTGTGGGGACGTCCAGGTCCTCGACAATGTCGTAATACTGCTCGATGGTGTCCTCCGTGCGCTCGGCGACGTCAGCGAGATTTTGACGGGTGGTACGATCCTCTTCCAGATAGCTGCCATTAAACGTCTCTGCGCAGGCACGGACCTGGCTATCGAGATCTTCCAGCAGGTCGTAGTATTCACTCAGGCGACGGTAGAGGTTCTGTTCGGAGAGGCTTGCTTCGCCGCCATCCTCGTCGTCATCGTCATCATCGTCGTACAGGCTGTTGGGATTGCCGAGAGGCTTTAGATCATCGTCGTCGACGTCATGGTGCAGCTTAGCTACCTCGGCAGTCGTCTGCGTAGCGGAGTTGTCGAACGGCTTGATCACAAAAAAGATGACCAAGGCGATGATGATTGCCAACAGCACAACGATAACGGCGACAAGCGCCCTGGTAGCGCTCTTTTTTGCGGCGGGGGCCTGCGGTGAACCAGACGCGTATGTAGACGCCGGTTGCTGTTGGGGCGGGGTGTCCGCGACGGGTATGCGCTGCGTCGTTTCGACCGCTGCAGGGCCGGCGGCGGGGTCGGGGCGATAGGCGAGGGGGTCGTCCGGCTTAGCTTGCGGCGTATCGAGGGAGCCGGTCTTCTCAAACGTGGGTTGGCCATTGCTTGCGGTTGTCTGCTCAACGGGTGCACCGCACGAGGTGCAGAACTTGGCATCATCTGCAAGAAGCTTGCCGCACGAGGCGCAATACCGAGACATTGCCACTCCTTTCGCCACATTTCAAATCAATACGACGATTATACCCAGCGCTCAAAAAAGTCGGCAGTTAGGGACGTTCCTTTTCTGCCGGCACTTTAGGAACGTCCCTAGCTGTCGCCTAGTCATTTAAGAGCGTCCCCAATGACTACCCAATGACTAGGCCCGATTTGGGACGCGCCGAGCACTGGGGTATCATGGCTTGGTTGGTATATCTGCATTTACGCGCCTTGTAGGAAGGGGCTGCGCCCATGGCTTTTGAGCCCGCTCAACATAGCTTTATCACGCTCGAGGGCGTCGACGGCGCCGGCAAGTCCACGCAGGCGCGTCTGCTTGCCCGCGCGCTCGAACTCGCTGGCTACCAGGTTGTGAGCCTGCGCGAGCCGGGCGGTACCGCCATTAGCGAAAAGATCCGTGCTCTGCTGCTCGACCCCGCCAATACGGCGATGGGAGACACCTGCGAGTTGCTGCTCTACGAGGCGGCGCGTGCCCAGTTGGTGCACGAGGTCATAGCTCCCGCCCTCGCGGCCGGCAAGGTAGTCCTGTGCGATCGCTTCTACGACTCCACGACCTGCTACCAGGCGTTTGCCGATGGCCTCGACCGTCAGATGGTACGCGATGCCAACAACCTGGCTGTCGCCGGTACGCATCCGGCGCTCACGCTCGTCTACCACATCACGCCCGAGCAGGCGGCGCTGCGCATGGCAGCTCGTGGTGCGGCAGATCGCATGGAGGCAAAAGGCATAGCCTTCCAAGAGCGCGTTTACCAGGGATTTTGCGCCATTGCTGCCGAGGAGCCAAACCGCGTAAAGCTCATCGACGCCACTGCGACCGTCGAGGAAGTCTTCGAGAAGACGGTCGAGCAGATTCGCGCGTACGGTCTCGACATTTCGCAAGATGCTGTCGCCGCCGCGCTTGCCAAGGAGGCCGAGTAACGTGGCCCCCGCTCAGGCAAGCCTGCTGGCCAAGCTCGACACCCAAGAGCGCGTTCGCGATTTTTTGACCAACGCCGTCGCCAGCGGCCGCGCATCGCACGCCTACCTGTTTTTGGGCGCTCCCGGTGCCGGCAAGCTCGATGCCGCATGGGCGCTCGCCCAGGCCTTC
Source organism: Collinsella sp. (assembly GCA_018367075.1). GTDB lineage: Bacteria > Actinomycetota > Coriobacteriia > Coriobacteriales > Coriobacteriaceae > Collinsella. The sequence continues at coordinate 19,583 of JAGZGX010000026.1, forward strand.
CTGTGCGAGCAGGACGGCTGCGGAGCATGCGACAGCTGCGTACGCGTTGCTCGGCATACGCATCCTGACGTGCACTATTACACGCCCGAGAGCGCCACAGGCTACCTCATTGCCCAGACCCGCGAGCTGCTCGATGACGTGCCGCTGGCGCCCATCCGTGCCAAGGCCAAGGTCTACATCATCGATCGTGCCGAGCAACTGCGCGCTAACACCGCCAACGCGCTGCTCAAGACACTCGAGGAGCCGCCCGAGGGCGTTATGTTCATCTTGTTGGGCACCTCGGCAGACGTGATGTTGCCCACCATCGTGAGCCGCTGTCAGTGCGTGCCGTTTCGGCTGGTGTCGCCCACCGTGGCCGCGCAGGCCGTGAGCCGCGCGACGGGTCAGGATCTCGCGCGTTGCCGCATGGCGGTCGCCGTGGCGGGAAGCCCCACACGCGGCATCGAGTTCCTTAAGAGTGCCGAGCGCCAGGATGCTCGCCGCCAGATGGTCCGCGCCATCGATTCGCTCATCGCTGCCGACGAGGCTGATGTGCTCAGCCGCGCCAAGTCGCTCATCGTCGCCGTCAAGGCGCCGCTCGCCGAGGTCAAGTCCACGCAGGAAAAGGTGCTCGAGCAAAACGCCGACTACCTGTCGCGTGGAGCATTGAAGCAGCTTGAGGACCGTAACAAGCGCGAACTCAACGCGCGCGAGCGTTCGGGTATCATGGAAGCGCTGGCGAGCGCACGGACGCTCATGCGCGACGTGCTGCTGACACTTCAGGACGAGGCGGCCGACGTCGTGAACGAAGACGTGCGCGACACGATCGGTCGGCTTGCCGCCGCGACGAATGTTGCGGGTGCCACCCGGGCGCTCGAGGCGGTCGCGACCGCCGAGCGCAACATCGCCAGAAACGTTACTCCCCAGCTGGCCATCGAGGTCATGCTGTTCGATATCAGGAAGGCACTGAAATGCCGTTAGTCGTACCCGTTAAGTTTACCTACGCCTCGCGCGACCTGTGGTTCGACCCGCAGGATCTGGATATCCTCGAGGCCGATTATGCTATCTGCTCCACCGAGCGCGGAACCGAGATCGGCCTGGTCACGGCAGACCCCTTCGAGGTGCCGCAGGACGAGATCGGCCAGCCGCTCAAGCCCGTGCTGCGCGTGGCGAGCGACATCGACCTGCAGCTTGCCGACGACCTGGCCATTCAGGGCGACGAGGCCATGGTCGATTTCCGCCGTCTCGTCAAAGAGCTCGACCTCGAGATGAAGCCGGTCGGCGTCGAGTACCTGTTTGGCGGCGAGAAGGCCGTGTTCTACTTTGCGGCCGAGGAACGCGTCGATTTTCGTCAGCTCGTCAAGGACCTGTCCTCGACGCTGCACATTCGCGTCGACATGCGCCAGATTGGCGTGCGCGACGAGACCCGCCTGGTGGGCGGCTATGCCCAGTGCGGACAGGAGCTCTGCTGCACGCGCTTTGGCGGACAGTTTGAGCCCGTCTCGATTCGCATGGCAAAAGAGCAGGACCTGCCGCTCAACTCGTCCAAGATCAGCGGCGTTTGCGGCCGCCTGATGTGCTGCCTGCGCTATGAGTTCGAGGCGTACAAGGACTTTAAGAGCCGCGCGCCCAAAAAGAAGACGCTCATCGATACGCCGCTTGGCAAGGCGCGTATTCAGGAATATGACACGCCGCGTGAGCAGCTGGTGCTGCGCCTGGAGAACGGCAAAGTCTTTAAGGTCAACCTGGCCGATATGACGTGCTCGGAGGGCTGCAAAAAGAAGGCCGCCGAGCAGGGCTGCAACTGCCGCCCCGACTGCGTGACGCGCGATGTGCTCGAACGCATCGAGTCGCCCGAGATGCGCCTGGCGCTCATGGAGCTCGATCGCGAGAACGGCGTCGACGTGGGCGATGGCCTGTCGAGTGCCGACCGTCTGGCCGGGACGTCGATGCCCAAGCGCCGTCGTCGCGATGCCGAATCCGATGCTCGCGCCGGCCAGGGCCAGAGCGAGGGCCGTGGCCGTGGAAAGGGCCGCGGCAAGGCCGAGGCACCCGAGGCCGAGGGGGCGGCCGATGGCCGTCGCCGCCGCAAGCGCGCGGCGTCCGTCGACAATGGCGAGACCGCGGGCAAGAACGCTTCCCGCGAGCGCGAGGCTCAGCAGCCCCAGCAGCAAAACCGCGGCGGTGGCATGAACCCCACGCGCCGTCGTCGCCGTCACCTGTCGAGCGAGGAGCGCGAGGACGCCTTCCGCGCCGCAGCCGCTCGCGAGGCCGGTGCCGCTCCCAAGGGTGGCTCGGGTTCCGACGCGCCTGCCGACAAGGCTGGCAAGCCGCGTGGCGAGGAGGAGCGCGCGCCACGTCCGCGTCGTCGCCATTCCTCGGGCACGCAGCAGAAGCCCTCGGTTCCTTCTGTGGCCGATCAGGTTTCGGATGGCGAAGTCAAGGTCACGCGCCGTCGTCCCGGGGATGGCGGGGGAGCGGCTGCCAAGGCTTCGCGTGGCGCCGCTCGCGACGAGCGCGAGCCGCGCGAGGATCGCGGCGGCGAGGGCTCGACTGACCAGGGTCAAAAGCGTCGTCGTCGCCGTCGCTCCCGCAAGCCGCGCCAGGACGGTGGTGAAGGCTCGACCCACACCTCGTCCGCACCGCAACCGCCTGCCGGCGAATAGCGTCCGTAAGCGGATGTAACCCGCCTGACCCCAGCACCTCTGGGTATCATGGCTCTACACCGACAACCCTCCCTTCGCCTTCGCGTAGGGAGGGTTGTGTCATGAAGAGACATTTGAACGTACTGACTCGCTTGCAGGGTGCTGGCGTCTTGCCGCTTGCGGACGAATTGCTACCGCTTGCCGAGCGCGCGACGTACGAGGCGCTTGAGGCGTTGTCACCAACGCGATGCGCCGGCTGCGAGCGTTCCGGTGCGCTGATTTGCCAGGATTGTCTGACATCGCTCGCGCTCATCGATCCGTGCCATAGCTGCATCCGATGCGGCGCTCCGTTTGGGGATTTGCTGTGCACCGAGTGCTCGGTCGAGGGCGCGTCTTCGGCAATGGCCGAGGCGCTCGATCGCTGCCTGGCGTGTGCCGTCTACGCACATCCGCTGCCGCGCATCATCAAGGCGTACAAGGATGCGGGCGAGCGTCGCCTGGCACCGTATCTGGCAGAGCTACTCTACGACACTGCCTTGCATGCCCAGGCGGCAGCCCCCGATCGTTACGGAGGTGTGCTGTCCGGCGCCGACTCGGTGGTATTTGTGCCCGCGACTGCGGCAGCGTTTCGGCGGCGTGGATTCGACCATATGGAAGCAATCGCGCGCTCGTTTTGCGATCTTTCGGGTGTCCCGTTGCTGGACGCCCTGGTTAAATACGGTCATGGTGACCAGCGAGAGCTCGGTCGCGATGAGCGCCGGGAGCATGCCTGGGGCATGTACGAGACGGTCGAGGATGTGCGCGGCCGCCGTCTGCTGCTCATCGATGATGTCATTACCACGGGCGCGACCATGGCAGCAGCCTCGGCGGAGCTCAAGCGTGCCGGCGCCGCAGCAGTCGATGGCCTCGCTATCGCACGCGTTTGGTAGGGGGTGGTTTTGTGGCAGTGAAGATAGCGCGGCGCATCGAGCCGACAAGCGAGCAACTGGCGGCCTCCGTAGTCCTGACCGGTGCCTCGGCGCTGCGCATGATGCGCGCCGAGCGCCGACAAATGGGTTACATCAGCTGGAGAGACCTCGATCCCGATGAAGAGCGCCGTGTGCTGCATACATCGTCTCCCTCGGCCGAGGACATCTATCTTCCCGATTTGGTGCGGATCGGGGCCGTGAGTGGCGAGGTCCAAGAAGACTTGTGCCTGCTGGTGGGGTCGGCGAAGCAGCGTCGCCGCATGCCTGGTGCAAGCTGGTCCGTTTGTTCTACAGACCTGCCGGACGCCTCGATTTTGGAGGTGGAGCCGGGGGTGTACAGCTTGTCTCCCGAGGCCCTCTGTGCCGCCGTTGCGCGCGAAGTCGGCTGTATCCAGGCATTTGCCCTGGCCCAGGAGCTGTGCTCCAAGATTTCGCTGAGCGATCGCGGGCAGTATCTGCCCCCTTACAGCTCGCCTACCGTGAACAGGCTTGCAAAGGATAAGGACCAGCCGTCAGATGTGGGCTACTTTGAGGTCGAGCCAGTGCTGACGCCCGATCGCCTGGCAGATTACCTTGCGGCATGCAAGGGGAGCGCGGCCAAGCAGCTGCGGCGGCTGTGCCCCTTTCTGTCGGAAAACCTGCGCTCACCCATGGAATGCATCATGCTTGCCATGTTTTCGCTTCCGTTTTCTTATGGCGGATTTGCCTGCGGTCCCTTTAAGACCGACTACAAGATTGAGTTCGATGACCGCGCGCAGGCAATCTCGGGGATGCCGCATGCAGTTTGCGATGCGTATCAGGAAGCAGCCCGGTTTGACCTGGAATACAACGGTGAGCTGGGCCATTCCTCTCGGAGGGGACGTATCCATGATGAAAAGCGCAACACGGGCTTGATTACTATGGGAATCGAGGTCGCGACGGTCAATAACGAGATACTCTGCGACATGGAAGCGATGGAAGCGCTCGCATGGCGCATCCACCAGCGTATGGGTAAGCGATATCAGAATCGCGTAGAGGCTCGCCGAAAGAGGCAAGATGCTCTGCTGAATACGCTCCGAGCGTGCTTTGGGCTCAAGCCAGCGTAAAACTATGGCTTTATAGGGGGTCTGTTTATATGCTCTGTGCAAAAAACGGCAAATATGAGTACTGTTACTAGATTAGTGACAGCAAAAACAAAGAAACTTGGGCCGAAAATCTGGATTCAGCGAAGAGATAGTAAACGAATGTGGAATATCTTGGCGCCAAGCAGGCTGTGCGGAACTCAAAAAGGGCTCGTGAGGCGGTAATACTCTGCTACTAAATTGGTAACAGTACTCATATTTGCCGTTTTTTGCACACGGCACCCTGAGACGGGTGCCCCGGAGCTCCCCGTGGGGGAGCTCCGGGCTTCATGGGGGCACGAATGATCCGTCCTGACCTGCGAAATCTGTACTCGCGATGCGAATAACGCCCCTAACCTTAAACTTTAGCTTGAACTTAGCTATAATGCGCTTCGTTCCTACCAGGCTGTGGTTGCGGACGGACGAAATGCCCGTCCTAGTCCAAGACAGACGCGGTCAAAGGGATCCACGTAAGCGACCGCGTGCGCGCGGCGCGATCATGGCGCGTCCTAGATGTAAGCCGCACCGTCCGTTCTACTTTCTTTGGGGCAATACCGCCTCGCGGGCGAGCGGGTCAGTCGTGAAGGTGGCTGCGGCCTCCCGAGCAAACACCCCGGTGCGCAAGTGTGGGGTCAAATACCAGGTCAGCTGGTGGGAACAACCTGATATTCCGCGCAACGCACGGATTGTATACGACACAGAAGGCAGGGTAGTGGACATGGTGAGGGGCAGCTTGATGCACGCGGCTCGGTTAGGTGCTGGGACCGCAGCGGTCATCGCCGTTTTGGGCCTGAGCGGATGCGCGTTCAACCCGCTGTCTACGTTCACGACTCCCACGATCGACCAGATCGAGTACGAGACCGTCACGCCGGCGGTGTCGGACGATGCCCTGGTCACTCCCGGAACCCTGACGGTCGCCCTCGATACGTCCGACGCACCGCAGGCCATGCAGGATGCCGACGGAAACCTCACGGGCTATGCGGTCGATGCCGCTCGTGCCCTTGCATGCCGCATGGGCCTTAAGGTCTCCTTTGTCGATGCGTCTTCGGCAGGTTCCGCGCTCGGCGACAAAAAGGCCGATATCTTTATCGGCGAGATTAACTCCACGGACGGGGACATTAGCTCGCTTGGCACCTGTCTGTACGATGCCGCCGCCGTATTCGGCAAGAGCAGTGACGGCGAGTCGCTGAGCGTTTCCACCGAAACGCTTAACACCACTACCCTGGGCGTTCAGACCTCCTCGGCCTCGCAGGAGGCGCTCGCCAAGCAAAGCATCACCGCCAACCAAAAGACCTTCTCCAACATCAATGAGTGCTTTGAGGCGCTCGAGTCGGGCGAGGTCGATTACGTGATCTGTGATTCCACGGCTGGTGGCTACCTCGCGCGTCTGATGGGCCAGATCTCCTATGTCGGCACGCTCGAGGCGCCCTCCACGCTTGGCGTCGCAGGCCTTAGCTCTAACGATGAGCTGTGCCGTGCCGTGAGCGATGCCCTCGATGGCATCACGGTCGACGGCACGCTCGAGGCGGTCCACTGCGTCTGGTACGGTCAGATGCCCTATGACCTTACCGCCAAGACCGTTTCGGGGGCCAATGTGCAGGCATCCGACTCCACATCCAACGAGACCGAGTCCTCCGATGACGACGCCTCTAACGACAACGGCGCCAGCCCGTCGTCTAGCCAGGAGGGCACCATCACCGACGATGACATCAACAAGCTCAATAGCTAGTTATTGGTAGGGGTGGCGCCTGCCACACGCTGAACAAGGCACTTCTTCACGGTTTCAACACGCATAGCCGGGTCTCCCTAATAGGGGAGCCCGGCTTTTCTATTTTGGTAAAAACTGCAGGTAAAAGCTGATTTCCAGGAGAAAAACTAGCTTTGCCGACGCCTTCCTATAGCGCACTTTGCCACGGAAAAGTGCGAGACTTCGGTATGCGGTATCAAGCAGTCGTTATTCGGGTCTTTGGGAAATCGCGTGATTAAATGCACGGCAATGGGTACATAGCCAGTACAGTAAGTCCCCGAGGCAGATTGGAGCCACGTATGGATATCAAGGTTTCTGGACGCAAGACGACGGTAACCGATGCTCTGCGTGCGCATGTGGATGAGAAAATCGGCGAGGCGCTCAAGGTTTTCGACATCGAGCCCATGACAGTTGACGTCGTGCTTCGTTATGAGAAGAACCCCTCGAACCCCAACCCGGCAATCGTCGAGGTCACGGTTCGTGTCCGCGGCTCTGTGATTCGCGTTGCCGAGCACGGCGCAGATATGTATGCCGCCATCGATCTCTCCGCCGACAAGGTCACCCGCCAGCTGCGCAAGTTCAAGACCAAGGTCGTGGACAACCGCCAGGGTGGTGCCAGTGCCGCGGATGTCGCGCCGGTCGAGCGCGTTGAGGATCTGGCCGACCTGCTGCTGCCCGAGGAGGACGACGACCTGCTCGTCCGCGAGAAGGTCATCGATGTCACCCCGATGACCGAGGAGCAGGCGCTGGTGCAGACCGATTTGCTGGGCCACGACTTCTACGTGTTCGAGAACGCGACGACCGGTCTCATCAATGTGGTGTATCACCGTAAGAATGGTGGATATGGCATCATCAAGCCCCGCATCGAAACACTTGACGAGTAAAATACGTTAACTTGCATGAGTTAACGGTTGGCGGCCATCCCATGCGGGTGGCCGCCTTTTTACGTAAGGAGTCGCTTTGATGGACAAGGCCGCATCCGCCGGTCATTCGAACCGTTGCCGCATCGTCGTCGATACCTGCTGCGACTTTAGCCCCGAGGTCGCCGCGAACCTCGATGTCGATATCCTGGGTTTCCCTTTCATTATCGATGGCGAGGAGCGCACAGACGACATCTGGTCGAGCATGAGCCCTAAGGAGTTCTACGACCGCATGCGCGCCGGTGCCCGCGTGTCCACCTCGGCTGTGTCGCTCGGTCGCTATATCGAGTTTTTTACCGAGTGCGCCAAAGAGGGCACGCCCACGGTCTACCTGTGCTTTACCTCGGCGCTGTCGTCGAGCTACAACTCCGCGTGCCAGGCGGCAGATGTCGTGCGCGCCGAGTATCCCAACTTTGAGCTCTACGTGGTCGACAACGCTCTGCCCTGCGCGACCGGTGCGCTCTTGGCGCTCGAGGCCGTGCGCCAGCGTTCGGCGGGACTGACCGCCAAGCAGCTGGTCGATTGGGCAAACGAGGCAAAGACCTACGTGCACGGCTACTTTACGCTCGAGAGCTTCGACGCACTGGCTGCCGGCGGCCGCATTCCTCCCGCGGCGGCGCAGCTCACGGCAAAGCTCGACGTCAAGCCCGAGCTCTCCTACGACCTGGCCGGCTCGCTGTCGCTGATCGGCGTCAACCGCGGCCGCAAGAAGGCGCTCAAGTCCATCCTCAAGTCGTTCCGCGAGAACTACGTGCCCGATCGCACCATGCCCATCGCCATCATGACGGCCGATGCCGAAAAGGATGGTGACTGGCTCGAAGCCGCCATCCGCAAGGAGGAGGGTTGCGCCGACGTCACGATCATTCGCGGCTCCGTGGGTCCCACCATCGGCTCGCACGTGGGCCCCGGCATGGTGGGCTGCGCGTTTTGGGGTAAGAACCGCGCCGACAAGGCGTCGCTTTCCGACCGTATCGCCCGCCGCGTGCGCGGTCAGTAGGCAAGCGCTGCGTCCGTAATCGCCCTCGACTCACAGCCCAAACGCTGGCACCGAGTATTCAACCTGGTAACAACACCCAACCCAAAAGGAAAGGTTTCATGGCAAACAAGCTCTCCGTCGCATTCATTGGCACCGGAATCATGGGTGCCCCCATCGCCGGCCACATCCTGGACGCCGGCTACCCCGTCACGGTCAACAACCGCACCAAGTCCAAGGCCGCCGCGCTTATCGAGCGCGGCGCCGTCTGGGCCGATACGCCGGCCGAGGCCGTGGCGAACGCCGATGTCGTCTTTACCATGGTGGGCTATCCCTCCGAGGTCGAGGAGCTCTATCTGGCGGGCAACGGCCTGCTTGCGTGCACCAAGCCGGGCGCGGTCTTGATCGATCTCACCACGAGCTCGCCCGAGCTCGCCCGTGACATTGCCGAGGCCGCCCAGGTTTCTGGTCGCATGGCGTTTGACTGCCCCGTCACCGGCGGCGAGTCGGGTGCTATCGCCGGCACGCTCACGGCTATCGTGGGCGCTACCGAGAACGACATCGCCCCGGTCCGCGACATCCTTGCCACCTTTGCGGCCAACATCTGCTGCTTCGACGGCGCCGGCAAGGGCCAGGCTGCCAAGCTCGCCAATCAGGTGTCGCTGGGCGCCTGCATGGTCGGCATGGCGGACGCCATGGCATTTGCCGAGCTGAGCGGCCTTGACCTGGAGAAGACCCGCCAGATGATCCTGGGCGGCACCGGTAAGTCCGGCGCCATGGAGAGCCTGGCGCCCAAGGCGCTCGACGGCGACTACAAGCCCGGCTTTATGGTCGAGCACTTCATTAAGGACCTGCGTCTGGCGCTCGCCTACGCCGATGATCGCGAGCTCGCGCTGCCCGGCGCCGACGTCGCCTTTACGCTCTATGACATGCTCGACGCCATCGGCGGCGCCAAGCTGGGTACCCAGGCCATCACGGTCCTCTATAAGGAGGAGGCCGACGCCATTGCCGCCGGTCTGGACTGGTCGCAGTATCGTCCCGAAGAGCATGGCGCTCACGAGGAAGGCTGCGGTTGCGGCGAGCATGGCGACGACCACGAGTGCGGTTGCGGCCACCACCATGGCGAGGACCACGAGTGCTGCGGCGGCCACGGCCATGACGACGGCCACGAGTGCTGCTGCGGCCACCATCACGGGGAGTAGCGCCCATGAGCTGGACGTTCGTGGTGCTTGCGCTGGTGCTCTTTCTCTTTGCGATCTACATCGGCTTTTTGTGCGGCCAGTGGGCGTGCGAAAAGCGCGTCATCACCAAGCGCGACTACTGGATTGCCAATTTTACAGGAGCGGCGGCAGTCGTCCTGCTGACCTGGGTGTTCTCGCTGTTCCCGCTGGTGCAGTTTGCGCCGATCGGCTGGCTCGGCGGTTTTATCGCCGGTCTTAAGATGAGCTTTGGCGAGTCCGTCGGCCCATGGCGCAAGCACGATGAGGTCTTTAACGTCAACAAGGCACACCGCGCCGCCGCCGATGCGGGCGACGCCGAGGAGCGCCGCCGCGCGCGTCACAATGGTGCAGCCGACCGACAGCTCATCTCGGTCACCGATGACAGCAAGGGTGCTGGCAAGCACGCTAAGAAATAGTAAGAAGAGGTAACTATGGCAGAAAACAAGGAAGAACAGCTCACCGACGAGGAGCTGGCACAGCTTCAGCTGGCAGAGGAGAACGAGAACGCCGTCGACCGTCTGGTCAAGGAGCTCGGCTGCCCCACGCGCCGTATCCGCCAGTTTGCCGCCCGCGTGCTGCACCTGCTGGCCGAGCGCGATCCGCAGCGCGTCGTGCCCTGCGTGCCCGCGCTGATCGAGGCACTCGACCGCCCCGAGGCTCAGACCCGCTGGGAGGCCCTCGATGCCCTGGCGGCGCTCGCCGCCACCTGCCCCGAGCAGCTGGGCGATGCCTTTGAGGGCGCCGAGACTGCGCTGTTCGACGAGATTTCCTCCACGCTGCGTTACGCCGCCTTCCGCCTGCTGTGTGTGTGGGGCGCCACGAGCGTCGAGCGTTCGCGCGAGGCTTGGCCCATCCTGGACGAGGCCATCCAGTGCTACCACGGCGACCTCGAGTATCGCGACATGCTCGGTTGCCTGTACGAGTTTGGCCAGGGCGAGATCGACGCCGAGGTCGCCGAGAAGCTCGCGCTGCGCCTTAAGTTCGATGCCGAAAACGGCAAGGGCAGCTATCTCAAGGTCCGTTCGAGCGAGATTTGCGAAATGCTTGTTAAACGTTTTGGCCTGGATCTCTCCAAAAAGAAGAAGCGTGCTAGCGTAAAAAAATCTGACGACGCCGAAGACGAGGAGTAACAGATTATGGCGCACGATGTAGTCCTGATTCCTGGTGACGGTATCGGTCCCGAGATTACGCAGGCTATGCGCCGCGTGGTCGAGGCCACTGGTGTCCAGATCAACTGGAACGTCCAGGAGGCCGGTGCCGGCGTCATGGACGAGTTTGGCACGCCGCTGCCCCAACATGTGCTCGATGCGGTCGCCGAGACCAAGGTTGCTATCAAGGGCCCCATCACCACGCCGGTCGGCACGGGTTTCCGCAGCGTTAACGTGGCCCTGCGCAAGCACTTCGACCTGTATGCCTGCGTGCGCCCCTGCCTGTCGCAGCCGGGCAACGGCTCGCGCTTCCGCGACGTCGACCTGGTTATCGTGCGCGAGAACACCGAGGACCTCTATGCCGGCATCGAGTTCGATGAGGGCGCTGCCGAGGTCGAGGAGCTCTCGCAGCTCGTCGAGCGCTCGGGCCAGAAGACCTTCGCCGCGGATTCCGCCATCTCAATCAAGCCGATTTCCATCGCCAAGAGCCGCCGCATTGTGGAGTACGCTTTTGAGTACGCCCGCCGCTGCGGCCGCAAAAAGGTGACGGCCGTGCATAAGGCCAACATCATGAAGGCGACCGATGGCCTGTTCCTGCGCGTTGCGCGCGAGGTGGCCGCCAACTATCCCGATATCGAGTTCAACGACAAGATTGTCGACGCCACCTGCATGGGCCTGGTCCAGAACCCCAACGACTTCGATGTCCTGGTGCTGCCCAACCTGTACGGTGACATTGTGAGCGACCTGTGCGCCGGTCTGGTAGGTGGACTGGGTATGGCTCCGGGTTCCAACATCGGTGCCGACTGCGCCATCTTCGAGGCGACGCACGGCTCCGCGCCCGATATCGCTGGCCAGGATATCGCCAACCCCACGGCCGAGATTCTGTCCGCGGCTATGATGCTCGATCACCTGGGCGAGAACGACGCGGCCAATCGCATTCGCGCCGCCGTTTCTGCCACGCTCGACGAGGGTGAGCAGGTTACCGGCGACGTTCGTCGTGCCCAGACCGGCTCCGTTGAGGGCGCTGTGGGCACGCAGGCCTTTGCCGATGCCGTTATCGCGCACCTGGCCTAAGGCATGCAGACTGCAAACGCCTAAATAGTACTTAAGTGTTTGCGTATAACCTGAGAATCAATACGCCCGGCGCTTTGTCGGGCGTATTCTATTGCGGACTATGTTTCCTAACAAGGAGTAACTGATATGGGTCTGATTCAAAAGAAGGACGAGAAGGACGAGATCGACGGCATCCAGATCATCGAGCGCGGCGAAGGCCCCGACGGTGATGAGGAGGAGAAGATCGATCTGGTCGCCGGTACGTCTGCCGAACATATTGCCGCCGGTACGACGGCCGAGGAGGAGGACGCTCGCCTGGAGGCAAAGATCGCCGCGGACGCCGCCGACGAGAACCTCATGCCCGAGGAGCAGGACGAGGACGACGATATCCTGGGTTCCGACGAAGACGACCGCGCATCCAAGCACAAGAAGACGATGATTGCCGCCTTCGTGGTTGCAGTCGTGATCGCTGCTGTGGTCGGCTTCTTTATCGGCAACGGTGGTTTTGGCGGCAAGGGCGTCGGCTCGGCGACCCTCACCGAGGACCAGCTCGATTCGACCGTGGCAAGCTACAGCTACAACGGCAAGAAGAGCGACATCACCGCGCGCGAGGCCATTGAGAGCCAGTACAGCCTCGACACCGTCAAGGATGGCGATGGCAACTACACCGCTCCCTCTGCCGACGTCATCCTGTCCTACGTGCGCAACAAGATCCTGCTCGACGCTGCCGAGGACGAGGGCATCACCGTCTCTTCTAAGGAGATGAAGAAATACGCCGAGGATTCCATCGGCACTTCGGACTACAAGACCATGGCCACGCAGTATGGCGTGTCCAAGGACCAGGCCAAGCAGATCGTCCGCCAGTCCGCGATGCTGCAGAAGCTCTACAAGAAGAAGGTGGGCGATAGCTCCGCAAGCATGCCGACCGCTCCGACCGAGCCTGCTGACGGCAACGAGGAGACCGCGAGCAAGGACTACGCCGACTACATCATCAACCTTGCCGGTGACGAGTGGGATAGCGAGAAGGGCACCTGGAAGGATGCCGACAGCACCTATGCCAAGGCCTTCGCTGACGATGCCTTTACGGCCGATAGCGCTACCTACAAGCAGGCCATGACCGCCTATTACACCGCCTACCAGCAGTACTCTTCGCAGGCTTCGAGCGCCAGCTCCAAGTGGACCGAGTATGCTAACGGCCTCTACGCCAAGGCCAACATCAGCATCTACGGCCTGTTTGCGTAAGGTTTGCCTGCACTACTGCGCGTTAACCGATCACCTGATTAAGCCCGCTAGAACGGACAATGAACTGCCTCCCATTTCTTGGACATGAGAAATGGGAGGCTTTTGGAGTGGGAAGGATAAACTGGACTTTCTTTTAAGGATCCTCAAGCGTATTGCCGCTCGTATTCCACTGGAGACATGTAGCCCAGGGTGGAATGCATGC